>CAYYGN010000018.1:0-61991 GCA_964471595.1 uncultured Saprospiraceae bacterium
ACAAACTCATTCCGGGTATGATGGTATATGTAAGTCCCAAACAAAATTCAAAACCCGTTTTAGCCGTTCCAAAATCTGCTGTTCTGTTAGAGAAAATGAAAACCGTTTGGGTATTAGCGCATAACAACACCTTCGAGCAACGCATGGTTGAAACAGGCGCAGAAAATAAATTCTGGATTGAAATTTTATCCGGTTTGAAAGAAGGCGAAACAGTAGTTACCGAAGGAGCATACTTAATCAGCAGCGAGTTTATTTTAAAAAGCGGAGCAGGACAAAGACATGACCATTAATCAACGCACAGGTGTAAGCACATTTGCAAGCCGCCCAAACCCAAGCACAGACCAAAGCTTGCAAAAGAGCTTCCACCTTTCCCACGCAGACAAAATTGAATTTAAAAAAATCTCCTCCACTTCAGAAAATAAAAAATACGCAACCGCGTAGACCAACACTACACAGGCAAAGATGGTAAAACTCAACAACGACAATGGTTTACAGACACGGTGGACAAGAACGCCAGCTGGTAACAGCGTGTTGCCTCAATTGGCGGTGACGTGCAAAATTGAAGCTGAGTGCTCCTATCAAACTTTTGTGCAGGTTGACAGTGAAATGCTCCGAAATCGCCAACTGCGGCAACACGCAAACCGTTGGAAGTAATATTATGAAACAAGACAATCACGTAAAAACTATCAATGAATTGACCGACATCGCAGAAATTATTTTGCGACCATTTGACAATTCATCTGAACCTTACAAATCTTTTGGTATTGACAAACACAACATCACATTTCGTGGGTTTGACAGTGTGAAGAAATTTCAAGACGGACTTGAAAACATTTTTAATTCCAACAAAGACATTTCTGAAACGTGGACATTAAAGAAATTTGAAACTGAACTAATTCACCTCATTCGTGCCTTGAAGAGCGAAAGCCGACTCTGTAATACAACCGACATAAAATCACTATTTGACAAGTTTATAAAAGTTGAAATTCAAGAAAGCGAAATACTCTATGAATTGTATGGTGCAGAAATGAATATACCTAAACTTGTTTTAGGAGACTTCACTATCTATGATTTTGACTTATCAATTTCTGAATTAACTGAACGCTATCCATACCTAGTTCATCAAGACATTTACTTTTCACATAGGAATTCAAAATATCTAGTAGGCATAAAAGTCAAAGCCAGAGACAATGACAAAGCTGTTGAAATTGCTAATGGACTATGTGAAGTTTTTGAAAATGTGTTCAGCTATATGATTGCTGACCTAAAACACCAACGAACAGTTGGCATATTTAATTTTCGTGGTTGGAGAACGACAAGCATTGTAGTTTGTAACCAAAATTCAATAGGCTTTCAAGGTAAAAATTCCATATTTATACCTGTGAACATAGAAGACCCATTTTTTACTGATGCAAGTCAAGGGAATGACAAAATTTGGGCTTTAATTACCAAGACACATAAAACAGAAATTGATAAAAGACTATTGAACGCTATTGAATGGATTGGAAAAGCTGTTTATGACATTGACTCATCAAAATCACTTGTTCAATTTGTCTTTGCAATCGAAGGTATGTTACAACAAAATGAAAAAGCAATCATCACTCCTTCTATTGTAAGTCAATTGAGCGATTGGCTGGCATTTATAATAAATGACGACCTTGAACAACGAAAAATAATATCAAAATATTTCAAGGACATTTATAAAAAGCGTTCGGCTATTGCACACGGTGCAGACAAGACAATTGACATTCAGGATTTGGATATGGCTTTGCAAATTTCAAAACTTATGATTATTGCTTTTCTAACTCAAAAACCTTTTTGCGACATTAGGACAATGGATGAATTAAACAAATGCATAACAGACTTGAAATTCAAATAAATACTACTGCCAACACGGGTTTGGCAAAAGTGGCGGCTCAGTGCTCCGAAGATACATTTATGGCTAGTCAAAGTTTGGTTCTCCGCATCAACATTTGTGATGAAAATCGCCACCTTCGCCAAGCCCGAAACCGTTATAGCCAATGGTAGGACGACCGTTCACAAGACGACATACCGACCAAAATTTAAACATTAAACACAAAGACAAACCATTATGACAGGTGACCAACATACAGACCATATTTCAAACAAGCAACGAGTAAGCCGACACTCATTGCGAGACAGTTTTATAAGAGACTGTTTCATAAAGTGTGTCAGGGTTTGATTACTTTAACCAAATCTATGACGCATGGACAGCGTACCTTTTGATCTCAGCCCGTGGCACACTTATTGATTTGCTCCCAATGACATAACCCGAAGTGGACCAAATCCCGTTCATACCCGACCATATTTACCACCGGAGAGCGGATATCCATGCCGTCTATGGCGGCAATTGGCAAGGCGGCATTTGTCCATCGGCATCCCACCCCTACATTTTCATATTCACGGGTAAGACAGGCCATCAACACGGTTACCAGGATGGCTGGGACAACGATTATGTGTTCACTTATACGGGGGAAGGTCAGACAGGGGACATGACATTCACCAGGGGCAACCTGGCGCTACGGGATCATCTCCTTCACGGCAAGAGAGTTTTCCTTTTCCAGCAAGAAAACCGGGGTTTCGTGCGGTTCATTGGTGAGGTGGAATACATAGATGCCGACTATTTCGAGACCCACGATACGGCCGGCCATCTGAGACAAGGGATAAAATTCTTCTTCCTCAGGAAAGGATTTCTCCTGCCGGTATCCCCGGAGGCACTCCAGTCAGAAGCCGTAATGAGCGACGCAGGTGTCGAGCTGGATTATCTATACCCCAACGCAACGGAAAGAAGAGGCCTGGTGACGTCGCGGGTAGGTCAAGGGGCCTACCGAAAACGGATCCTGCACCGTTGGGAGTACAAATGCGCCGTCACAGGATTTGACAAACTGGACGTGCTGATCGCTTCACACATCCTGCCCTGGGCCAAAGCCGACTACAACCAGCGACTGGATGTACACAATGGTATCCTCTTGTCTCCTGCCTACGATGCACTTTTCGACCGACATCTGATCAGTTTCGAGAACTCCGGCAAGATCATCCTGGCAGATGCCATACAGCCTCAGGCCTTCCTGAAAATCGGCGTTACCGGCCATGAACGGATCCGGAACCTGAGTCCCTCCAATTTCGACTACCTGGAAAAACACAGATCGACGTTAGTGGCAAGGAAGGCATCCACATGGCTGCTGCCATGACGGAGGGAAGGCTTTCGATGCCTTGCGGAAAGGATACATATTGCGTGTGCTCCTGCCTTTCTCCTGAGGCACTTGTCCTTGATGCACCCGGGAATTACAGCCTAACCCAGACGTGTGCTGACCTGGATCTTATCAACCTGCTACCACAATCCGCATGACTCTTCTCCTATATCCGGACAGAATTGAATGGATAGACAGCCGTTAGCTACTGGCTACCCCTTCTACTATGGAATAACGCCAAAGCTCCACTGGAATCAGTTTGATGCAGGAAGGATTCATGGTTTAGTTGGACAGCAAATCTATCTTTTGTATCTTTGGAGTGAGTTTTAATCTCACTATATGACTATAAGAAATAAAAACACATCGTTTCAGGCCACGAACCTGCTTGACAAACTCTTTGACACGAATCAGTTATGCTTTAGCATTGACAAAGCGTATCAACTATTACCCGACGCAAACACCGATGCGGTAAGGCGCTTGTTGAGCGATATGACTAAACGAGGCCTGCTGATGAGAGTTAAAGACGGACTATATTACGTCATTCCCTATGAGCAAGACCCGAAAACCTTCATGCCCGATTGGCATCTGCTTTCTCAATATTTGGTGGGTGATTCCGCTTATTACATTGGCTATTATTCGGCTTTACAACTTCACAATTTAACAACGCAACCGCATTTGAAAGAACAAATTGTGGTAAACAAACAATTTAAACCCACGACACTATTGGTTAAAGATGTTCCATTTCAGTTCATTTATCACAATAATAAACACTTCTTTGGCAATAAAAGTATTTGGATAGATAATTTTAATAAAGTACAAAGTTCGGATCTGGAAAAAACATTTATTGATTGTTTGTTCAAACCGCAGTATGCCAATGGTATAACGGAAATAGCAAAAGCTATATACAAGGCAAAAGACACCATTGACTACCCGAAGTTGTTGGATTACGCCAAGCGCTTCAATGCTCAAGCTGTGATAAAGAGATTGGGGTATTTGCTGGAGCTTCTAAAAATTGAGAGCCCGGTAATAGAAATTATGCAAAAACTGCGAAGCAATTCTTTCGTCGCGCTGGATCCGTCTTATCCCAAAGAAGGCAAAACCAATTTTCGATGGGCCATTCAACAAAACATTGACAGCGATTCCATTCTTTCACCCATTTACAGTTGATCAATGATAACCCCAAAAGAGATTAATAAAATAGCTACAGCATTTAGAGTAAATGACAGACAAATTGAAAAGGATTACGTTTTGTCGTGGGTACTATTTGCTATTTCGAAAAACAACATTTTGAGAAATTCCTTAGCATTCAAAGGCGGAACGGTTTTAAAGAAGGCGTATTTTGAGGATTACCGCTTTTCAGAAGATCTGGATTTTACATTGATAGATGAAACGGTTTTAAATGAACAAATCAAGGCAGAATTCAACAACTTATTTGACTTTATCAAAGTAGAATCAAATATGGATATGAGAATTGATGAAAACAAATGGAAAATACATGATTCTGGAAGTCCACAATTCTATATTGATTACGTCTCTTCATTACAGGGGAATATGGGAAGTCGTGATTTGAAAATTGACATTACAAGAGGCGAAATTCTGGAAACCAACCTTGAACTCAAATACATCTACCGCAACTATTCTGATCTGGAAGAGACTTTTCAATTGCCGTGCTATTCGCTCGGCGAAGTACTCATTGAAAAAATGACAGCTTTAATGGGAAGAACGGAACCAAGAGATTTTTACGACTTTTGGTATCTGATCGAAATGGAAGGATTGGATATTGCAGAACACCTCCATTTGTTCCACAGAAAAGCTCAAAACAAGAACCAAGATCCGGAAATGTTTGCCAACAAAATACTCAGAAAAGAATCCATTTTCAAACGAGATTGGGAAAGAAAACTGGCTTCTCAAATTCACAATTTACCTCCATATGACATGGTTTTTAGAGAAGTAAAAAGACATTTGAAGTATTGATAATGCAGGTAAAATGACGGAAAATCTGACCATCATATCCACATCCGAACTCAACGAACAAACAAAAGTTAAGGTTATTGAACTTTGGAACCATGAATATCCTGAAAAATTATCTTACAAATCGCTTTCCGAATTAGATACCTATCTGGACAATCTGTCCAACCTGACGCACTACTTGTTGATGGATGTCCATCATCAGATCCAAGGCTGGGCATGGACATTCGACAGGGCACATGAAAAGTGGTTTGCCATTATCCTGTCGGAAAAAGTACAAGGCAGAGGGTATGGTCGCCGCTTGCTCGATGTGCTCAAACAGACAGAAATGGAATTGAACGGCTGGGTCATAGACCACCCCAATGACCTCAAAAAGAATGGCCAGCCTTATCCTTCTCCATTGAAGTTTTATGAAAAATGCGGCTTTGAAAGGCAAAGCGAGGAAAGACTGGAACTGGACAATATATCCGCTGTGAAAATAAAATGGACTGGTTCCCAACCATAGATCTCATTACCGTACGGCAAGTCCGGCACATCATCTTCATACGACCCCCCTCATCCTTTATTTCCCTTCCACCCGCCAGTGGTTTAACCGGACGGATGCATCACGGATTTCGGTCGCCCCCCTTCTGGGACAGGAGGAAAGGTAACTACCGGCATCTGAGCGCTTCTTCCAGGGAAAAGAGTGTGTACATTTGATACCCTCCATTAACTCCACACCACAAATACTAGGATCATGAAAATCGGCATTATCGGAACGGGATCCGTCGGACAGACCTTTGCCACCCGGGTTGCCTCCCTGGGTCATGAGGTCATGATGGGGACGAGAAATGTAGCGGAAAAATTGACGGCTCCAGCCAAGGATGGACGCGGCAATCCGCCCTTTGCCGAGTGGCTCGCCGCCAACAAAGACGTCCGATTGGGGACTTTCGCCGAGGCGGCAGCCTTTGGCGAATTGGTCCTGAATGTGACCCAGGGCGCCAACAGCATCAACGCCCTGACCATGGCCGGCGCCAGCAACCTCAACGGGAAAATCCTGGTGGATATCGCCAACCCCCTTGATTTCAGCCATGGGATGCCCCCCTGCCTGCTGCCGGAATTATCCAATACCACCTCCCTCGCGGAGGAGATCCAAAAGGCCTTCCCCGGCGTGAAAGTGGTGAAAACCCTGAATACCATGTGGGCGGGATTGATGGTCAACCCGGGCATGATCGGCGAGGGCGACCACACCGCCTTCATCTGCGGCAATGACGCCGATGCCAAGGCCCGGGTAAAGTCCTGGATGCGTGAATTCGGATGGAAGGACGACAACATCCTGGATCTGGGGGACATCACCTCCGCCCGGGGCACGGAAGCCGTACTGCCCATCTGGCTGCGCATATGGGTCGCCACCCAAAACGGCGCCTTCAATTTCAAGGTGGTGATCTGAACGCTTCCGGCAGACCGCGGAATGCGGAGCTCCAAGGTGCCGGGAAGAATCAGGCCCTACAAGGACTTCAATATAAAGGCGCATGCCAGTGGCAGAGGCCGTGAAGCACGAAGGCCTATTCCCTTCAGATCACTACAATGGATATTTTATACCCTTATGGGTACTAATAAAGGTGATATGCCATCCAATACCCCCTATCGGGTATAATATTTGGGCTGCCTTTGACCTGATCCATGGCAAATACCCCTTCATTATTCATTTATACCCCAAAAGGTGTAAAATAACAAATTATTCTTATTTTTGTACCCTAAAGGGTATCGCTATGAGCTTGGCAAAATTTGTCAAAGAGAAACGCAAAGCCGTTCGTCTGACCCAGCCCGAACTGGCCTCCAAGGCCGGAGTAGGCCTGCGGTTTGTCCGGGAACTGGAACAAGGGAAAGAAAGCCTGCGACTTGACAAGGTCAATCAGGTTCTTCAACTCTTCGGCTACGAAGTCGGAGCGGTAGTCCGAAAAATGAACACCCCCCTCTGACACTCCTTCACCCATGAGGAAAGCTGCCGTATTCATGAAAGACCATCAGGCCGGGTGGCTGACCCAGGATGAGCATGGATACCATTTTGCTTACGATCCTTCATGGATTTCCAGGCCAGATGCCACTCCGGTGAGCCTGACCCTCCCCCTTCGAAATACACCCTATTCGTCCAACGTGTTGTTCCCGTTTTTTGACGGATTGATACCCGAGGGATGGCTCCTGGAAATCGTCGCGAACAACTGGAAACTGAATCCCCGGGATCGCATGGGACTGTTATTGGTATGCTGCAGGGACTGCATTGGAGCCGTCAGTATTCGACCCGTAAATGAAGGGGAAGTGCCATGAATAAATGCCTCTATTGCTATCTGCCACTCAACGAAAACGAGCAAGATTTTCACGCTGCCTGCTCCCGCCAAATTTTTGGTGACAAGCGTCCTCCCGTCCTTCCTTTTGATGAAAAAGACATTGAATCTCTGGCTTCCCGGATTCTGCATACACACACCTCCGTACCAGGTGTTCAGCCCAAATTGTCGCTGCATCTCCACAAGCACGAAAGAGACAATACGGAAAAACGATTTACCATTGTAGGCCTTTGGGGTAGCTATATCCTCAAACCACCAACGCCACAATATCCTGAGTTGCCGGAGACAGAGGACCTGACCATGCATCTGGCCACATCGGCTGGCATCCGTACAGCACCGCACAGCCTGATCAGGTTGACTTCAGGCCATCTGGCCTACCTGACCAAACGAATGGACCGTTCCCGAGAAAACAAACTGGCCATGGAAGACATGTGCCAACTCACCGAGAGACTTACGGAAAATAAATACCATGGCAGCTATGAACAAATTGCCAAAACCATCCTGAAATACTCGGCAACACCCGGATTGGACCTGGTCAATTTTTTCGAATTGATCGTCTTCTCCTTTCTCACAGGCAACGCTGACATGCACCTCAAGAATTTTTCTTTGCTCGAACATCCGGGACTGGGCATGACCTTGTCGCCTGCCTATGATCTGGTCAATACCACCCTCGTTAATCCGGCAGATGATGAAGAGATGGCGCTAACGCTGAATGGCAAAAAGAAAAAATTGAAGAAACAGGATTTTACCATGTCCATGGAAAACTTGCAACTTGATCCCAAACAACAGCAAAACATCTTTACCAAAATGGAAAAAGCCATTCCTGCATGGAACCAACTTATCGAAAGAAGTTTTTTGAGTCCACCCCTCCAAAGCCAATATAAATCCATTATTGCCGAAAGGGCTGAGCGGTTGCTGTAAATTCTCCACATGGAAAACAATGGTCCATCAGTATCAAATTTCCATGTCAATCACGGGAGTAATGGGAGGTGTATCTCACCGTAATTTGAACAACCCATTGGATACCTACCTCTTCACATCCTCCGCGACCGCTCCGTCCACCAGCGTGATCACCCGCCGCGCCCGGTCTATCACCCGCTGGTCGTGCGTCGAAAACAAAAAGGTCGTCCCCTCCTCCCCGTTCAATCTAGCCATCATGTCGAGCAGGTTTTCGGCCGAGTGAGAGTCCAGATTGGCCGTCGGCTCATCCGCCAAAATGAAATCCGGCCGCGGCGCCAACGCCCGCGCCACCGCCACCCGTTGTTGCTGACCCCCCGACAACTGGGAAGGACGACGGTCCATATGTGCCTCCAGGCCCACAGCCGCCAATAACCCCCGCACACGCTCCCTGCGCTCCTTCTCCGGGCGGCCCTGCAACAACATCACAAACTCGGCATTCTCGTAAGCCGTCAATACCGGGATCAGATTGTAACTCTGGAACACAAAGCCGATGTGGTTCTTGCGGAAATCAATCAGCGCATTCCCGCTCAACCGGCTTATGTCCGTACCTCCAACCAATACTTTGCCGCCCGTAGGCGAGTCCAACCCGCCCATCAGATTGAGCAGGGTGGTCTTGCCGGAACCCGACGGTCCCACAATGGCCGTAAACTCCCCCGACCCGATCGTCAACGTCACCCCCCGCAAGGCATGCACCGGAATGGTGTCGGGGTTGTAAGTCCTGCTCAGGTCGGTCGTCACAATCATGGACATAACATCAGATTTTGGTCAGGGCATCCACCGGCTTGAGACGCACCGCTTTCCAGGCCGGGTACAATGCCCCGAGAAAAGCTGTGGCCACCACCGACAGTGTCACCCGCAAATAAATATCCGTGGCCGGATCGGGATACACCACCTCCGACATGCCGTACTCGCGCATGCCCTCGGAGAAAATGCGCAGATCAATACCCGTCTGTCCGAAAAAAGCCAGACTGACTTCCACCAGGATCAACCCCGCCGGCATGGCCGTCAGCCCCAGGAAAAGCGTCTCCAGCACCACCATCAAAAATACCTTCCTGCGGTTCATCCCGATGGCCATCAACATCCCCAATTCCCGCACCCGCTCCAGCACCGCCATCAACATCGTGTTGATGATGCCGAAGATCAGCGCCAACATGAAAATCGTGATCATGATCATGTTGGACATCCCGATCTGGGATTCGTACAACGCGATCTCCGGGGCGACCTCCCTGTAGGTGGTTACCTTGTCACCGGCCATGACCGCCGTGAGCCGGTCGCGCACCGCCGCCGCACTGTCGGGATGCACCACGACCGCCACCAACTGGTGGGCGGGATCCCTTTCGGCGCCACCGGTCAGCGCCAGCAAATCCTCCCTCCGCACCATCACCGTACCCTCGTCAAACGGGGTCGTGCCGCTATCGAACAAGCCCGCAACCCGGAACGCCCCGGCCGTGATATGACCGTCCAGGTCCTGAAAAGTCAGCACCACCTTGGATTTCATCCGGATGCCAAGCCGTGTAGCCAGGCGCCCGCTGATCAGCAAGGTCGGCGTATGTCCCTCGGGCAGAAAATCTCCTTCCTTGATCTTCTCCCGGATGAAGCTCACCCGGCCCTCCTCTCCGGGCTCCACCCCCCAGATCTGCACACCGCGCGCGCCACGGGCCGATGACACCATGCCGGATACCAGCAACCGCCGGGTCACCGCCTCCACGGCCGGATCCGCCGCCAGCAGGGCCACCTTGCGGGCGCTTTCTTCCACCAGATATCCGATCTCCCGCTTCTGCCGGTAGCTTTCATGCTCGACCTGCACATGGCCAATCTCCCTGCGGATGCTGTTGTCGATCAGGTTGTAGATGAGCCCCCGCGAAAAGCTGAGCAGGAAGATCAGCGACCAGATCCCCAGACTGATGGCACCCATCACCACAAAACTGCGGGTCTTGTGGCGCCAGATATTGCGCCATGCGATACGGATCAGCATGACCATGCTCAGTGCCGCATGGCGGTTACGGGTGAAAGGGAACGGATCCGGAGCCACGGATAGATGGCCATGGCCGCCGCCAACAGGAAAATCGTCAATCCCTGCACGAGAAATATCCGGGCGTCCACCACAGTAGGCATGACCGGCTCCACGCCGAATTTTTCATACACATCCGCCATCTCCCCGGTGAACACGATGGGATGTTCCTGAAACCACGCCACCACCGGCAAAGCCATCACCATGCCCGCCAAAGCCCCCATCAGACTGAGGAAAAGCACCTCCGCCCAAAGGATGCCCGTGAGTTGTCCCCTCCGCATCCCGATGGCAATCAGGACACCAAACTCGTACTCCCGCTCCTTGGTCATCATCAACACTGTCCCAAACAATCCAAAAGCGATGATGAGATACAGAATGATCAGCACAATGACCGACCCGGCCTCGTCGAAAGCCCGCGCCTGTACCAGGTCGGGGATGAGCTCCTCCCATCCGAGCACCTCATGGACCTCAGGGTCCAGAAGCCCGCGCATCGCGGCCAGGGCACCCGGCACCTCATCCTGCCCCTCCAGATCGAGGACAAAAGATGTGGCCCTGCCCTCAGCGCCGAAAAAATACTGCGCTTCGGTCAGCGGCAGAAAAACCATCAGTTTGTTGAGATCGGGCGAACCGAAGGACACGATACCCGTCACGGCATATTTGCCATCGGCCGTAGCACCCTGGTAGCCCTGGCTGAGCAGGATGACCGTGTCGCCGACCTCCACCCCCAGATCGGTTGCGATACCGGCCGACACCAGAAGTCCCTGCTCATCGGGTTGCAGATAACCGCCCTGCACGACCCGGGCCGCCAGACCGGTAAAAGCGTCCTCACGCGCCGGGTCTATCCCGCTGAGCAACACCCCGACGGTGGCCGGGCCGGTGGAGGCCAGCGCAAAGGACTCCAAACGCGGCACCACCTGCCGTCCGCCCAGCGCCTTCTCCCATATCCGCATCCGGCCGGGATCCATCTCCATGGACCTGTCGATGGTCTGCTCCTCGCTGTATCCGGCCGCATGAACCTGGGCATAGCCGAAATAAAAACGGACTACATTGTCGAGCATCCGGTCCCACCCGCCTTTCTGCAGGGAGCTGACCGACACGGAGAAAAGGACGGCAAACGCCACCGATGCCGCGGAAATCAGTGTCCTGCGCTTGTTGCGCCAGATGTTCCGCCACGCGAGCACCAGCCAGCGGTTCATTGCACCCGCCGCATGTTTTGTTCGGAAAAGAAACGATCCTCGATCGGCTTGTCGAAAACCAGATCCCGGTAGCGGATCACGGTTTTGTGTCCCGGCTTGTCGGCCGGTGTCATGGTCAGTTCGGCAGGCAATACCTTGCCGCCCAACTTGCGGATATCCGCCGCTGTCATGATGTTGATGAGCTCTCCTTCCTCGTCAAAAAACTCGGCCCTCAGTTGGAGGAAATCCTTTTTCTCGATCCAAGTGACGATCCGGCCCCAAACGACCGGCGCCTCAGGCTTGGGCGTCATCTCGATCTTCCAGCATTCGTATTCATCCAGCCGTGCACTGCCCAGCAACCTGTGGGTGTAATCGTTGACGATCGAACTCTCGCGCACCAGGTCGTCATTGGTGAAATCGGACCCCATCCACGACTGCATCATCATGGAAGGCGGCATTTTGATGGTCCGGTCGATAGTGGGCCGCCAGTTCCACATCTCCTGATGCCGCTTGAGAAAAACAGTGCCCTTGTCGCGGGCCGGCGCCGTGATCAGGATCAGCGACAGCTCGCTGCCCTTGGTCCACGCCTTCATGGTCACCTCCCGGCTCCACGACGGCCGCACGATGGTCATGCTCATCTCGCCATACGACGATACCGTGCCCCGCATTTTCTCATCCACCTTGCGGATAATGGACGTGGCATCCGGGTTTTGGGCCCGGACAGGCTCGGAATGAAAAACGAAAGGAAATGCAGCGACGAGAACAATCGGGAATTTCATCGGCAGAAAAGGTCTTGCGTTTCCGGAGAGGTACGCTAAAGGAACCGGAAGGACGGACAAAGGTTGCAAATCACGGGCAAAGTCGACACATCCCGCCGCTCCATGTATTTACGGACCATGGCGTTCCGGGCCTTCCTCTCTGGCGTGAAAAAGGACGATAACAGATCGTTGGGTATTTGGCCACCGCTTGGGCCCAGGCCTTTAAAAACCCGGCATCACAGGAGCCAGCCTCATGTCCCCCTTACCCGCCTTTCGCAGGGCAGACCGGATCTCGTCGGTCAGGATACAGACCAGCCCCGCACTGGCCCGCAAACCCCGGGAGCCGCCTCCCGGGCCGATCAGCCAGGACCATCGCCCCATCGCTTCCAGGCGAACATGCTCCGACCATCGCCATTGCAATCCTCCGGACAAATCGGCCACCCCATGGTGATATGTTGCCGATCCTCCGCCATGGATCACCCGCAAGTCCTGGAAGCCCAGACCCGTCTCCTGAAGCAGTGAAACTCCTCCGGCCACCGGCCATACATATCGCCAACCTCCGGTCAGGCGATGACCCTGCAACGAAACGCCGACCGGCAGGCCGGCTACCGAAACCCCATCGGCCCTCCCCCGGAAGGCATGCATCTCCAGGCGCGTTTGCCAGCGCCGGCTCACAGGCCACCACACCGTGGCGCCTCCCGCCTGCCACCCGGCTGAGGGAAAGGCCTGCGCCGACAACGCCGGATGCTCCGGTCCGGCCGGCAGATCCGGCAACAGCGGTTCCGGCATGGCCGTCAAAGGGATTCCGACCAGAGGGGGTGCCGGTTTTCCCGACACGAAAAGCAACACAAAGACTTCGTTGGAAAAACACCCTTCCCCGTTGTCGTCCCGGATCTGGATGGTGTATTCCCCTATCGGCATACCTACGATCTGAAAGGGATTGGCAATGGCCGATCCGATCACGACGCCATTGACAAAGACCTGGAACGGCAATATCGCGGCAGGGGAATTCACCTGCAGGGTCACCGACCCGTCACTGGCCGAAAAATCGGAAGGGTGTACCACGTCGAGGACAACCAGTGGCAATTCCGATGCCGCAGGAATTTCCACAACATGAATGTCCGAGCACCCGATGTCCTCATCGGTGATCGTGACCATAAGAGGGCCGGCACACAGCCCGGACACCGAAGGACCCGACGCTCCGTTTTCCCACTCATAGGTGTAATTGCCCGGCTCACCGACAAACACATCCACACTGCCCGTGCAGCGTCCGCACACATCGGCCGTGATCGCAAAAACCGGCACAAAGGGGCAAGGCACGTCCTCGACCTGGATGGACTGGATACAGGTCGACACATGGCCACAGGCGTCCACAGCAAAAAAGGTGCGGACGATGATGCCTTCGCAGCCTGAAAAGCCTCCGAAATCATCCACATGACCCAAATCCGCCACCGGGTTGCAAACGTCGGTGGCCATGGCCTCGCCCGTGACGTTCAGGTTGTTTTGCTGCCCGCACTGTACAGTCACCTGGTCTGGGCACACGATAACCGGTGGCGTTTGATCCCTGACCAGGATTTGCTGTTCACAGACAGCGGTATGTCCGCATGGATCCTGGGCCGTGAAAGTGCGGGTGACCACCACTTCACAACCCGCCACCAACTCCGGGTCATCCTTGAAACTGAAGGTGGCCATGTCCTGGCAGGCATCCGTCACTACGGGCATCCCCGTGATTCCCGGGTCCTGATGCTGGCCGCATTCCACCGTCACGGCCGGCGGGCAAACCTCAAAGACGGGTGGTGTGGTGTCCTCGACCTTGATTTGTTGCACACAGGTGGCCGTCTTCCCACCACCATCGGTCGCTGTCCAGATCCGCTCGATCGTGCCGTTGCATCCGTCAAAGGTCCAGGGCTGGTCCGACCAGGTCGCCGTGAGGGTATCTCCGCAGGCGTCGGCAGCATGGGCAGCACCCGTTACGCCGATGTCCGCCTGCTCACCGCATTCAGCTACGGTATCGGCAGGACATTGGATGGTCGGCGGCTTTTCACTGAACGCCGTGACCGTCTGGATACAGCCGGTGTTGCTGTTTCCGCAGGGATCGGTGGCCGTCCATTGGCGCACGATCACACCCCCGCAATCACTCCAGTTGCCGAGATCGTCCGTATGGGAAATGCCGGCCATCGAATCGGGCTGACATTGGTCAACGGCCTGCGCCCTCCCGGTGACGTCCAGGTTGTTTTCTTCCCCGTAGGCTACGGTTACCGACTCCGGACAGGACGTAAACACCGGCGGCATGGCGTCGCTGACCTGGAGAACCTGGATACAAGTGGTGGTCAGTCCGGCCTCATCCACCGCCGTCCAGGTGCGCACCACCTGCCCTTCACATCCGCTGAACAGGAGCGGGACATCGGAATGGGTCACCGGCACGCCGGCCGTGCAATTGTCCGTTGCCGTGGCCACACCCGTGAGGCCGGTATCTCCATACGTGGAACATTCGGCATCGAAACCGGGCGGACAACTGATCTCCGGCGGTGTCACGTCCTCAAAACGTATGGTCTGCAGACAGGTCGAGGTGTTTCCAGTCTGATCGACAGCCATCCAGGTACGGCTGATCACGGCTTCGCATCCCGCCCCTTCGGACACATCCGAATAAGTGACCTGGATGGACGATTCCGGCGTGCAATTGTCCGAGGTGGCCGGCATGCCGGTTTGCCCGGGATCCGGCGTCTCTCCCTCAGGCAGAATGACATGGCCGGGGCACTGGATCCCCGGTGGCATCTCGTCCACCAGGACGATGGTGTGGGCACAACTGGCGCTGTTGCCAGAGGGGTCGGTCACCGTCCATATACGGACGACGGGTGCACAGGGCCCTCCTTCCTGGGTGTCCGCATGATCCGTGATCAACAGGGAAGCAGGGGCACACAAGTCCTCGACCTGAGGCGTTCCGGTCACCATAGGGTCATAGGGCGTACCCTGGGTCACTTCCGCATCCGGCGGGCAGATGACGAGAGGCGCCTCAAGATCGAGGACCGTGATCCGGATATCTGCCTGGGCCTGACGGCCTAATGAATCCCGAATGATGTAGGTGGCCGTGAAGGTGCCGGCGCCGGCCGCCGTGACGAGGACTTCCCCGGTTGGGACCGCCTGTACACCCACCCCCGCAGGCGCTTGGACAGACACCAGTTGGATCCCTGCCCCCGTGTCGTTGATCAAAACGCTCACGACAATCTCACCGGGGCAGGTCAGGGTGACTTCATCCGTCACCGCCACCGGAAGATCTGGGGCACCCGGTCCGTCATCTCCTTCCCGGAGCAGCAGCCATGTGGCGGTTCCTGCTACCGGAACCCCCACCGCCGGGATCCACCAGGGAAACCGCCTGGTCGCCGGGACGAAGGGTACTGCGGGAATTTTCCATCCGGGACCGGTCAAAGGCACGGTCCGGCCGCCGCTGCCTGGAGGAAGGTCGCCGCTGATATCCGTGGGCAGATCCCCGAGTGAACGGGTGGCCTGACAGCAGCCGGCATACCAGTCGGCGTCCTGCCAGGCATGCAGGCGTCGCCATTTTTCGATAAAGGCAGGGTCATCGGACCGCAGCGCGCGTACCCGGGACCTGACGTGCTCATCCAGACGCCGGTTGACATCGGCAACGAGCCGGTTGACTTCGGCCTCCGGCAGACAGATTCGGCCGTCGGACTCCAGGATGCCGCTCAATCCCAACAGGATCTCCAAAGCCCCGGTGGCATCGGTATTGACCGTCGCCAGCCGCGTGTCAAACCATCGCCGCCATTGATCCTGCGTCCTTGTCCACAACCCTGCCCAGGCCGGCTCTTCCCGGCGGGGATGCAAAAAGTGAATCAACGGTGAAAGCTGCTCGCCGGTCTCTTCCGAACCGGGACCGGCCATCGCCAAAATGCCCTCGACGCCAGCCCGCATATCCATCGGCGGACCCCCGGGACCGGGAGGCGCCTCTCCGGGCAACGGTACGGGACGGACAGGCAATACCTTGGCTTCGGCGCCTACGAGGGTAATGGCGGACCAAATATCGTCCGCCTCACCGAGGACGGCATCGGGAGCCCGGGTAGCTGCTTCATTGCGCACTTCTCGCCACTGCTCCACATACCCATGCCGGAAGAAGTCCCGGTCATGGCGCCTTCCTTCCAGTTGGGACACGAAATGCCAGAAGGTCTGTTGAATGATCGCCTCTCTTTCCGCCGGCAAACCCGGCAGCCGTCCCTGTTGCTGCCAACCATCTACCGCCTCGGTAATCACCCGGACGTAATGCAGCAGAAAACGGGCAGCCACTTCCGGATACCGGTTGATGTCGAGGGTATAGGGAAATGGCATACGGGTGCCCGGCCAGGTAAGGCCGTCTTCCGGCGTGGGTACCGACCGGGGCTGGAAAGGCGCCGTCAATACCGTGCCCGCCTCCGGGATGGGCGCGCCCTCCTGCCAGCTCACCCAGGTTTCAACCGGTGCCGTGGCCTCCCCGGCATGGACGGGCGGCCGATCCACATTGGCACAATACCCGTGCAAAGGCTGCCGGAGGGTCCCGAGCGGCGGTATGTCCAACGTGTATGCATCGGGTACCACATACGCCTGGCTTCGCCCTCGCGAGGGCACGAAACAGGGTCCTATCTCGATCCGGACAGCTTGCGCGGTAGGGTTGGTGACAAACAGCGTAATGATGTGACCGGTCGTGCGTCCGGTCCCGGCCCCCCGTAAAACGACCCCCGATGCCGCCTTTTGCGCCTCCAGGATCAGAGGGAGTCCCAACAAACAAAAAAGCAAAGCCCAATAACGGGATCCGGACCCGGAGGTTGGAAAGACATGATCTTTTCTCATGGCAATGGCGATGGGTGGACCAGAAGTCACTGTCCGGTTGCGGCACAAGACGCCTCATACCGTCAGCGTTTGCGAAAGGATCCAGCCACCTCCATTTCCCGCCGGAAGGCCCTTGACAACAGGCAAGCCGGCTTGTCCTTGATGGCAACCGGATACATGCGGCCCGGAGGAAATCCGTTTTGACCCGTCAACCCGGACTACCCGGTTCCGGGAGCCGAAACAACACCACAATATCGCTTTTTTTCACGGCATTTTTTCAAGGGCCTGTATGTCCCTGTTTCCCGGGGCAAAAAAGAGGCGGGATGGCGCGGCGAGGGAAACACCCGGAAGGGGATTCCGGGAAGGTGAAGCCCTGTCCGGTAATCCGGGTTGTTGACCGATAAATCCCGAGCGTTGGTCGACTACCCCGTCCAATCCTGCGCGATGAGCAAATGGTAACGGTCCCCGGTTTTACCTTAGCCCGCAAAAGCTTTCTTTCATGCGTCTTGCCCTGCTTCCCATCCTGTTGTCGGTCACCCTGCTCTCCGGATTGGCCCAGACGGCTCCTTCCCCGTCCCGCAACGAAAAACCTGCCCCCAAACACAGGATGGACTCCCTGGACATCCACCTCCGGTGGCGCAGTGTGGGTCCTGCCGTCACATCAGGACGCATAGCCGATATCGCCGTTCATCCCGCCAGCCGGGCCACCTGGTATGTCGCCGCCGCTTCCGGAGGGGTGTGGAAAACGGTGAATGCCGGCACCACGTTTGAACCCCTGTTTGACGGCCAGGGCTCCTATTCCATCGGTTGCGTGACGCTCGCTCCTTCCAATCCCAACATCGTTTGGGTGGGCACCGGCGAAAACAACAACCAGCGCTCGGTCGGCTATGGCGACGGCGTTTACAAAAGCCTGGACGGCGGCAAGTCCTGGGATCATATGGGGCTCAAAGCCTCCGAACACATCGGACGCATCATCGTGCATCCGACCAACCCCGACATCGTGTACGTCGCCGCCATCGGACCGTTGTGGAGTGCCGGCGGCGACCGCGGCGTATTCAAAACCACGGACGGCGGCAAGACCTGGTCCCAGGTCCTGCAGAAAGACGGCAAGTCGCTGCTCGACGAACACACCGGTGTGACGGACCTCGTCATGGATCCCCGCAATCCCGATGTGCTTTATGCCGCCGCCTTCCAGCGCCGACGCCATGTCTTTACCTATGTGGGCGGCGGACCCGGCAGTACCCTGTACAAATCCACCGACGGAGGCGCCACCTGGACCCAATCCGCCAAAGGATTTCCCGAAGGCGATATCGGCCGGATCGGTCTGGCCATTTCACCCGCCGACCCGGAAATCATATATGCCATCGTCGAAGCCACGGCCGACAAAAGCGGATTCTTCCGCAGTACCGACCGGGGCGCCTCCTGGCACAAACAAAGCGGCCACGTCACCAGCGGCAATTACTACTGCGAAATCTTCGCGCATCCTGTCGAGCCCCACACCGTCATCTCCATGGATGTGTTCAACCAGATCTCGCGCGACGGCGGCAAGACCTGGCAACGCCTGGGTGAGGAATTCAAACACGTGGACAATCACACCCACTGGATCGATCCCCGTGATCCCCAATACCACCTCTCGGGCTGTGACGGAGGCCTCTACGAAAGTTTTGACGCGGGCAAGACCTGGCTGTTCAAAGCCAACCTGCCCGTCACCCAATTCTACAAGGTGGAAGTGGACAATTCCCTGCCCTTTTACCACATTCATGGCGGCACCCAGGACAATTACAGCCTGGGCGGCCCCAGCCGGACGCGCTACGTGCACGGCATCAGTAACGACCAGTGGTATGTCACCAGCCTCGGCGACGGCTTCGAATCCCAGATCGACCCCGACAATCCCGATATCGTGTACGCTCAGGCCCAACACGGCGTCCTCGTCCGGTTTGACCGTGCCAGCGGGGAAATGACCTCCATTCAGCCGAAACCCGGTGAAGGAGAGACCTCCTATCGCTGGAACTGGGACAGCCCCCTGGCCGTCTCCCGTCACAAAGGGACCCGCCTCTATTTCTGCGCCAACAAAGTATTCCGCAGTGAAGACCGCGGGAATTCCTGGAGCGTGATCAGCGGCGACCTCACCCGCCAGATCGACCGGAATACCCTGCCCGTCATGGGACGCATCCAAAGCATTGACGCCATCGCCAAGAATGCGAGCACTTCCGAATACGGCAACATCGTCGCTTTTTCGGAAAGCCCCCTCAACCCCGACCTCCTGTATGCCGGTACCGATGACGGACTCATCCAGGTGACCGAGGACGGGGGCCGTACCTGGCGCAAAATCGCCTCCTTCCCCGGTGTCCCCGACACCACCTATGTCAATATGCTCATCGCCTCCCAACACGACGAAAACACCGTCTATGCCGCCTTCAACAACCACAAACGGGGCGATTTCAAACCCTACCTGCTGCGTAGCCGCGACAAAGGGCGCACCTGGCAGACCGTTCAGGCCAACCTCCCCGAACGGGGCAGCGTATACAGCATCGCCGAAGACCATGAAGATCCCGATCTGCTGTTTGCCGGTACAGAATTTTCCTTCTTTTTCACCATCGATGGCGGGAACCACTGGAAAAAATTGTCCGGAGGACTGCCCACCATCGCCGTCCGCGATATCGCCATCCAGCGCCGCGAAAACGACATCGTACTGGGGACCTTCGGGCGGGGATTCTATGTGCTCGACGACTACACCCCTCTGCGGCATCTGAACAAAGAGACGACCGACCTTGCGGCCACCCTCCTGCCCGTCAAACCCGGACTGCTCTTCCTGCCTTCCTCCCCCCTGGGTTTTGCCACCGGCAAGGGATTCCAGGGCCATGCCTTTTATACGGCCCCCAACCCGCCGGTAGGCGTTTCCATCCCCTATTACCTCAAGGAAAAACCCAAAACGCGCAAGGAAAAACGGCAGGATTGGGAAAAACAACAGATCAAGGACGGCAAGCCCATCCGGTATCCGACCTATGAAGAACTGGAGGCTGAAACGAAGGAGGAAGCGCCCTCTCTTCTGTTTACCATCCGCCATACCAACGGGGACATCGTGCGCCAAATCAAAACCGAGCCCAAAGCAGGGCTCCAACGCCTCCACTGGGATGCCCGCTATCCGTCGCCCGGTCCGGTGACCCTCACTCCGGTCGAAAAAGCGCCCTGGGCCTCCCCGGACGGCGGAGGCCTCGCCCTTCCAGGCACCTACACCGTCTCGCTGGCCATCAGCGAAAACGGCACCCTGCGCGACCTCGCCGGCCCCCAGCCCTTCGAACTCCGCGTCCTGAGCGGCACGACCCTGCCTGCTCCCGATCGCCAGGCTCTCGACGCCTACATCCGACAGGCCGCCGCCATCGAACGGGTCTATGCCTCCGCCGTGCGCATCATCGGAGAGACTGAACAAACCTTGCGGCATATCCGCGTAGCCATCTATGCCACGGGTACACCGGCCGCCTCCCTGGCTTCGGAAGTAGCCCGTCTGGAAACCGAACTCCGCCAAATCAGGAAAGCCTTCTTTGGCGATGATGTCGCTGGCCGCATCGACCAACCCGCCGAGCCTCCCCTCGCCAGCCGGATCTACGGCATGAGCTACGATATATGGAATTCCTCCTCGGCACCCACCGCTACCCAGCAAGAGCAGATGCGGATCACTACCCGCCTCATGGACCGGCATATCCCGGCCCTGCGCCGTCTCGTGGAATCAGACCTCAAAACCCTGAATGACAAACTGGAAGCTTCCGGCGCCCCCTATACGCCGGGCCGGTTGCCAGAATGGCGATGACACGACAGGGCACCGGCTCGCTATCTTTGCCGGATATGACACGCACTCCGACCGGCCATTCCCATCGTTGGATCGCGCTGCTCGCTACACTACTCCTGATTTGTGCCTGCGGACAGGAAGAGGTCTGTACGGAGATTTCTTCCCGCAGGGCCCAGGAAATGATCGACAAATACCCGTCTCTGCACATCCTCGACCTGCGCACCGGCGCCGAATACTACCGCGAACACATTTCGGGCGCCGTATTGGCGGATATTACCGACACTCAAGCCTTTGACAGGATCCTGCAAGCTTACCGGCGCGACCAGCCTGTGATCCTGTACGACCGCTCCGGGGGCGTATCCGCCTGCAAAGCCTGTGAACGTATGGAAGCTGCCGGATTCCGGTCGGTGTACATCCTGGCAGGAGGCTTTCAGGCCTGGCCGAAACCTGACTGATCATCCTCGTCCGGTCAATCGGATCCTGACGATCTGCCGACCGTCACGGCCTTCCAGCAGCAGCAAATACCAACCTGCCGGCTGCCAACCCGATTCCACCACCCAGGTATTGCCGGTTTCCAGTCCGGTACCCACCTCCCGGCCCAGCACATCGACCAATCGCCAGGTCACCGCCCCGCCATCAGGCCCCTCCACCACAAAGGATGCACCGGCAGGATTGGGATAGACCCTCCATCTTCCCGGCCCGGGGGTGCCATCCACTGAAGTGTTCATGACATCCACCACCAGAGTGTCCCGACATCCCTGTAGGTCCTCCACCAGAAACGCGTGCGGGCCATTGCTCAATCCGGCAAACACCGCGGAGTCCTGCAGGGAGCCCTGTTCCAGACCAAAGACATAGGGGGGCGTGCCTCCGCCGGCAAAAAGCGTGACCTCACCATCTCCTGTTTGAAAGCCGGTCAATATCAGGGAATCGGGCTCGTTGACGGCAAACGGGCCGAGCGGTTTTTCAAAGGGACTGCTGTCAGCTACCCATACGTTGTACATGCCCGCAGAAAGCCCGGAAAAAACGGGATCGGACTGCCATACGCCACCGTCCAGACGATACCGGTAAGGCGGATGACCACCGATGGCCATCACCCGGATCTCTCCGTTCAAAGAGCCTTTGCACAGGGCATCCACGACATCCACCTGCGCCTCGAGAAAGGCTACCAGACCTGCCCATTCTGTCGTGCATCCCCGGGCATCGGTGACGGTCGCTGCATGAAAACCCGGTGCATCGACAGGAAAGGCCCCCGTCGAACTGGTGTCTGTCTCCAGTTGGTATAGATAGGGAAGGGTTCCTCCTTGGGCGCTCAACCGAAGGGTATCGCCCTGCAAAACCACCGAAAGGACAAGCGGTTCGGGTTCCTCCAACAGAAAAGCGGCACCCGCCGCGACAAACCCATTGCTGTCCCGGGCTTCCAAAGTATAGGATCCGGCCGGAAGCCCTTCAAAAAACGGCGTTTCCTGCCAATTGCCGGAAGGGAGTATCCGGTAGGAATAGGGGGGTTTGCCCCCGGTAAATGTGACGCCCAGGACGCCGTCCGCCGCTCCGGCACAGGACACGGGCGATGCCTCGCTGACCACCACCTCCAATGCCGTACGGACGGACACCGGAATGAAATGACCCGGACTCCACCCATGGGTGAGGGTGTCGAGCAGATCCACCCGGAAGGAATCCGTCAGCACAGGACCCCCGTAATGCCGGTAACCGATCTCTCCCGCCTTCAGGGCGGAATAAGGGAAAGCATCTCCAGGCAACAGCGTCTGCCCCATGTACAGCAATTCGCCCTCCGCCGGGGATTGATGCAGGATTACGGTCACATGGTTGCCGTCCCCGCCCGCGAGGACAATCAGGGTGGAATCCGCGACAGCTGTATCATGATAACGGCCTTCCAGGGTGTCAGTAGCCGCGATGTCCGGAGGTGGCGGCAAGGCATCGCGTCGGCAAAGGGTCAGCGTCCAGGTGTTGAGGGCACCCCCGTCGCCGGCCGCATCATCCACCACGCGCAAGCCCCAGTTGCCACTGGCCGGAAAGCCCGCAAACAAGCTCATCGCACCGGTTTGCGGTTTCAGCACACCGGAGACGGCCGGCTGCCCGCCGCTACAGGAAAAAGGCTCGCCGTCCTGGGTAAAAGTGGCCAGGACATCCTGCAAACCCGGACAGGCTTTGGCGACCAGATTGAGTCCGCTACCCGGTGGCGAAAGGAGACGCAGGGTAAGGTCCCCCAGATCGCTGTGCGTCACGTCGGCCGTCACAGCCACACGCGTGACCGTGCCCTTGTCAACGACGGGTATGAGCGACGTAAACAGGATCGGCTGGTCATCCGGGATGGTCAATGGCAGCGTATCAGGCTGGTAATCCCGGCACAACTCCAGGAGCGTCCGGAAGGTCCAGGTCGGCGGTATGACCTCGTACGGGCAGGCTCCCAATGGTCGCACCCGCCAGTAGTAAACGGTGTGTTCGTTCAGGGAAACGGGCAGAAGCGTATCCGGAGCCGTCA
The DNA here is from genome assembly GCA_964471595.1 of uncultured Saprospiraceae bacterium. Classification (GTDB taxonomy): domain Bacteria; phylum Bacteroidota; class Bacteroidia; order Chitinophagales; family Saprospiraceae; genus JAGNXB01. The sequence continues at coordinate 23,514 of CAYYGN010000018.1, forward strand.
TCCGCTGGACCGGGTCCGGAAAGGAAGGGGATTCGGAAATCTCCACCTCATACATGGATGCGCCCGGCACGGGGTTCCAGGTCAGGACAACTGCTGCGGGTATGCTGTCCTGCAGATCCGCCGGATAGACAGGGTTCACCGTTCCTTCAACGGGATCAAAAGCATGAATCCGGTACACAAGGCTACGGGTAATGCCCAGTCCCGATAGGCCAATTGTCATGATCTGCTCGTCGGGATGGGCTCCGGGTTCGTACCATACCTTGAACCGCAGGGTGTCAGTGCCGTCGAGCCGCAGACGGTCGGGCAAATCGGTCGAAAAACCCGCAGGAACCAACGGGGCGATGGTCAGGGAATCCTGAAATCCGCTCATGGCCCGGAGGGCTATTTCGAGGTGGAAGGTATCCCCGCCGGCACGGCAGATGGCAAGGCTGTCTGTCAAGCCATGGGCCAAAAAAGAGGGAAATGGAGGTTCGGCGATCCGGAAATGCTGGTTGGACAGGTCAAAAAAGACATGCCCGGTACCTTTGATCTTGACCCGGCACTGGTTGCTCACCCGATGAGGCACCAGGAGGCGGAAATGACCGTCGTTGGGGGTGGCTTTGGCGAGCGTATCCGCATAAACGGTGCCTCCGTTGACCGACAGGAAGATATTGACCTCCGGACTGTTGACCGGGGGCAGATCGGTCCCGGCTACCTCCCAGGTGACATCCACGGTATCTCCCGGCCACCATTCGATGTTCGTGTCGGGGTGGGTGACCCGGAATGGCCCGGCATTATCGTCCACTGTCAGCACCACGGCATCCTGGGCCCACCGGCCATAACCGGGCTTTTCATCCCTGGCGGTGACCCTGAAACGAAGCAAGCGTCCGGCAGAAGGCAAAACCTCCCAGGTAGGTGAGAGGTTGGCCAGGATGGCGGAAAGCCGGGGAAAGACCCTGACCGGCGAAAGGGAGGGGGTATAAGACCTGAACAGGGGCCCCGTGGCATTTTCGGATTCGGGAGGCATGGTAGCCACTTGGTTATCCATTTGTTCCCAGGCGTAGGTGAGGGTATCACCGTCCGGATCACTGCTGATGGCCTCCAGCTCGAACGGCGTCGAATGGGGGATGACGAGATCGGGCCCGGCATTCACGACAGGCGCCTGGTTGTCGCCCGGTATTTTTTCGGGGCAGGAATTACCGTTTCCGTTGACAATGAAACCATAGGCCTCGGTCAGGCTTCCGGCATGGAAATAGGGATCGCTGAATCCCTGCACGTTGGGGTCGCACACTCCGGCATACCCCATAATGGTGGACCCGCTGCCGGGTTCCCAGGCGGTCGGTGGGTTCCGGTTGCCACTACAGGCATTGTTGAAGGTGTGGTTGCAGCCAAACTGGTGCCCGAGCTCATGCGCGACATAATCCACGTCGAATACATCCCCTTTGGGATTGGAAAGGCCGGTGGCACCGCGGGCCTTGGCATTCGCGTTGCAGGGACTGTTCAGCGTGGCCAGACCACCTCCCTGGGTGCCGAAGACATGCCCTACATCGTAGTTGGCATTTCCAATGACATTGTTGCACAGCGTCTGGTTTTGCCCGAGCATGGTGTTGAGACTGCTATTGTCAAAAGGATCGGTCGCCCCGTTGACGAAGATGAGCTGATCGTTGTCGGCGACCAATTCGAGCCGGATACCGAAATCCCGCTCGTAAATGCCGTTGATCCTGTTGATGGTGGTCGCCATGGCAGCCAGAACACTGTTTACGGTACCGCCGTGATAGGCGCCGTACTCGCCGGTACAGGCCAGGGCCAGGCGGTAAATACGCAGCAATCCGTCCGATTCGCCCGACCGGTCCGGATTCTCCGGAGCCTCTTCCGCCAGCCGCTCGGGACCGTGACAAACGAATGGCGCCAGGGTGGGCGAAACATAGGCAGAACGCCCGTACAGGATCATGGGGCCCTGTCCGGTACGGCGGTCAAGAGGGTCCATATGGACCGTTTCTTCGCCGGGACGCGTGATCATGGCTGAAAACCCGGCGGGCCCCCATTCACACCGGATTTTTCGCCGGGGATCCGCCAGATCCCTCCCGGCAAAGGTGCGGATCTCCGGATAGCGTTCCGCAAGGGCCATGGCCATCACCGGTCTTTCCTCTATCAGGAAATCTGCTTTCCGGCCATCGGGGAGTGGCAGCGGAAGGACCAGTTTCCGGCCGGGTTGCACAGGGAAAGGTGCGAGCATCCGGGCCAGGTAGTCCGGGTCGGTCAACCAGGCTTCCGCATTGGCCGGCAAAGAGGTCCCTTCTGCCCAGACCTGCTCTCCCGTCAGGACAACCGGTTGCCAGACGACCTGCCCGGCCAGGCGCAGGGTCATGCCGGAAATCAGGAAAAAGCCCGCGAAGCATCGAATGAAAATAGCCATGAATCAACCGGTAGGTTTGGATACCCTGTACCTGGCTGACAGGTAAACAGAGGGATAAAAGTAGGTCGAAAACACCGGCAAGGCAAGAATGGGTTCCCGTTCGGGAGCCTTCTTGTCAGGCAAAGACAAAAAAAAGCGCTCCCCTTTGGGAGCGCAACCTATTCAACCAAACCAAATGCGAATGAAAGTCACTTGGATCCATCCCTGTCGATGAGCCACTTGGCCACCGCAGGGGTCAATACTTTTTGGGAGCGGCTTCCGACGAACACCCCGATGTGTCCACCGGGAAATTCCATCAACTCCTTGTCTTTCGCTCCAACCAAATCGTGGATGGGACGGGTACTGTCGGGAGGTACGATATGGTCCTCCCTGGCGTAAATGGTCAGCACCGGCATTTTGATCCGCTTGAGATCAACGATTTGTCCACCCAGATCAAAGGTCCCGTCGGCCAGTTTGTTCTGCTGGTAAAGATCCTTGATGAACTTGCGGTACGTCTCGCCCGCCTGTGCCGGTGAGTCGGCCACCCACTTCTCCATACGGAGGAAGTTCATAAGGCTGTTCTTGTCCTTGGCGACATCGCCAAATCCCATGTACTTCCTCATCTTGTTCATCGGCTTGATCAGGTCAAAACCGAAGTTGAGGAAGTCGCCGGGGACAATCCCGCCAAAGGCATCCACCAGGCTGTCCACATCCATCTCCCGGGCCCATTTGAACAGCAATCCGTCATTCTTGGCAAACTCGACAGGCGTTACCAGGGTGATCAGGTTGCGGATCTTTTCCGGAAACAGGGCGGCGTAGATCAGACTGAACGTCCCGCCCTGGCAGACGCCAAGCAGGTTGACCTTGTCAACACCCCGGCTCTCCCGGATGAAATCGACACAGTGATTCAGATCTCCGAGGATATAATCCTCCATCGTTTTGTAACGGTCCGAGCGCGTGGGATAACCCCAATCGATCACATATACATCGATACCCTCGCTGATCAGTTTGCGGATGAAACTGCGGTCGGGCTGCAGGTCCATCATCGCCCAGCGATTGACGAGGGCATAACTGATGAGCACGGGCGTCCTGGCCTTGGGGGCATCCTCGCGAAGGAAATGGAAAAGCCGGACCTTCCCGTCCTCCCAAACCACCTCACGGGGTGCCGTGGCGACATCCACTTCCCGGATATCACCGATGTTTTTCACTGCATCCGCAGCGGTATTCACTTTTTCGACCAACTGGTCCGTCCACGGTTGGGCCATTTTTCGGTTGCTTTCAATGGGTGAAACGATCCCGCTCGCGCAGCCCCTCCAATCACCGGATTTTTCCGGTATGGAAGAAGGGCTACGCTTGCGGTATTCCGCGTTATGCCAGTGTTTTCTCCTTATTCATCTTGCGTGCCTGACCGGCCCAGTCTTCTTTCCTGGCCCTGCCTTTGTAGGCGGGAATCAGGGCGTCCAGCAGGCCGTAGGCGTAGTCGTCCATCCGGGAAATCTGCGCGAACGTGCGGATGCCCAGGTCGTTGAGCATCCCCGCCAACTTACCGCCGATCCCTTTGATCGCCGTCAGATCATCCTTTGCCGGTCCTTGTGCTTTGCCGACCCGGTCGAGCAGGTCATCCTGCAAGGCCGGAAGGGCTTGTGACGTACCGGCATCAGCCGGCGATGGTGTACCGTTCCCGTTCACCGATTTGAGACGGGCTTCCAGATCGCGCACCCGGCGCTTGAGCAGAGTGGTTTCCCTGACCAGGTCGTCGGCTTCCTTTTTGGTGAGGAAGGGCCAGTCCTTCAGGACGATCTCCATGATCTCTTCAAAGATTCGCTTGGAAGTCGTGCCGGCTTTCATGACCTCGTTCTGCACCGTGCTGTATTCCTCTGTGTGCATGACCTCGACAATGGCAGCTTCGAGCCGGTCCACATATTGGCGGAAGAAATCCTCCATGGACGGCATCTCCTGCGATTCGGTGTATTGCTTGCGGGCTTCCTGCAACAGGTCCGGTAAGACCGTGGCACCGGCATCCATCACCATACGCTGCATGTGATGGGTGTGGTTGAGATAAGCGACATAGGCAAAATGCATGTCCTTTACCTTGCGCAACACCTCACCCTGCACATCCTGTCCGGCGGCATGGAAATAAGGCTCCAGGTTTTGCTTCATCAGCTCCTGCATGCCGTGGAGGAAGGGAAAGAATTCCATGGTCTTGTTGCCCGTCCAGTCCCGGTAGGCTTGGGTCATCTCGACCCAACGCTCTTCGGCAGCCGGCACCATCCGCATGACCATGGCCCGCATTTCTTCAAAATAGCGATTGGCCTGACGAACGGCTTCGTCCAGATCCTTCATGGGCTTGAATCCCATGATGCGACCCATGGATTCGCCGTATTGCCGCGGGTCCACCCACTGCCAAACATGCTTGGGATCCACCATGCCGTTGCGGACCATCGCCTCCAGGTTCTCCCATTGCTGGTGGAACATCCGGTACAGATCGAAGTAGGTCTGGAAATGAGGGCGAAGCTGCTCGGGCAGTCGGTCCCGGAAAGCTCCCGCATACCACTTTTCCGTTTCCTCAGCAAACCGCTTCATGTAACCGGAAGGATCCGGGATGCCCGCCATCCGGCTGCGGTCCATGGCAGCCTCCGCCATTTGCGACCACTGCTTCAGAAACCCGGCTTGCAAATCCTGCCACTGACGGGTCATATCCGGCTGTTGGCCGAAATACTTGCCGCCTTGCTCCATGGCCGATTTCCAGAGTTGCTCCTGCTGCTTCCAGAGGGCAGTAAAAGCATCAGCCCCGGACTCTCCGGTCGCAGGCTTGAATCCCTCCTGCCACGCCTTCCAGAATTCAGCGGTTTTGTTCATGTCCATCCAGTTCATGACCCTTTGTTTTGCTTGGTGAAAGGTAGCGTGATACCCGATCAGTTCCAGCTGGTCGTACGGAATGCCTCCATGTTTTTCTTGGTGGCATCCATCATCGCGTGCATGTTGTCATTGAACAACTCGAACATGCGGCTGACCGGACTTTCGCTCTTGCCGTCGGTCAGACCGGTGATGGCATCGCGGTAGAATTCCATGGTGCGGTTGGCAAAACTCCAGTGCATCTCCATGGCCTTGGTCATTTGCTCGGTCATGCCTTCCATGCCCTTCTCATAAGAACCAGGCTGCATGGCCTTCTCGGCCAACGCTTTCTGCTCCTTCATGTAAGCCTCATAGATCTCGCGGGCTTTCTTCGACCAGTTGTCCTCCATGCGAAACACTTCCATCGCCTTCATGGCATTGGCCGTGAACGTGTCCATCAGTTTGCTCTGGGTCTCCATCATGGCCTCAATGGGCTGCAGGTTCTTTTTCATTTCTTTGGATTTTTGTTCGGTTTTCATTTTATTCCGTTTTACCCTGCAAAGGTAGATGCCGACAGGGGGCCCATTCAAATGCAAATCAATATTTATATATGGGACTTAACGATAAAAAAGTACCATTACTTTTGTAAAATATTGTTTATATGGTCTTTATATCATTTATTAATTATGAGACTTAATGGACAATTCCTCCCTTTTTTGCCAATCGCCCCATCCGAAGGGGCAAAATTTACTGTTGTTTGCCTTGGAATCGCAGTAGGCAAGGATAATTAACCCAATGACTCTTTCTTGTCATACGCAGATGACAATATCTTTATTATTTGTTTATCAATTACTTACAACGTATTTTTCAATTTATTTCGCCAAAGTCGCCCCATCTCCTTTGTGGTTCCTTCGTCCCCTGAGTCGGTCACCGGCATAGCTTTGTCCGTTTCAAAGCAAAACTGGAATCATGGACAGATTGAAAGGCAGGGTAGCCATCATCACCGGCGCCGCCAGCGGAATCGGTAAAGCAACAGCCATACGGTTTGCCCGTGAAGGCGCCAGCGTGGCCCTTTGGGATGTCAATCGCGAAGGCGGCGAAGCGGTGACTCAAACGATCATCAGTCAGGGTGGCACCGCCCACTTCTGGCATGTCAATACCACCGATGAATCCCTCGTCAAGGCGGCCGCCGCCGAGGTCAACTCCCGTTTCGGACGCATAGACATCCTCGTCAACAACGCCGGCATCACCCGCGATGCCACCCTCAAAAAAATGGAACGCTCCCAGTGGGACCAGGTCATCGGCGTAAACCTCACCGGCGTCTTTTTGTGCACACAGGCCATCGTCCCCTACATGGAAACCCATGAATACGGTCGCATCATCAACGCCTCCTCCATCGTGGGACTGACCGGCAATTTCGGGCAGACCAATTACGCCGCCACTAAATCCGGCGTCATCGGCATGACCAAGGTGTGGGCCCGGGAACTCGGCCGCAAAGGGATTACCACCAACGCCATCGCCCCGGGATTCATCCGCACCGAAATGATGGAAACCATCCCCGAAAAAGTCCTGGAAACCTTCACCAGCCGTACCCCCCTGCAGCGCCTCGGCACCGTTGAGGAACTCGCCAGCGCCTACCTGTTTCTCGCCTCCGAAGAGGCATCCTTTATCAACGGCGCCGTCCTCAGTGTGGACGGAGGGCTCACCCTCTGATCCCAACACCTCTACCGGCCAAACAAAAGGTCCACCCCTGTGCGGGATGGGCCTTTTGTTTGATTGTGGCCGTCCGGACCCTCAAAACAAGCTCCGGATCACCTGCTCCTCGCGCACACCCTCGGCTTCGGCCTTGAAATTGCGCACGATCCGGTGGCGCAGCACCAATGGAGCAATCGCCCTGACATCCTCGATGTCCGGACTGTATTTGCCGTTAATGGCCGCGTGGCATTTCGCACCCAGGATCAGGTACTGAGAGGCACGGGGTCCCGCCCCCCAGGAGATGTAATCATTGACCATGGCTGAGGCCCTGGCCGTACCCGGTCGGGTTTGGGTGGCCATGCCCACCGCGTATTCCAGGACATGGTCGCTGACCGGGATCTTCCGGATCAGCTTCTGGAATTCCAGGATCTGCGGACCGGTCACGATATGACGCAACTGCACCTCGCGGGTCGTTGTCGTTTGGCGGACCACCTCCAGTTCCTCTTCATAGCTGGGGTAATCCAACGGGATATTGAACATGAAACGGTCGAGCTGAGCTTCCGGCAATGGATAGGTACCCTCCTGCTCGATCGGGTTCTGCGTGGCAAGCACGAAAAAAGGACTGGGGAGGACATGACGCTCACCGGCCACCGTCACCACCCGTTCCTGCATGGCCTCGAGCAACGCCGCCTGGGTTTTGGGAGGCGTCCGGTTGATCTCGTCGGCCAATACGATATGGGCAAACAGCGGTCCCCGGTTGAATCGGAAATGCCGGCTGTCATCCAAAACCTCGGACCCGGTAATGTCGGAAGGCATCAGGTCGGGAGTAAACTGGATCCGCTTGAACTCCAGATCCAGTACCTCGGCAATGGTGGACACCAGAAGGGTCTTGGCCAGCCCCGGTACACCGACCAGCAAGCTGTGGCCGTTGCTGAACAGGGAGATGATCACGGCACGGACCACTTCATCCTGCCCGATGATCACCTTGCCTATCTCCGCCTTGAGATCCTTGTAGGACTGCGAAAGGGCATCAACCGCCTCAACATCCGTCGTATATGTCGCCATGCTGGTTATTTCTCCGTCAAAATCAGAACCGGCGCGGGGCCGGTCACCTGGGTGAAACGTGATTCACCCGGCCGTTGTTGCATCCGGGATCACTCAGGAACCAAACAGCTCGGCCAGTTTTTGCTCCAGCGCGGCACCACGGAGGCCACGGGCGATAATCCGGCCTTCGCGGTCCAGCAACACGGTATGCGGGATGGAAGATACCTGATACAACTGCCCGGCCGCATTGCGCCAGCCCTGCAGATCACTGACCTGGGTCCAGATCAGCCCGTCCTTCTGTATGGCATCCAGCCACCGCTGCCGGTCGCTGTCCAGACTCACTCCCAGAATGTCAAATCCCTGGTCCTTGTATTGGTCGTACAACTGCCGCACTTTGGGATTCTCCCGGCGACAGGGTCCGCACCAGCTCGCCCAGAAATCGATCAGCAAGACCTTTCCCCGCAACGAGCGCAGGGACACGGGATTCCCGTCGGCATCTGCCTGACTGAATTCGGGCGCTTCCGCCCCCGCCACCAACGCCCCCTTGGCACCAATCTTTTCCTGAAGCGCCTGGGCTTCTTTGGGCTGGGTTTTGCCGTACTGGTCGATATACCGCCTGGCAAAGGGCACAAAAGCTTCGGGATTCGCTTTTTCCAGACCTCCGATGACCCCGGACAGGGCCAGCAGGTAGGTGCGGCTTCCGGCAGGTACCTGTCCGAGTCCCCGGTCAATGTAACCCACCAATTGGTCGGGCGTCATGCGGGTGTCCGCCAACGCGTCGGCATATGCCTTGAAGGATTCGAATACCCAGGGGTGATCTTCCAGACCCGGCCGGTCCCATTGCACAAACCGGAAATACTCACCCGCGAAATAATCCACTTCATTGGCGTATTCATGGGGCTGGACAAAATAGCTGAGGTAGGTATTGAAGGCCACGATCTGTCCGAAGAAAGGATGACGGGCCGCCGTCTCCTGGAGAAAAGCCAGCTTGCGCTGATCCACCCGGCCCATGGCATCGACAAAGGCTTCCGGCGTCTGTCCACCGGAAAGCTGGGCATAATGCTGCTTGGTCAATTGTGCGCCCTGATTTTTCAACCCGTTGATCTGGGATTTGATAGACTGGTATTCCCGGTGGATCGGCGAATCCACAATTTCGCTGGTCGCCCATCGCTCGCAATTCACCCGGATGAGGATCTGTTTCTCCTGGCCCACAATAACCGGCAAAACGTCCTGGTCTCCAGCGCCCAGATAGTAAAAACGCCAGTCCTGCTCCGGCAGCCGGAATACCGCCTTGCCATCCTTCACACCCGTCTGGTAGGCCTTGTCGAAATGCAGCCCTCCGAACCGATAGAGGAATACCGTCTCTACGCCGGGACAAGACACCTCGGCCACCACTTCGATCGAATCGGAAGAAGCGGCACCCGGCATCCACCACGCCGCGATCAGGAAAACAAGGGAAATCAGCTTCATGTCACTTGATTGATGAATTCTTCTTCTGTCCAGATGGCCACTGTACCGAGGCTCTGGGCTTTCTTCAGTTTGCTGCCGGCGCTGGCGCCGACGACAAGGATGTCCAACTGGCCCGAAACGGCGCTCACATTGCGGGCACCGGCCTTCTCGGCCAGGTCCTGTGCTTCTTTCCGGCCCATTTTTTCCAACGTCCCGGTAAACAAAATGGTTTTGCCGGCCAACGGACCATCTGCCGGTAACACACGCGGAATATCCTCCTCCGTTTGGCGCATGTTGACCCCCAGTGCCTCCATGTCCTTCAGCATGGCCATATTCTCGGGCCGGGCAAAGAAGGCCATCACGTTATGCGCCACGACAGGGCCGATGTCTTTGATGGCCAGAAATCGCGCCTCGTCCCAATTCGCCAGCTCGGGCACATAGGCCACCTCCGCGGCCAGCAGCCTGGCCGCCTTCTTGCCCAAATGATGGATGCTGAGCGAATGCAGCAACCGGTGAACCGGGTTGGATTTGGCTTTTTCAATGGCCTTCCGGAGGTTGTCGGCCGATTTGGCGCCAAAACCCTCCAAATCTGCCATGGGTCGGGTGTCCAGCCGGTAGATGTCTGCTACGCCCTTTATCCACCCCAATTCGAAAAAGCGATCTACGGTACTTCGGCCCAACCCCTCAATGTCCATGGCATCCTTGGAGACATGGAACAGGATCCGCTGCTTGACCTGGGCCTCGCATCCGCTGTTTTCGCACCGCCAGGCCGCTTCATCCGGCTCCCGCCACAACGGGCTGCCGCACACCGGGCAATGCGTCGGAAACACAATGGGCTCCTCGGCGCCTGTCCGCCATTCCGGCAGGCTTTTGACGATATAGGGAATCACGTCCCCCGCCCGTTCGACCAGCACGCGGTCGCCGATACGCAGATCCTTGTTGCGGATGAAATCCTCGTTGTGGAGCGAAACCGAACTGATGGTCACCCCGGCCAACGGGACGGGTTCGATTTTGGCTACCGGCGTGATGCTGCCCACCTTGCCTACCTGGTACTCCACCGCCAGCAGGCGACTTGTGGCCTGCCGGGCTTTGAATTTGAAGGCGATGGCCCACCGGGGGTGGTGGCTGGTAAACCCGCATTTTTCCTGAAGTTCACGCCGGTCCACTTTGACCACCATCCCGTCGATTTCATACGGATAGTTGTCGCGCCGGCTTTCCCACTCCCGGCAAAAAGCGATGACCTCCCCGATATCCCGGCATCGTTTGCGTTCCGATTTGGGCACCTTGAATCCGAGCTGATCCAGCAAGTCCAGGGTTTGCCAGTGGGTTGGCAGGTTGGGCAATTGGCTGACGCCATCAGCATCAGCCGCAAATCCGAGTTGGAAGACGAACACTTCCAAACCCCGTCCGGCCGCTTCCCGGGGGTCTTTCATCCGCAGGCCACCCGTTGCCGCATTGCGCGGATTGGCGAAAAGAGGAAGATCCTGTTCCTCCCGTTGGGCGTTGAGCCGGTGGAACGTTTCCTTGCGAATGATGGCCTCCCCCCGCAATTCGGCTCTTTGAATGCCCCGCTTCGAAAAGGCGGCCTGGAGAGGCACCGAACGGATGGTCCGGGCATTGGCCGTAATCTCTTCACCCCGGATGCCGTCGCCCCGGGTGGCCGATCGCACCAGGCGGTCATTCTCATACACCAACGTGATCGTGCCACCGTCGTATTTCGGCTCTACGGCATATTCGATTTCTCCTTCCGGCATGCCGGTGAGTTTGCGCACCTGGCGGTCGAATTCCCTCAGATCATTCTCGTCGTAGGAATTATCCAGCGACAACATCGGAGTCAGATGGGTGACTTCCGGCAGGTCAGAGGTGAGGTCCGGTGATACTCGTCGTGTGGGACTGTCCTCCTGCACCACTTCCGGCCAAAGGGATTCGATGGCCTGTAGCTTCTTGTACAGCTTATCGTATTCGTAATCGCTGATGAGGGGGTCGTGCAGGACGTAATACCGGTACTCGTGGAATCGAAGGACGTCACCCAACTCCCTGGCCCACATCGCTGCATCGGCGTTACCGGCGGGCAGATCACGGGTCAGGTAATCGGCCGTCCGGTCATTCCAGTGCTTGATGTCTTCCGGGGCGTACATGGGTGAGGTCGGTGGGTTGCCTGCCTGCGGCAAGGCAAAATGGCCTGTACGTCTTGGGATCAGCCTTTGGCCAGTTCCTTGAGTTTTTGTTCGAGCTTCTTCTCGTCACCCGGCAGATAGCCGTTGTGGGAGTACACGATCTTTCCGTTCTTGTCCACGACATAGGTATGCGGGATCGTCTGGACACTCATGGCTTGCTGGAAGTCCTGCTTCACGTCCGACAAGATGATGTAGTCCCAACGTTTTTGGCTGACCAGGGGCTTGACGCGCGGCAAGGCGCGCTGGTCATCGACGGTGACCGCCACCAACTCCATATTGTATTCTTCGGTCCACCGTTTGTAGTCTTTGGCGATAGCGTCCAGTTCCTTTTTGCAGGGCGTGCACCAGGTCGCCCAGAAGGAGATTACTGTGGTTTTTCCGTTTTTGCCATAATCCTGGATATTGACCGATTTCCCTTCCAGGGTTTTGAGGGATACGCTGGGCAGGGAGGATTGGGCGCGTACAGATGCCGTCGCCAGGACGAAAAGCAGGAGGAGTGCAAAGGCTGGAATACGGTGCATGATTCAGGTTTTGAAAAGAAGACTCCCGAAGGGCTCCAAAGTTAACGGGATTTTGAGTCCGGTGGTACATAGGTCCTGATGACGGCCCCGGGGAGCGTGGCAAAGCCCGTATGGCCTTGGTGATGGGAAGGATGCACCCCCTGCTCTGCGGCGAGTTCCGGTTTGCGAAATTGGAGAAGTTGCTTACCTTTGCAGTCCGCCAACCGGATAGGTTTGGACGGAAGGGTGCGGTAGCTCAGTTGGTAGAGCAATGGACTGAAAATCCATGTGTCGGCGGTTCGATTCCGCCCCACACCACAAGGGCCGGGACGATGTTCCGGCCTTTTTTGTCGTGGAACACTTCGTCTATATTCTCTACGCTCCTGATAAGGACCTTTTCTATAAAGGCATGACCAATGACCTCCGTCGGCGGCTCAAGGAGCACCGCAACAACGAGGAATTCGCAACGGCAGGTCGCGGACCATGGATTTTGGTGTGGTGGACCAAAAAGCCAAATCGCAGTGAAGCCTGTATCCTCGAGCGAAAACTGAAGAACCTCAAGACCCATGCTCGCATTCGGGATTTCATGGATAGATATCCTTGCGAGGATTTCCCCGAATGAATATTTGATGCTCCCTTCTTCACGTCGGCGGACAGGACGATCCACCGGTCCATCCCCTTTTATCTCGCTAAATCATCGACCGGTGGATGTCTCGTTGGAGACATGCCGGATATCGGCATCGTCTCTACCAGGACGATCCCGACCAGGCGATGTAATATCGCCTCCGTCGGGATGTCCTGATGGAGACATGGGGACGCTCCACGTCCCCATCGTCTCACATTCGATTCCGCCCCACACCATTCGCCTTCGCCAAGGCTACGGCGAACGATACTCCGCCAAGGCTACAGCGAACGATACTCCGCCAAGGCTACGGCGAGTAAAAGCCAGAGCCGCCACTGCCGGGAGGTGGATGTCAGCGAGGGGCCGGCCAGGATCCAACAGGGATTGCAGTTGGCTTATGACTTCGAGACAAAGACACTTCGCGCGATGTTCGACCAGGAGACCGGTATGGGCATGTTGCGGATGGAGCGGGCGGAGAGTGGAGAGCTGCTGCTGGATATGCCATTGGCGGGAGCGAGTTTCGAGTTGGTCTTGACAGATCTTCCGGATGGTCTTTACCGTTTCACACTGAAGCATGTCCTCGGCGGTACCGACAGCGTGACGTGGCGGCTGCCATGAGTGCCTAAGAAGCCATAACGAAAGCCGCATGTTTCATTTAGATGGGAGGCAGCAACGGAAAAACCAAACGCCTACCGCACCGTCCTGCCTTCAACCTCGCGAGTGCGCACCTTGTTGCTTCGAGTCCCTTTGACACTGACCTGCAGGAACGCCAACCCGCTCCCGGGAATGGTGAAATAAGTATTGCCCCCATACAACACCTGGCCGCGCCCGTCCTGCCAGTTTTGTGCACTCAGGGTGTAGGTATGTTGTCTTCTGGGATGAGGCGTGAATACCAGAAACCGGTCATCCTTGCCCGCCTCAAAACTGATCGCCATCTTGTCCGCGCCAATCTGCCGCACAAATACGCCCGGCGTCTTCTTCGGAAAAACCAGCCGCTCAACCTTCCGGCCATCCCTAAGGACAATCTCTCCCAACACAATACTGGATTGGTTTTCCCTTACCTGCCGCTCCAACACAATATCATCGGACAGGTAATACTGGATTTTGCTCAAATCCTGCTCCGACCACTGCTGGTCTTCCACCAGCCCGGAAGTGAACGGAGAAAGAGAAGGCGTGCAGGACACCATCGCCAATAGAAGGGAGAAAACAAGAAATCGCCACATGACAAGTCATTTATTGCAATACGAGCCGGCTGCCCATTAGCTGCAACCGGAGCCCCTGATTAACTTGGGTTTAACGCGAAGATGCGCAAATCCCGTACCACAGGGCTCCTTCCGGGAGAAGATCAGGTTTTCAACATGTTCTTGAATCGCGGCCTGTGCGGACTCACATCGCCCAATCGCTCCAGCTTGGCCTTTTCGTAGTCGGAGTAATTGCCCTCGTAGAACACCACCTCCGCCTCATCCTCAAACGAGAGAATATGGGTGGCCAACCGGTCGATAAACCAGCGGTCGTGCGAAATGACCAGCACACAACCCGCAAAATTCTCGATCGCCTGTTCCAGCGCCTGAAGGGTATTCACATCAATGTCGTTGGTCGGTTCGTCCAACAACAAGACATTGCCCCCTTCCTTCAAAGTCATCGCCAAATGAAGGCGGTTGCGCTCTCCGCCGGACAACATGCCCACCTTCTTCTGCTGGTCTCCACCGGTGAAATTGAACCGGCCCAGATAGGCCCGGGTATTCACCTCCGTTTTGCCGACCAGGATGAGGTCCTGACCGCCACCGACCACCTCGAAAACAGTCTTGTCCGGCAACAGGTCCTTGTGGCTTTGATCGACATAAGCGATGCGGACCGTATCTCCCAACGTCACCGTACCGCCATCCGGTTTCTCGATGCCCATGATCATTTTAAACAACGTGGTCTTACCCACCCCGTTCGGACCGATTATACCCACCACCGCATTCTTGGGAATGCTGAGGTTGAGATGGTCGAAAAGGACCCGTCCGTCAAAGGCCTTGTCCAGATGCCTGATCTCGATGACCGTGTCACCCAGACGAGGCCCGGGAGGGATGTACAATTCCAGCTTCGCCTCTTTTTCCTTTACTTCCTCGCTGGCGAGCTTGTCATAGGCGTTGAGACGAGCTTTCCCCTTGGCCTGCCGGGCCTTGGGCGACATGCGTGCCCATTCCAGTTCCCGCTCCAGGGTCTTCCGTCGCTTGGATTCGGACCGCTCCTCCATTTCCAGGCGCTTGGCCTTTTGCTCCAGCCAGGATGAATAGTTGCCTTCCCAGGGAATACCTTCTCCCCGATCCAGCTCCAGGATCCATCCCGCCACATTGTCCAGGAAATAGCGGTCGTGCGTCACGGCGATTACGGTCCCGGGAAATTGCTGCAGAAACTGCTCCAGCCACTGCACACTTTCCGCATCCAGATGGTTGGTGGGCTCGTCGAGCAAAAGGATATCGGGTTGACTCAACAACAACCGGCACAGCGCCACCCGGCGACGCTCACCACCCGACAACACCCGGATCGGGGCATCTCCTTCCGGGCAACGCAATGCATCCATCGCCTTTTCCAGCCGGTGATCGAGCTCCCAGGCATTGTAGTGATCGAGTTTCTCCATGAGCTCGCCCTGCCTTTCGATCACTTTCATCATTTCCTCGTCATCCATCGGCTCGGCCAACCGGAGATTGATGGCGTCATATTCCTGCTGGAGATCCACAATGTGCTGGACACCTTCTTCCACGACCTGACGCACCGTCTTCTGCTCGTCGAGCTGAGGCTCCTGGGGCAGATATCCGATTTTGTAGTCCTTGTCAAAGACCACCTTGCCTTCAAAATTGGTCTCCAGCCCGGCGATGATTTTCAACAGGGTGGACTTACCCGCACCATTGAGTCCCAGCACACCAATCTTGGCGCCGTAGAAGAAGGATAGGTAAATATTCTTGAGAACGGTTTTACTGGGCGGGTAGGTCTTGCTGACCCCCGACATCGTGAAAATGATCTTCTCTCCGGCCATGGCTCTTTTCGTTAGCGGCGGCAAAGATAATGCGCCCGGGCAGTTGACCCCGGACCACTAACGTGGTTCTTGCGCAGTTCACCCTTGCCTTCTCACTCCGCTACATTCCTGACCAGCCTCGCCTGCAACACCTCGCACGCATCGGGTCCACACCAGGAGATCTGCAACATGCCGCTGGTCAGCGGCGTCCGGACCCGATGGGCAGAGACCACCTCACCATCCATCAGGATGGCCACCCGCTGATCCAGATGACGAGTGCTGAATGTCTTCAGTTTTTCCGAAGCAGCCGGCGTCAATGAAAGCAATAACCGCTTTTTCTCCCCTTCCTGAATTTCCGCCCTTGGCGGGATGTCCAGGATCAAAGGCACATAATCAGACGTATCCACCCACAAACGGGTTTCCGGGCCGATATCTCCTTCATGAAAAAGCCGGTTGTAAACCACCTGGATCACGGCGTCCGTACCGGAATCCTGGCCCCCTTCCTGTTGGATCACCCGGTACAATCCATCAGGAAGCGAAGACGCCTCCCCGCTCTGCCCGAATCCGGGCAGGTGGATCATTCCGGCCAAAACAAACATCCCGGCGATCCGAAACATCCTCCGTTTGAAAAAACAGCCCTTGATATTTGGAACAAATACTTCCATAACAGCCTGATTGGAAAAACGAAGTTCGGTTTTTCCCGCCATTATTTGCCGGGAGGGGGTCGGTCAGCCATACGGTAAACCGTCTCCACAATCTGGTCAATCAACGGAGGGTAGTCGATATAACGGTCCTGAAGGTGATCCGGACCAAAAACGGAAAGCGTCAGTACATGTCTCTTCGTGCCATAGGCCACCATCAATTGCAAAGGTACCGGCCGGGGACGTTCGCTTTTGCGCCGGAAACAGGTTTCCTCCCTGCAGTCGTATTCCCGGTCCAACCGGAAATAACCGCGTTCCTCCATCCATTCCGCAAATGCTTCCAGTTCGGCCCTCGGTATGCGCGTACGGGTCACGATCAATCCCTCCCGCCGGGTGAGGATTTCCCGCAAGACCTTGCCGTCACTGGAAATGCGTACGAACTGCCGGGAGACCGGGTTGAGCCCCCCGTAATAACCACCGCCACTCACCTCGATGGTGATGGGTATCAGCGGGGGAGGTGGAGGGGGAGGATCTCGCCGCCACCGGCGCCAAAACGCCCACCATGGGATGTGATCAATGGCGACCGACGGATTGCCCGCACTTCGGCGTTCGACAATGACCGGTGGCAAATCATTGGGCGACCTGGGGAAAGGCGATGCCCGCAACGGGACCTGCCGGAAACGATAGGCATACGCCTGCCGGTTTTCTGGTCGCCGGAAATGCAGGAGCAAGCGGTCCTGACCCGAGATTTCGGCGCAAAATCCCTCCATGTCCCGATAGGTGAGCTTCAAAAACCCATCGCCATAAGACCAGATGCCTTTCCTGTGGACACCCAGTGTCATTTCCTCCACGGACCCGTCAAAACGAAAAAGGAGAAAGGAGGAATATTTGTCACCCCCTTGATGGACGACTTGTCCGGAGGGCAAATGCAGGGTAGCCTCGTAGAGCCAGCAGGTCTCCATGAGGTCGTCTTCCTTCATCCCTCCGTAGGGACATGGCGACTGCGCCGACGAGGGCACAAGTGTTGATGCCACAAGGAGGGACATCATGACGGAAGGGTGGAACGGGATACCCATAAGCACAAAAAAAGGACAAGCGGGTAAACCCGCCTGCCCAAAAAATTCCCCCCTTAAATCTTTATTCCTACCGTCAGCGCTACCAAACTCTGGACACGCTGCGTACGTATGGTCAATTCAGGTGCCTCGGAGGTCGCATAGGGTATGAAACTCTCCTCCCGTTTCAGCCTCCGGAAGCCCAGGTCGAGATAAAATCGCTCTTCCCGGATTCCAAGGCCGGCCGACCAGGATGGCTGCCACATATTCTCATTGGCATATTCCGTGCCAGAAAGACCGAATCCGGCCCTGAATCTGAAAATTTTGTAAGCCAGTTCACCGCCCATCCGGATGTGCAACGCATCCTGCAAGGTGTTGGCGATCTGTCGGTTGGCATTGCGTTCCGCTTCCCGAAAGGCGGGGTCATTGACTTCAGGCGTAAAATTGAACGAGGCCGAAGCATAATCGACCCACTCCACTTCCGCGCTGATGAATCCATGCTTCCCGATCACTACTCCCGCGTTGCCCAACAAGCGCCAGGGTGTGTACAGGCGGTAATCAAATGTGCCCTCCGGCGACTCACCCACCAGTTCCTGGGTATTGCCGTTTTCGGTGAAATTGTAGGTAAGTTGTTTGCTGTATTGGTCGGTAATCCGGAAAGCTGTTGGGGTGTGGACTGCGGCTCCGATCCTGAACATCTGGTTGATGCGGTAAATCAGACCCAGCTTGAGGTTGATGCCCACCCCTGACGATTCCAGATCCTCCTCCCAGGCGAGGGTATTGAAAAAAGGAATGGTGTCCTGCTGATCCTGTTCTTCGTAGATGCGGTCCTCTTCGTATTGGAGAATGGGCACACCGACTGTCATTCCCATGTAAAGTTTGTCATCATAATTGCCTGCCATACCGATCTGCAGTTCGTTGAGGTAGCCGCTGCGCTGAATCGCCTGCCGTTTGTAAACCCCTGCACTGGCGCCGGGCACCAATCCGAAATCCGATTGGTAGAACAATTCGGCATCGGGACTGTATATGGCGCCCGCATCGTAGGCCGGTCCCGCTTCAAATCCGTCAAGGTTGCTGACGGGTATTCCATTGGCCTGCTCGACAAAGCGGTCCACGACCGTGCCCGGGGCACGACCGTCGTAAAACATTTTTTCGCGGTAATGGGCCAACTGGGCCAAACCGATCCCAAAATTGACGGCCTTCCAATTGCCACTGCGGGGGATGTGTACCGCCACCAGTCCTCCGTTCTGAATGTGAAATCGGCTGAGGGCATCACGCTGTGTTTCGTTGCCCGGTCCTTCGAGCAAGGATTCCGTAGCCGAGTGGTAAAGCCCGGGGGTCAGAAAGAATTCCGACCGCCGGAAGGACGCCAGCCCGGCGGGATTGGTGGACAGGACACCGAAATCGGCACCCAGTGCCCCCAGACTGCCCATGACCCCGATATTGCGGGCACCGCCTCCATAAACCAGGCGACTGAAGCGCAGGGCATCCGTTGCATTTTGACCTGCCCCATGAAAAGGGAGTCCCAGCAGAAGGCCGGAAAGGAATAGCAAGTATTTCATCTTACAGGTTTGAAATGGGAAGGGAATGAAAAAGGTGGAGGGGGCAACGAGCCCGCCATCCACCTTTTGCTATGTCTGTGCGGTTCATCCGCCTCTGCGGGAAGACCGACCCGGAGAAGAGCTCTTGCTCCTTTCGGAAGATCCTCCACTGCGGGAAGGACTCATGCCTCCTCCCGACCGGCCGGAATTGCTGCGTTCAAAACTACCCGGAGAGGGGCTTTGCCGGGACGGTCGGTCAAAACTGCGGGACGGCATTTGCTGCCGGTCTTCCGAACGGGATGTACGCTCCCGGGGCATTGGAGTACTCCTTTGATCCCTGCGCTCGGGCGAGGTCCGTTCCCTTGAGGGCGCCGGTTGACGAGGTTCGGTCCGTCTTTCCGTACGGGCAGGGGGCCATTCCCTGCGGGGATCTGTCTGGGGATTTTGTGGCTTCCGGTCCAATTCGCGCTGCCGGATGTATTGATCCCGGTATTCTTCCCTGCTTCTTTCTTCCCTGACCTGGGGACGCGGGGATTCTGTATCATTCCATCGTGGACGATCGCCCAGCGGGTCTCTCCTTTCGGGCTGCGGGGGCGACACGGTGCCACGTGGCTGCCCGGCATCGTCACGGGATTCCGGACGGGACCTGGGATCCACCTGTTCTTTGGCGGGAATGTCGCGTCCTTCATCCACACGGCGTTCTCTGGGTTCAACCGGTGCCGTCCGACCTTTTTCTGGTGGCGAGACGCCGGGAACGGGTTGGCGATCCACCGGAGCACCCGGCTGTACACGGCCTCCGTTATTGCCCGTTGAAGGGTCGGCCTCCCGAGGCCTTTGATCCGATCCCACCAGGTCTCTCAGACGAGGGATTCCCCCACCGGTATATTCGGGATCGCGGGGACCTTGCCGCACAGGTCCGGTGCGGGCATCCCCGATCCTCGGCCCGTAATAGGTATTTGTCGGCTTGACATCAACCGTTCCGTTGTGATGGCCATACCAGTAGCCTGGCCCGGAATACCAGGAGGACCCTCCCCACATATTGCCGTAATAGTTGTTGACAATGTAGGTGTTGCCCCAGCCCCAGCCAGGACCCCAGCCCCGGTTGAAACACGCACCTCCCCAATAGGGATCAAACCAGGGATCATACACCCGGAAGGCACCCCAGGAATTGTAACTCCACGGATCCATCCACATGCGCATGCCAAAAGTGTTGAAACCGCCCATGAACATCCAGTTGTTCATGCGCCAGCGGTTCATCCGGCGCCAATACCAATAATCATTGAATCCCCCTACACCTATATATATTGAGGTGCCGGGCATCATCCACGGATCGTAAAAACCCAAATCGGTATAGACAGGGTCGTAATACCCGAACCCGCCGTAGGGACGATGGAATCGCCGGATGCGAGAGGTATAGAAATAACCCTGGTCGTCCCAGTAATTGTAATCGTCGTACTCGGAAGAATAGGAAGGCAGGGTTTCCCTGAACCCCGGGTCGGACGGATAAGAAGGCGCCTCGTATTCCACATATGCCATGGAAACAGGGTCATCGGGATCGTAGTACAGATCGTCATTCTGACCCGTTGCCGACCACGGCATAGCCGCCAGGGCAAGCAGGTAGAGGCGAAAACGGAGTACTTGTTTCATGATTGGCAGGTTTGTCGGTAAATCACCATGCTTCGGCTACAATAATAGTACTTTTGGCCCTCCCGGCTTGTTAATTCCCTCTTAAGATTGACAAAGACGCTGTTAAAGCTGATTCGCGCCTCAGAAAAGGCCTCGTAAAAGCAACGTTCATCCCCTCCCTTTCGTTTACGACCCTTAATTGCACATGATATGGCCAAGGAAATAACCCCACGGAGCGAAGATTACAGCCAGTGGTACAATGATATCGTCCGCAAAAGCGGACTGGCCGACCACAGCGCCGTTCGCGGTTGCATGGTCATCAAACCCCACGGCTTTGCCATCTGGGAAGCCATACAGCGACAGTTGGACCAAATGTTCAAGGATACCGGCCATGTCAATGCCTACTTTCCGCTGTTTATTCCCAAAAGTTTCCTCAGCCGGGAAGCCCAGCATGTCGAGGGCTTTGCCAAGGAATGCGCGGTCGTCACCCATCACCGGCTGATGAACGCACCCGACGGCAGTGGCGTTGTGGTGGATCCCGAAAGCCGCCTGGAAGAGGAACTCATCGTCCGGCCAACCTCTGAAACCATTATCTGGAATACCTACAAGGACTGGATTCAGTCCTATCGCGATTTGCCCCTGCTCATCAACCAGTGGGCCAATGTCGTCAGATGGGAAATGCGCACCCGGCTTTTTCTGCGTACCGCCGAATTCCTCTGGCAGGAAGGTCATACCGCGCATGCCACCCGCGAAGAGGCGATGGAAGAAACCCGGATGATTCTGGACCTGTATGCCACGTTTGCGGAAGAATGGATGGCCATGCCCGTCATCAAAGGGGTGAAAACGCCCAATGAAAGGTTTGCCGGCGCCGAAGACACCTATACCATCGAAGCCCTCATGCAGGATGGCAAGGCCCTCCAATCCGGCACCTCGCATTTCCTGGGTCAAAACTTCGCCCGGGCCTTTGACGTGACCTTTCTGAACAAAGAAAATCAACAGGAACACGTCTGGGCCACCTCCTGGGGCGTGTCCACCCGCCTGATGGGTGGACTCGTCATGACCCACAGCGATGACGACGGTCTGATCATCCCGCCGAGGCTGGCGCCCTGGCAAGCGGTGATCGTACCCATTCCCAAACCCGCTCCCGAAATCAATGACGCCGCTCAAAAGTTGATTCGCGAGCTTCGCGACCGCCAGATAAGGGTCCATTACGACAATGACGAAACCAAACGCCCGGGATTCAAATTTGCCGAACACGAACTTCGTGGCACCCCCGTACGCATCGCGATTGGCCTCCGCGACCTCGAACAGGGCCAGGTCGAAATCGCCAGGCGCGATACCCGGGAAAAAACAATGGTCCCTGCCGATGGCGCTGCCGGATACATCCAGAAACTCCTGGAAGACATCCAGGCTCATCTCCTCGAAAGCGCCCGCAAGTACAGGGACGACATGACCTCCCGAGCCGATACATGGGAGGAATTCGAAGGAACCCTGGATCACAAAGGCGGCTTCGTGTATGCCCATTGGGATGGTACTACCGAGACGGAACTGGCCATCAAGGAAAAGACCAAGGCAACCATCCGCTGCATCCCTCTCGACAATCCATCGGAGCCGGGGACCTGCATTCTTACCGGCCGGCCGAGCAGCCAGCGTGTCCTCTTTGCAAGAGCCTATTGATCCCCGGTTTCCCGAGATGCGCAGTCGTCTGCCGGCTCCCGCCATGGAGAGCCCTGCAGGTACATCCGATTTTTTTACACCTTGAGAGAATCATTAAGGGATTCACATCTATCTGATTTATAGCTGTATATTCGTTTACAAACGGCTGCAAACGTTTACAAACGACATTAAACGTTTAGGATACGACTGTGCCGGGGCCACCCCCTCACTTTTGCCTCGTTCACTTTTTCTTTCACTCCTAAATGTGTTGTGTGATGAAACGTTTGGTAAATCGCGTTCAATTGATTGGAAACCTGGGCACGGACCCGGTATTGATGACGGTCGGTGAGGGCAACCCGCTCACCCGCTTCTCCCTGGCGACGAGCGAGGTCTTTCGCGACAAGTCCGGAGAGCGGAACAAAGAAACCACCTGGCATAATGTCGTCGCCTGGGGCCCTCTGGCAGAACGCATGGCTGCCGCATTACAGAAAGGCATGGAGGTAGCGGTTTCGGGCAAAATCCGCAATCGCTCCTTCGAGGGCAAGGACGGACAGCGCCGGTATGTCTCCGAAGTCGTCGTGGACGATTTCTACCGGATCTCCCGTTCGGCGCCCGTCAAGGAAACTGCTGAGGTGGCCGAAGAGGCGCTGCCCTTCTGACCGCAACAACGGATTTGAGACTTCCATGGTCTGACGCCAAGCCGCCCGGGATGTCGGCAAGGCTGCCCGCCTAATACGAATGACCGGACCTTGGCACCGATCCTTCCCCGTCCGTGTCATTCGGCATGGCAAACGGGGCGAATCCGAGACTTGAATTCATGACGGGGCCGGTTGGCCGGGCACAGGGCTGCCGGCCCCCTTTCAAAGCCAGCATCATGCAAGAGCAGTTATTACACTATGTATGGCGGACTGGTCGCTTCGACCAGCAGCGCCTCGCTACTACAACCGGGCAGTCCGTCCAGGTCCTCAGGAGAGGGGTGTATCACGGCCACGCCGGACCTGACTTCAGCGGGGCGCACATCCGCGTCGGCGACACGGTATGGCATGGTCATGTCGAAATGCACATTTATGCCTCTGAATGGTACCGGCATCGCCATCATCTCGATCCGGCCTACGACGGCACCATTCTCCATGTGGTCTGGGAGGAAGATCAGGCGGTATTTCGTCAGGACGGAACCCGCTTGCCCTGTGTGGAGCTACGGAAAAGGGTGGACCACCGGTTGCTGACGAGGTATGAAAGACTGGTCCATGACGGAAACGGAATTCCCTGCAAATACGCCCTGCACCAGGTGTCCGACATCGTCCGCAAATCCATGTTGGACCGCGTGCTTGTCGAAAGACTGGACCGAAAGGCCGATGCCATCCTGGCCACGCTCGGCCAACAAAAAGAGGATTGGGAAGAAACCGTATGGCAACACCTTGCCGCCGGCTTTGGCATCCCTTCCAACCAGGAGCCTCTGGCCCAGGTGGCCCGTAGTCTGCCTCTCCGCTTTCTGAAAAAATATACCCACGATCCCCTCAGCGTGGAAGCCTTGCTTTTCGGACAGGCAGGAATGCTGGAAGAAGACTTTCAGGAGGAATACCCTTTGAAGCTTCAAAGAGAATACCGGTTCCTCCGCCGCAAACACGAGTTGCCCGATCCGCCATCTCTGCGCTGGAATTTCCTACGACTTCGGCCTGTTTCCTTTCCGACGCTCCGGCTGGCCCGTCTGGCCAGCGTCGCCGTCAGGCAGGAAAACCTGTTGGCCAATGTTTTAATGGCTTCTACGCCACAGGAATGGGTGCATAGCCTGGATGCGGGTGTCAACCCCTACTGGACCCGCCATTACCGATTCGGCGTCCAGACACCTGCCTCGATCAAACAATTGGGAGACGCCAGCTCGCGTTCCCTGGTCATCAATGTGATGGCACCTCTCCTCTTTGCCTACGGCCGACATCGCCACGAATCCCGGTATCAGGAAAAGGCGCTTCGATTCCTCGAGCAAATACCTGCCGAGCAAAACCGCATCCTCGACAAGTGGAAGCCTTTGCCCATGCCTTTGAAAACCGCTTTTGACGGCCAGGCACTCCTGGAATTGCAACACCGGTATTGCACGCCGCGACGCTGCCTGGAATGCGCCATCGGTTGCCAGCTCATCGCCGATATCCGCAGACAGGAACCCACACGGGTTGAAGACATACTGGCCAATTCTCTGGTGCCGGAATGGCTGGCCATGATGCCCAAACCCGAAGGTCCGCCACCCCCCATCAGGAGCGGCAACGCCTTGCGGTCGTTACCAGCGTGTTAAACCGTTCAGGTTTCTTTTACATGGGACATTCTCCATAGTCATACAAGAAAACCAACCATGAAAAACTCACTTTGGGCACTGACCCTCGTATTCATGATCGCCGCGGCCACAGTGCCCTTGCAGGCGCAGCAGACGGAAATACAAACTCCCCGTAAAGAATGGCGCCAAAGAGCCCGTATTCAGGAAGGCCGTGCCAGTGGAGACTTGACACGTCGCGAGGCCGGAAAACTCCGTCAGCAACAACGTCACATTCGCGCCCGCAAAAGGCTGGCCATGAAAGACGGGGTAGTTACTCCCCGTGAAAAGCACCGCATCGAACAGGCCCAGAAACGCGCCAGCCGCAACATTTACCGTAAAAAACACAACGCCCGGACTCGTTGAGACCGCCTCAAGAATACAATTACGCCAAGGAGGAAGTTGACGGTTGCGACAAAACATCCGGGATTGCCATCTTCCACCCGAACAACTTCCCGGAAATTATACTGCCGCACCCGGATCAGTGCGCATGGAAAAAAATGCCCCACCTCGTGGCGGGGCATTTTTTGTCATGAACATGATACCATCGGAGGCATCCCGGTGATTCCCGGAATTTGTCCGGACTATGGATCAGAATTTGGCAAAGGTTTTCCTGACAGCTGCTCCGGAATCGCCCCGCAATTCAAGGATATACCATCCCTCTCCCAATTCCCCGACCGGCACCTCCAGGCGATTTTCTCCGTCAAATACCTGATGACTGCGCGACAGTACCTGACGACCTGTAGCGTCATATACCGTTAATGCTATACGGGATTCGGTCTCGCTGAACAACCGAATGTCCATACGGTCGGTGACGGGATTCGGGAATACGGTCATTTCGCCCAGTATCCGGTTATCCGTGCTGGTCAACAGCGATAGCGGGAAGGTTGTCCCGTCCGCAAGGGCCACCCACAACCCGAAACCCGGTGTATCGGCCAGGTAGCCGGAGGCAAAAACAACAGCGGAACCACCTCCCAAAGCCGAAAGGTCGGCCAAATAGGTGGCCAATATGGTCGGCTCCCCGGCAGGACGGATCTGTAATTCATAATTGAAAGGCGGGACTGTCGCATAGCCTTGAAATTCGCCAAAGGCCAAATCCTGAATCAGAGTGACACCTGTAGAAGTGGTAACATCCACTGCCGGGGCATCCGGTGAGCCGTGGAAAACCAGAAGGTCCACCTCCCCGGCATTACCGGAGGATTCGCGGCCCGAGCCAAAAATCACAAGGTCAAAGGGGGCGTCCGGATCTCCGACCACACCGTTGGCCATGACAACATACGTCTCCCCCGGCAGCAAGTTGACCGGGAAAGTGGCGATGATGTCGGCCGGGCTGTTGCTTGGGGAAGGCGCAATCCCGATGTTCAATGCCGTGTTGCCCGGCACGTCCACAAAGGGTGTGGCCGTACGGAAAGCAAAATCGGTCAAGAAAGGCTGATCGTTGACCCAGATATCGACCGTCGGCGACGGCGAATTGTGGATGATCTGTACTCGGGCATTGGTCAATGCCTCCAACCCGAAGACCGTTCCGTCGGCCAGAGCGGCCCAAAGGCCGAAGCCCGGATCACCGGACAAAAATCCGGACGCGAAAACGGTGGCCGACTGTCCTTCCAGCAGGGAAAGCGGCGCGCTGAAGGAGGCCACTACAGATTCCTCTCCGGCCGGTTTGACATCCAGGATGACATCTGCTGCCGGTACCGACAGATAACCGGTGAAGGCGCCGAATCCGAGATCCGTGACCACGTCACCCAACCCCCTCACGGCTACATCCACGGCTGGGGCATCCGGTGCGCCATGGAACACCAGGAGATCGGTATTTGCTGTATCCAGAGAAGATTCGCGCGTTCCTGTATGGATGGCCAGTTCAAAGGGTGTGTCCGGATCACCGACCACACCATTGGCCAAAACCGTGTATGTCTCTCCGGGCAGCAAGTTGACCGGGAATGTAGCGATGATGTCGGCCGGGCTGCTGCTTGGGGAAGGCGCAATCCCGATGTTCAATGCCGTGTTGCCCGGCACGTCCACAAAGGGTGTGGCCGTACGGAAAGCAAAATCGGTCAAGAAAGGCTGATCGTTGACCCAGATATCGACCGTCGGCGACGGCGAATTGTGGATGATCTGTACTCGGGCATTGGTCAATGCCTCCAACCCGAAGACCGTTCCGTCGGCCAGAGCGGCCCAAAGGCCGAAGCCCGGATCACCGGACAAAAATCCGGACGCGAAAACGGTGGCCGACTGTCCTTCCAGCAGGGAAAGCGGCGCGCTGAAGGAGGCCACTACAGATTCCTCTCCGGCCGGTTTGACATCCAGGATGACATCTGCTGCCGGTACCGACAGATAACCGGTGAAGGCGCCGAATCCGAGATCCGTGACCACGTCACCCAACCCCCTCACGGCTACATCTACGGCTGGAGCATCCGGTGCGCCATGAAAAACCAGGAGATCGGTCTGACCAACCGAGGCAGATTCCCGCCCCATGTCATACAGGGCGAGGTCAAAGGGCGTGGACATGTCGCCAACCACCCCATGGGCTACTGCCACATAAGTACCTCCTTCCGAAAACGTCACCGGAAAGGTGGCAATGATGTCGGCCGGGCTGCTGCTTGGTGAGGGAGCGATCCCGATCTCCAGGGCCAAGCCGGCCGGTACATCCACAAACGGGGTGGCGGTACGAAATGCAAAAGACGGGAGAAAAGGAACCCCGTTGACCCAGATGTCAACCGTCGGCGAAGGCGAATTGTGGATAACCTGCAACCTGGCGGTTTGTGCGGCAAGCCCCAGGTGGATCGCCGAGAGCAGAAGAAGCAGTGTGAACTTTCTCATGTGTAATCGTTTTGGTTAGCGATATCGAAGGAATGACTTCGATGATCGTTTTGTTTAACTTATTGATCATTTTTTCTAATTTTTCTTAAACAAAGTGATGACAAAAATTAGGCTTGTGTCCAATTGTCCGAACAGGATCTGTGGCCAGAGGCCCGTCATGGATACACAGAAACAACCACCTTTGCGTCAAAGGGCCAAACGCCATTTTGTCCATGGAGGCTAATCGTCAACTCGGGATTTTTCTTGTCATCCTGGGGAATGTGCTCTTTTCCGCCAAGGCCATTTTTGCCAAGTTGATCTTCCAATTCGGCGTAGACGCCACGACAGTAATGACTTTGCGCCTGGCCTTTTCTCTGCCCTTTTTCGGTGTGGCGGCGGCGTGGAGTTGGCGGAAGAAAGGAGAAATCCGGCTTTCATTTCGCGATTGGAGGATGCTCGGCCTGTTTGCCTTTCTGGGTTATTACGGGGCCAGTTTTCTCAATTTTGTCGGACTGCAAACGATAACAGCCGGTTTGGAAAGGCTGATCCTCTTTA
The DNA here is from genome assembly GCA_964471595.1 of uncultured Saprospiraceae bacterium. Taxonomy (GTDB): domain Bacteria; phylum Bacteroidota; class Bacteroidia; order Chitinophagales; family Saprospiraceae; genus JAGNXB01. Next base: position 51,383 of record CAYYGN010000018.1, read on the forward strand.
CCTATCCCACCATGGTGGTCCTGTTGATGGCGGTGTTCAAAGGCATTCCCGTCTCCAAATGGCAAGCGGCTGCCTTGCTGTCCACGTATGGAGGAATTCTGTTGGTCCTCATCCCTGGTTGGGACCCTTCGGGTTCCGTCGGGATCGGTGCGTTGTTTGTGCTGGCCAGCGCCTTTGCCTTTGCCTTGTACCTCTTCTTTGTCGGAGATTACATTGCCCGTCTCGGCACCCTCCTTTTCACCAGCCTCGTATTGTTGATGGCCACGGCAATGACCTTTATCCATTTTGCCCTGACGAGAGACCTTACATCGCTGTATCTCCCCATTGAGGCTTATTTGTTGTTTCTGGGTCTGGCCGTTCTCAGTACCGTGATTCCGATCTTTATGATCTCCGAAGGCATCCGGAGATTGGGCGCAGGAAATACATCCATAATTGCCAGTGTAGGTCCGGTGGCCACCATTTTTCTTGCCTGGCTATTCCTAGGAGAACCCGTCACCTGGATTCACTTGGCGGGTACGGCGATGGTCCTCTTTGGCGTATGGCTGGTGGGATGGCGACAACACCGACCCATCAGCGACACGCCGATCCGGGTTCGTTGATGCTTTTACAGGTGCTTGATCGCCTCCCGACGGGTAAGGGCCGGCAAGGGATGGGCATGGACGAAGCGCAGGACCGCGTCCGGGTCGGTGCGGGCATACTGCCGCAACGCCCACCCTGCGGCTTTTTGCAGGAAGAATTCCCGGGAACCGGCCACCCGCTCAATATAGTCGAACAAAAGCGCCGTATCCGTTTTTTCGCGGTAGCCCAACTGGAAAATAATGGCCACCCTTTGCAGCCACATTTCATGGCCGGCCATCCAGGATTCCGTCACCGGCTTGATTTGGTCGGGGAAACGCATGAAATGGAAACCCACCCATTTGGCCAGGGCATCCACGGTATCCCACCAGGAACGGGTCAAGATCAATTCTTCCAGCAACCGGATATGGTCAGGGCCGGTCTGCCGCCATGACTTTTCGAGCAGGGCAAGGGCGGCGTATTGCATTTCGCGAAAGGGCCATTGAAAACAAAGCCGGGCCACTGACTCGAGGCCATCACCCGGTGCAGGTAGTCCTTCCGTCCGGATATAATCACGGACCAGTTCTTTCCAGACCGGAGATTTGAGGCCGTAGAATTCGAATTGATGCCGCATATAGGCTTTCTGGCCGGTTGCCACCTCGGGATCGGCCATTTCTTCCATGCGTCGGGCCAGCCCGCGGCAATAGACACGGGGCTTCATTCCTGGAGTTGCGGGTGAAGGAGGTAATACCGGTGTTCATCCCAGAACCGGGCGTTCTTGAAGACATGTTTGACCGAGATACCCTCTTTTTGAAAGCCCGCTTTCTCCAATGCGCGCATGGAGGCGGTGTTGAAGGCAAAGACCATGGCGTACACCCGCAGGATCTCGGTTTCGGTAAAAATGTGCCGGACCAGCGCCTTGATGGAGGCGGTGGCCAGCCCTCTCCCCCAATGAGACTCTCCCAACCAGTAACCGATCTCTGCGGAAAAACGGTATACGTCCTCCTGAGGGATATAGCCGATGACACCACAAAACCGGTCCTGGCAGGAAATGGCAAAATGACGGGGAGGATCAAAGGCCATTTGTTCCCGGATAAAGGCTTCTGCATGACCGACCTCGTAAGGAAACGGGAAGCGATCACGGACATTTTCAAAAATGCGGGTTGTATTGGCTTCAAAGGCCATTGGCCGGGCGTCGGCAGGCATGAGTGGCCTCAACACCAATCCACTGATCTCGGTGGTGATGGTCATGATTTGTCTTTGCGATAAGCCATTTGGCGAAGGGTGGCCAATTCCCGGTATTTTTCTCGTGCATCAGCAGCGGGCGAGCCAAAATAAATGGTATCACCTTCCAGGTCTTTGGAGACACCTGACCCAGCCAGCACGGTGGCACCGGAGCCAATCCGCACTCCCTGAATGACCCCCACCTGTCCGTAAAGGACCACTTTGTCGCCGATGATGGCTTTGCCGCCGATCCCCACCTGACCGGCAATGATGCAGTGTTTGCCAATAACTGCCCCGTGTCCGATATGGACCTGGCAGTCGATTTTTGTTCCTTCACCGATGACCGTATCGCCCGAAACGCCCCGGTTGATGGTCGTTCCGGCACCGATGTCCACGTGGTCTTCCAGGATGACACGGCCGGCGGTATGCCATTTGGCAAGACGGTCGGGGTACCGTTTGAAATAAAAGGCATCCGTACCAATGATGGCTCCGGCCTGAATGCGTACATGGGCGCCGATGCGGGTGTGGCTGTGAATAATGGCACCGGCCTGGATATAGGAACCCGGTCCAACGGATACATCGGGCCCTATGATCGCCCGGGGTTCGATGATGGCGGAGGGGTGGATTTGTGCCGATTCGGCGATATCCGCCGACAGGGGACTGAACGGCAGGAAATGACGGGCAAGAAAGTCGTAGGCCTCAAAGGGTTGATCCACGACCAACAGCGTCTTTCCCGGAGGAGGTTCGACCTCCTGATGGAGGATGATGACGCTGGCGGCAGACTGGAGGGCGCGCTGAAAATACTTGGGCACATCCACGAACAGGATGTCGCCGGGTACGACCTTATGAATTTCGTTGAGGCCGGTACAGGGGAAATCCGGATCACCAATAATGCGGGCCCTGATCAGGGCGGCGATATCCTTGACGGGAACAGGTTGGCGGAATTGCATGGGCTTGGCTCGAGCCGACAAAGGTAAGCACGGATTGGCCGGACTCTTTGCCCGTTTGACGATATTGCAGGAAAAACAGGATGCAACGGCCATACTCCTTCCTGAATCGCCTTCGTTGTGCCTCGTATGGTCTGATGGTGTGTCTCCGACTGGACAGGCACATCAAAGTCCATATGTCAGCCTTTGCCATTGTGATGACGGCAGGGATCCTTCTGGGACTTCAGTCCTGGGAATGGGTAGCGGTGGTGCTGGTATCGGCAGCTGTCATCAGTCTGGAACTGATCAACAGCGCGCTGGAAAGAGTCCTCGACAAACTGCATCCGGGCCATGATCCCCTGATCGGGCAGGCCAAGGATATCCTGGCCGGTGCTGTGCTGGTCATGGCCGTTGCCGCTGTCGCCATCGGATTGCTGGTCTTCCTTCCCCGTATTGCGGGATAACCGAACGGAATGTCCGCAGACGACCAATTTGCCCGGACAGGTGCCCAAATCGCCGGATTCTGCGAGTTTTGCAGGATGAACCGGACAAGTACTTTTTGGTCGATCCTGATCCTGGTGGCACTAACGGGCACCGGGATTCCCGCCTGCCAAAGCCAGGAGACTCCGCCCTCCTCTTCGCCAAACCGCCGCGAAGTCGTGGACAAGGCGGAGGTCATGCCGCGTTTCCCCGGCTGCGAAGACCTGGCCGGCGCGGACGACATGGACAAATACCGCTGCTCCATCCAGATGCTCATGGATTACCTGGGGCGGGACCTGACTTACCCACCGGAGGCGAAAGCCAAAGGAACCTCCGGTGAGGCCGTGGTCCAGTTTATCGTGAAAGAAGACGGGCAGGTGGAGTTTGTGGAAATCGTCCGGAATCCGGGAGACGGACTGGGTGAAGAAGCTGCCCGGTTGGTACGCCAGATGGCTGAAAAAAACATCCGGTGGCGCCCGGGATACAAGGACGGGAAGCCCGTAGCGGTGCGCTTCAACCTTCCGGTGGCCTTCCAGTTGCCCCTGGATCCCGACACTGGAAAAATCCCGGAAGACTGAGGCATGATCCGGGTTTATGACGATGCCTATTTCATGGAGCAGGCACTGGCGGAGGCGCGTCTGGCCTTTGAGCGCGATGAGGTGCCGGTGGGTGCCGTGATCACGTGCAACGACCGCATCATCGCCCGGGCCCACAATACCACTGAGCAACTTCTCGATGTCACCGCCCATGCCGAGATCCTTTGCATCACGGCCGCCTCCGGACACCTGGGCAGCAAATACCTGCAGGAATGCACCCTTTATGTGACCCTTGAGCCGTGTGTGATGTGTGCGGGCGCCCTGCATTGGGCGCAGATCGGCCGTATTGTCTATGGCGCCGACGATGAAAAGCGGGGATTCATGCGCTTTGGCAAATCGCTGCTTCATCCCGCTACCAAAGTGGAATGCGGGATTCTGCAGGACGAATGTTCCGCCTTGTTGAAGTCGTTTTTCCGGGAAAAACGTTAGGACAATGCCTTGCCCCGGTTGTAGAGATCCACGCCTACGATGGCGGCCATGTTGAGAAAGAAGAAAGGACCCACTTTATCGGTTTCCACGAGATCGTTCATGGTTTGCAGCAGATGGATCACCACGAGGCTGCATAGCGCTGTAAGTACCAGAGCTTTGCGATGTGGTTCCCGGGTTCGGTGGTACACCCTTTCACCTGCCAACAGCACGGTGAGGATCAGACCCAGGTAGATCAACAAGCCGGGTATGCCCTGTTCGACCGCAGTCATCAGGTAGTAATTGTGGATGCCCGACCGCTCCGGATTGTCGCTGACGTAGGTGCGGAACGCCCTTGCGGTAAAGGACTGGTAGTTTTCATAAAAATTGTTGGGGCCAAACCCGGTCCAGGGCCGTTCACCGACCATGTAAAAGCCGGCAATCCACCGGTATACCCTTTCCATGGTGGAGATATCCTGCAACTTGTAAGTGGCGTTGACCAGGTCGGAGAATTCGTAATGCGTGACGGTTTTGTTGTAGTCGGGGGCAAAATCGAGAAACCGGTTGTCGCGGATCATGGACCCCAAGAAAGTCACTGCCAGGATCAGGGCCACCCCAATAGCGGGCTTCATGAGACGCCAGCGGATCAGGAAAAAAGCAGCTACTCCACCCAATAGAGCTACATAAGCGGCCCGGGTATAGGAAAACTGCACTCCGGCAAGCAGTACAAGGACCATGCCCGCCACCAGAACCTTGAGAAGGAGCCGCCCATTGAGCCGCTGCCAAAGAAACCAGGCATATGGCAGAAGGACGACAGCCAGTGCCGCAAAGGTGACGTGATTGCGATAAAAAGGAGTCACCACCCGGTTGACATCGGCAAAAGCAAAGCCATAGGCACGAAACCGTATCAGGGCGATCACGTGGGTAATAACCAGGGGTACCAGCACAAACCAGACGGCTTTTTCCCATCTGGCCGGGTTGTTCAACATGATCCTTCCGAGGGTGTAAAAGGCGAGGATGTACCAGGTCTTGGCCAACAAGAACTTGACGGCGATCAGAGGTATCTCTGCAAATACGGCTGTCGCGGCAATCCAGGATACATGGACCAGCAGCAGCCCGTCAAACACATGGTGGATTCTCATCTCCGCGGGCCGCCAAACAGCCTTCAGGATCACAACGCCCGCCATCAAGAGCATGAGTGGCTCCGAGGGCAGATCGGTACCCAGGTTTTCGGAAAAACTGTATTCGAAAGAAAGGGGCAGGGTACCCAGCAGAAGGAAATAGACCGGCTGGTAATCCCTGACCATCCAAAACAGGAACAGGAACAGGGCCGGCAAAACCATCCATGCCGGTGCGCTCAGGTAAACGCCTGCCAGGATACAAATCCCGGTCGCGAAGGTGAATAATCCCCAATCCAGGAAATCGGGTGGTACCCGGATCAGATGACGGATGCGGTCAATGGCCGCCATGGTTTTCCGGTCGTGCGGGATCCCGGCGGTATTGCTCCCTTATGAGGACGAACAAAGCGCCAAACAAGAGCGTCAGAAAAAAAGAAATGCCGGCGTGAACACCCCGTTTCGGCCTGTATTTGCTGACTGAGGGCATGGCTTCCTCGAAGGGGATAATGGCCGAAATCTCCCCTTCCATGATGGCGCGGAGATGGTTGGCCTTCTCGATTTCGTAGCTGAGTTGATTTTTGGTGTTTTCGTATTGCTGTTGCAACATGGCGACGAGGCCGGCCGCTGCGTTGAAGCGGTGGATGTCAAAATCGCGTCCCTGGGTTTTTCCCGTCAGGTCGGCCAATTCGGTCTCGAGGCTGGCGATGCGGGCGGTGACATTGGCAATGGTATCCCTGTTTTGGTAGCCGATTTTGCGATACATCTCCAACCTGGCCCGGTCGCCGGCCAGTTCGACGGTTTTCTGGGATAAGAGGAATCCGACCTGGCGGCCTTGTTCCCGCGCATCATAGACGCCGGATGACTGCTGGGTCCTGGAAAGGGAATCACTGAGGGTGACGAGATAAGCCTGCTTGGTGTTGATACTGCCGTTGAGCGTATTGAGCATGCGTTCCTGATTGGCACGCAGATACGCCACGGCAATCCGGTCGATGAAGGTGCGAGCGGCATTGGCCATGGCGGCTGCCATGGCAGGATCCTTGTCCTCTACGGAAATACGGATACCGTCGTATTTGGTCTCGATGATTTCATAATGGTCCCCAAACCTAAGACGGGCCTGCTCTCTGGCTTTGGGATGGCTGCTGTCTATGTCATATCTCGTCATCAACCCGAAGGAATCGATCATCCGGTCCAAGAAAGGAGTACTTCCTGCAATGGTCAGCAACCGGTCACGGTCAGCCCCGGTGCCGAAATATTCGATGCCCCTGCCAACGGGCCCGAAGAGGTCATCGGGATTGGCCATATCGGTACTGGCGGCGTAAAACACCGTTTCGGACCGGTAATAATCGGGCATGAACAGGGTGATGACGACGGTGAGGGCTGCAATGGCCAGTGCGGCGCCTATCAGTTTTACCCGCCAGCGATAGAGCAGGCGCAGGATGTCAAGCAGGCTGTCAGGAGGGGCCATCCGGTGGGGTTGCGTCTTGAAGGTTACCCGTGAACCCTTTCCCCCTCGTCCGCACCATCTGGAAAAACGGTCGGAGGGGAAGCAGGCCGAGGAGCAGTGCCACCAGAAGGCATCCGGCGAACACGGCTGCAAAATTAAACTGCCAGGCGGTATCCTCTGGTATGGGGACGACGAGAATAAAGAGGCAAATGACAGCAAAAAGGCCCATGCGGATCCAATCCCGGGGTTCCCGTTGAACTTCCATATGACGGAATGCCAGGAACATCATGGCCAATGCGGCGCCAGTCTGGGTGATCAGAGCTGTCCACGCCGCGCCTGCAATACCCCGGGAGGGAATCAGAACGAGGAGAAGAATGGCATTGATCACTACCGTCACCACGAGGGCGGCATTCATGATCCGCATCCGCGAACCTGCCGCCAACAGCGTACCGAAAACGTACATCATGCAGACCGGGACAAATACCCAGGCCAGAATCCCCAATGCCGTTCCCGCTTCCTGAGGCGCTTCCTTGTACAGAAGCCGGATCCATTGTCCGGAAAACCGGCTGACGGCTGCGGCAACAGCCATGCTGCCCGTGAAAAGCAGCTTCATGCTGAGACTTACCAGCGGACCCGTGTCCTGTTTTTGTCCCAACTGATAGGCAAACATGGGCAAGAGCAGTGCGCCAAATAAAAAGGCGAAGTTGTTGAGGGCATCCAGCAACCGGAAGGCCATGTAATAAACCCCAGCCTGGGCGGCTCCGTCCGGCAGCAATCGCTCCAGGAGCAGCGTGTCCATCCGGTTGTAACCCGCCATCAGGAGGACAGCCAACGCATAAGGAAGGCTTTGGCGCAAAAGGGGCCAGTGCCGCTTCCATCCGGACAGGCCCTTCCAGGTCAGACCTCTCCCCTGCAGGAAGATGCGAGCCAGGAGTATGGTCAGCACCAGTGAGATCGTCTGGGCCCAGATAAAGTAGGAAAGCTTGAAATGGTCCTTCCATCCCGGGGCATACAGCAGAAATCCGCACAAGGCGATCATCCATATCTTGTCCGAAACGGAAAGCAGGCTGTCCCGGCGGTACATCCCCATTCCGGCGACATTGGAGCGCAAGAAAAGCAGCCAGGACAGCAACATTTGGTTGGCGGCGACATGCAACATCAGGGGCCATATGGTGGTGTGGTAACCCAAAAGCAGCGAGGCGGCCAGACAAGTCAGCAGGTAGGCGGCTCCGAGCCAGATCTTGAGAGAGGTCAAAAGGGGATATCGCTCTTTCAGCAGGGACCGGTCAGTGGACAGGCTCTGGCTGTTGTACTGCTGGATCCCTGCATCATTGATGATCTGAAGGATGTAGGTCAGGCTGAACAAAGCGGCAAAAAGGCCATAGGCTGCCGATCCGACCGTGTTCTGGACCTGGAGATCAATACCGAAAATGTAAAGGGGCTTGATAACCAGATTCACGCCCACAAGGAAGGAGACATTGAGCAGGAACTCCCGCCTCATCGGGCGAACAGGTTGTATTTGAGGATACAATAGATAGCCCGGAATCCGTCTTTCCAGCCGATTTTTTTGCCATCGGCATAGGAACGGCCGTAGTAGGAAATGCCCACCTCATAGATCCTGATCCTGGGAAGGCGGGCGATCCGGGCAGTCACTTCCGGCTCGAAGCCGAACCGTTTTTCCCGCAGGGGTAATGCCTGGATAATCTCCCTGCGAAAGAGCTTGTAGCAAGTCTCCATGTCCGTCAGGTTGAGATTGGTAAACGCATTGGACAGGAAAGTCAGGAATTTGTTGCCGATGGAGTGCCAGAAAAAGAGGATGCGATGAGGGCGGCCGCCCATAAAACGGGATCCGTACACTACATCCGCCACCCCGTCAAGAATGGGCTTCAGAAGGATGGTGTATTCATTGGGGTCATACTCGAGATCGGCATCCTGGATGATGACATAATCGCCGGTGGCGTGCCGGATGCCGGTATGGAGGGCTGCTCCTTTACCCTGATTGACCTCATGCTTGAGATACGTCAGCGGAAAGTCGGCATGGGCATCCCTGTATTTCAGGATGGCAGCTTCCGTGTCATCGGTCGAACAGTCGTTGGCAATGATCACCTCCCGCCGGATGCCTTCCGGCAAGGGAGCCTGTCGCACCTTGTCAAGGATGAGGTGGATGGTACGGCCCTCGTTATAGGCCGGAATGACAATGGAAAGGGTAGCTGTCATAGTTGGAAAGCCGTACAAAACCGCAAAGTTAGCCATTATCCCCTTGGGATGTCCGCTATTTAGGCATCACCTGGTGGAAGGCGATGCGGAGTTGCAGCACGGCCACCAAAACGTTTCGGTGGTGTTTGAGCACGGTGGGAAGTTCATCCAGCGGTTTGGGATTCCCCAGCGATTTTGACAGCCGCCCCAAATGCCCTCTCCAGGCCAGGGTGAGCATGAAGTCCTGCTGTCGCGCAGCATCTTTGGCCAGCTCAGGGCGGAGCGCCAACAGGGCGAGAATCTCATTGGTCAGCGCTTCGGACCAAAAAAACACCGGGCCGGTCAACATCTTGCCTGCCGGATCCGCCCAGGATCCGATGGGGCGCCGGGACTGGAAATATGCCAGCAGCAATCGATTGAGCCTTTCTCCCCCCATGGCTTCGGCCAATCCGGTAATCGGAGCCTGACCTGCCCAATCCGGGTGTCTCAGCCGGGCTTCGCACCAGATGGCGCATCCTTCGGGATCGGGATGGTAGCGCAGTGCATCAGCCATGCCCTCGGCCAACAGGACGCCATCCGGTGATTCGAAAGCCGCCCGGACCATCGCCGCCCAATCCATGCCGGTCACCGCCGTCCATGCGGTCGCGGGAAGGCTGCCGGCCAACGCTCTGAACAGGTCTGACCGGGTCGGCGAGACCTCCGTCGTCTCCGGCCAAAAGGAACCCCAGGATGGTCCGGGCGGTGGCAGCGCCAGGCGGAGGAAATCCTTGTCAAGGTGAAGGCATTGACCAAGGATTTGCGTGGCTTCTGCGGTCAGGGCGGTATCTCCCTGCCGGATACGGGCCCGGATCAAGGGACCAGGAGCCGGGACGGAGCCCACTTCCGGCAACCAGACCGGTCCGTCCGTGCCGGGAGGCGGCAGCAAATGACCGCATTCGCCGAGGAAGCCATCCCACCAAGCGGAATCCAAACATGGTCCTTGCCGTGTCAACCAATCCCGGCTTTCACGCGGCTGTTGCCACAACCAGTGCAACAAATGGCGGTACACCATGGCGTCGTGCGGGGCGGGATCGGGCGGAGGTCCCGCAGGAAAGAGCCAGGCGGTAGGTGCAGACCGGCCCATGACCCGGCGGGCGGAGGCATCAAAAAGGTCAGCCGTCAGTGAGAACCATTCGGGATGGTGGCGAAGATGAACGGTCAGAATTTCACAGGCACCATCCGGCCAACTCAATCCGGCGCGACGCATCAGTCCTGCGGCTTCAGGAAGACTCCATCCCCCCGGAATGCGCAACAGGTCATGCAACAATTTCCACATCGCCGGCGTGCCTTTCATGGCTGCCTGGCTTTCCTCTGCTTTTCCCACAGGAGGCAGGGCAGTAGCCATTAGAAAGTGCAGATGGGCATTGGCTTCCAGGAGGGCCAGGGCCGGATCGTCGGACAGGGACACACCCCAATCGGACAGACGGGCTGCCACTTCCTCCGAAAGTGGTTGCTGCCGGCTCCCGGCCAGCAGTCCGGACTCCAGACGGTCAAACAGGGATTTCCAGGGATCCTCGCCGGTCATGGTACCTTGTAAAGAAAAAAAAGACCGCCCGAGGGCGGCCTTTTCAGAGGTCACGAGCGGATTCGAACCGCTGTACGAGGTTTTGCAGACCTCTGCCTAGC
>CAYYGN010000019.1:0-26959 GCA_964471595.1 uncultured Saprospiraceae bacterium
CGCCGAAGCCTTGGCGAAGGCGAGCATTACCGCCGAAGCCTTGGCGAAGGCGAGCTTTATTTCATTATGTCCCAGCCCTTTGATCTGAAACAGGGATGCAAAGATAATGACTTCCTGTATATCTTCTCCAATAAAATCACACCGGATCTACATCCATCTGGACCACCAGTCCTGACATCCCCGTGCGCTGTCGCAACAACGCCGACCCCTGCGCAATAGCCTCCTTCCAGGGGTCCGTCCGCCGGGACCCGGGCGTCAACTTGACCTGGACCGTCCGCAAATGAAAACCGGCCACCCTGGCTACAGGCGGCGAAGCAGGCCCGGCGACCTTGTCCGCCCCCAGCCACTTGATGCACAAGTCGGCCAAATGCCGGGCAGCCCATTCCGCTTTTTCTTCCGACTTGTGTTTGATCAGCAACCGGGCCAACCGGCAAAACGGCGGATATACCAGCATCTTTCGCTCCGCCATCTCCCGTAGGTAAAAACCGGAAAGATTGCCCTGTACCACATCCCGGATTACCGGATGTCCCGGCTCCCAGGTCTGGATCAGGACACGGCTGCTCCCTTTCTTCCGGCCCGCACGACCCGCCACCTGTACCATCAACTGGAAAGCCCTTTCGGCAGCGCGAAAATCCGGATACGACAGCAATGCATCGGCTTGTAAAATCCCGACCAGACCGATCTGATCGAAGTCCAGCCCCTTGGCCAACATCTGTGTGCCGACCAGGATATTGATGCGCCCTTCGGAAAAATCATCCAGTAGCCTCAGCAGTCCGCTTCTGCTCCTCGCCGTGTCCAGGTCCAGGCGATCCACTTTCGCTTCCGGAAACAAAAGCCCGAGATCGTCCTCCACCCGCTGGGTGCCCACCCCCTTCAGCGTCAGCTTTCGTTGGCCACATTGGGGACATTCGACCGGTATGCCCGATTGATAGCCGCAGTAGTGACATTGCATCCGGCTACCCTGCCGGTGGTAGGTCAAAGCCACGTCACAATGCACACACTCCTGCACCCATCCACAGGTTTCACAGCGAAGGCTGGGCGCATACCCCCTGCGGTTCTGGAACAAAATGACCTGCTCTTTGCTTTCCAGCGTCTCCCGGATGGCCCTCATCAGGGTGCCTGAAAACAATCCCTGCTCCCCACGGATCACCTCCTGTCTGAGATTGACGAGGTGGATCTCCGGTAGGACAGCTCCCCCGTAGCGCTCCTCCAGGATCACATAGCCGTATTTGCCCTCCCGGGCATGATGCCAGGTCTCCAGAGACGGCGTGGCCGATCCCAAAATGACAGGCGCGTCAAACAAGCGCCCAAGCATGATGGCCGTGTCCCTCCCCTGGTATCGCGGAGCAGGATCCTGCTGTTTGTAAGACGGATCATGCTCCTCATCCACGATGACCAGCCCCAACCGGAACCAGGGCAAAAACAACCCCGATCGGGGCGCCACCACCATCGCATCCGATCGGGTGAGTACAGACTCCCAAATCTCCACCCGCTCGTGCTGGTTGAGCCGGGAGTGGTAAGGCAGCACTTTTCGACCCGTGAGTTGCTCCAGCCGGATCAGCAGTTGGGCGGTGAGCGCAATTTCCGGAAGCAGGTACAGCACCTGCCTGCCCTGCTCCAACGTTTGCCGGATCAGATCGGTGTACAACAAGGTCTTTCCGCTTCCGGTCACGCCCTGGAGCAACTGGACAGGTTTTTGGGTCATTTGGAGCCGGAGCTGTTGCAGCTTCTCCTTTTGGTGCGGAGAAAGCGTCCAGGTCGAAGCGTCCTCCTCAGGCGGTCCGGTCAAGCGCGACACTTCCCGGGCATAGGTGTCGAAAACACCCTTGTCCACCAGCGCTCTGAAAGAGGCATCGCCCAGCCCGGCCCGTTCGACAAGATCGCTTTTCCGCACCCAGGGCAATTCTTTCTCCAGTTGCAGAAAACTCAACACCGCCGCCGTCTGACGAGGAGACCGGGACAAATCGGCCAGCAGAATCTGAAGACCTTTTTCCCTGTCCTCCAGGGCGGGACCCGCTTTGACCGCCGTAACGGTTTTGGGCCGGAATCGCTCCTGCAATTCTTCCCGGAACGACACGACCCCCTCCTGGACCAACTCCTGCAACAGTGGATACACTTGCTTGCGTTGCAGGATCATCCGCACGTCATCGATGCCCAGCTCTCCCCTGATCTGAAGTGCTTCGGCGACGAGGTAGGCATCATCCGACAGCCCGGGCAATGCCTCCTCCAACCGCTCTCCGGCCAGGATCCTTGTCTCACTGCTCAGCTTGAGATGACCGGGTAAAGCGGCGGCCATCACCTCCCCCAATGAACAGGCGTAATAACGGGCCATCCATTTCCACAGATCATATTGCCACGTGGTCACCAACGGACGCTGGTCCAGAACACCAAGGACGGATTTGATCTGGCGGACTTCCGGCCTTGCCAATCCCGTCTCCACCACCAGCCCCGCATAATGCCGCGACCGCCCGAACTGCACCTCCACCCGGAGTCCGAACGCCACCCGGTCCCGCCATGCCGCAGGCACGGCATAAGTGAACGGCTTCTCTACGGCCAATGGCAGCAAAACACCAACGTAAACATCCGGGATATCCCCATTCATGCAGGTAAATCTAAGACGGACTCCCCGAACGGGACGGATGGGATCAGTCGATCTTCAGCCCTTCGAAATATTCCGACAAGCCCTCAGGCTGACGCACGTCAAAGCGCAGCGTATCATCCGACTGCCATACCGTCAACGTGATGTACCCCTTGGCCTGCTGTTCGGACAGCGCGGCGGTGTCCGTATAATACCCGTTCACATCCGGGAGGTAATACCACCCGGCCGCCGAGTAACCGTCACCGGAACGCTTTACCTCATACGTCCGTGTTGAGGTCGTGTAACTGCCCGTCATCGTACCGGGTATGAAATCCACTTTGGTGGAAAGGCCTGTATAATATCCGCACGGTGGACATTCGGACGTCTTACGGCATCCTGCCAGGAGGAACAAAAGAGCAGCAACGCCCCAAATCAACTGGCGCATAAACATGGTTTGATCATCCAAGATAATGCGTTTGCCCGATTCATGCTGACAAACACCCGGAGGAGGAGGACAGATCAATGCCCAGACATTGCCTGACAAATCCGTGCAAGGTGGCCATCTGATGCCGGGAGAGGTACTGCCCCACCGATGCCGTCAACCAAAGTCCGGCAAACAATACCAACAACACCGGCACCAACCACAACACCCCGGCATCTTGATCCAATTGCCGCAACACCAGACCGTAAACCAGCAGGATGCCCGACGTGGTCAACAACACGGTGTACAAAAACATGAACAGAGTCCACAACCCCGGTGCTGGTCCGAATACCCCCCTGATCCGGGTGCCCCCGTCCGGTTCCGGTCCATAAGAAAGCGTGAGCTGGGGGGACCATATCGCCCGATCCTTGTCCGGCAGGGTCAGGGTGACGAATGAATGGATGATCCGGCCCCGGGCGGAAGAATGGGGATCAGACAATCCTTTCCGCAGGGCTTGAGTGACAGCTTCCGGCACCATGGGTATCACCGTCTCGAACCTGGGCCGGATCAGGATATCGCCGGGTATGGGGTGGGTCATGCGGCCAGAGAATGTCCGCCAAAGATATCCTCCCCAGCTATTCCGGATCCAGCACGGACCCGGTCTGTTCTTCCTGTTCCTTCACCTCCGATTCACCGAAGAAGTAATCGGACATCCGGGCTGCTACCCGGGCGCCGGCGGCTTCGGTCCAGCCTTCCGGCCCGGCAGCGAGCATGTTTTTGACCGAACCGAAGCGCTGTAGAAGTTTTTCCGCCGTTTTTTCTCCCACGCCGGGGATGTCCGTCAGGGAAGTGCGCAGGAGTCCCTTGGAGCGCAATTGCCGGTGGAAGGTGATCGCAAAACGGTGGGCTTCATTTCTGGCCTGCTGGATCAGTTTCAGGGCTTCGGATTTTTTGTTGATGTACAACGGCAGCGGATCGCCAGGAAAATAAATTTCCTCCAACCGCTTGGCGATGCCCACTACCGTGATGGCCCCTTCCAGCCCGAGTTGACGGATGCTGTCCATCGCTGCAGAGAGTTGGCCCTTCCCCCCGTCAATAATGACCAGTTGGGGCAGTGAGGCATTTTCTTCCAGCAGACGCCGGTATCTCCGGTAAACCACTTCACCCATACTCGCAAAATCATCAGGGCCGGTCACCGTCCGTACCTTGTAATGCCTGTAGTCCGCTTTGCTCGGCCTGGCTTGGCGAAACACCACACAGGACGAAACGGGATGGCTGCCATGCAGGTTGGAGTTGTCAAAGCACTCGATGTGGACAGGCAACTCCTTCATGCGCAGGGCGTCGCGCAGCGCCGACAGGATCCGGTCTGCGGGTGTCTGTCGCTTTTCGCGGGTGGCGGCTTGCTGACGCTTTTGCGCCTGGAAATAGGCCACATTCTTGGCTGACATGTCGAGCAACTTTTTCATGTCGCCCCGCTGAGGTACCGTAATTCGCACATCCGCTTCCAGGTAATCCAATGGAAAGGGCGCAATAATCTCGGAGGTCACGCTGTGATACCGTTCGCGCATCTCCAGGATGACATTCGGTAAAATGTCCGAAGGCTCCTCCTCCAGATTTCGCGTCAATTCCTGGGTGACGGCATGGATGACGGCCCCCTGGACGACTTTCAGGTAATTGACATACACTGATTTGTCCTCGACAGCAATGGCAAACACATCGACATCCCGGATATTGGGATTGACCACCACGGATTTGCTTTGATAATCCTCCAGCGCATCCAACCGCACCTTGATCTGATGCGCTTCTTCAAAGGCAAGTTGGTCAATACAGCGCTCCAGATGGGCCTGGAGGTGCCTTTTGACCTCCCGGAATTGCCCGGAGAGTATGTGGCGGATCTGCTCGATCTTTTCCATGTAAGCCTCTTCGGATTCATGACCGGCACATGGACCCATACAATTTTTGATATGGTATTCCAGACAGACCTTGAATTTGCTTTTTGCAACATTCTCCCGGCTGAGGTTGAGCGTGCAGGTGCGCAGCGGAAACAATTTCCGTATCAGGTCAAGAACCAGAGCCGCCCTCATTTTCGAGGTGTAGGGACCAAAATAGGTCGAACCGTCACGGATGACCTTCCGGGTAAAAAACACACGGGGAAACCGTTCCTTCCGTATGCAGATATAAGAATAGGACTTGTCATCCTTGAAGCTGACATTGTACCTGGGCCTGTATTTCTTGATCAGGGAATTCTCCAGCAGTAGCGCATCATGCTCGCTCTCCGTAATGGTGTACGTCAGCCGGCCGGCGGCACGCACCATAAGGCGCGTCTTGTAATAGGCCTGTTTTTTTTCGCCGAAATAGGAGGCGATCCGTTTTTTCAGACTTTTGGCCTTGCCGACGTAAAGGACCGTCCCCTCTCCATCGAGAAAGGTGTAAACCCCCGGCAGGTCCGGCAGGGTGGGTTGGAGCTCCTGATAATCGGCGTTGGTCATGACACCGCAAAAATAGCGCAACCCCACCGGAACCGCTTCCTGAAAAAAAAACCCTGCCTGTTCGACAGGCAGGGCACCAAAACCTTATGAGAAAACTACTACTGCTTCTTACTTCACGGCCCGTTGAGGCACATAGGCCAGCCTGAGGAGGTCCATGGTGGTCAGGATCCCCACCAGCCCCTCGTCCTCGTCCACGACAGGCAGGGCGTGGACGAGATTTTCAAGGAAGATGCCGACGGCTACCGTCACCGGCATGTCGGGACGGAGCCGGACCAGTTGACGAGTCATGATCTCCCCGGCCAGCATGCGGGCGAACAACTCGCCGTCCCGCTCATTCCGGCGATCGGGATCGTCCAGGGGAAAAGCATGGCTCAGATGGAGCAAATCCCCCTTGCTGATCATGCCCACCAACTGGCCCTCGTCCACGACCGGCAAATGATGAAACCCTTTGGAGGCGAAGATCTTGGCTACCTGGAGCATGGTCGTGTCAGGTTGAACGATGTACACGTCCGTGGTCATCACATCTCTCACCTTCCAATGCGACACATCCTTCAGCATGATCCTTGTTTTGCGGTTGGTTGATCAGCCTTCCACGGCTACCTTACGGGCTTTGGAGGCCGGTTCTTCCTTGGTCCTGGGCAAAGTAATCGTCAGAACACCGTTGCGAAACGCGGCCTTGATCCCCTCTTCACGGACATCCTCGGGAAGGGTGAATCGCCGTTCAAATCGGGCAAAGCCGAACTCCTTCCGGATAAAGTTACCATCCTTTTCCTTGGATTCCGATTCCTTCTTGTGCTCCGCCTTGATGGTCAGCATACGCTGTTCGCTGGATACCTGAAAATCTCCCTTGTCATAGCCGGGAGCAGCCACTTCCACTTCATAGGTCTGTGGCGTTTCTTTGACGTTGACGGCCGGCATGGCCGGAGAACCGTCCTTCCAGCCCGGAAAATCCTCATCGTTGAAGAAACGCTCAACCCACTGTTGCAGGGGGGTTGTGAGACCCCCTTTCCATTTCATGAGGTCCATTTTATCATTTTTTTGGGTGATTGAATGAGACAAAGGTCAACCTGCTCCTGCCGGCGGACAATGACCCCGCGCATCCCAACAGGTGATCTGGATTACCGTTCCCTGTGCGCAGGTTTTATGAAATTCGCCCCATGGAAAATAGGAAAAACGGATTGGACTTCACGAAGGACGTGATCGAAGCCAGCTTCCGGCAGCCGGTGGTGGCCGACTTCTGGGCGGCTTGGTGCGGACCCTGCCGGATGCTCGGACCCGTACTGGACGAGCTTGCTGCCGAACATCGCGAGTCCTGGACCCTCGTTAAAATTGACACCGAGGCCCACCCCGATCTGGCCTCCCGGTATCAGATCCGGTCCATACCCCACGTCAAACTTTTTCATCAGGGAATCCCCATCGCCGAATTTTCCGGGGCCTTGCCCCGCAGCGCCGTCCTGCAATGGCTGAAGGAATCCCTCCCTGATCCGGTCCGGGCCTCCTGGCAAGCGCTCCAGGCAACCCTGCCTCCCTGGCCGTCGGATGGGATCCCGGAAGCCTTGGCCGCCTTTGCTACTGCCCATCCCGAACACGAAGAAGCATCCTTGTTGAAAGCCGCGTTCGGCGTCCTCACCCAACCCGGGGACGCCCTCGAGACCGCCCGTATCATCCCCTTTGGACACCCCCTCGAATCCCTGGCTGAAGCGGTTCGCGCCCTGGCCCGGTGGGTGACCCGCGAGCAGGAAGCAGAAACCACCCCACCGGCCGGCCGCCACCTGACCGAAGGCCTCGTCCATCTCCGGAAGGGCGAAGTCGAAGCGGCCATGAAGTCTCTGATCGACAGTATCATGGCGGATAAAACACATGCCGATGAACTGGCCCGTCAGGTCATGGTTGGCATTTTTCTGCTGCGCGGCGAACAGGATCCACTGGTGTCCCGGTACAGACGCTGGTTTGCCATGGCCCTCAACTGATCAGGCGTCCTCAAGCCGCCGGATCCGGGCCCCGAGGGCTTGTAGACGCCCGTCAATATTCTCGTAGCCCCGATCTATCTGATTGACATTGTGGATGACACTGCGTCCTTCCGCAGATAACGCGGCGATCAGCAGGGCCACACCCGCCCGGATATCCGGGGATGACATGGCGATACCGCGCAACGGGAATTTGCGTCCCAACCCGATGACGGTCGCCCGGTGGGGATCACAAAGGATGATCTGGGCACCCATGTCGATGAGCTTGTCCACAAAAAACAGGCGGCTTTCGAACATCTTCTGATGGATCAGGACACTGCCTTCGGCCTGGGTGGCCAACACGACCAGAATACTCATCAGGTCAGGGGTGAAACCCGGCCATGGCGCATCGTATACCGTGAGAATGGAACCGTCAATAAAGGTCTGGATCCGGTAGCTTTCCTGGGCCGGGACGTGGATGTTGTCGCCCTGGATCTCGAACTGAACTCCGAATTTGCGGAAGACATCCGGGATGATGCCCAGTTGGTCCACGCGGCAGTGCTCGATAGTGATATCGGATTTTGTCATGGCGGCCAGGCCGATAAAACTGCCGATCTCGATCATGTCGGGCAGCATGGTGTGTACCGTGCCCCCCAAAGCATCTACCCCCTCGATGTGGAGCAGATTGGATCCGATGCCCGAGATGCGGGCGCCCATGGCGTTGAGCATCCGGCACAACTGCTGCACGTAAGGCTCACAGGCCGCATTGTAGATCGTGGTCACGCCACGGGCCCGCACGGCAGCCATGACGAGATTGGCAGTGCCCGTCACCGATATCTCGTCCATCAGGATGTAACTGCCGTTCAATTGTCCGGCTTCGATCCAGTATTGATGGGCATCCTCATCGTAGCGGAACGTTGCGCCCAATTTTTCGAAGGCGAGGAAATGGGTATCCAGGCGACGACGGCCGATCTTGTCGCCACCGGGTTTCGGGAGCAGGGCTTTGCCGAACCGGGCCAACAGCGGGCCAATGAGCATGACGGAGCCGCGAATCCGGCCGGCTTTGTCCGCAAAGGCCGCGCTGTGCAAAAAATCCGTGTCCAGATCCCGGGCGGTGAAGGTCCACTGGTGATCTCCCGACTCCTCTACCGTCACCCCCAATCCACGGAGCAATTCGATGGACGCCTGCACATCGCGGATGGCAGGCACATTGCGCAAGGTGACCGGCTGATCGGTCAACAATACCGCACAAAGCACCTGAAGTGCTTCATTCTTCGCGCCCTGAGGCGTGATGTGGCCCTGGAGTTGAAGGCCACCCGTCACTTCCAGACTGTCACCTGCCATACGTCGGATTTTGTACGGTGAAGGTAGAACGCCCGGTCCAATTAGCGGGGCCGTTACGCGGGCAGGCGGGGCTTACTTGCGACGGCGGGATTTGTAGTTGCCACCCTGACGGCCGCGGCTCGGCGTGCGGCCCTGGTAGCGGCCCGACTTGCGCGACGTACCTCCCTGACCCTGATTTTGAAAGGTCACGGGCGCCAGGGCCGTGTCAAAGGCCACATTTTCGTCGAGGCTCAACTTGTGACCCGACAAGGACACCAGGTCGCCTTTGATCAGATCATCACTGACATAGTGCTCCCGGTTCCAGGTCTTGTAGGCCAGCTTCATGTAAGAACCGATGATCTTGACCAGCTCGTCCTTCTTTTCTCCGGGTTCCATTTCCAGCGCTTTGCGAATGAGTACCTGGATGTTGTGTCCGTAATGACGAAAACGGACCTCCTGGACCGGGTATGGGAGTACGGGACGCGCTGCATCCACCTCGGGCCTTTCCGGCTTGTCACCGAAAGGCGGCTTGACATCAATGTCGTAGTCCGCTATCCGGAAAAAGTGCTTCCACAGCTTTTCCGTCACATCTTCGAAGGCGCTTTTCTGGGGATTGACGATGCGCATGACCTCGATGATGTACTCGGCTGCTTTCTGGCGCTTTTCCGGATCCTCAATGGTTTTGGCATGCGCAACGAGATCCTGCACTCCGCGACCGTATTCGCTGATGACGAGATCGGACTTCTGGGAATTGTATTCTGTACCTATGGGACTGGACATAATGGGTTATTCGACGGTGACGGATTTGGCCAGGTTGCGGGGTTGATCCACGTTGCATCCGCGCCCTACGGCAATGTAATAAGACAAAAGCTGGAGCGGTACGACCGAGAGCAACGGGGCCAGCGGGTCTTCCGTTTCCGGTATTTCAATCGTGTAATCCGCCATCCCGCTGATCATTTTTTCACCATGCGTGACAATGGCGATGACCATTCCCTTGCGCGCTTTGACCTCCTGAATGTTGGAGACGATCTTGTCGTAGGCATTCCGGTTGGTGGCTGTCACGATGACAGGCATGTTTTCGTCGATGAGGGCGATGGGGCCGTGCTTCATCTCGGCAGCCGGGTATCCCTCGGCGTGGATGTAGGATATTTCTTTCAGCTTGAGGGCGCCTTCGAGGGCCACGGGAAAATTGTATCCCCGACCGAGATAAAGGGCATTGGTGGCATGCTGGATCTCCCGGGCGATGTATTGCACTTTGGGTTCGCATTTCAGCACCTCCTCCACTTTGTTGGGGATGTTTTCCAACTCGGTGATCAGCGCCTGGATGCGCGAGGAGGGCAATGTGCCCCGATGTTGGGCCAATGACAGCGCCAACATGGACAACAAGGTGACCTGCCCGGTAAAGGCTTTCGTGGAGGCGACCCCGATTTCGGGCCCGGCATGGATATAACTGCCGGCATCCGTCAGACGGGCAATGGACGAACCGACCACGTTGACGATACCGTAAACCATGGCGCCTTTCTCGCGTGCCAGTGAAATGGCTGCCAGGGTATCGGCGGTTTCCCCCGATTGCGACAGGGCAATCACCACATCGTTGGGCCGGATGATGGGATTCCTGTACCGGAATTCAGACGCATACTCGACTTCTACCGGCATGCGGGCCAGATCTTCGAAGAGGTATTCTCCCACCAACCCGGCATGCCAGGAGGTGCCGCACCCGAGGATGATGATGCGTTCTGCCTGGGTGATGCGTGTCTTGTATTCCTCCAGCCCACCCAGTTTGATCCACCCTTCCGAGGCATTGAGCCGACCCCGCATCGCATCGGCGATGGTCCGGGGCTGTTCGTGGATTTCCTTGAGCATGAAATGCTCGTATCCCCCTTTTTCCAGGCGCTCGATTTCGAGGGTCAGTTCCTGGATGTACGGCGTCTGCACCTCGTTGCCGATCGTCCGGATCTGCATGTAGCCGTCCCTCGTGATGGTGACGATCTCTTCATCCTTGAGATAAACGACCCGCTTGGTGTATTCAATGATCGGGGTGGCGTCAGAGGCCACGAGATATTCGTCGTCACCGATACCGACCACCAGCGGGCTTCCTTTGCGGGCAGCCACCATCTTGCCGGGCTCATTCTCGTCCATCACCACAATGGCGTAGGCGCCAATGACTTTGCTGAGTGCGGTGCGCACGGCTTCTTCCAGACGGAGGCCGTCGCGCTGTTGGAGCTCTTCGATCAGATGGACAAGCACCTCGGTATCGGTCTCGCTTTCAAACGTATGACCGAGCTTCTCCAGGGCGCTCTTGAGGAGTGCGTAATTCTCGATGATACCGTTGTGGACGAGTGTCAACCGTCCGTTGCCGGAGCGATGCGGGTGTGCGTTGATATGGCTGGGCGGCCCGTGGGTGGCCCACCGCGTATGTCCAATTCCGGCTGTACCCCGGATATCCTGATCCCGGGCAAAGTCTTCCAAATCGCTGACCTTCCCCTGGCGTTTGTAAATGTGGACTCCGCCGTTCATCAACGCCACGCCGGCGCTGTCATACCCGCGATACTCCAGCCGTTGCAGGCCTTTGATGAGAATGGGGTATGCCTCTTTATGACCGATATAGGCAACGATCCCGCACATGGATCAGGGGTTTAGTCGGGTGTAAGTGACGGTGAGCCTGGGTGCATCGGCATCCGTGGCTCCACACAGGATAACGCGTCCGGGGGTGTTTGTGCGGCTTCGGGTCCTGATGTACACAAAAGGCTGGGCCTTCCCTTCCAGGATTTTCTGGACCTGGGCGGAGATATTGAACCGGTAGGTGATCTTGCCGCTGCTGCTGTCGGTGACGGGTTGACCGCCAAAGTAATTCTGCAGGCCGAATGTCCCGCTCTTGAGCGCAAAGGTGACATCGTCGATGGCAACCTCCTTGCCGGTATCATCATAGGTGTACATATCGAGCTGGTCTGCCGGCCCGAAGGTGTTGGGGTCCTCACCGTCCAGGGCGCAAACCGTCAGTTCGAGAAGGGCGTGATTGACCAGTACCAGCTCCTGCTGGGACAGCCAGGGAAAATGAACCTGAATATCATGACCGGCAAGACCCTGAAGGAAATGCACCGGATCTCCGGATTTGTTGTCGAGCAAAAGATCGGGATAGGTGACGGTCTGACGGTCAATGGTGTATTGCAGATGGGATTTCTGCGGCGTATTGAGGGATATGGGGATCCATTGGGCCTGGCGCCGGACGGTGTCCGATACGGTGTAATAGAGGGTGAGATGGGTATTGATGTTGTTGTAGGCCATCCCGATCCAGGCATCACTCGGAGCGTCAAAGCGAACGCCAAATCCGGGCAGGGTCTCGAGAAAGAGGCTGTCCGTCACCAGGTGGACACTGTCCAGGGCCATGATTTCCTGGGCGACGGCATCGTCGATCCTGAAGCGATAACCGGTGCGGGTCAGGGTGTCCACCACCCCGGCTACGGCATAGCTGAAATAGGTGTTGACCGGCACCGGCCATACCGGGCCGGGAAAAACGCCTACCGGCATCTGGCCGAGCGCAAATCCATCGGTGGAATAGAGGGTATCCGCCGGCAGCCGCTCCTCCAGGCGAAAAACCTGCAGGGAAGCCGCCGGGTTGACGGTCCCGACCCGCCAGGAGGTATCGGCGCCAATGCTCAGGACCAGAGAATCAAAAACCGCATTGGTGAAATCCGGCTCGCTGAACCCATAGGCGGGCACCAGTTCGAAGTAAAAGACCGTTTCCCCGTTGCCAAAAAAGGGATCCTCCACCCTTCCCAACGGATACCGGTTGATCAATGCGGTGGTACCTGGCCGCCATGTCATGAAACTGTCCACCGGAAAGGATCGCAGTTCCAGGCTGAACGTGTCGGACCGATCCAGGGGCGTTTGGTCCAGGTCCACCAGTTCGGAACCCACGAGGGTGGGTTTGGAGCACCGGGCAAGAGACAGGACCACCAGGATCCCGCACAAACATGCCCACAAAAAGGAAAGGCGCATAGGCTGTAGAAAGGGTGAGGGCGGATCAGACCTCCTGTTCGAGGAGGCTCTCGTAGAATTCGCGGTAAACAGGCAGCCACTCCTCCTCGTCCGTAGACCCCAGAATGGGCTTGTGGTTGGCGGCGAGGCTTGCCTCGGCACCGGGGGCCAGGTGGTCGCCACAACGGATAACGGCATCGGAATAGGCTATGGCGCCACTGTCCAGGGATACGCGATCCGATTCGAAAAATGGCGCGAGGACCGCAGCCTCCATGGGCGGGACCAACGCTTTTTCGAAATCTTCGGGGCGGAACTGCCCGTCAGCATCATGGGCATAAGTGGACCAGGTGAGACGGGAATTGCGGAACAGCGGCTCGTCCTTGTACAAGGTCCGGAGAAAGAACGGAACCATTCCGGTCATCCATCCGTGGCAGTGGATGATGTCCGGGGGCCATCCGAATTTCTTGACGGTCTCGATCGCTCCCTTGCAGAAGAAGATCATGCGCTCCATGTTGTCCTCATAAGGTTTGCCTTCGGCATCCTCGAAAACCGATTTGCGCTTGAAAAACTCGTCGTTGTCCAGAAAATAAACCTGAAGGCGGGAGCCAGGCATGCTGGCTACCTTGATGATGAGGGGGAAATCCTCGTCATTGACCACAATGTTCATCCCGGAAAGCCGGACGACTTCGTGGAGTCGGTGGCGGCGCTCATTGATGGTACCGAAGCGGGGCATGAGGATCCGGAGTTCCATCCCGTTGTCGTGCATGTACTGAGGGATCTGTTGGGCGATCCGGGCAATGTCCGACAGGTTGGTGTAGGGATCCATTTCCTGAGTAATCAGGAGAAGACGTTTCTTTTCCATTCCAGTCATTTCAATCGCGGGGATGAACTTCCAGGGCCTGTCCGGGTCAGGGGGTTGCCGGAAAGGCGGTGAAAGGCAATGACCACCCCGTTACGTTTATGCAAAGATACGAAAAATCCCAACAACCCGGAGGGCAGAGAGTTCACTGTAGGGGCTGATCCCCGGATTTGGCTTACTTTTCGGCCCCTTCGCGTTCCATGTGGATTTTCCGGCACCATAAGAACCTTTCGGGTCATCTGGCTTTCCGGCGGGCATCCGGCGACCGTATCGGATTTGTACCCACCATGGGCGCCTTGCACGAAGGCCACCTCGCGCTGGTTCGCCAGGCCATCCGGGAATGCGGTGCTGCGGTTTGCAGCATTTTCGTCAACCCCACCCAATTCAACGACCCGGCCGACCTCGAGCGATATCCGCGCACCACAGGACGCGACATCGGGATGTTGACCGCCATCGGTTGCCAGGTCCTCTATTTGCCCTCCGTCACGGAGATCTATCCGGGCAAGACCAACCCGGCTGCCATACCCCTGCGCGGCACGGCGCTCGACCCCGGACCCCTCGCCACGGTCATGGAAGGCGCTTTCCGGCCCGGCCACTTCGACGGCGTGTTGCAGGTCGTCCACCGGCTGCTGGACCTGGTCCGTCCGGACTGCCTGTATATGGGGCAAAAAGACTATCAGCAGGTCAGCATGATCCGCTTTCTCCTCAAAGCCACCGCCTCGCCGGTCCGCCTCGTCATGAGTCCGACAGTCCGCGAGGCCGACGGTCTGGCCATGAGTTCGCGCAATGCCCTGTTGACCCCGGCCGACCGGAGCCGTGCCCCCGCCATGGCTGAAACCCTCTCCTGGACCGGCACGGTCCTGAACCAAATGCCGCCCCGGGCCATCGAGGCGGAAGCCATGGAGCGCCTGCGCCGGGCCGGACTGGAACCCGAATACGTCTCCCTGGCCGACGGGTTCACCTTGCAGCCCGTTGAGGATCCGGCACGACACGCCGTGATCGTGGCCTGTGCGGCCGCAAGGGCCGGCAAAGTGCGCCTCATCGACAACCTGCTCCTGAAGGGACATCCGGATCGTGCAGCCGAATTGTCTTAATTTTGCGCTCCATGCTCATCTGGCGTTTCAAATCCAAGATCCACCGGGCTACCGTCACGGATGCCAACCTCAATTACGAAGGCAGTATCACTATTGACGAAGCCATCATGGAGGCCGCTCATCTCATTGAGGGAGAGCGGGTTCAAGTGGTCAACAACAACAACGGAGAACGGCTGGAGACCTACGTGATCCCCGGCGAAAGGCATTCGGGTACCATTTGCCTCAACGGCGCCGCCGCCCGCAAAGCCCAGATCGGCGACATTCTCATCATCATCGCCTACGGGTTGATGGACGAGGAAGAGGCCCGCGTTTACAAGCCGGTCACTGTTTATCCCGGCCCCCAAAACCGCCTTTAACTCCTGGACTTGCGCGCCCGTCTGAAAAATGCCCTCCGCTTTGTCCTCTACCTCGGTACAGGCGTGGCCATACTGTGGATCGTTTTCAACCGTCAACAAAAAAACTACCAGGCAAAATGCGCACTGGAAGGCCAGGACCCTTCCGAATGCCATCTGGCTACCAAGATCCTCCAGGATTTCGGCTCCGCCGAATGGCTCTGGATCATTCTGGTGCTCGGTGCCTTCATGTTGAGTAACATCCACCGGGCCATCCGCTGGCAAATGCTGCTCGAGCCACTCGGCATCCGGGCGTCGTTCTACAACCGGTTCTTTACCGTCATGATCGGCTATTTCGCCAACCTCGGATTGCCTCGCATCGGGGAGCTGGTGCGCGCCGCCACCCTGGCCCGCTATGAGGACGCCAAAACCCAACAGGTCATGGGCACCGTCGTCATCGACCGGATGTTTGATGTAGTGTCCATGGCGCTGATCGTCGCCCTGGCCATATTCCTCGACGGACCGCGCATTCTCGGGTATCTATCCCGCAACGCGGAAACGGGATCCATGACCGACCTGCTGCTGTCGCCTTATCTCTGGATAGCCGCTTTCATCGGAGTGGGCACCCTCTATGCCCTGTACCGGTACCGGGCGCGCTACGCCGGCCATCCTGTGGCTGCACGAATCATCGAAGTCCTTCGCGGATTTCGCGACGGCCTCGGATCAGTGCGCCGCGTCCGCCGACCCGGGTGGTTTCTGTTTCACAGCATCATGATCTGGGTGATGTATTACCTCATGACCCTGCTTTGTTTCAAAGCTTTTGCCGGCACGACCCACCTCGGACCGGTGGCCGGTCTGACCACGTTTGTGTTTGGCTCCTTCGGCATCATCATCCCGGCACCCGGGGGCATGGGCACCTTCCAGTTTCTCGTCAGTGAAGCCCTGGTCATGTACGGGATCCCCGGCGAGGACGGCTTCAGTTTTTCCATGATCCTGTTTTTCAGCATCCAGATCTTTTGCAATATCCTCTTCGGCCTGTTGGGCTTGCTGTTGTTGCCGGTGCTCAACCGCAGACGCTCCGGCCAACCCGAACCCGCCTGATCCATGTTGCACACCGCCATCATTCGTCAACGCATCGCCGAACCATCCACCCTGCCTGCCCTGCGGGCCCGCTGGACTTTCCATAGCCAAAAGGTCGTTTTCACCAACGGCTGCTTTGACATCCTGCACGCCGGCCATGCCCGCTATCTCTCCGAAGCCCGCGATCTGGGCGACCTCCTGGTGGTCGGGCTCAATAGCGATGCCTCCGTCCGCCGGCTCAAAGGTCCTCACCGGCCCGTCAACAACGAAGGCAGCCGGGCCCTGATGCTCGCTTCTCTGCTTTGCGTGGACGTGGTGGTGCTCTTTGGCGAGGATACCCCCGAGGCCCTTATCCGTCTGGTACGCCCGGATATCCTGGTCAAAGGGGGTGACTGGAAGCCCGAACAGATCGTGGGCAACGAATTCGTGACCGGGTACGGGGGCAGGGTGCTGAGCCTGCCTTTTCACGAAGGGTTCTCGACGACCGGCATGATCGACCGCATCCGGCGCGAACAGCCATAGGCCGTTGCCGCCGTATCTTTGGCAAAAATCCGGCATGGCCCCTCCCGTAACCCTGGGCGAGCTCACCGCTTTTCTCGAGACCATCGCACCGCTCCACCTCCAGGAGTCTTATGACAATGCCGGTCTTCTGACCGGCCATCCCGCCATGCCCGTCACCGGCGTCATGGTCGCCCTCGACATGCTGGAACCGGTGGTCGAAGAGGCCCGGTCCCTGGGTTGCAACGTGGTGGTGGCTCATCACCCCATCATCTTCCGGGGTCTGAAAAGCCTGACCGGCCGGCACTATGTGGAACGGGTCGTGATAAAGGCCATCCGTGAAGAAATGGCCCTGTACGCCATCCACACCAACCTGGACAGCGTGCTCGATCAGGGGGTCAATGCCGAAATCGGATCGCGACTGGGACTGACCGGTCTGCGCATCCTGAAACCCAAGGCCGGGAACGATCCTGGCGCCGGTATCGGCATGGGCGCCATCGGGGAGTTGCCCACACCGTTGGCCAGCGATGCCTTCTTCCGCCTGCTGAAAGAAAAGATGCATGCCGGGATAGTGAGGCATACCGCGTGGGATGACCGGCCCATCCGCCGGGTGGCGGTATGTGGAGGCGCGGGGAGTTTTCTGTTGCCCGATGCGGTGGAAGCCGGGGCCGATGCCCTGGTGACGGCGGATTTCAAATACCACGAATTTTTCGAGGCCGACGGCCGTATCCTTGTCGCCGATATCGGCCACTACGAGAGCGAGGCTTGCACCATTGACCTTTTGCACCGCTTGATTAGCCGGAAATTCCGTACCTTTGCGACCCATTCCACGACGCATCGCACGAATCCCGTAAATTATTCCTGATTATGGCGCAAAAGGAACTGACGGTGGCAGACCGTCTTCAGCAACTCTTCAAGTTGCAAGTCATTGATTCCGAACTCGATGAGATCGAAGTGCTCAAGGGTGAGCTCCCGATGGAGGTCAATGATCTCGAGGACGAGATCGCCGGTCTCCAGACCCGGGCGACCAAACTGGAGCAGCAGGTCCAGGAAGTAGAACACGAAGTGAGCCAGCACAACGCCCACATCAAGGAGGCCGAAGCGCTGATCGAGAAGTACAAAAAGCAGATGGACAACGTCAAGAACAACCGGGAGTTCGAGGCGCTGACCAAGGAATTGGACATTCAAACCCTCGAAATCCAGCTCTCGGAGAAAAAGATCCGCGAGTTGCGCACGCACATTGACACCCGCAAAGAAAGTCTGCAGGCCACCCAGGATCGCATTGCTTCCCGGCAAGCGGACCTCAAGATCAAAAAGGAGGAACTGGACGGCATCATCGCCAAAACCGACAAGGAGGAGAAAGATCTGCGCAAAAAGTCGGATGCCGAGCGCGCGCGGATCGAAGATCGCCTGCTCATTGCCTACGACAAGATCCGCAATTCTTACCGCAACCGTCTGGCGGTCGTGCCTATCAAACGGAGTTCCTGTGGCGGATGCTTCAACTATATCCCGCCCCAGCAGCAACTGGAGATCGGGCTGCACAAGAAAATCATCGCTTGCGAACACTGCGGCCGGATCCTCGTGGACGACAGCATCATCCAGGTGGTGGCTCCGGAAAAACTGGAGACTTCCGAAGCCTGAACCATCGGCCCCAAGCCGGAAAGCCCCGTCCTTCCAGGCGGGGCTTTTTTGTTCGGACAGGAAGGCCTGTCCGGTAATCCCTACCTTTGCTGCCCAAATCTGTCCGCTTGTCCCGCATCGTCGCCATTGTAGGCCGCCCCAACGTCGGCAAATCCACCCTCTTCAACCGCCTGCTCGGCCATCGCCACGCCATTGTCGATGACCTCAGCGGGGTGACGCGCGACCGGCAATACGGACTCAGCCATTGGAATGGCAAGCATTTTACCGTGGTGGACACGGGTGGATTCGTCCGCAACAGCGAGGACCCGTTCGAAAAAGCCATCCGTTCCCAGGTCAGGGTCGCCGTGGAGGAAGCGGCCGTCATTTTGTTCATGGTCGATGTCACCACGGGAATTACCGACCTCGACGAACAAGTAGCCGATCTTTTGCGCCGCGCCCGAAAGCCCGTATTCCTGGTCGTCAACAAGGTGGACAACCACGAGCGGATGCTGCAAGCCAACGAATTCTGGGGTATGGGTTTCGAGCAGGTTTATTTCCTCTCTTCCATCACCGGATCGGGTACGGGCGAACTCCTCGATGCCGTCGCCGAACGCCTCCCCGAAGACCCCGATGAGACCCCCTCCGAATGGCCCCGCTTTGCCGTGCTCGGACAGCCCAACGTCGGCAAATCTTCCTTCGTCAACGCCCTGCTCGGTGAAGAACGGCATATCGTCACTGATATCGCCGGCACCACCCGGGACGCCATTGACACCCGCTATGACAAATTCGGCAAAACATTCATCCTCGTGGATACGGCCGGCCTGCGCAAAAAAGCCAAAGTGCACGAAGACCTCGAATTCTATTCCGTCATGCGGGCGCTTAAGGCTTTGGAGGAATGCGATGTATGCCTATTGCTGATCGATGCCCAAACCGGGGTCGAGGCCCAGGATATGAGCATATTCCGGCTGGCCCAAAAACGCCACAAAGGCATGGTCATCCTCGTCAACAAGTGGGACCTCGTCGAAAAAGAGACCAATACCGCCCGCGACATGGAGAAGGTGATCCGGGAAAAGATTTCGCCCTTCAACGACGTGCCGGTCGTCTTCATGTCAGCCATCGACAAAACACGGATTTTCAAGGCGGTCGAAGCGGCCATCCAGGTCCACGAAAACCGCCAGCGCCGGGTAAAAACTTCCGAACTCAACGAATACCTGCTCGACATCATCGAGCGGATGCCGCCTCCGGCCTACCGCGGACAGTACATCAAGATCAAATACATCACCCAGCTTCCGCTGGCCTATCCGGCTTTTGTATTTTTTTGCAATTACCCCAAGGAGATCAAAGAGCCGTACCGCAAATTTCTCGAAAACAAAATCCGGGAGCGGTTCAACTTCACCGGGGTCCCCATGGCCCTTTTCTTCCGCCAAAAGTAATCCATGCCCTTCCTGCCTACGCCCCTCCCCGGACTGATGCTTTTCGAACCCGCGGTGCACCGGGACGAGCGGGGGTATTTCATGGAGAGCTATAACGAAAGGACCTTTGCCGGTGCCGGTATTTCGCATCCTTTTGTACAGGACAACCAGGCCTGGTCTCCCTACGGCGTGGTGCGGGGATTGCATTATCAGACCGGTGTCCACGCCCAGGCCAAACTGGTGCGGGTGATCCTGGGAGAGGTTTTCGATGTGGTGGTGGATCTCAGATCGGATTCGCCGACGTGCGGGCAGGCGTACGGGGTACTGCTCAGCGGGGAGAATCACCGCCAGTTGTACGTACCCGCCGGATTTGCCCATGGCTATGCGGTGCGGAGTCCGGAGGCCGTATTTTTCTACAAATGCAGCGCGTATTACCACCGCGCCAGCGAAGCCGGTCTTCACCCGCTGGATCCCGCACTGGCCATTGACTGGGGTATTCCGGCCGACCGAATCATTTTGTCCGAGCGCGACAGATCCCTCCCCCTTTGGGGTGACCACCAACCACCCAACGACTGACCCCATGCGCGTACTTGTCACCGGATCGAACAGCCAGTTGGGCATGGCCCTCACCCAATGCGTCCAACCCGGAGAGGGCATGGAGTGGCATTTTCACGGCCGGTCGGAACTCGACATCACGGATGAAGAGGGGGTCATGCAATTCATCCGTTTTCTGCAGCCGGATGTGGTGATCAACACGGCGGCCTATACGGCGGTGGACCGCGCCGAGGATGAGGTGGATGCCGCCTTTGCCGTCAATCGGGACGGCGTGGCCAATCTGGCTGCAGCGGTAGCCGCCACCGGCAGTCATTTGGTGCATATCTCTACGGATTATGTGTATGACAACGGCCAGTGCCACCCCTACAGGGAGACCGATGCGGTGAGGCCTGGCGGCGCTTATGCCCGCAGCAAACGCGCCGGCGAACAGGAGGCCCTGCTGCTGTCCGAAAACGTCACCCTCATCCGGGCATCGTGGTTGTACGGGGCCGTGCGCCACAATTTTCTGCAGACCATGATCCGGCTCGGGCAGGAGCGCAAGGAATTGCCGGTGGTGTTCGATCAGGTCGGAAGTCCTACGTGGACCATGGATCTGGCCCGAATGCTGGTTCACCTGACGGATGCGCTCAAGGACGAGGCCCGGAGGCCGGCTCTGTGCGGGATCTTCAATTATTCCAATGAAGGGGTGGCCAGTTGGTATGACTTTGCCGTGGCCATCATGCGGGTGACCGGACTGCCGTGCCGGATCCTTCCCATCCGCTCGGCGGAGTATCCCACCCCGGCCAAACGACCGTCCTACAGCGTGATGGATAAAGGCAAGATCCGGACGGCGCTGGGTTTGCGCATCCCGCACTGGCAGGAAAGTCTGGAGGAATGCTGGCGGGGGATGGAGAAACGGTAGTTCGGGATGAAAGTCTATTTTTGGCATCTACGTCTTACCGGATAAACACACCCGCATGACTACTACGCCCATTACGGTCGCATCCCGCGTCGAGGCCCCGTTGGCCAGGACCTGGGAAGGCTGGACTTCTCCCGAGCACGTTGTCCACTGGAATCACGCCTCGGACGACTGGCATTGCCCCCATGCCCGCAATGATCTGCGGCCGGGAGGGACGTTTGCCTACCACATGGCGGCCCGGGACGGGTCGGTCGGCTTTGATTTTGAGGGCACCTATGACGAGGTGGAGCTGCATGCGCGGATTGCCTATACGATGCCGGACGGGCGGAAGGTATCTGTCCGGTTTGAAGCGGACGGGGACGGCGCCACGCGGGTGACGGAGACCTTTGACCCGGAGCAGGTCCATAGCGTGGAATTGCAGCAGTCCGGCTGGCAGGCCATCCTGGACAACTTCAAAAGGTTTGTGGAGGGGTTGGCCGGCCGGAGGTCATGAGGATGGTGCCATGGATTCATGCTCCCCTGACGTTAACCGGTACAAAATGGATACATCTCCTATATTTACCTAACGGTTGCAAAGAGCACCTCCCGGACTCTGTGGTACTGCCCCACGACCTCCTTAATACCCGTTTACAAACGATTATAGACGTTTACTGACGGTTATTTCATTGACAACCAATGCCTTGAAAGGAATGAAGGATGATCAAAAGGCGAAATAATGCTATCAGGGAGTTGCGGATATAAGGAAGTTATGCCTCACCCTAAAAGACGACCGTGCTAAAAAATAAACTGATCAAATTTTTCATACTTTGACACCAAAGAATCAAACTAATTTGTAAATTTGCCAAAATTGTCAAGACGAAATTTTCAAGAAAATGAAAGAAACATTTGGAGAATACATTCACAAACTTA
Source organism: uncultured Saprospiraceae bacterium (assembly GCA_964471595.1). GTDB lineage: Bacteria > Bacteroidota > Bacteroidia > Chitinophagales > Saprospiraceae > JAGNXB01. Next base: position 21,993 of record CAYYGN010000019.1, read on the forward strand.
GAGCAGACAGCGGTTTGACGTTGACTAAACTTGCAGCGGCTTTAGACATTGACCAATCTACTCTTTCAAAAATAGAGAACGGGAAAAGAAATGTTCCAGTTGAAGTCCTACCAAAGCTCTCGAAGATTTTCAATCTTGACTTAAAACAATTGGAACACGAATATTTCAGTGAGAAAATTGCTGAAATCATTTATCCGCAAGAAGAACCAAGAGAACTTTTAAAAGCGGCTGAAGAAAAGGCAAAGTATATGCGAATCAAAAATCAACAACAAGGTAAAATAAACTTTTAAGCTATGATAAAATATTCAAAACTTCGGGATAAGCTAAAAGTTGAAACCTTAAATGGTAATACAGAAGATTTAGCTTTTTTCACGCACTACCTCCACAATCATACAAATGGAGTTTCAAAATCTTTTGAAAAAAGAGCAAAGGAATACTTTGAAACGGTTAATGAAGAATTAAGCATTGTTGCAGAACCTGAATTACAGGCAATGCTTCCAATAAAATGGGACATTCCTTTTCCTGCACCTGAAAACCCCGATTTTACCTTTATAGACCTTTTCGCAGGTATAGGCGGTTTTAGAATACCATTACAAGAACTTGGCGGTAAATGTGTTTTCTCATCAGAGTTCAATTATCACGCACAACGTGCTTATGAATATAATTTTGGAGAAGTTCCATTTGGCGACATTACAAAACTGAATTTAAATATTGTTCCTAAACACGATATTCTTTGTGCAGGTTTTCCTTGTCAACCTTTCAGCATATCAGGAAAAATGAAAGGTTTTGAAGATACACGGGGAACATTGATTTATCACGTTTTTGAACTTATTGAAAAAAGACAACCTAAAGTTGTGTTCCTTGAGAATGTAAAACACTTAGTTTACCACGACAATAAGAGAACCCTTTCAACAATTGTTCAGCACCTTGAAGAGTTAGGTTATGTTGTTTCAAAAAAGGTATTAAATGCATCAGATTTTGGTCTGCCACAAAACAGAGAACGGATAATTATAATTGGACACAAGGAAACCAAATTTGACTTTGCAAAAATTAAAAAGAAACCTAAACCAGCACTTAAAGACTTTTTAGACAAAGAGAATGAATTTGAATATTTGGATGAGCCATACACTATTTTGGACGAGCAAAAAATTCAAGATTCGGGCTTAGTATTCGCAGGTTACAGAAATAAAACAATTAGAAAAGCAGGAGTAAGACCAGGGACAGAGCATCTTTCAAGAGTTCATAAACAACCAAATAGAATCTATTCGACAGAAGGAGTGCATCCTGCACTACCCTCTCAAGAATCATCAGGTAGATTTTGGATTTGGCACGAAGGAGAAGTTAGAAAACTTACTATTCAGGAGTGTTACAGAATTATGGGTTTCCCGAATAAATTTAAACTATTAAATAACAAGGCAGAACTTTACAAACAAATTGGCAATTCTGTTGCTGTTCCAATGATTAAAGCAGTAGGCGAGCAAATTAAAGAACAACTTTTAAAAATAGAGAAATAGAATGGAACCAACCGAATTTTTAGAGAAAATCTATAACGAATCAATGGCAGTTGTTGGTTCTGACAATGAAATCAAATCAGACTTAAATTCAACTATTGCAAACCATCTTCTTGAAATTTTGGGAAGGTCTGAATCAGCGAAAGCGGTTATTACTGTCATCTTAACAAGTGCTGTTTACAAAAAACTTAATCCTGACCAAGACATTAGAAACCACCAAATTAGTATTCCAAACGGTTATTCAGGAAGGACTTTTGATTCAAAGTTTATCACACCGTTTCTAAAAAGTGTAAAATTTCCTGCTATGGCAGAAAGTGGATGGCTTACACGTTCATTAGAGCAAAAAGTTCCTTATGATTCAAACTATTCAGGTGCAATAAGACCCGACTCATTAAAGACTGCATTTTTACAAACCATTGACTTTATCCAGAAAGGAAAAGACATTGATAAACTTTTAAGTTTTTTGTTTCAAGGACTAATTATCCAAAGAAACGCACAACAGATAGACTTGGCAAAACCTCTAAATCTTCCAATTGCAACTATTATTGATTTATTGAGCAAACATTTTGACACAAAATATTCAGCAGAAGGTGCATCAAGACTTCCTGTTTTAGCCTTGTATGCTGCATACCAATGCTTAATTAATGAAACAAAAAGATTTGAAGGAAAAGTATTGTTACCAATGGAAAGCCATACTTCGGCTGACAGCCGAAGCGGACGCATTGGCGACATAGACATTATAGACGAAAAAGAAAGAGCATTTGAAGCTGTTGAAGTTAAACACGGTATTCCAATAACGGCACAGCTTGTTAAAGATGCATTTGAGAAATTTAAAACCACCCAAGTAAACCGCTATTACTTACTTTCAACTGCAAATATTGACACTTCACAAGCGGACGAAATCAACAAAGAAATTGAGCGAATCAAAAATATTCACGGTTGCCACGTAATTGCAAACGGCTTGACAAATTCGCTAAAGTATTATTTACGACTACTTTCTGACACTTCAGAGTTCATTGAGAACTATGTAAATCTTATAGAAATTGACACCGCATTAAAGTTTGAACATAAGACAGAATGGAACAAAATAATCTCTCAAATGTAACGACAAAAAAGAAGGGCGAAGGCATAACATCACCTATACGCAAGCAGGGGTTTCGTGCTTCGTAGGACAGTTTTGCGTAAATTTGAAACTCAGTTCTTCGTAGGAAGTTCAGTGGTAAAAATCCCTGCCTGCGTATAGCTGAGAACCGTTGTAAGCAATTAAATAGACGAACGGTATAGAGGAACTGAAATCAAAAAAACCATCGAATCATTATGACTAAAAGTAAAATACTTCAAATGCACAACGTTGGAATCGTTGTTAAATCCCTTGATAATGCTATTACCTTTTTCACTGAATTAGGGTTACAACTTGAAGGACGAGCTATGATCGAAGGAGAATGGTCGGGACGGGTTACTGGATTAGTTTCTCAAGAAGTAGAAATCGCCATGATGGTTACACCAGATGGGCATAGTCGACTTGAGCTATCGAGATTTCTTTCTCCAAACACTATATCAGACCATAGGACTTCCCCGGTCAACTCTCTTGGTTACTTGAGAGTAATGTTTGAAGTTGATAACATTGATGAATTGGTGTCAAGACTGAAAAAGCAAAGCGCTGAACTTGTTGGTGATATAGTCAACTATGAAAACATATATCGTCTTTGCTACATACGAGGTGTTGAAGGTTTGCTTATTGGATTGTCGGAAGACATCCGAAATAAATAATAAAAAACAGCGCATAACAAAACCTATACGCAATGCCCTTCGGGACACTGCGCATAGCCAAACCGTTATAGGGCATTTTAAAGACGACACGTATTAATGAAAAGAGAAGAAGTACAATCTGCCTGGGAAAAAATAGTAGAGACTGGATTCTCGGACTATCAAATGTTGACTCGAGACCAACGAGTATGGTTTAACGTAGAACCATTGACAACGGGCGGACTTTGGGATCATTATATGAATAGTGGTGCCAACAAAAATGTAGACACAATTGAGGACTTGGAATTTCTAAACTTTTCTACAATAGCTGGACTCTTGAGAAAATTCAATCAGACATATTTCCCACAAGGAGTACCTGAAGGACCTGATGCCAGACAAAAGCAATTTGACAAATTTCCTGAAGGACAATTAGAATCTGACATTGAAGAAATGGATAATAATTTTTGGGAAGGATGTGACGACTTAGAAAAAGCATTACTCGAACACATTAACAAAACTGGAATAGGGAATGAATAAAAAAAACGCCATATAACAGCTAAGGTTTCGTTGCGTTCAACAGCTAAGGTTTTCCCGATGAATCGGGACGTTCGCAAACCTGCATGTCCAGCTCTACGGGAGTCAATGAAGCCAAATTAATGTGAAAAATAGAAAATCCTGACAAAGATCCTGCGAAATACGGATGGCAGTACACCCCGGACCTGATGCCGACGGTGGCCGCATTATGTTGACACTCCCAACCAGACCATATGAACGTACATCAACAAATCAATGATTACATTGCCGCACAACCGGACAGCAAACGCGCCGACATGGAAGTGCTGCATGAACGCATACTCAAGGCAATGCCGAATACCAGACTTTGGTTTTCAGACGGCAAAGACGACAAAGGGAAAATCGTATCCAACCCCACTATCGGGTATGGCCTGCTGATGATAACCTATGCCGACGGGAAAACCAAAGAATTCTTCCAGATTGGCATTAGTGCCAATACAACAGGCATATCGATCTACATCATGGGTATTAAAGACAAAATGTACCTGCCCAATGCATACGGGAAATCCATCGGAAAAGCAAATGTGACCGGCTACTGTATCAAGTTCAAAAATCTGAAAAACATCAATATGGATATCCTTGAACAAGCCATACGGGATGGCGTTGAAAAAACCAGAATGGACAATGATTTCAATTGACACCATCAGGAATTTGGCCTTGTCGTTTCCGGAAACCACCGAAGCCCCACACTTTGAGAAGATCAGCTTCAGGGTCAAAAAGAAGATCTTTGTCACCTATGACAAAGCCATGAACAGGTCGTGTATCAAATTGTCGGAAATTGACCAGGACGTTTTTTCTTCCCTGGACAAATCGATCATTTTTCCGGTGCCAAATAAATGGGGAAAACAGGGGTGGACTTTCATTGACATGGGCAAAGTGAGTATGGAGGTATTTGTCGACGTATTGACCTCGGCCTATTGCGAAGTCGCACCCAAAAAACTGGCAGACCAAATCAGACCCAAAGACAATGTCTAATCAAGGACACCCGTAAATACGCCTGAAATCATCATATTCAAAAAGAACCAAGCGAGATGATGTGTCGTGACCGCGTGTCAGCGTAGTTTCAGCAGTGGTATAGGGCAAGGAGGTTTCTCGCAAAGACGCAAAGAGCCAAAGGATTGTGGGTACCCATTGCTT
>CAYYGN010000019.1:27059-60593 GCA_964471595.1 uncultured Saprospiraceae bacterium
CATCGTTGGCACAGGGCCAGGAGGTTTCTCGCAAAGACGCAAAGACGCAAAGAGCCAAAGGATTGTGGGTACCCATTGCTTCATCGTTGGCACAGGGCCAGGAGGTTTCTCGCAAAGACGCAAAGACGCAAAGAGCTTCGTCCGCTAAAGCCTTGGCGAAGGCAGACGAGGCCTGACCTGCGTAACCCGGGATCCTGACATGTCGCAAAGAGACATCGTCGGGACCGAGCGACAATGAAGCATCGCGAATGTTTTTATTGAATAGCAGATCCCGGATGGGCGTTTGGCCATTCAGCGGGGTTTATGGAGATGCCCTCAATAGATTTTATCCAGTGGTTTGGTATGGCAAAAAGCTAATTGAGTGAAATGAACAATGTCGCACTACTTGGTCTACTGCAGGCCTCTCCCCTGCTTCCCATCTGACCTCGAGCCGGAATTCTTGTATCTTTCACCCATGAGGAACCTGATATCTTTCATGCACATGTCCCTGGACGGGTTTGTGGCAGGGCCCAACGGCGAAATGAACTGGATCCAATTTGATCAGGAACTGTTCGACCATGTCGGCCGTCGCCTCATCGATGCCGACTCCGCCATGTATGGCCGAATCACCTGGCAGATGATGGAGAATTACTGGCCGGATGCCGGTCAAAAACCCAATGCCACCCCACATGATATCGAACATTCCCGATGGTACAACCGGATCCACAAAGTGGTCCTATCTCGTACCATGAAAGACAAAGTATGGCCCCAAACCACTTTTGTTGGGGACGACATCGCCCAACAGATCCGTTCCATCAAGCAACAGGCAGGCCCGGACATCATGCTTTTCGGCAGCCCCTCCGCCACCCACGCTCTCATGGACTTGGACCTTGTGGACGGGTTTTGGCTCTTCGTCAATCCGGTCATCCTCGGACGCGGCATTTCCCTGTTTGTCCCCGTCAAGGACCAGATACGGCTCAAGCTCCTTCCCGCTACCCGCCGGTTTGATTGCGGGGTCACCGAACTGAATTACACGGTGGACAGGACCACCAGGTCTTGATGCCTTCCCGGAAATGCACTCACCGCCCCTGGTGGATCAACAGCACGGAGATATCCGCAGGACTGACCCCCGAAATGCGACTGGCCTGACCGATGGTTCGGGGTCTTTGGCGGCTCAATTTTTCGCGGGCTTCTTTCGACAACCCTCCGAGTTGGTGGTAATCCAGATGATCGGGAAGGCCCAGATCCTCCAGACGGTTCATTTTGTCCACCATTTCCTGCTCGCGGCGGATGTAACCCTCATACTTCATGGATATCTCCGCATACTCCCTGATCTCCCGGTCAAAAGGCATCAATACCTCATCCAGTGCCGGCAGGATTTTGCGCAGGTCGTCCATACCTACATGGGGACGCAGGAGGATACCCTGTAGTTTGACCCGCTGCGACAAAGGAGCGGAATCCAACCCCTCCAAAAAGGCGTTGACCTGACCCGGCTCCACACTGTAATCCTGCACAAAACGGGAAATGACGGCCGCCCCTTCTTCTTTGGCGAGCACGCGGTCCATCCTCGACGCCATGTCCTGCATCCCCAGAGCGGCGGCCAGAGGCGTTAGCCGGATATCCGCGTTGTCCTGACGCAACAAAATGCGGAACTCGGCCCGGGAAGTAAACATCCGGTAGGGCTCATTGGTCCCCTTGTTGACAAGGTCATCTATCAATACACCGATATACGCATCACTGCGCCGCAACAGGAAAGGATCTTCACCGATTACGGCGCGATGGGCATTGATGCCGGCCATCAGTCCCTGGCAGGCGGCTTCCTCATACCCTGTGGTCCCGTTGATCTGACCGGCAAAAAACAGACCCTTGATCATTCGGGTTTCGAGAGAAAGCTCCAGTTGATGGGGCGGAAAAAAATCGTACTCGATGGCATATCCCGGACGGAACATTTTCACGTGCTCCAGTCCGCGGACGCGACGGATGGCTTTGTACTGCACGTCCTCGGGCAAGGACGACGAAAATCCGTTGACATATACTTCGCAGGTGTTCCAGCCTTCGGGCTCGATAAAGAGCTGATGGCGGTCGCGGTCGGCAAAACGATCGATCTTGTCCTCGATCGACGGGCAATAGCGGGGTCCCAATCCCTGGATCCGGCCGTTGAACATGGGCGAACGGTCGAATCCCTCTCTCAGGGTGTCATGGACATCCGGCGAGGTGTAGGCGACATGACAAGGGAGCTGGCGCTCCGGCAGCGGTGTTTCGGTATAGGAAAACCGCCCGGGGATGTCATCGCCAGGCTGGACCTCCAGCACGGAATAATCGATCGTGCGGCCGTCGAGCCGGGGAGGGGTCCCGGTCTTCATGCGCCCGGACTCGAACCCGAGCGCTACCAGTTGTTCGGTGATGCCGGTGGCGGCTTTTTCGCCGGCCCGACCACCGCCAAACTGCTTTTCGCCGATGTGAATGATGCCGTTGAGAAAGGTACCGTTGGTGAGGACGACCGAACGCCCGGGGATCTCCAGACCCATGCCGGTGACGACACCGTGGACGCGCCCGTCGCGCACGAGCAACCCCTTGACCATGTCTTGCCAGAAATCGATGCGGGGATGTGCCTCCAGCAGGCTGCGCCAGGTCTCGGCAAACCGCTGGCGGTCACTTTGGGCGCGGGGGCTCCACATAGCCGGCCCTTTGGACCGGTTGAGGAGACGGAACTGGACCATGGTGCGGTCGGTAACAATCCCCGAATAGCCCCCCAGGGCATCGATCTCCCGGACGATCTGCCCTTTGGCCACGCCGCCCATGGCGGGATTGCACGACATCTGGGCGATGGTCTGCATGTTCATGGTCACGAGCAAAACCCGCGATCCCAGGTTGGCAGCAGCGACGGCGGCCTCGCAACCGGCATGTCCGGCCCCGACCACGATGACATCATACGTATCAAACATCGGTACAAAGGTAGGCAGGAAGGCAATGCCGTGGCCCCTTGTGACGCACCTCCACGGACAACGGCCTTATGCGTCGCGCCCGGTACCTACAGAAAAACGGGGTAGGGAGGATACCGGATGACGGGTACCCGTCCAAAGCGAAAACCGCGCCATGGCACCGAATGTGGCCTGCCGGGAGGCCATCAAAGGACCGATGTCATCAGGAGGTCGATATCCGTGACCTTAATGTCGAATTTTTCACCTAAGTAGGAGTTGGTGATACAGCCCTTGTAGGCATAGACGCCATTGCGGAGACCCGTACTCTGATACAACAGGGACTCGATCCCGCTCAGCGTTTCCAGGCGCAGCAATATGGGCGTCAGAATATTCGACACGGATGAGGAGGCGGTTTTGGCGACCCGTGAAGGGATATTGGGCACGCCATAATGGATGACTCCGTGCTTGACAAAGGTGGGTTTGGAATGGGTGGTGAGCTCCGAGGTGGCAAAACACCCCCCCTGGTCAATGCTGATGTCAATGATGACGGCGCCGTCCTTCATTTTGCTCACGACCTCTTCGCTGACCACTACCGGTGTGCGTCCGCTTTTGCTGTGGATGGCTCCGATGGCGACATCTGCCTCCCGCAGTTCCCTTTCGAGAATGTAAGGATCAAAGGCCGAGGTAAAGATCTGGTGGCCCAGGTGGTGCTTGAGCCGCATGAGTTTGTAGATGTTGTTGTCGAACACCCGTACCTCCACCCCCAGCCCGAGGGCGGCCCGGGCCGCGTATTCCGCGACGACACCCGAACCCAGGATAACGACGCGGGCAGGTGGTACACCGCTGATCCCGCCCAACAACAAACCGGTGCCCTTGTTGGCTTTGGAAAGCAATTCCGCAGCCGTCAGGATGGAGGATATCCCGGCTATTTCACTCATGATCCGCACCACCGGGAAAGCCCCGGATTCATCCTGGATATACTCCATGGCCAGGGCGATGACCCTTTTGGTCCTCAGCTTTTCCAGATACTCCCTGCGAACGGCGGGCAGATGGAGGGGGGAAATGAGCACCTGGTTGGGATGCATCAGATCGAGTTCATCCATGGAAGGGGGGGCCGTGCGGATGACGATCTCGGCCTTGTAAACCTCCTCCTCGCTGTGGGCGATCTCTGCACCCGCTTCGCTGTACAGATGATCGGGGAAATGGGCCCTCTTGCCGGCGTTGTTCTGGATGACCACCCGATGACCATGACCGACGAGAGCGGCGACGTTGGAGGGGACCAGCGCAACCCGGTTTTCTTCTGTCGAAGATTCCCGGGGGATACCGATAAAAAGACGGTGCCCCTTGGGGCGAATGGCCAGCGCCTGTTCCTGGTGGGCATGCTGGCCAGAGGTCAACTCCGAAGGAATGGGAATCCTCTTGCTCATAATATCAAAAATACGATTTCTCTGGAGGAATCCGGCAGAATGCGCAGGTAAATTTCAGCCCGACGGGCCGGAAGCCAGGGCGCAAGGACATCCGGCCATTCGACAAAAGTCCAGTGACCACTTTCCAGAATCTCTTCCAGTCCGGCCTCCCAGGCTTCATCCAGGTTTTCGATCCGGTAGGCGTCCAGGTGGTGGACCACACCACCTCCATCCGGCAAAAGGTAATCGTGCACAATGGCGAACGTAGGACTGCTCACGGCATCCGGTGAGCCGAGACTTTTCACCAACGCCGCCACCAGCGTGGTTTTGCCCGCACCCAGATCCCCGTACAACAAGACCACGCGGCGATGACCCATGGCTTCCAGCATACGGGCCGCAATCCCTTCCAGTTCAGCCGGGGAAGCACAGATGAAACGCATTTCTTCCGAGGACACATGCGGCATGACAGGCAAAGATCATGATCTCCGCCCGGACCGGCCCGCGATCGGGTAAAATCGAGGCAAAAAATACGAAACATTCAATTGTATCTGATTGATTTACTGACATTTGAACAAGCCACAGGAAGGGGTGCCGGAAAGGTCCGGTACCCGGGATTTTTGTATCTTTGCCGCATGAGTGAAGTGAACGTAACCCCGCCCAAAAAGGCGGGTGATTATACAGCGGCGAACATCCAGGCCCTGGAAGGACTGGAGGCGGTGAGGAAACGTCCCGGAATGTACATCGGGAGCACGGATTACAAGGGTCTGCATCACCTCGTGTACGAGGTCGTGGACAACTCCATTGACGAACACCTCGCCGGACATGCCACCCGGGTGGATGTGATCATCCACAGCGACGGGAGCCTTTCGGTCAGTGATGATGGACGGGGCATACCCACCGGGATGCACGAAAAACTGAAGAAATCGGCGCTGGAAGTGGTCATGACCGTCCTCCATGCCGGCGGCAAATTCGACAAGGACACCTACAAGGTCTCCGGGGGATTGCACGGTGTGGGGGTTTCCTGTGTCAACGCCCTCTCCATCCACCTCAAAGCCGAGGTGCAACGCGAAGGCAAGATCTGGGTCCAGGAATACAGCCAGGGCAAACCCCTGGGTCCGGTGACGACCGTGGGTGACTCCGACCAGAGCGGGACCAGGGTCACCTTCAAGCCGGATGACACCATTTTCGAAACGGTGGAGTTCAAATTCGAGACCCTCTCCCACCGGCTACGGGAACTGGCCTTCCTCAACAAAGGTCTCCGGCTTTCGCTGACCGACGAACGGGAAACCGACGACAACGGCCAGCCCAAACGGGAGGAATACCATTCCGAAGGGGGACTTCGCGAGTTTGTCCTCTATGTGGATGCCAGCAAAACCCCGCTCATCGAGGATCCCATTTACATCCTGGGCAAGGAGGAAAACGTGGAGGTCGAGGTGGCCATGCATTACAACACCTCGTATTCCGAGAACGTCCTCAGCTATGTCAACAACATCGTCACCCGGGATGGGGGCACACACGTCAACGGCTTCCGTCGCGCCATCGCCCGTCTGTTCAAACAGTACGGCGATGACAACGGGATGTTCAAGAAGCTCAATTTCGAGATCAGTGGCGAAGATTTTCGTGAGGGCCTTACGGCCATCGTTTCCGTCAAAGTGCCCGAACCGCAATTCAAAGGCCAGACAAAAGGAGAGCTGGGCAACTCGGAGGTCAACGGTATCGTGTCGCGGTGCGTGGGCGATCACCTCAAGTTTTTCCTTGAGGAAAACCCCAAGGATGCCCGCAAGATCATCGACAAGGTGATCCTTGCCGCCACAGCCCGCCACGCGGCCCGCAAGGCCAGGGAAATGGTCCAGCGCAAAGGAGCCCTCACCGGAGGCGGGCTGCCCGGCAAACTGTCGGATTGCAGTTCGAGGGATCCGGCCGCATGCGAGATTTTCCTCGTTGAGGGCGACTCGGCCGGCGGTACCGCCAAACAAGGCAGGGACCGCAACTTCCAGGCCATCCTCCCCCTCCGCGGCAAAATCCTCAATGTCGAGAAAGCCCTCGAACACAAGATTTACGAAAACGAGGAGATCAAAAACATATTCACGGCCCTGGGCGTCAGCATTCACGAAAATGACGAGGGGGAACGGATCCTTAACATCGAAAAACTCCGCTATCACAAGATTGTCATCATGTGCGACGCCGACGTGGACGGCAGTCACATCGTCACCCTGATTCTCACTTTCTTTTTCCGCTACATGCGGCGTTTGGTCGAGGAGGGCTTCGTGTACATCGCGAGTCCGCCCCTGTACCTCGTTGCCAAAGGACGCCAGTCCCGCTACGCCTGGAATGAAGAGGAGCGGAAATCGGCGATCGAGGAATTCGGCGGCAACGAATCGAATATCAAAATCCAGCGGTACAAGGGCCTCGGTGAAATGAATGCCGAGCAGCTCTGGGAGACCACTATGGACCCCGAAAGGCGTACCCTCAAGCAGGTGACCATTGATGACGCCGCCGAATGCGACCGCATCTTCTCCATGCTCATGGGTGACGAGGTACCACCCCGCCGGGAATTCATCGAAGCCAATGCCAAGTATGCGCGGGTAGACGTCTGATCCGGCCGGTTTCCGGCAGGCAAGAAGGATTTTTCCAGGTTACCCCAAGTCCCTGCAAGGACTTACGCAAAGGTCACCAAAACCTGCCCTTTCTCCACGGCGGTCCCGATCTGTGCCTTGATCTCCGCCACCCTGCCGTCACCCGGGCTTTTGATCACGTTCTCCATCTTCATGGCTTCCAGGATAAGGACCGGGTCACCTGCCTTCACCTCGGACCCGGACCCGACAAACACTTCCCTGATCAATCCTGGCATGGGCGCCCGCACCTCATTGGCGACATGCGCCGCCTTTTTGGCCAGGCCCAGTTGCTGGACGAGTACGTCGTAAGGGTCCGACAACTGGATGCGATGCCGGAAACCATCAATGCGCAGTTCAAAGTATTTGTTGGCAAAATCGGCCATTTCGACTTCGACATGCCAGGAGCGTCCTTCGTGAATGAAATGCCACCGGCCTTCACCGGCGGGCTGCACATCCATTTGCTCCAGCTCGCTGATGGTGAAGGGGAGTTCGAGATGCCCGTCCACGCGGGCCCCATAAGTCTTTGGCTGCATGGGTGAGGGGTTGTCGGGCGAAGATACGCGTTGCCCGGATGTCCGTCAGGTACAGGGGTCGTCGTACTTTTGGCCGATGGGCCATCCGCCATTTTTGCATGCCTTGGAAAGGCGCCTTCCTTTGAGGCTCCTCAACCCCTTTTCCCGACGCGGGTGCGGCTGGTGCCTATTGGCTGTTTGCTGGCTGCAAGGACCTCCAAAAGCGCAAACCCAGATCCCGGATTCCATTCCGGCCGCTGCCATCGTCTCGGCGGCCGACTCCATGCCGGACGAGCCGGTCAAGCTGACCAGGGAGGACTCCCTGTTGCTGTTCCGTTTTGCGTATAACCGCCCGGAAGAACGCAGGCCCTTCCAACAGCCCGGCCTGGACGAAATGCGGAGGTATGACCCGCTGGAACAACGGGAAGGCACCGAATATGCCCGGCTGCACAATCTCGGCACCGCCGCCCGTGCCCTGCATCCCCTGCTCCCCGCGCCCATCGGATTTCGTGTGACGGCCAGCGCCTTTGCCCCTTATTTGTTGGCGACCGACAGCCTTTATCTGCTCGACGCCCGCACACCTTATTCAGAAGTGTATTATTCCCAGGGGCGCACCTCTGAGGACGGACTTTTTCGCGGAGTGCTGGGCCGCCGGTTCGGCAAAGGCACCGACTTTACCCTCGAGGGGCTCCGCATTTTCAACCTGGGCGAATACCCGCGCCTGATGAACCACCATTCTTCCCTGCGGGCCGGTTTGCGTTACCAGATTCCTTCGGGCAAATACGCCGTTTTCGTCGGGCATGGCAACCACCTGCTGGACCAGGAGGAAAGCGGAGGCATCCGGACCGATACCCTGCTGGCAGACCCCCTGTATGAAAGCCGGCTTACCATCCCGGTGTGGCTGCAGCAGGGACGCTATAAATACCGCGAAAAAGACTATATCCTCGACCATCAGGTAGCCCTCACAGGCAAGGTGGATCGCGACAGCCTCGGACGGATCCTCCTCCGGCACCGGCTGAGGTGGCAAGACCGCTTTTACAAATACAGTGACCCTGCCTTGTCGGAGACCGGCGGATTTTACGGACCCTTCCAGACGGATGACCGGGGTGTCCGTCAATATACTTCCTGGTCCACCTTGTCCAATCTGGCTACGGCCAGATTTTCCTGGCGCGGACGACGGGGAGGATCCTTCGGTCTGGAAACCGGTATCGAACACCGAAGGCACAACGTGGACAATGAATGGCGGTCATTTACGCTCCACAACGTCCTGGCGCTGGCTTCCCTGGACATGGGATTGGGCGATTTACTCCGCTTGCAGGCCAACGGTCAGGCGGATCTCGGCGACCAGGCCGGTTCCTGGGTGTTGGAGGGCAGGGCTATTCTGGACGTACCGCGGTGGGGAAGCTTGACAGGAGGAGTTGCCATGGGTAGGAGAGCGCCGGACTTGTGGGAAAATGAATTGACGGTTTCCGGACGCGAAGTGTACCGTCACGGATGGACCTTCCCGCAACAGCAGAGCCTTTTTGGCGACATCCGTATCCCCGGTTGGCAATTGGAAGCGGGCATGTCCCTCCATGTTTTGACCGGTGCCTTGTATTTCCGTGAGCCTGGATGGCCCGATCAGATCAGCGGGTCCATCACCCAGCAAAGGGCATGGGTCCGGCACCGGCTTCGGCTTGGTCCCGTGCATCTCCACCAACAGGTGAGCTGGCAAAACAGCACGGACAGCCGCCTGCCCATGCCTGAATGGATCACCCGCCATGATCTGTTTTACGAGGGCCTTTGGTTCCGCAGTACGTTGCGTACCAGGATCGGTGCAGAGGTCAGGCTGATATCGCCCTGGACTCCCTGGGGTTATATGCCGGTCAACCAGGCTTTTTATGTGCGGGAGCAACCCGAAGGGGAGTGGTTTCCCCAAATTGACGGATACATTGCTCTGGAGCGATTGGGTTTCCGGCTGTTCGTCGAACTGGAAAATGCCGGACAAATGATCTTCGGATGGAAATCAGTCGCTGAAAACGGGGCCACCATTCCGCGGGTCTTTTACCTGGTGGACGGTTATCCCATGCCGGAAAACTGGCTACGGTTCGGGGTGGCCTTCGGTTTCAGGGGATGAGAGGCTTCAGTGGCACATGGGCACATGCGTGAGTTGCTGCAGCAACCGGAGATCGGCGGGTACCGGCACCGAAAAGGCGCGCAGGATCAGAAAAATGCCAGTCGTCAACAAAAAGGCGGGCAGTACCCATCGGCGGACCGCCTGCATCCTGCCCCTGGCCTTCCACCCGGCCAACTGCGTGAAGGCAAGCGCCGGTATGGTACCCAATCCAAAAAGGGCCATCATCCCGGCGCTCAAACCCGCATCACCGGTGACCATGGTGGCCGACAGGGCCAGATATACCAGGCCGCAGGGCAACAGGCCGTTGACCGCTCCGCCATACAACGGTGCCATACGGGAGGGATGATGCAAGAACTTCTGGTACCACACGGGGATACGGGCACCGAGCCACCGCAGTCCCGGCAATCCCCAAATCCTTCGCTCCCATGGCAGCAGGGAAAACGCGGACAACACCAACACGCATCCCGCCAGCAGCGACAGGCCCTGTTGGAAGACACCCCACAATGCACTACTGATCAGACCCACCAGGAGTCCCAGTACTACATAAGTCGCTACACGCCCCATATGGTATAGCGCCATGCCCTGCCAGGGTGAACGGCCCTGCCCCAGCGCCTGTTGGTGGATCACCACCGCCAACGGGCCGCACATCCCCACACAGTGGAGACTGCCCAAAAACCCCATCAGGAACGCGGCCCACATGGCAATAGTCCGGCCATCATTGGCCCGGAGACGGGGATGAAGCAGTGATCAAAAGGGGCTCTTCATGGTAATAGGATTTGCCACCGGATGCCCATTCCAGTTTGACACGCCAACGGCCGGGAATGAGTCGCCGGACAGGGATGACCCGTACGTGGGTGGTATCGGGGCGCAAGGGAACCCGGTAATCCTGACGCGCCGAGGAAGGGCGGTAGAAGTGACACTCCCCCTGGATGTCGTCCATGCCTTCCGGAAAAATCAGGGTAAGTAGTGCGGCATCGGCATCATAAACATGTGTTACCTGACCGGTCAGCCGCTCGTAATTGGTGCGTCGGTCAATATGCTCCTGGTAATGGATGTCCTGCTGATAATAGTCGTCCACAACCAGTGAATTGTCCTGGCCGAAAGAGTAGAACAGGACTACCAGGAAGGCAGCAACAAATAGGATATAGACGGAGGCAATGCCCCATCCCCAGTGGAATTTCATGATGGTAGCGGTTGGTCAGACACGGGCGAAAATACGACATGTGTGGCCGGCGGTGTCAGAAGCATGATGGTCATCGGATGGGCCCCAGGAAATTGGTTTTGACTTTGTCGATGACCTTTCCGTCCACCATGACTTCCACGTACACCGGATTTTTGTGCCCCTTGACTTCCGATTTCTCAAGGACAATAAAGAAGGAGCCCGATGATTGGCCGCCCTTGGTCAGGGGTGCCACTTTGCCGATCATTTGAATCTCGCCCTGAACATCCAACAGACGAAACCGGATATCCCTGTATTCCTGGTTGGTTTTGTTGGTCAGCTCGTAATTGTAGAGATTGGAAAGCCGGTTATCGTCCACTTCCTGGTAGAGTTTGCCCGGCGTGCGAAGCACGAGCGCCTCCACGCTGACCCGATAATTCAGCAGGAATACTTCCAGTCCGATCAACGCCAGCAGCACTCCGGTGTAGGCGGCCATCCTCGGGGTAAATCGCCGTTTTTTCTTCTCGACAATACCATTGTAGGAATCATAGCGGATCAAACCCCTCGGCCGCTCGATCTTGTCCATCACCGCATCGCAGGCATCGATGCATACCGTGCAGTTGATGCATTCGAGCTGGGTGCCATTCCGGATATCAATACCCGTCGGGCATACCTGCACACACAACCGGCAATCGATGCAATCGCCTGCCACCTGCAGCGGCGCTCCGGCAACAGCTTCCGAAGTGCGTGATTTTTTCAGTTTGGTTCTCGGTTCGCCCCGCACAAAATCATAGGCAACGACAATGGAATCCCGGTCAAGCAGCACACCCTGCAGACGTCCGTAGGGACAGACGACAATGCATACCTGCTCCCTCATGTAGGCGAAAACAAAATAGAAAACCGCGGCAAACACCAGCATGGCAACGAAGCCTCCCAGATGGGCGGTCACCGGTTCGCGAATAATGCGCAACACCTGATCCGATCCGATAATGTACGCCAGAAACACATTGGAGATCAACACCGATATCCCGTAAAAAATCGCATATTTCAGTCCTTTTTTCCGGATCTTTTCACTGTTCCACGGGGCGGCCTCCAGACGGCGCTGGGCATTGGCATCCCCTTCGATGGCGTACTCGATGCGCCGGAAAACCCCTTCCATGAATATGGTCTGCGGACAAATCCATCCACAAAAAATCCGGCCATACACCACGGTAAACAAGATGATGAACACGATCAACGTGAGCATCGCAAAAACGAAAAGGTGGAAGTCTTGCGGCGTGAACAACTGGCCAAACAGAATGAACTGCCGTTCCAGGACATTGAAAAGGAAAAGCGGCTCGCCCCCTATCCGGATAAAGGGCATGGCAAAAAGAATCGCCAACAAAACATAGCTGACATACGTCCTCCATCGCGTGAAAAAACCCTCCGGTTTTTTCGGATACACCCACACGCGTTTTCCACGGGCGTCCACCGTGGCTATGGTATCACGAAATTCTTCGGTATCCTCCTCCGGCTGGAAAATGAAATCGGCAATACTTTTCTTCTCCTGGCTCATTTCCTTTTGTTCAGGCCGGCCATGGGCCAGTCACGGGGAGGAGAGATCAAAGACTGGATCCCTCCTTTTGATCGGTAATCCCGATTGTGTCCTGGCCGCCAGAGGGTTGATACAGTTCGCCTTCGGGCGCTTTCGGATTGGGCGGGTTGGTGCCGCGCAAGGAGAGGATGTAACTGGCCACCTGCTGCATGTCTACAGGGCGTAGTTGGCTCTTCCAGGAGATCATTCCTTTTTCGGGCACGCCGTATTTGATCACCTTGAAAATGTCTTTGATGTCTCCTCCGTGAATATAGTAGTCATCCGCAAAATTGGGGCCCACGCCTCCTTCCCCCTGTTGCCCGTGGCAGGCAGCACAGTTGTTGATATAAATGGTTTTTCCGCCATCCAGTGCAGCCGGGTCTTCCAGGAATGTCACATTTTTCTCGTCGATCTGGCTGGTCTGGCTGGCGAGATAGGCCGCCGCCTGTTCTTCTCCTTCACGCACCTGTTCGACATATTCCTCATAGGAACTCGGACCACTTCCTCCCCAGTGGTAATAGAACATGTAACCCACGCCCCAGATGATGGTCACATAAAACAGGGCCACCCACCAGGGCGGGAGTTTGTTGTCCAACTCACGAATTCCGTCAAAACCGTGATCCAGCAAGACGTCCTCTTCCCTGTCCACCGGGACGGACTCCGTAAGGCGCTGGTAGAGGCGCGACAGCAGGGACGGGCCCTGGGGTTTGACCTCGGGTTCGGGAATGGCCACGCCCTTGGCCCGCATGATGAGTTCCTCTTCCTTGCGGATGACATTGACCAGCAACCGGTAGAGGACCAGGATGGATCCCACCATGACCACGCCTGCGACGATCAGGATCAGCCGGACAAAGAGGTCAGAAAAAAAGGCCGGGTCGACCTGTGCGGCCGTCTGTGCCGACAATCCGGTGGCGGCCAGGAACAGGGCTGAAGTCGGAATGATCTTTTTCATAGCTCAACGCGGAGTTTCGATGGATTCGGAATCCTTTTCAAGCGGAAGCCGGGACATGTAATCCACATGGGCTTTGCGCTCGGCCAGGGCGACATAAACGACCATGGCAAATACGACCACAAACAGGACCAGGGAAATCACGGCCATGCCGTCAATCTCACCGGACATGCGGTCCAGAAGGTGTTTGTACATGGTTGAATTATTTCGCGGGTTCTGTCGATTTGTTGATGTCCGTGCCCAATCGCTGGAGATAGGCGATCAGGGCTACGATTTCCTTTCCGGCCAGACCATCCTGTTCAATGCCGTCTTTTTTGAGACTGGCTGCCACCTGGGCGGCCTGTTTGTTTAGGTCCTCCACAGCAATGGACGCATAGCCTTTGCCGTAAGGCGTACCGAGTGTCTGAAGGACTTTGATTTTGTCTGCCGTCCGCGAGGTGTCGAGATCATCGGTGATCAGCCACGGATACGGCGGCATGATGGAACCTGGTGACATGCTCTCCGGATCCAGCATGTGGTGATAATGCCAACTGTCGGGATATTTTCCACCCAGACGGTGGAGGTCGGGACCCGTCCGTTTGGAGCCCCATAGGAAGGGGCGGTCATAAATGAACTCGCCCGATTTGGAGAATTCCCCGTATCGCTCGACTTCCGAACGGAAAGGTCGTATCATTTGCGAGTGACACCCCACACACCCTTCGCGGATATAAATATCGCGTCCCTCCAGCTCCAGGGGGGTGTAGGGCCGCACGGCTTCAATGCGCGGCACATTGCTTTCCACCATGAACATGGGGATGATCTCGACGGCGCCGCCAATGAGGATGACCACCGTACTGGCGAGCAACAACTGGGTAGGCCGGCGCTCAATCCACTTGTGCCAGTGCTCCCTGGCCCTGGCGAAGTAGCGCTCACGGGCCGGCGCTTCGTCTTGTTCATCCCCGATGTACTGACCCTGCCGAACGGTCGCCCAGAGATTGTAGATCATGATCAGGACACCGGTCAGGAAGAGCAATCCTCCAAATGCCCGCGTGGCGTACATGGGGATGACCTGTGTGACGGTCTCCAGGAAATTGGCGTATTTGAGAAATCCGTCCGGGGTAAATTGCTTCCACATGAGACTCTGGGCAAATCCCGACCAATACATGGGGATGGCGTAAAAAAGGATGCCCAATGTTCCGATCCAGAAGTGCTGGTTGGCGAGACGTGTGGAATAAAGCGGTGTGCGATACAATCGCGGGATCAGCCAGTACAGGACTCCAAACGTCAAAAATCCGTTCCACCCCAAAGCGCCTACGTGGACGTGGGCAATCGTCCAGTCAGTGTAGTGGGAAATGGCATTGATGCTTTTGACGGACAGCATGGGGCCTTCAAAGGTGGCCATCCCGTAGGCCGTCACGGCGACTACCATAAACTTCAGGATGGGGTCCTGCCGGACGCGATCCCAGGCCCCTCTCAGCGTCAGCAGGCCGTTGATCATGCCGCCCCAGGAGGGTGCGATGAGCATGACGGAGAAGACGGTTCCGAGCGACTGTGCCCAGTCGGGCAGGGAGGTGTACAAAAGATGGTGCGGACCGGCCCAGATATAGATGAAGATCAGCGCCCAGAAGTGAATGATGGACAGTCGATAACTGTAAACCGGGCGATTGGCCGCCTTGGGCAGAAAATAATACATCAACCCCAGATAAGGCGTGGTCAGAAAAAAGGCCACCGCATTGTGGCCATACCACCATTGGACCAAGGCGTCCTGGACGCCGGCCCACACCGGATAACTTTTGTAAAAGGAGAAGGGAATTTCGAGGCTCTTGACCACATGCAACACGGTCACCGTGATCCAGGTGGCGATATAAAACCATATCGCAACGTACAGGTGGCTCTCCCGCCGCTTGAAAATCGTCAGGAACATGTTGAGACCGAACACCACCCAGACAACGGCGATCAGGATGTCGATCGGCCATTCCAGCTCGGCGTATTCGGCGGATGTCGTAATCCCCAGCGGCAGGGTGATGGCCGCCAACAGGATAATGAATTGCCATCCCCAGAAATTGATCCAGCTCAGCAGGTCACTGGCCATTCTGGCTTTGAGGAGCCGTTGCAGGGAATAATAGACCCCCATGAAAATGCCGTTGCCGACAAAGGCAAAAATCACGGCGTTGGTGTGCAGGGGACGCAACCGTCCAAAGCTTAGCCAGGAGGTGGCGAAATTGAGTTGGGGATAGACCAATTCCAGGGCGATCCACAGACCGACCAGCATCCCTACCGCACCCCATATGGCGGCGGCCCAGGCAAAAGCGAGGACGATCTTGTTGTCGTACCAGAATTGTTCGACCTGGTTAGATTTCACTTCCATGACCTATTCCGATTTAGCTTTGGCAGGGTTGTCATTGAGGATCCGCATGGCGGGCGTCTGGTCGTCATCGAATTGACCACTCCGGGTGGCCCAGATAAATGCCGCCAGAAATCCGATGGCCACCAGCAGACTTATGGCGATGAGCAATATCAGGATTTCCACCGTACAGAATTTTGGCGCAAGTTAGAAGCCCCGTCATTGCAGGTCCTTTGAGGCGAATCAATTTGGCAAATGATCTTTGTCATCGATTGGTCATCAAGAGGGTGAGAGGGGAAATCGCAATCTAGCCGCCTCGCTCCAGGTAGATACCCAGGCATACAGGACAATGGTCACACTGCTCGCCGGCATCAACACCGCCGCAATGACCGGCGACAGCTGCCCCTGCACCGCCCAGGACAACCCCACCGTATTGTAGATCAGGGCCAGACCGTAGGCGATGAATACATGGCGAACCAGCCGTCGCGACAGGGTGAAAATATCGGGCAGACGGCCGAAACTTCCTGCGGACAGGATCATGTCGGATGCCGGCGTGAAGTTGTTGAGGTTTTCGGTCACGACAATACCCACATTGCTCTGTTTGAGCGCACCGGCATCATTGAGACCATCTCCGATCATGGCGACGGAAGTCCCCCTCTTTTGAGCGTTTTCGACAAATCGCAATTTGTCGGCCGGTAACTGCCGGAAATGGAGGCGGTCAACGCCCCCTACCAGATCCGCCAGAAAGTCGGTATCCACCGGCTGGTCGCCCGACACCAGATGAAGGTCCAGGTCACCGGGCAGGGCCGACATTACCGCCGTCAGCTCCGGGCGGTACCGCGGCCGAAAAACAAACCCGCCCAAAAGCCGTCCATCCTTTTCGACATCCACGCGGGTCGGAGCTCCCTGACTTTCCGGCTTGCGGTCCCACCGGCCCAGGCGCCAATAAACCCCGGACACCCGGCCCTCGATCCCCTTGCCGGGCATCTCCCCAAAATTTTCCACCCTCAGGGCGCGCGGCGGCGGGTCCAAAGCCCCGGACAAACTCCGGCTCAATGGGTGCATGCTTTGGCGTGTCAGGGCGGAAATGGCCTGCCTGTCCCCATCTTCCAGTTCAACCCCTTCCCATCGCACTTCGTTTTGCTCGGCCTGCGTGATGGTACCGGTTTTGTCCAGGACCAAAGTCCGGACGGCTGCCAGATTCTCCAGTACCTGAGGATGCCGGACATAAGCGTGGATACGCCCCAGCAACCTGACGCCGTTGCCCATAATGAACGGAATGGCCAGGGCTATGGCGCATGGACACGCGATGATCAGCACCGAGGTAAAGGCATAGATCGCTCTGGAAGCGTCGCGGGGCCACCAGTAGATCAGGGTGGCCAGTGCAATGGCCATCACGACCCAGGTAAACCAGGTACCCATGATGCGGGCGATCCGGCTGGCACGACCTCGGTCCTGCGTCTGAAAGGCCTGCTCGTTCCACAACTGGGTCAGGTAACTCTGCCGCACCGAATGGGTGATCTGTACAGTGATCCGGGGCCCGGTCTGCCGCCCGCCGGCATAAATCTTCTCCCCGGGTCCAACTCCTGTGGGCTCACTCTCACCCGTCACGAAACTGTAATCCACCCGGCCATCCCCTTCCAGAAGGATACCGTCGGCAGGGACCAACTCCTGATGGCGAACCGTGATGCGATGCCCCGGCGCCAATTGATGCAGGGACAAGGTCGATCCATCCTCCAGCGTGGCCGATACAGGGAAATAGGACTTGTAATCCCGCTCAAAAGAAAGGCGGTCAAAACTCTTTTGCTGAAACCACTTGCCCGTCAGCATGAAAAACAACAGGCCCGCCAGGGAATCAAAATATCCGGGTCCCGTTTGGGTAACTACATCGTAAGTACTTTGGCCAAAAAGGGCGATGATCCCCAGCGAAATGGGTACATCCATATTGATCTCGCGGACCCGGATGCCCGCCCAGGCCGAACGGAAATAATCCGTGGCAGAGAAAAAGAACACAGGAAGAGCCAGGGCGAGATTGAGATAGCCGAACCACCGGGCAAAACCCTCCTCCCGGGAAGCATCCATCCCCAGATATTCCGGAAAACTGAACAGCATGATGTTGCCGAAGGCAAAACCCGCGACGCCGAGCTGGTAAATCAGCCGTCGCTGGACACCGGGCACCAGGTCTTTCTCGACATCGGCCAGATGGATGGCCGGGCGATAACCGATGCGGTCCAGCAATTCCACCAACCCGCGCAGGGAAAGTTGGTCAAGCCGGAAGACGACCGACAGCTCCCTCCGGTTGAATTGAACCCTGCTTTGGACGATCCCCGGGTGCAATCGGTAAAGTTTTTCCAGCAGCCACACACAGGATGCACAATGGATCTGGGGGAGACGGAACATGACCCGTGCCGTATTCCCCTGCCGGAACAACAACAGGCGATCCCTCGTCTCCGGGTCGTCGAGATAACCGAAATCAGCCTTCTCCCTCCGGGCCAAAGCAAATCCCGGCTTTTCCGAAATGGCATAAAAATCATCAAGGCCGTTGTCGCGTAAAATCCGGTACACCATCTGGCAACCGGTGCAACAAAACGAATGACCCTCATCGGTGACGGTCTCGGCCCCGCATGGCTCCCCGCAGTGCCGGCAATACAAAGCGTCTCCGGCGTCAGACGGATTACTGGCGATGGGTACCGGGCTGGGCATGAACATGGCCGCAAAGGTACCCGCCCCTCCAGGGGCAGGACCATGATCCGACGAAGATAGGCATATGATCCAGGTCATGCCGGCCGAAAACGAGGAAAATTGCAGTGCTTTGTGTACCCTTGCATCCGCCCCTATCGTTTAAAGGATACCTCAACCCCTCCCCTTGGCAAACACCTATATCCTCATCATGGCCGGAGGTGCCGGCACACGGTTCTGGCCGGCCTCCACCGAAGAGCGACCCAAGCAATTCCTCGATATCCTCGGCACCGGCAAAAGCCTGCTGCGCATGACCTATGAGCGGTTTTTGCCCCTTACCGGACCCGACCGCATTCTTGTGGCTACCCACCGGCAGTACGTGGACCTGGTCCTCGAGCAATTGCCCGAACTCAAATCCGGTCAGATCCTGCCGGAACCCAGTCGCAACAATACGGCGCCCTGCATCGCGTATGCTGCCATGAAACTGCATGCCAAAGATCCGGAGGCCTGCCTCGTGGTGGCCCCCAGTGACCACCTCATTCTCAAGGAGGCCGTCTATCTGGATACCCTGAGGAAAGCCCTGACATTTGCTGCCGGGACCGACGCCATTTGTACGCTCGGCATACCTCCAACCAGACCCGATACCGGCTACGGATATATCGACTACGATCTTCAAGGCGTCAACGACATTCACCGGGTCCGCTCCTTTCGCGAAAAGCCCGGCCTCGACACCGCCACGGCATACCTCGCCCAAGGTCATTATCTCTGGAACGCCGGCATTTTCATCTTTTCGGCCACCACCATCCTGCGCGCTTTGGAGGCCTACGCGCCCCGCATTCCGGAATGCCTGGCCTCCGTGCCCTGGAATACCCCGGACGAATATGCCGAGCTTCAGGTGCGATATCCACAGACTCCCGACATCAGCATTGATTACGCCGTCATGGAACTTGCCGGCAATGTGTACACGATTCCGGCCGACATCGGATGGTCAGACCTGGGCACTTGGGCTTCGCTGTATGCCGAATTACCCAAGGATACAAAAGGCAATGTCGTCCAGACGGGACGGTCCATTCTGCAGGATGCCGGAAACAACCTGATCCGGACGCGTCCCGGGAAAACCGTGGTCGTCCGCGGCCTCTCGGGAATGATTGTCGTCGACGAACCCGATGCGCTCCTGATCTACCCCATGGCCTCCGAACAGGAGATCAAACAGGTCAGTCAGCAGATTCGCGCCGGGCATTGATGCGGCACGGATGATTCAGGGAAGGACCAATAGCTTTCCCGTTCGCCTTCGGCCGCCCTGGTCCAACAGGATGAGGTAACTCCCCGGCGGCCACGTCCCCACTTCCCACTCCGGACAGGGTCCGAATCCCTGCCAGATTATCATCTCTCTGCCAAGGGGATCCACCACCCGGCATACAAGCGGACCCGTATCCGCCAAATCACCGCAGACGCGGACATATTTCCTCGCCGGATTGGGATACACATGAATACCTTCCTGCCCCGTATCCCACCTGATGACGGTGCGCACCGGCGTGGTATCCTGGGCCCCGAATACCGCGACATAATGGAGAGGCACAAAGGGCGGGGGCATGGAGTCCCGCCATGTGTACGGCACCTCAAAAGAGTCATTGCCACAAACCCCGGGGATATACCCGATCTCCTGAAAATCCTCCGAATCCGTCCGCCGGAGAAACCGGATCCCGTTACAGGTATAACCTGCCTGGAGGACGACATCCAGGATGACATCCTCACCCGCCTGGTAAACATCAAACCGCACCGCGCCCTTGCCCGGTTGTGCCATTGCCCGGTACGAATGCTCTCCAAATACGGGGACAAGGACCAGGTACCCTATGATGAGAAGTCCGGTATGCCAGTATTTTCCGGTTGGTGCATGTCGTCCGGTCATGGAAAAGGAACATTCCTGCCATCACGGATGTTTTACGAAAATGGACCGCAAGAAATTTTTACGCCAGACCGCGCTGGGGGTCGCCGGCATAACGGCCGGAATTTCCGCCTTGCGCGCTTCAATCAGAGGGAAATCCACCTATGATCAACTGGCCGAACCCATCGGTTTCAACCATTTGCCTACGCACCCCGACATGATGACTTCTTCCGACTCGACCCTGAAAATGATCCTTCACCGCGCCGATACCCGCGGAAAAGCCGATCATGGTTGGCTGTTGTCCCGCCATACCTTCAGTTTTGCCCAGTATTACCATCCGGAGCGCATTCATTTTGGTGTATTGCGGGTGCTCAATGACGATGTGGTGGCGCCAGGACGTGGATTTGCCACGCATCCGCATGACAACATGGAGATCATCTCCATTCCGCTGGCCGGCGATCTGGAACACAAGGATTCCATGGGCAACGTAGCGGTCATCCGGGAGGGCGACGTCCAGGTCATGAGTGCCGGGACAGGGGTTCGTCACAGCGAATTCAACCGGAATCGCGACCGGGATGTCCGGTTCCTTCAGATTTGGGTATTCCCGAGGGAGAAAGGGGTGACACCCCGCTACGACCAGATCTCCCTGCGCTCCCTGCTGCAAACTGGCCGGTTCAACCAGATCCTGTCCCCCTCCGCCGACGATCAGGGTGTGTGGATCCACCAGGACGCCTGGTTTCACCTCGGCGATTTCCAGCAGGGACAAAAGGAAACCTATCGCCTCAGAAAACCCGGCAACGGGGTGTACGCCTTCATGATTGAAGGGGATGCCACCATCGCCGGTCAGGACTTGCATCCCCGTGACGGCCTCGGGATCTGGGATACCGACTCCCTGGAAGTCCGATCCGAAACCTACTCCCGCATTCTCCTCATGGAAGTGCCCATGCAATTGTCCTGATGCCGGGACTTTTACCCGTTCTTCCTGTCCCGTAATGGCATGACAGGGCTCCAGGACGTTCCGCTGGGGATACCGGATTTTTCCTTCCTTGCCGGTACTTGTCTGCCTGTGGTGACCTGACGATCACTCGGCTTTCCACCGGATGTGCCACACGCCGCGCAGATCGCCCAACGCATATCCCGTAGCCTGGTCTTCGGGATAGAGGGAGCGTATCAACGCCTCGTTTTCCGGCTGCAGTTCTTTGCCGGAAACACCATGACAATTCAGGCACAATGCCTGTATCCGTATCGGACCATAGTAGGCGATCTCCTCCCCTTCCCGTCGAGCTACAGGAACGGGCTCACGGCCGGCCAGGATCTCCCGGCGAAATCCGGCCAATATGTCGGTTTCGGATTCCGTAGCTTGGTTGGCCGGGTTGCGAGGCTGCAGGGTGGCCCGTCGAATCGTTACACCATGGACGCGTGCCAGACTGTCGGTCAGTGGAAGCGCCTGGAGACGGCAATACGGCACCGCGGCAGGGACGCCACCCTCCGCCATGGCCGTGGATAAGTTTTCACTCAATACGGCAAACACGGCTTGCTGAATGCTCTTCCCCTTTTCTATCCAGACGGTCGCATCTGCGTGTGCAGGGGCAGGGGATGAAGGGGGTGTATGCTCACGACAGGCGACCAGAGACGTCAGTAACATCATGATGACCGCTACCCGATAGAAGGTGCGGCGATTGTGCGCCCGGGCTTCATTGATCTTCGTTGGCATGGATTCAAAAAGTTCTTCCGGTTTGTGCCTTCATGGCGTGTTCGGGATTGTTTGAAGCATTTGCCGCACCGATGTCCAGGCGCCTCCGTTCACACATTCCATACCGGCCTGACGGATCATGTCGGCTGCCACCCCCGATCGCCGGCCCGTTGCGCAGCAGGTCACCACGGGTCTTTTCAACTTGCGGATGCGCTCCATTTCGGCTCCTACCCGGTCCAGCGGGATATGGACCGAACCCGGGACATGACCGCTGCGGTACTCGGCGGCCGTGCGGACATCCAGAACCACCGCACCTGACGCAAGGAGCTGGACAACTTCTTCACGATTGCCGCCCAGCCATTTCTTTAATAAGGCAAACAGTCCCATACGTTATGCATTTCAGGCGGGCACACCCATGATGTACTGCATTTCTTCCAGGCTGCCACCGTTGTAGATGTCATGCACACCCACCCCCTTGAGAAATGAAACCGCCTGTCCGCTCCGCATGCCCGACCGGCAATAAAAAACTATCGGCTTGCCGAGGTGGCGGAACCGGTCAATTTGCCCCGGGATCTGCCCAAGGGGGATGTTCTCCGCACCGGCGACATGGCCGGTGGCAAATTCGAAGGGTTCGCGCACATCCACGATGAGCGGTGCTTGTGTTTTGAGAATTTGATCTACCTGCATGGTGTTTTGGTTTGACCCGACAAAGGTACATGCACCGGTCTCGCCGGCTCGGTGATGCGGATCACAAGGATGTCACAACCCCCGGATTCTTGCCGATGGGTATCATTCTCCTCGTCAGGCATTCCGAATTTATACATTTAATTTTATTCAATTTATTATTGTCATATGTAAAAATTATCCCGCATTGGGTATGCGCGCCGGTTTTACCGCCTTTAATTTTGTCTGACCAACGAACCCATTATTCACCCATGAACCGAATCCCTTGAGAAAACCCGACTTTCTGCTCGCGTAGCCCCAAAATCCGGTTTGATCCCGGACCGGTATCCCCTTTCCATTGGCCAGCGCCCCAGGCGCGATTTTTCCCTTGCTCTGTCTCTCCACACGGGAGTTGGAGCCTGTTTGTATATCCAATATCCACCCCATGAACAATCACCCATCCTCAGGTCCCGTCCATGCCGGTTGGGCCGGAGTAATCTTGCCCGTTTCCATCCTCGGATGGATCGCCTTTTTCTCTCTCTCCTCCACGTCCACCCTTCTTAGCGGGTCCTTTGATCTCCATGTCAAGCCCGCGGAGATCACCAGCGCTTTTCCAGCACCCTTACCGGCCATGGGGCATGCTCCCCACAGCATTCACACAGGGCATTGGTGCTTCCCCGTCCCTCCGGATCGGGCGGACTTTGTTTTCCAGCCGTCCGGACCGGACCGGTCCTGCTTTTGATAGTCACCGTATGACCGGCACACATCCAGCCGGCCACCAAAGAGGCAATGGTTTTGGGGTAAGCCTGGGGACGACAAAGGTGGTCCTCCGGCTTTTTATTTGCCCCTCAATACACCAACAGGTTGCATCCCACCGCCAAACCGGCCCCCGATGCCGCCATCAAGACGCGGTCTCCCCTTTTTATCCTGCCCCGCGTCACCGCATGATGAAAGGCCATCGGCACACAAGCCGAACCTGTATAGCCGTAGTCCTCCATGGCAAATGTGGTTTTTTCCAGGGGCTGACCCAGGACCTCCATCACCTGCTCGATGACCGACCGGTTGATCTGGGTGAATATGAAATGATCCACTTCACCCAACGGCATGCCCACCCTGCCCAACAAGTGTTCGATGGCCATCGGCCAGAGCCGCACATTCCTGTCGGCCGGCATGGGCTGCAGGAGTTGGAGACCGTACGCGCCAGTGTCCAGCCGTTCACGCGTGACCGGTTGATGTGTCCCTCCCGCATACACACCGATATAATCCCATTGGGTGCCGTCGGTCAGTTGCTGGCCGTCGATATAAACGGACGACTCGCCCTGAGTTGTTTTACCCAGGACAAAGGCCCCTGCTCCATCGGCAAAAATGGACATGCCGAAGACATCATCCGGCCGCACAAAAGCCTGCATGTTGTACACGCCGATCACCAGGGCATATCGCATGTCCTCCCGGGAAGCGAGGATACGCACCGCCGTGTCAAGAGCAATGGTGAAACTCGCACAGGAGGCCGCCACATCAAAGGAGGCCGCCCACGTTTCTCCGCCGGTGAGTCTGCCCTGGACCACCATGCTGGTGGATGGGGAAATGTATTCGGGGGTATCAGTGCCCACCACAATGAGATCCAGCGCCGACGCGTCAATGCCAGCATCTGCCAGGGCCGATTTTGCGGCATGGGTGGCAAAATCGGCGGTCGTTTCCGGCAAACCCCGCAATCGGGCGATGTGTCGCCGCCGAATCCCCAATTTTTGGGTCAGCTTGTCCGCATTGATATCCAACCCCGTCAAAGTGCGGAGTTCCTCGTGGTCGATGGGAGCACCAGGTGCATAAATCCCTATGCCACGGATGGCGACTGGAAACATTGTTTTCCTTTTCAGATGAAACCATATTGGCGGGCCTGGATCTCCAGGTCTTGCCTGAAGTCGGGATGTGCGATGGCAATCAGGGCCCGGGTCCGCTCCCTGACGGTCAGACCGCGCAATCGCACGGCTCCGTATTCAGTGACCACCCAATCGGTATTGCTTCTGTGCAGGGTCACCGCCGTACCGGGAGGCAAAACGGGGACAATGGTGGAAATCGCCCCATCCCGGGCCGTTGCCCGGCAGGCAATGATCGACTTGCCCAACCCGTCCAGCCCCTCTATGGCACCGACCGCCGTGTCGGTCTGACCACCCGTACCGGAATACTGATGCGTGCCTATCGACTCGCTGGCTACCTGCCCGGTGAGGTCGATCATCAGACAGGTATTGATCGAGACCATACGCGCATTCCTGCGCACGACACAGGGATCGTTGACATAACGCCCCCGTAAAAATTCCACCGCCTGATTGTTGTCCAGCCAGCGGTACAATTTTTCCGAGCCCATGGAAAACGTACACACGAATTTGTCCTTGTAAATGGACTTTTTCTTGTTGGTGATAACGCCCAGTTCATAGAGTTCCATCATGGCATCCACCAGCATCTCCGTGTGAACGCCGAGATCGTTCTTGTCGCGAAGGGACAGGGCGGCCGCATTCGGGATTTCGCCAATCCCGAGTTGCAGGGTCGATCCGTCATCGACCAGCCGGGCAATATGGGCACCGATCTGCATGGAAATGGCGTCCGGCTCGGCCGGTGGCAAGGTGGGCGGCGTCTGGGAAAATTCGACGAAGTGATCCACGTCGTTGATGTGGATCTGCGTGTCGCCAAATGTGCGGGGCAAACGATCATTGACCTCGAGCACGACCACCGATGCCGCCTCCAGAACATCTTTCTCATACGTGATCCCCAACGAAAGGGAAACAAATCCCTTCTCGTCGGGCGGTGTGCACGTGCCGATAAACAAATAGGGTTTGCGGACCTGGATCCTGTCCAGTCCGGCACGGTGGAGCATGTTGGGGACAAAGGTCACTGTCCCGGTCCCCGCTTTAACCGCTTCCCGGGGTCCCGGCGCATGGAACCAGCTGCACAACTCGAATCTCCCTTTCATTTCCGGGAGCATATAAAACGGATAAGGCTTCATCGTCAGGACGGAGAACACCTTGACGTCGCGCACCCTTTCCGCTGCCAGGTGAAAACGGCTCATGCATCCCTGGGGCTCGGAGGCGCATTGCGCCACAATCACATCGGTATCACTGCGCAGCAACCCGGGGATATCCTCGAGCCCGATCCGCTTGGAGCGGTAAATCTCCGCATAGTCCATATCCGCTCAGGTGATGGACAAAATTAACGCGGCGACCCCACATTGGCCCCGTCCATCAGCCACCCCTGAAAACAGGGGCGGACGCTCTCCGGCGACCGCCCCCTCATCCTTCATCGCAGCAGGATCGGCACAGGCCGAATCCCTCTGCCAATGCCTGGTTACTGGATGTCGATATCGAATTCCACCTGGATGTCCGTCTCGCCGCCCGCATTGGCAGGATTGCCTTGCGGGACACCGGCGGCCCCTTTGTTGAGATTGTGCAGTAAAGTCACTTGCAGTTCTCCACTCGAAGGGTCGCCCAGGACCATGCGCGTCTGGAGGCCCAGGGCCGCTCCGTTTGAATCCGTGTCCAGATAGGCAAACGCGAGATTGACGCCGGGAGTGGTGGCAAAGAAGAATTGGTGCTCGTCGGCTTCGGCCAGTATCTCGGCCGTGATGTTCTCGGCGGGAGATACCGACTCATTGAGCAACGTGATATCCAGCGTGTACTCGGTATTGGCCGACAAAGGAGCTGAAGTGACGACCGGCGGATTGCCGCCTTCTCCATCGAGATCTCGGAAGGTGAATATCACGGGAGCGCCTACCCCGTCCGGGGTCCAGGTCAGAATCACGGTCGTGATCAACTCCTCCTCATGATCGGGATCGGCATCCTTTTTACAGGATGAAAGAATGACACTGCTCAGTATGAGAGCCAGTGATCCGAACAGGAAAATTCTCATGGTAATGGTAGTTTAGGTAAAGGTTCAAAAGTCAATTGTCCATTTGGCATAAGCGCTGATACCCGGACCGTCTGCGAAGTAGCGCAAACGATCGAGATATTCGCGATAGGTGTTGTTCAGCAGGTTGTCCGCGCCGATGGTGATGCGGGATCTGGGCATTTCCAGAGCGGCGCTGGCGGACAGCAATGTAAACCCGGAAGGAGCCGGTTGGAAATCCGACGATGGCGACCTGTCCTGGCGGAGAACATGACGCGCCGAAAGGGCCACCTGCCACAAGTGCCCGGATTTGACCCCCGGTTTTTCCCATGTCAGCTCCTGAAAGAACTGGACGGGGGGGATCCCGAACAAATAGTGGTCCGATCGCAGATCGTCAGCCCGGACCAGTGAGGCCTGTCCCATCCAGGACCAGCCACCTCCCGGTGCCCACTGCATTTGCAGGTCCGCCCCGGTCAGCAATGCGTCGGTCTGGACATACCTGAACACCGGGAAGGCTCCCCGTATGGTCAAGGCATATTCGGCTTCGGGCCGCAGATAAATAAATCCGCCAATCCGCTGGACAAAACCGGAAAGCTCCAGGGAGGCGCGCTGTCCGGCAAAACGGATTGTCGTCACTCCCTTGATCGCTTTTTCCACCTTCAACCGGTCATTCCCTTCCTCTATGGCAGCCGAGGCATGATGCAGCCCCTGACTGAAAAGCTCGTTGACGCCCGGCGGCCGGAACGCCGTCCCTACGTTGACCAAAAGGCTCCAACGAGGCGCAAATCGCCACAATCCGCCGGTAGAAAAATTGATGTTGGAAAAGCGGTAGGCCGGGGCGACCAACCGGCCGTTTTCGTCAATTCGGGATACTTCCAGATACCTGAAATCATACCGCCCACCGGCTTCCCATTCCCAGTCATCGGCCAGATATCGCTCCAAGGCAAAAACGGAGGCCGTAGCGGTGATGAAATTGGGGATGAGGGGCCGTGTTCCGGTACCGGGCTGGTTGAAATTGGTCTGGTGCTGTACCGAAAGGCCCGCCGAACCTTTCCAGTGCCGCCAGGGCCTGTGCTCGGCGATGAGCTCCCATTGCGTGGTAAGGATGCGCAGATCGAGCGCAGGGCGATCATCCCGGTCCCCGCGGCGGATGTCGTACTCCTGCCGGTCATCCGCCTGGAAACTGAGACGGGATTTGAGCGTCCACAGATCATCCACACGACGGCTGGCCTCTGCCTTGGCCAAATGATGCCATACTTTTTGGCGGGGATTGATCACCTCATAACCGAAGGGTCGCTGGTACCAGGGCTCCGGTGCCCTGATGGCCGTCTCCAGGTCCGTGAGATTGCCGATATGGGCCGCCCGGAGGATGCCGAATTCTCCGGCGTAAAAACTGTAGTAAACATCCAGCGTATGACGGTTGCCGGTATATCCGGCCTGCCCGGACCACCCCCACTCCCGCAGTCCGGTATTACTAAGGATGTATGCAGGGGCTCTTTGGTCACCCAGGATCCGCGCCGAGCCGGTCGATCGCCATCCCCATCCGGTATGCCCTATACCCCCCTGGAGGGTGGCGGCGAGCTTGCCCCCCCATCCGTTGGTTTGAAATTCCGACTGGACAGAGCCCCCTGTGCCCGGCGTCCGGGGCAGGGGATCCGGTGCGATCAGGATCACGCCTCCCAGGGCGTCAGGACCATAACGGACCCCTTCCGCCCCTTTGATCACCACGAGACGTCCAGCCACGGTGGGATCGATCTCCGGGGCATGGTCCACGCCCCACTGCTGGCCCTCCTGCCTGACGTCGTTCTGGATGATGAGGATCCGGCTTCCGTACAATCCCTGAATGACGGGCTTCTGGATCCCGGGTCCCGTCTGGACCATCCTCACGCCATTGATCCGGGTAAGCATCTGAGCCAGCGAACGACCGGCCAGCCTTTTCAATGCCGTACCGGCAAGTTCCCCCCTCGTCTGGGAGGCGGTCTCTTCCACCCGATAGGCTGTAGCCGTTACGGGGTCCAGCAATTCGATGTGGTGCTCCAGAAAGATCACCAGGACCGTATCGCGGTCCACGTGCATGACTGTCCTTTCCGGGTCGCACCCGACGTGGGAAGCCACCAGCGTGTAGGTCCCGGCGCACAGGGATTCCAGCACAAACCTGCCTGTTGTGTCGGCCAAGGTCCCTTTACCGGTCTCGGCCACATAGACCGTAGTAAAAGGCAAAGGGGTACCGTCATGGGCATCCAGTACACGACCTGCCACCGTCAGGCGACAATCCTGCGCCGAGCCGGCAAATGGCAGGAACAGGGCCCACACCCAAAAACAGGGAATTAAGCGATTCATCTTCCTGGAATGGATCCGGTCAATACCGGTAAAATCTGGAGGAGATAATGATCGACCTGTCTCAACCCCGCCCCTTGTCCGGACAGCCCGCAGGAGACAGGAAGCAGCCTGAAGGTGTCCATGCAACGGGTTGATGCCCCATCGCAAGCGAAAGGCGGGATCAGGCCTGGACAGGCGGGCCTCGCAGAGGAGGGGCGACCCGTAACCCGATGGATGGCAAAAAATCAGGCGTCCAATAGTCCCTGCTGTAGGCTATCGGTTGAACCACCATCTCAAGGACAGGGGCGTGGGAAGGCACCTCCGACAGGAAAACAAAGTCACACAGATGACAATCCGTTTCCATGCCTCCCTCTGGCACTTCCTCACAGCAGGGGTCATCGTGATGGTGAAAGACAACACCATGCCATCCCTGGGATACATAGGACAATCCAAGGACGACCGTCAAAACGGCGGAATAACCGTTACGCCAACGCTCAGGCATCTTCACGAAGGTACAACAAACCCTGCGGAACAGGGTTCAGCGACTCACCCTCCGATTTGGCCGAGCAATTCGCGCACGGCCGCTTCCAACTGCTGATCCCGGCCTTTGCGCACCTCCCCAGGGTCATTGGCCACCCGGATATCGGGCTGCAATTCCTGGTTTTCGAGATACTGCCCGTCAAGGCCGACCATGCCGACCTGGGGGATGCCGAAGATCACGCCGCTTTGCAGACGCTCCCACCACACGGCAGTGCCGGTACCCGGCACGGGCATGCCGACCAGCTTGCCCACTCCCAGGGCCTTGTAGGTGAAGGGGAACATGTGGGCGTCGGAGTAATTGCTCTCGCTCATCACCACCACGCTGGGCCTCCTCCATTTGAATTGGGGTTCCTGCCCCAGATCCTGGCCCCTTGGCATGAAGGTCAGATACGTCTTGCCGTTGAGGAAAGTGACGAGATCGTCGTGCAACCATCCCCCTCCATTAAACCGGGTGTCCACCACAAGCGCTTCCTTCCCGGCGTGCTTGCCCAGCGCATCCGCATAAGCAACACGGTAGCTCGGATCATTCATTCCGCGCACATGGACGTAGCCGATACGTCCGCCACTGAGGCTGTCCACCAGATGCCGGCAGCGGTTTACCCAGCGCTGATAAACCAGTTCATTTTCCTCCCCCTGGGAAATGGGCTTCACCACTTCTTCCCATCTGGATTGGCTGGAAGGATCGTAGAGCGACAACCGGAGCGGACGTCCTTCCCGCCGGTTGAGCAGGGCATGCGGATTGGTACCGGCAGCAATGGCCACACCGTCCATGGCTTCAATGACAACACCCGCCTTGATCCGGGAATCCTTGACGATGACCGGACTCTTGGCCATCACTTCGGCGATTTTGAGCCCGGGTCCTGTGTGCGCATCGTCGTAATACAGACCCAGCGATGCCGTGCGGTCACCCTGAGGCGCATTGGACCAGTACCGGGCGCCGGTATGGGAGGCATTCAGTTCTCCCAACAATTCACTGAGCATTTCCGCAAAATCATAGTCGTTGTGGATATGCGGCAAAAAGCGGCGATAGTGACGCGTATAGCCTGCCCAGTCGACACCATGCAGGTCGGTCACATAGAATTTCTCCGCCACCTGGCGAACGATGTGATCATAGAGATAGGCGCGTTCCTGCGAGGCACGAAGGACCATTTCGCCTTTGGTGGCGATGCTTTCCCTTTTGCCACCCTCCGTTTCGATTCGGGTGACCGCGCCATCGGCCAGCAGAAACAGGGCTTTGCCCTCTTTGTCCATCTGTAGATCTCCCGCACTTTCTGCACCGAGCTTGGCCAGGATCTTGGTCTCGTGGGTACGCAGTTCGGTCTGCCACAGATCCCAGCCTTTTTCAAATTGGGCGAGGTAATACAATTTTTCTCCGTCTGCCGACAATACCGCACCCGCCAGATCGGCAGAATGAATCGTCAACCGCCGCTTGCGATCTTGCATGTCCTCCCAGTCGAATACCAGAGGCTCCGGCTTTTTGACCTCGTCTTCATCCTTTTTCTTTTTGCTCTTGCCTCCGGATGCATCCTCCTTTTTGTCCTCTCCTTTTTCTTTGTCTTTTTCCTTCGCCTTGTCTTCTTCTTCCTTGAGCAAATCAAATTCTTCTTTGGACAACCGGAACCGGTCCCATGCTTCCCGCGTGAAGATCATGGCATACACATCGGCCTGACTGCCCCAGCTCGCGTGGTTTTTCATCCCGTCGCGATCGCTGTACCACATGACGCCTTTCCCTCCCATGATCCATTGGGGCACTGCGTCCGAATATCCGCTTTCCGAAAGGTTGACCACCGGCTTGCCGCCCTCGGCGCTCACCAGCCCGACCTCGCTGATCCATTGCCGGGGTTGCAGGAATTCCACCAGAAACCATTTTCCGTCAGGTGACCATTCATAAAACTGGTCGCCATCGGCATAGCTGTAGTTGTGATCGGGGGGCAGGACCGTACGCACCTGGCCCGATTCGGGACGGATCACCCGAAGGGTGGTCCGGTTTTCCAGAAAGGCCACTTCCTTGCCGTCCGGCGACCAGGACGGCTGAAATTCATCGGCCGTTGTAGCAACCACCGGTTTTTCCTCCAGGACCGTGGCGTTGAAGAAGTATTTTTCCTCATCCCGGGCCAGCCGGGTCTGGTAAACATTCCAACTGCCATCCCGCTCGCCGGCATAGAGCAGCGTTCGGCCATCCGGACTGAAACTCACCGACCGCTCCTGTTCCGGCGAATCGGTGATACGACGCGTCGTGCCTTCCTTGACGGAAGCGGCGAAAATCTCCCCCCGGAACACATAAGCCAGTTCCTTACCGTTGGGACTCACCGCCAACTCGGTAATTCCCCCTTGAGCAGGGATGATGCGCTCCGTATTGTCCGGCAGATCCTGAATGGTCGTTACAGTCACTTTGCGTGGACTCTCCCCTTCACGCATGGTATGGATTTCCCCGTCCCAGGAAAAACACAGCAGTCCGTCACGGCTCATGGTCAGATAACGGACAGGATGTTTGTCCAGACGAGTGATCATGGTTTCATTGCGACCTTCGAGATCCATTTTCCAAACGTTGAATGTCCCGCTGCGCTCGCTGAGGAAATAGACGCCGCGCTGGTCGGGTGTGACCACCGGGTTGCGGTCCTCCGCCGGATGGGTGGTAAGCTGCCGGTAACGGGCACTCTGCAGATCGTAGGACCAGATGTCCCGGGCGACACTGGAGGTGTGGTGCTTGCGAAACTCGTCTTCGTATCCCTTGCGGTCGTGGAACACGAGCAGCGTCCCTGCCGCGTTGAACCGGGCGTTGATGGCCGGAGTAGTCAGAAGTTGCCGGGGCATTCCCCCTTGTACGGGGATGCGATACAATTCCGGCAACACGCCGCTGGGGAATTGTTGGTTGCTGGCGGCATCAAGCAGGGAGGCCGCGTAAATCACCTCCTTGCCGTCCGGTGTGAAATCCTTTGGAAACTCGCCGGACGAATGAAACGTGAGACGGGTGGCAGCGCCTCCGGTGGAAGGCATGACAAAAACATCAAACTGGCCGAAACGATCGCTGGCAAAGGCAATCTTCGTCCCGTCGGGCGACCACACCGGCATGAAATCACGGCCTTCATGGACGGTCAGCGGTATGGCCATTCCGCCGGATGCCGGGACGCGGTACAAGTCGCCCCGGTAACTGAATACGATCGTCTGACCGTCCGGAGAGATGGCGGGATAGCGAAGCCAAAGGGCCGGATCCTGTGCTGAAAGGGCGGTGAATCCGATCATGAAAAGGCCGATAACAACAGTGCGAAACATAATTCGAGGGGTGTAGGGTGTAACCAAATGCCGGAGCCAAAGCGGGAAGGCATCCCGGAAGATCCGAACCAGACGATATTCAGCGGGAGAATGAAACTTTTTGCAGGGTGCGATGTATGCCCGCCAGTTCCTTGAGGGCGGCGGAGGCATACCAGGGGATGAGGATGAATTCCAGCCTTCCGGACTGCACGGCGGGATCCTGGGCACACAAGGCACGCGCTTCCTCTTCGGTACCGACATCAAAGACAAAGACGCCTCTGAATCGGGTACCATCGAGGAACGGGCCGGCGAGGACGAGTTGTCCTGATTCAGACATGCGCATGATATGGGCCATATGCCCGGCCTGGATGGCGGCAGTAGTGGCGGAGTCCTGGCTTCTTTCGGGTCCGGGCGTGAGCAGCGCCATGTAATAGGTGGCCATGCCGTAGTCGTCAGCGCCGAGCCGGGCAGCCCGGGCGGCGTCATAAACCGATGATTCACCGTCCATCTGGGCCCAAACCGGACTCGTCAGACAAAGGGCGAAAAGGGTGAAACCAAAAGCGTAAATCAGTCTCATAGACAAGCTTTGTGTTCAAATGTAACGACCGGACATAAAACTGATGAAAGACAAGGATGGTCGGCCTGCTATTTTCGACCATCGCATCCATTTTCCGGACGAACAAGGGCATGAGAGAGAGAACAACGGTTCCTTTCTGATCAAAAAACCATGAACAGATGCCAAAACTAGAAATGCCCTTAATAAAGACCCATCTCAAAATACAACATCATCGATTCTCCCCCAATAGCCATGCTTCGTTTTGACCAATGGTTTCATGCATTAAAAAGGGTCCCGTGCTTCAGCACAGGACCCTTGGCGCCTCAGGTATTCCGCTTGCCCTGCAAGCGGAAGAACCTACGGATTAACCCACATCGCGCTTCGACGCGATGTGCCCGATGGGCAGACGATCCGGTCCTATGGACCGGATGTCAGGGTCGCTCTTACCGGCACAAGAGTCCTATGCAAAAAGGGTCCCGTGCTTCAGCACAGGACCCTTGGCGCCTCAGGTATTCCGCTTG
>CAYYGN010000020.1:0-60451 GCA_964471595.1 uncultured Saprospiraceae bacterium
TCAGGGTTCACCATCAGAACAGGATGCATACAGAAAATCAGGAATATGACGTCTTTGGTGGACACTAATTCGGCTTGACTGTCTGGATTTGAAATTTTTTCTGATCAAGGTCAATTATTGAAAAAATTCAGTAAATTTGCTTATTGAATGGTTCTGTCATGATTGCACCTTGCACCTCGCACCTCGCACCTCGCACCTCGCACCTCGCACCTCGCACCTCGCACTTTACTCCATCTTTCTTAGTTTAGCATTGATCATGACCTGCCTGAACTCTTCTTGCCGAAAGGGTGGGATCGACGAAGGGCAACAATATTCTTCATCAAGTACCTCTGATAAACCTTATCTTATCCTGCGGGGAGGGAATCAAGCCTCTACCCGGGAAGAAGGACAACCGGTAGAAACCGTATTGGGCAGTGCACGGACCAATCCTTACACCGTGGCCGAGATGACCGCTGCCTGGAATCGCATTTATGGTTCAATGTTATCTCAGTTGCCAGCAACGCATCATTATGTACGCTTTGCTCCCGCCAATGAGGAGGAGTATCTGCTCATTGAAAATGCCATTCCGACACAACTCTATGATTATCCCCTGGAAAATGAGGTACTGATCATGGGCGATTATTATCCTCAACCCGGACTGGGAGAAGAGGACTGGCCCTATTTTTATGCTGTTGTAGAGCCGGGCTTTCAATCACCAATATCCGGATACACGGTACTCGAGGAATTGGTATTGCTGCCGGATGATACCTATGTGGTGGCCGATGCCTACAGGGCTACGGGTAACTCGTATACCATTTATCGTGAGCAGTCGGATGGGTCTTTCATTCCATATACGACACCTTCCGGGTGTCAACCAGGCTCGCCAGACTATCCGTTTTGTCTGACTGGTGATTCCGTGACAACAGAGCCATTAGACATCCCGTGTGAACCAGGGGCACCAATTTGGCCTCAATGTTTCTGGAGTTCCAACCCGAGCGATCCCAATCCGGATCCGCTGTACAATGATTGCGGATGTGT
Organism: uncultured Saprospiraceae bacterium; assembly: GCA_964471595.1. Taxonomy (GTDB): domain Bacteria; phylum Bacteroidota; class Bacteroidia; order Chitinophagales; family Saprospiraceae; genus JAGNXB01. The sequence goes on from CAYYGN010000020.1 coordinate 1,018, forward strand.
CGTACCTAATAATAAACGAATTCCGGCAGGGTGTATTCAAGTCAGGAATACTGAAAACAACTTGTGGGAAGGCGTGCGACTCGTCAAGGTGATCATGAAGAACACATGGTTTACCGAAGATGATACCTGGACCAATCACCAGGGGTGTTTTCACATGAACAAGGAATTTTCCGGAGAGGTATGGTCCTGGGTGCGCTACAAAAATAATAGATGTAGAATAAGAGGAGTTGCTGCCAATTGGAATAAACTTTGGCAATGGAAACAAATTATTAAGGACTATATCGGCAAGAAGGCAGGGCCAACATTTAACAATTACCAAATAAAATATGATGTGTCAAGTAATCATGGATCAAATTATCACAGATTATGGTCTGCAGCAACAATCAATAATGCCCTGCACGAGTTTCATGATATGGCAGGTCAGCTTGGAATTGCTACGCCACCATACATAGATGTATACGCTGGCTATCAACATGATTTTGGTTACGCTTTGATGAAGAACTGGCTTTTGGTTCCTCCTAATATTTTGTTTATTACCGGATGGTATACTGCTCCTTTTATACCTATTTTAAACAATGTTTATGCCCAATTGCCTGACGTGTATATTGGCACAGATCAATTTGACAGACCTCGGAGCTTAACTTATCAACTAAAGCGCCTTGCATATCATGAATTCGCACATGCTTCGCACTTTATAAATGTCGGGTGGGTATTCTGGAGGGAGCTGGTGGAGGCCGCTGGAGTGACAGATGATGGCGCCGGTAATAAGAACAGTTTTAAAGCTGGTCGCATCGCTATCTGTGAGTCTTGGGCTCACCACATTGAGTTCCTTATGACATCAATGAGGTTCATTGAGCCAGATTTGCTTACTGATGTACTTGAAAGACGACGCAATCGTAATGAAGACCACATTCCAATAGGTGTTCATTGGGACGTGCAAGATGCTGCACCTGAATTATTTGCTGCTTGTGATTGGGATCCAACTCCAGGTTCTATCCCCTGTGGAGCAATTCGTGACCATATTTCCGGACTAACCATAGCTCAATTATTTAATATTTTGACGAGTGATGTCACGAATCCCTTGGTATACAGGGATAGGCTAAAAGCCGTGTACAATCTTAACTCTCAGGAAGTGGATAACCTGTTTGAAGATTACCTAAACACCCAGTAATGAACCCGAAGCATCTTTGTAAAGCAGAAATTCATAAACTTATCAGAATGGCCATTCTGGCAGGCTTGATTGGGGTCTTATATGCGGGTTGCACAAAGGATTGTATTCCGGGCAATTACCTGTTTGTGCTCCCTCATACCGTCAGTCCGGCCCGTACCGTGTACAAGGTGGGAGATACCATAAGTGTATCCGCCGATTTTTCTCATTATATCTTGGATATTGCAAGGAACGAGACCTTCTTGTTAGAGGATTTTAGTTTTCAACTGGCATTTTCTCTGTATGACTTATATGACACTATTCCTGCTAATTATGTCAGGGCATTTTCCTCCTGCGAGATTTTGATGGAGGGGAATACCAATCTTTTCCTGGATAATATTGGTCCACTCGGAGAATATACCTATCAGGATGGTCGCTATCGATTGGGGTTTAAGTTTCGTCCCATAAAGCCAGGTTTTTATGCCTTGGTGCAAAGATCACTGACGAGTGATGGAACCTATTCAGGCATACAAAAGGATTTCCCTGGCAAATGTAAGCGTCGACGCGGCCCTTCAGTAGCAGCCTTTGTGGAGGTCAATAATGGTGATGAAAACAACTACCATCTTCTCCAGGATGAGCACTTCGAAGGGGCAACGTATACGTGGCGAGTTAATCAGCAAAATTTCCATCGGCAAGGGGTTTTTGTATTTTATGTGGAGGAGTAGAATTCTTGTTGGAGTATCTGCATTGAAAGATTGGGTATTAATTGTCTCTTTCAATTTTGAAAAGTAAGTACAGATTTGAATGAATGCTCGCGCCGGTGGCGTTTTGATGGGACGGGCCTTCGGCCCTCGTCTGTGGGGGCTGTAGGCAAAGGGCGCTTCCCCTTGGTAGGTTGGGGCGGACCTTCGGTCCTTTTACGCATGAGGGCGTAGCGTCAAGGGGCGTTGCCCCTTGGTAGGTTGGGACGCGCCGAAGGCGCAATGGCGGGAATGCTTCTTGGGCTGAAAGCCCGAACCAATGTTTCTTTTGATTTCGATGAAATTAAATGATAGTTTTGTCCTGACCATAGACCTTGTAAGATTTCGCAACTTTAACGTTGATCATGTTCTCATGGGCTTGTACTGGGACCTGCAAGATGGACAGAATGATTCATTCCCTGCCTGTGATAGGACTCCTGTACAAGGATTATTCCAATGTGGGCCTATCAATTGTATGACTAACCTACTTTTGCTCGTTCTGTTGATCTTATATCCGGGACTTGGTTGTGTCAAAACCTGTGATGTGCCGACGAACAGCTATTGGTTTGTCTTGCCACATGCGGTTACTCCGGCCAAAGCAGAGTTTAAAGTAGGAGATACCATTAGTGTTACGGCTGATTTTCCGCATGAAGTGATGGAGGCAAATGGCAATTCCTATCTCTTGGAAGATTTTAATTTTCAATTGACCTTCGTACTGATCGATTTATTGGATTCTAATGTATCCACCAGTGTTCGAGCATTTTCCCATTGCGAGATAATGTTGGAAGATGATACTCGGCTGTATCTGGATCAGTTTGGGCCTATAGGTGAATATAACTATGAGGCAGGCCGATACCATCTCAGGTTCAAGTTCAGGCCAATGAAGTCGGGTTTTTATGCGTTTGTACAGAATTCTCTAACAAGCACAGGAGCTTACTCGGGAATATCCAGGGACTTTCCCGGCAAATGCGGTGGGAATCTGACCCGGGCTAAAGCCAGAGTTGAAGTAAACAATGGTGCAGATAACAACTACCACTTGTTACAGGATGATCATGTAATGACATATACGCATCAATGGATATCTGTAAAAAAGATTTTTCATGAAGACGGTGTATTTTTGTTTTATGTGGAGGATTAGAAAAAATCAGGGATTTCTTGCTTGAAGGAACGGACAATTAGAGTACTTTCCATTTTATGCAGGGAAGAAAAAATTTGAATGATAGTTAGTGCCGATGGCGCTAATTTGGGAAGGACCTTTGGTCCATCTGCGATTGGGGGTTGATGGTCAAGGGCAAAGGGCGCTGCCCCTTGTTGAGTTTGGACGGGCCGATAGCGCTACGCCGGGAGGGAAAATGGATCCCGGTCGGCCAGGAAGGGGAGTCGCTCCCGATAGCGGAGCAGCGCTTCCCTGTCCAGCGTGGCCGTCAGCACCGTTTCCACATTGGCACCGGCAAGCAGGGTATCGCCCTGGTAGTCGATGAGGGCCGTATCCCCCGCATATTCATGGCCGTTGTCATCCCGGCCTATCCGGTTGACACCGGCCACATAGCACTGGTTCTCGATAGCACGTGCAGTGAGCAATGCCTGCCAGTGCCGGCGCCGGGGCTCCGGCCAATTGGCCACTACGAGCATCAGGTCAAAATCGTCGGTATTGCGGCACCAGACAGGGAAACGGAGGTCGTAACAGATAAGCGGCAGGATGCGCCATTCCCTCCATGCAATCAACAGCCTTTGATGGCCGGGGGTATAAGTCTCCTGCTCGCCGGCCAGACCGAACAAATGCCTCTTGTCGTAATGCAACACCCTGCCTTCCGGTTCTACCCATACCAGCCGGTTGTAGAATCGTCCGTCTTCCCGGATCACCAGGCTGCCGCATATGGCCGCCCCGGTCTCGTGGCTCCAGCCCTGCATCTCCTGAAGGGTGGGGCCGTCCATGGTCTCGGCGACTTTCTCCGGATGCATGGTAAACCCGCTGGTCATCATCTCCGGCAACACGATAAGATCCGCTTCACCGCCCAGATCCCTGATCTTCCAGGCCAGCATCTGGCGGTTGAGGGCAGGATTTTCCCAGTACAACGGCGTTTGAAGAAGGGCGATGCGGAGGTTGTTCATGCGGATAAAGTTAACCACGGGCCATGGAAATGGCCCCCCCAGGCGTCCATTTCTTCCGATTTTCCGGCATCATTGAAAAAAACAGGGACGGCTTGCCTTCAGCAATTCGAGCCGTTGCAATGCCCATTTGGTTGTAATGAATGTTTTTATACATTAGGGACGAAATTATATAAAAAAACGGTGATGAATAAGGGCCTTTCCGTGAGGATAAGTTTGCGTGAAAGCATTGTATGACAAGGCTTTGTCATGTACCTTTGTGTGGTATCCCGGAGGGCGACTGTCCGGATCCGTTATCCCGAAAACCATTAGGAAACAACCCGTCCACAGACGGGAAAAAACCGGTGGCGCAAGCCACTGGCTATGGTGGTTTTTGGTAATGTGATCCCATGAAAAGACGTTTACCCTCCTGCCATTGGAGCCGGTTGATGCTGTTGACGATCAGCCTCCTCTCCGGAGCAGTCGGTGCAACCGCGCAAGCCCAACTTTCCAACGGAAGCCCGACCCTTACGCTCGACTTCAGCGCCGCCATGCCGGCCTCAGTGGCTACCAGTCCCGCCTCTCCCTTTGCCGGTGCCGGCTTCGAACCCACCCCCTCCACCGCAGGGCGTCTCAATTCGCAAGCCTGGGCCGTAACGGGATGGAGTGACGGAGCACTGGCCTTCGGGGGCACCAGGCTTACCGGTGACTATGCCCGGGGGTCCGCCGGCGCATCGGTGACCACCGGCGGCTTTTACGCCTATACCGCCGCTCCCCAGTCCGTCGCCAATCCATGCCTGATGATCCAACCCGGAGGATCAGACTGGGCGCCCGGCACCCTTACCCTGCGCATTGAAAACACCGGAACCACCGCCATTACCGAGCTCGACGTTTCCTATAACATCTACATACGCAATGACCAGGCGAGAGCCAACTCGTTCAACTTTTCCCATTCGTCCGACGATATCACCTACACCCCGGAAGCAACTCTCAACTACACCTCTCCGGAGGCTTTGGACGGCAATGGCTGGGTCCTGGTCGGCGCCGCTCCTTCGCGAAGCATCACCCTGACCGGACTGAACGTGGCGCCCGGCGGTTACTACTACATACGATGGAGTGGTGCTGATGTCTCCGGCTCGGGCTCCCGCGATGAATTCGGACTTGATGACATCGTTCTCGCGGCGACATTCGCTGTGCCTCCCGGCGGAAATTGTATGATTAGCTGCCCGGATCCTGTGACCATTGAGTGCGACGAATCTGCAGACACCGTTTTTACCGGGCAGGCGGTTGCCTCCGTGGATTGTGACCCTGTCGCCGGTGTCAGCTATGCAGATCTGGAGGATTTTTCCGGGTGTGGCGGATATACAGGCACCATCATACGGACCTGGACAGCTCAGGACGTTTTGGGCAATACCACATCCTGCGAACAAATCATCACCGTCGAAGACACTACCCCACCCACCTGGGACCAGAATCTTCTGCCTCAGGATCTGACCGTGGAATGCGACGCCGTACCGGATCCCGATGATCTTACCGCCACCGACAATTGCGCCACCGGCGGTGGCGGGATTAACGTGCTGTTCATCAACGAACTTCATTACGACAACACGGGAGCGGATGTCAATGAATTTGGCGAAGTAGCAGGAACAGCCGGCCAGGACCTGACCGGTTATACCATCGTCTGGTACAACGGCTCCAACGGGGCCTCGTATGGCACCACCAATCTGTCAGGCATTCTCCCTGATGAAGGCATGGGAACAGGCGCTCTGGCTTTCTACTTTGTGGGTATCCAGAACGGAGCCCCCGACGGCCTGGCGCTCGTGGATCCGTCCAATACCGTCCTCCAGTTTCTCAGTTATGAAGGAGCCTTCATAGCCACGGATGGCCCGGCCGTCGGCATGATGTCCACCGACATCGGCGTTTCGGAAGTGGGCAACGAACCGGTCGGCCTCAGCCTCCAACTGATCGGCACCGGTTCGGATTATCCGGATTTTACCTGGACCGGACCGGACACGGAAAGCCCCGGAACCTTGAATGACGGCCAGGAATTCGGTGCCGACCCGCAGGGTCCCGGCGTGACAGTGACGTTCAACCAGGTGGAAGCACCGGGTGCCTGTGCGGACGCCTACACACTTACCCGGACCTGGACGGCCACAGATCCATGCGGCAATGCCACGACCCACACCCAGGTCATTACCGTGGAAGACACCACCCCGCCCGTCTGGGATCAGCCCATGCCGGGCAACGTGACCGTCGAATGCGACCAGGTGCCGGCGCCCCCGTCTCCGGTCACCGCTTCCGACAATTGTGATGACGATGTTGAAGTGGTTTACGGGGAGAGCCGTACCGACGGCAACTGCCCACACCGTTATACCCTGACCCGCACATGGACCGCGACGGACAATTGTGACAATGTCATCACCCACACCCAGGTCATTACAGTGGAGGACACCACGGCTCCCGTTTGGGATCAGAACCCACTGCCCCAGGACCTGACGATTTCCTGCTCGCAGATTCCTCCGGCAGAGACCCTGACGGCGACGGACAACTGTACGGTCGGCATGCCTGGCGATGTCGTGTTCATCAACGAGATCCATTACGACAATGTAGGCACTGACCAGGGTGAATTCATCGAGATTGCCGGTTCTGCCGGCCTTGATCTTGCCGGTTACAGCCTGGTGCTGTACAACGGCGCCAATCCGGGCAGTGCCGTCGTTTACGGCACGCTCAACCTGTCCGGTATCATTCCCGATGAAGGCAACGGAACCGGTACGCTGGTCTTTGCCTACCCGGTCAATGGCATCCAGAACGGTCCCAACGACGGCGTGGCGCTGGTACAGGGCGTTGCGGTGCTGGAACTCCTCAGCTATGAGGGCAGCTTTACGGCCGCCGACGGCCCGGCCGCAGGTATGGTGGCCGTGGATATGGGCGTGGCCCAGGAACCGGCCCCGGCGATCGGGTTGACCCTCCAGCGGGTGGGATCCGGTATGGCACCGGGTGATTTTACCTGGGCCGGTCCGGTGGACGACAGTCCGGGTACCCTCAATGCCGGGCAAAACTTTTCCTTACCCATCCCCACCTTCATCGAATACGGGTTTACCGAAAACTTCACACCGGGTGCCTGCCTGGGTGAAGGGGTCATCACCCGCACCTGGACCGCCGAGGATGCCTGCGGCAATCTGGTTGTTCATACCCAGGAAATCACTCTGGTGGACAACGAGGCGCCGATGTTCAGTGTGATGCTGGCCAATATCACTGTCGAGTGCGATGCCATTCCGGCGCCTCCGGTGGTAGAAGCCGTGGATGGCTGCGGACCGGTAGCCGGCATCCAGCCCTGGATCAACGAGATCCACTACGACAATGTAGGCACCGATCAGAATGAATTCTTCGAGATTGCCGGACCGGCCGGCATTGATTTATCTGATTACACGGTGTATTTGTATAATGGTGCCAACGGACAGGTGTATGACATCCGGCCCCTATCGGGAGTCCTTCCCAACCAGGCCAAAGGATACGGTGCGCTGGCCTTTGTTCTGCCAGTCAACGGTCTTCAAAACGGATCGCCTGACGGCCTGGCCCTCGTGCAGGGTGCCAATACGGTCGTTCAGTTTTTGAGTTATGAAGGGGCTTTTGTGGCGGCAGACGGCCCGGCAGCGGGACAACTGTCCCTCGACATAGGCGTCGCCCAGGAACCGCCCCCTGCGCTAGGACTATCCCTGCAACTCACCGGGGCCGGCAACCAGTACAGCCAATTCGTATGGAGCGGTCCGGCGGCCTGGTCGCCCGGCGCTCTCAATACGGGCCAACTGGCCGGCCCGGTCGAAGTGACCGTGCAGTACACGGAGACCATCACGCCCGGCAATTGCATCGGGCGGGAAACCCGGACCCGCACCTGGACCGCCACGGACGATTGCGGCAACCAGGCGGTCATGACCCAGATCGTAACCGTCCAGGACAATACACCGCCCATCGCCCAATGCCGTAACACGACCTTATACCTGGACGACAATGGCGAGGCCAACCTCAACCCGGCCGACATCGACAACGGCAGTTCGGACAATTGCTCCCCTGTTGTACTGACCCCGGCCAGAACGGCCTTCGGGTGCCAGGACAAAGGCGCCAACAACATCGTCCTGACGGTGACGGATGATTGCGGCAACAGCGCCACTTGTATGGCCGTGGTGACCGTCCTCGATACCCTTAGGCCTGTCATCACCTGTCCGTCGCATCGCATCATCAATCTGGACCCAGGACTATGCTGTGCCGTGGTGAGCTGGGCAGATCCGACCATTACGGACAACTGTCCGTTTGTGGGGCCGGTCATGTCCCACTTTCAAAATCCGCTGCGCAATTCCGGCTGGTACGGGTTTGCCAACAATCTGGAAAACCTGAGCGCCGACCCGATGCTGGTGACGGGTGTCACGGTGCGGGCTTCGGCGGCACCGATCGGCAATTACAACTTTAAGGTGTATATGCGATTGGGCACGTATCAACCCAATTTGGGCAATGCTGCCGGCTGGACACTGATGGATGACAATGCGTACAACGTGACCGGTGCCTTCGTGACCGGAGGCGGTTCCGATGTAAATATCACTTTTGGCACCCCGTTCACGATTCCGGCCGGCCAGACGGCCGCCATCTATTACGTGATCGACAACGGATCCACCCTCAACCGCCGGATCATGTACAACGGGGGGACCCTGCAGTCCAATGACGGCAACATTCGCATCTATGACGGCGCCGGAGCCAATGCCGGTCTGTTTGGTGGAATTGCCTTCCAGCCCCGCGCCGCTTACCTCCGTGTCAACTACCAGCTCGGAGGCGAAGGCGAAGTGACGCAAATCGGCGGTCCTCTGTCCGGCGAAGAGCTCTGCAAGGACGACACCCCCTGGACGGTGACCTACGAAGGATTTGATGCCTCCGGCAACCGGAACGAGTGCTCCTTCACCATTGAGATGTACGAATACGCCAATCCGGTCACCAACCTGGTATGTAACGACAACGTCCAGATATCCCTGGGGGAAGATTGCCTGACGGAGGTGGGAGCGGACGATGTCCTCGAAGGCGGACCGTACGGATGCTATGACGATTACGAAGTGACGATCTTCAATGCCCAGAATGTGCCGCTGCCCTCCAGCCCCTTCGTGGGGAGCGCCCAGATCGGAGGTCCATGGAAGGTGCTGGTCACCGATCCGGTCACCGGCAACAAGTGCTGGGGTCAGATCACCGTTGAGGAGAAAATGCCCCCCAATCTGGTCTGCGCCGACCTGGAACTCGCTTGCGGAGCGGATATCCCGTTGGCGCCGGCGCCCTTCTTCTTCCAACAGGCCACCCCTCTCGAACAAAACGTTCCCTACACCAATTACTGGACCGGCTATGCCTTCCAGATCGACAATATCTCCGCCAACACGGTGCAGATCACAGGACTGGAGATCCAGGCCGCCCTCGCCGGTGATCCGGCCGGCTTGAAAAACGTGCGCATTTTCATGCGCAACGGCACCTTTGCGGGCAACCTCAACAGCGCCGCCGGCTGGACCGAGGTGGGCAACCTCGACATCAATGTGACCGCCGGATTCCCGACGGTGGAACTGTTCGAAATTCCTTTCCATACCAACTATCCGGTGACGGCAGGCAACACGGCCGGCGTTGCGGTGTACATCAACAACGGCAACGGATTTGGTACCCGCGTTGTCGCCACCCTGGGAACGGCGCCAACCACAGATGGTGTCATCACCATCAACCAGAACCCGGGCCGCTGGCTGGTTCCTGCAGGCATGAACGGATTCTGGACCGGAGAAGCTTTCCCCGGTGAAAACCCCAGACCCCAGCTCAAGGTATTCTATGCCGGACAGTCCGATCCGGTACCCGTTACCGACAACTGCACGCCGGAGCCCTACATGAACACCATCGGACAGGGGCTTGCCTACAGTGAAGAGCTCGAATACTACACCTGTGCCGAAAATGCCGGTGTGTCGCAATCCATTTTCCGTTACTGGACGGCTACCGACCAGGCCGGCAACACCAGCCAATGCCTGCAGCGGATCGATATCCGCCGCCCCAGCCTTTCCACCGTCGAACTTCCCCCCAATTACGATGACCTCGACGAGCCCGCGCTCACCTGTCCGACCGACTACCCGGGGACAGACATCACCGGCTCACCATCTGGGGGAGGTTGTGGAAGCCTGCAGTCCGGACATACCGACAAGGTGCTGGAAGTCTGTCAGGGCAGTTACACCATCATACGCACCTGGACCCTGCACGACATGTGTACCGGCGAAACCGGCACCCACGACCAGGTCATCAAGGTCGTGGACAAAACCCCACCGGTCCTGTTCTGCCCGGAGGAGCATGCCATCAAGGTAGGCAAGACCCAGTCCAACGGCTATCAGGGCTGCACGGCCAATGTCATGATGCCCTGGATCCAGGTGACCGACGAGTGTTCTACCCTCGACCAGATGACGGTCTATGTATGGACAACGCTGCCGGACGGTTCCATCGTCATCGTCCACGAGATGAATGCCGACGGGTTTTTCGTCTTTGATCTGCCGGTCCAACCTGCCCCTCACCAGTATTTGTTCCGTTACACGGCGATCGATGCCTGCGGCAACAAGGCGGAATGTGCCGTTATGGTCCCCGTCCGGGATCAGACGCCTCCGAATGTCATTTGCGAAACCTTCCATATCGTTTCTCTGACGGACAGTGTCACCCTGGTACCAGCCGGGAGCTTTGATGACGGTTCTTTCGATGACTGCTCCATGCTGACCATTACGGCCCGCCGGGGTACAATGAATTCTGCCGGTGTTTTTATCGGGCATCCCTGCAATCAACCGGGCGACTTCCTTTATGGCCCGGATGTGCGTTTCTATTGCTGCGACGGACTCCATCCGACGCCTCTGTTCGTGGACGTGCGCTTCAGGGACGCTTACGGCAATGACAATTTCTGCATGGTGCCGGTCACGGTCGTGGACAAAGTCCGCCCTGTGATCTGGTGTCCGGATGACATCACGGTCCAATGCGGCATGCCTTACGAGCCGACCGGCATCGACACGTTTGTCACCTGTATCCAACCGGGAACAATCATCAAAAATGCGTATGCCCAGTCCTATCCGTTGACCCTGGACATTTTCGGCATTCCGGATGACGCCCGCATAGCGGATCTGGATCTCGGCCTCCGCATTGACCACGAGGTGGTCAACCAGCTCCAGATCACGCTGTACAGCCCACTGAACCGCAAGGCTACGGTCCTGCCGGTGAACGGATGTGCCGGTCAGCCGGTGCAGTTCCCGTGGAACATCGACGTGACGTTCAACGACCAGGCGTATGACATCAACGTGTTCAACGCTACGGGTCAGAAAGTCCCTGCGAACTTCACGTGTACGTCAGCCAAGCCAAGCATCGGCGCTTACAACCAGGGGCACATGAAGCCCAGGGGAGACGAGCTGAAGATCTTCAACGGCCAGCCGCTGAACAGCTTCACGAATAAGAACCTGTGTTTCACGGTGAGCGCTACGGACATTGACCCGGTAACAAACCGCATGAGCAATTTCCAGGTCCAGAACTTCATCCTGAATGCCGGCCTGGTCTCCGGCGACCGCGTACTGCTCGAGTATGCCAACGCGACGGGAGCCCAATTGCAAGGCATCGAAGTGGGTCAGGTGTACCTGTTCCAGGTGATCAGCAACAACACCATCGAATTCCTGACGGTGACGGGCAGCGACATCACAGGGGTATCAGCGGGATCGACGCACATGTTCTGTGCATCGGGCACATGGCTGCTGGTGGTGGAAGACACGGCACCGCTGGGCGGTGGTGTGATCCGGGAGGTCTGCCTTCGCATCGGATGGACGGGCTCTTTGGGTCACAGGCCTCAGGTGACGGACAACACGGAAGAGTGCGGCCTGACGGTGACGCATCAGGATCTGGGTACGCCGGACAAGTGCGCTGACAACACGTTCATCAACCGCCGCTGGACCGTCATCGACGCCTTCAACAATAATACAAACTGTATCCAGCGGGTGTATTTTGAGGACGAAACGCCGCTGACGGTCCAGTTTCCCTGCGATGTGACGGTCCATTGTCCCTTGACCCCGGAAGCAACGGGCGAGCCCGTCCACAACGGAGATTGCGAATTGCCGGGCATCGAGCATCAGGATCACGTCCTCGTGACCACCGATGCCTGCTACAAAATCCTGCGTACCTGGATCGTGAAAGACTGGTGCCTGTATCGGCCGGACGGGGTCGTTGACTACGCGACCACCAACATCAACGACGCGACGGAGGAGATCACGTTTACAACGGCCATCAACGCGCTTTTCACGGATCGCCGGATCAATGTGGGCGACCGTTTCACGTTGCGTTACCAGACGAGTGGTTCGGTGGAGATCCCGGGTTTGGTCGAAGGAGATGTGTACAGCGTTGTGCGCGTCAGTGGCACAACCGTTCGCTTTGAATACAACACGACGAAGCAGCAGTCGGTCAACATCACCGGCCAGGGTACGGGTCCGCATATTTTTCGTTATGCGAACAGCGACCTTGGACTGCCTCTGACGTGCGATGTACTGCTGGAGTGGTATCCGTTTACGGATTGGTTCACCGCCTGCTGCAACCCGCTGTCCGAGCGCCGCGCCTGGGAAGATGACGGAGACGGCTACTTCACCTTCACGCAGGAGATCAAAGTGGTGGACAACCAGGCCCCGCAGTGGGACGATTGCAGCGACATGGAGATCTGCAGCTTCAATCCGGATTGCGAGCCCACGTTTGTCGAACTGATATGCCCCGCCACGGATGTATGTACGCCGCAGGATCAATTGGCCTATCAATGGAGTATTGATCTGTATGCAGATGGTACGATAGATGTGCAGGGGGTAACCTCGGACGCCAGTGGCGCTTATCCCAACGGTACGCACCGGGTGGTGTTCAAGGTGACGGATCAGTGCGGCAACTGGAATACCTGTACGAAGCTCGTGACCATTCGCGACTGCAAAAAACCGACGCCGATCTGTATTGACGGTTTGGTGGTGGAACTGATGCCAAGCACCGGATTTGCCGATGTTCATGCTGAAAGCTTCGAGGCAGGGGACAGCTATGACAATTGCACCGAATACAGCAACCTGACGATCAAAGTAGAAAGGAAGAGCGACCTCGACCCAGGTCAGACCGAGCCCGATGACGATACCGGAGATATGGTGACGGTCAGTTGCCTCGACATGCCGCCCAATACCCAGGAGCCCATCCTGCACGTCGTGGTGTGGGTGGGTGACGAGGCCGGCAACTGGGATTACTGCGAAACCACCTTGTGGATCCAGGACTGGATGGGCCCATGCGCCGCGACGATGAACACCGAACTACAGGCTTATACCGTCAATGAAGAACAGGAGGGGATCGCCGGCGTGACGGTCAGCCTCAGCGGATCGGTCAATCACCCCGGCATGCTCACCTCCGATCAGGGCCAGGCCAGTTTCGGCCAGGTACCTACCCTGGGGCAGTACACCGTGACGCCGCACAAGGACATCCTGCCGCTGAACGGGGTGAGTACCTATGATCTGCTGTTGATCCAGAAGCATTTGCTGGGGATCAAAATGCTGGGCAGTCCCTACAAGCTGATTGCCGCCGATGTCAACAACAGTTGCTCCGTTTCGATCAGCGACATCATCGAGTTGCGCAAGATGATCCTCACGCCGGGGATGGCCTTTGCCAACAACACGAGTTGGCGATTTGTGGAATCCGGATATGCCTTCCCCAACCCGGTCAAGCCCTGCAATTTTCCGGAGATCCGGCAATATGCCCAGTTGACACCCGGACAGACTTCGGCCGGCTTTGTCGGCATGAAAATCGGTGATGTCAGCGGTGATGCCGTGGCCAACAACCTGCTGGGTGTCGAGGTGCGCGAGATGGCGGGTACGCTGGCTTTCGGCCTGGAGGACGCTTTGCTGGAGGCGGGCCGCGAGCACACTATGGTGGTGACGGCGGAGGCCTTCGGAGGCATTCAGGGCTACCAGTACACGCTGGAGTGGGATCCGGAGGTCCTCGAATTTGTGGCGGTGGAGGGACTGTGGCCGGAGCTGGGTGCGTCGCATTTTGGTCTGTCGCGCGCGGCCGACGGCATGCTGGCCACGAGCTGGCACGGCAGCGGTCCGGTGTCCCTGGATGAAGGTACGGCCCTGTATGCCATCACGGTTCGGCCGTTGAAAAACGGAAGGCTGAGCGATGCCGTGCGGGTGACTTCGCGTATGGTGCAGGCAGAGGCTTACGATCGGGAGGACGGTTTTATGGAGGTGGCTTTGCGGTTTGACGGGGCGTCGGCCCCTTCAGAGGCCTTCGCGCTGTACCAAAACGAACCCAATCCCTTCCGCGATCTGACGGTGATCGGATTCCAACTGCCGGCGCCGACCACGGCGACCCTGCGGGTGTATGACGTGACCGGCCAGATGGTGAAAGAGATCAGGGCCGATTATGGCCGCGGATATCACGAGATAACCCTTTCCCGGGCGGAGGTGCGCCGGGAGGGCATGCTGTACTACGAGCTGGAGACCTCCACCCACCGGGCCATGAAGCGGATGATCCTGGTGGATTAGGGGTAAATGACTGGCTCTGATTGGTTTCCTGGCTTTGGTCCCCAATTGGCTATGTTGTTAAACGGGGTTGACCGTTGTGCTTGATCTGGCATAAAGAAAACACTTGGAGACACAATCTGAAGTCAGATTGGAACCGCTTGCGTATCAGGGCTGATTTTGCCGATAGATCAAGTAGTAGAAAACATGATGGACAAGGCTTTGAACATTATTTAATATACTGATATTCAAAATATTATACTATTTCAATTGCTCTTGTTCAGGAACCTGTACATTGGCTTTTTCGAGGCGATATAGGTTATCAAGCCCTACGATGGCCTTAACATTCTGCAGTATTATTAGTAAAATAATTGTATTTTTGGGCAAAGTATCATGTATGAAGACCAAATATTTACTTTTCGCATTGTTTGTTCTGATCTCCGGCTTGGTCAAGGCCCAGGGGACGTTTGATCAAAATTCCCTGGAAATCCAGTTTGGCTATAGCCATCCATTGAACCATTTCGAAGATAACAGTTTCGGGGCCAACTTCGGGCTCAACAATATCAGGTTGGGATACAGATTCATGTTCAACCCCAACCTGGGTGTGAGGGCCAACTATTCATTCAACAGGTATATCACAGAATCAGCAGGCAAGGCTACATCGCGGATGAATTCCTTCAATCTGGAGCTGGTTTACAACCTGGGCCGTGGGCTCCGCCTCGTAAACTCGCCGACCAAGAAAGTAGCCTTATTGGGATATGCCGGGATGGGTTATACCGGGCATCAAAATCCCGATCTGGATGTTACGGAGCGCATCCTTCCGGTGAATTTCGGATTGACGCCACTGATAAGCGTCAATCATAACCTGGCCTTGTTTTTTGATGTCAACACCGTTGTCAATATCCAACAAGACCTTGGTTACAATGGATTGTACACAGATGTTGAGAAGCTATTTAAAGGAAACGAGACCGGAATGCACATGAATTTCTCCATCGGAATCATGGTCTATTTCGGTACGTTTGTTGCCCACGCGGATTTCCTATGAATATGGTATAGGACTGTTCTTAACCTGATCATTAGAATGGTGCGGGGTTGTTGTTACGTTAGTCTGGGGGTAAGTTGACGATTTTGGATGAGCTAGTGAGAAAGCGGCAGGATATGAGGTGAACGCACAGTGTTGTTGTTGTCTCTATTTATTTGCTGGTACGTGAGGAATGTAAACAGATGGTACAGATGGTTGTTGAGGCTCTCTGGGGGTGCTTCCCGGACGGGGGTATTCCTGTTTGACCTGTTATTTGCCATCATTTCATTTATTACTGCCTGTCTGCTGGTTTTCGAGTTTAATTTGGCGAAGCACAGCGACAGTATATGGACAGGTTTGATTCTGTTGTTGTCCCTCCGGATCATTGCCGCTTTTTCCCTTCAAACCCATAGCCTTATTATTCGGTATATAGGCGAGAAGGATCTTGTCAAGGTGTTCGTGGCGATATTGGGTGCCTCGCTCTCGTTTTTGTTGGTGGTTATGGTATGGGAGGGCGTTTTTCCCGAGCGTCGTTTCAAGGCACTTGTCCTTGTGGATTTCCTGTTGTTGATTTTCATGTCGGGAAGTTTCAGGGTTTTCCTTCGGCTGGCTTCAGATCTGTTTTCCCGGTCAAACAGTAAGCACACCGTTAAGCAAAACACCATCATATTAGGTGCCGGGGAACTCGGGGCAATGACCGAGCGTGTTTTACGAAAGAACAAGAATCACCCATATCGAATTGTAGGATTCATTGATGATAATCCGGATCTCGAAGGCAGCTATCTGGATGGAATTCGCATTTATGGCGGCAATCAGGATTTGGCGCGGATATTTCAACATTTGAATGTCGAGGTGGGCATCATAGGAATCAACAATCTGGATGAAGACCGACGTCTTGATTTCATCACGCAGTGTCTGGCCTCAAACGTAAAGGTGCTTAAAGTTCCACCAACTGAGGACTGGATAAACGGGGATTTGGCGCAACGCTTGAGTGATATCAATTTTGACGACCTTCTCAGCCGGCCGCCCATCAAGCTGGACACGGACAGGATTCGCGATTCCTATAATGACCGCGTCATATTGGTAACAGGTTGTGCAGGCTCGATCGGAAGCGAGATCACCAGGCAGCTGTTGGTCCACCAGCCGAAATTGGTCATCGGTCTGGACAATGCCGAATCACCTCTTGCCGAATTCAGTACTTCTCTGTCTGACGATCCGCGTTTCAAAGGGGTCATCGGCAGCATTCTGGATGAGAATCTGGTCGAACAGCTGTTTGTCAACTTTCGCCCCATGGTGGTCTTTCACGCAGCGGCATACAAACATGTGCCTGTGATGGAAGAATATCCGGCCGAAGCCATCAAGACCAATGTTCATGGTACCCGAATCCTGGCCGACATGTCTTCCAGGTTCGGGGTGGAGAAATTTGTCATGATATCAACAGACAAAGTTGTCAAACCCAGCAATGTTATGGGGGCATCAAAACGGCTCGCGGAGATCTATGCCCAGTCCATGACCTTGAGGCCAAAGAACATGACCCAGTTCATTACCACGCGGTTTGGCAATGTTTTGGGATCCAATGGATCGGTAGTACCGATATTCAAAAAACGAATCGAGCAGAGAAAGCCCATCCAGGTCACACACCCTGATGTGACACGGTTTTTCATGACCATCCAGGAGGCGTGCCAATTGGTTTTGGAGGCAGGCGCCATCGGGGAGGGAGGCGAAATCCTGGTTTTTGATATGGGCAGGCCTGTCCGAATCTATGATTTAGCGCGCAAAATGATTCAGATGGCGGGACTGATACCAGACCAGGATATTCCAATCGAGTTTTGCGGCCTTCGTCCCGGTGAAAAACTTCATGAAGAGTTGTTGGACAATGGCGAGAAGAAAATACCTACGCATCATCCCAAGATTCTCAAGGCGTCAGTCCGGCCTCATGACTACCGCGAAGTCCTTGAAGCCATTGACTTACTTGTAAATATTGCTCTGGCAGGTGCTCCAGAGGAAATACTAGTATTGAAAATGCAGGAATTGGTACCTGATTACAAGCCAAATAATACACGTTATCCCGCTGTCGTAGATCCCACGCAGCAAAATGCTAAGTAATTATTGTCACAGAGGTAAAGCATAAAGATGTATTGCATCGTTGAATTGATCCCTTCAAGGAATTAACCTGGCAATAAGTGTTTCTAATCGATTCATTTCTTAGTGGATAATGAATGCGGAGGTATTGGGGAGTGGGCATGATATTTGGGTAAGTACATGCATCAATATTTCACAGGTATAAAATAAACCTGTCATGTATTGGAAGAATGAAGGGATTATATATTTATCACCTAATGGAAAAGGCGGAGTAGGGTTAAGGTTAGAATGCGAAAGTAGGTTTTGATGGTTTGGTTGTTGAGGTAAATGGAATTAAGCCTTATTTTTTCAGGAAGGATCTCTTTAATGTATGTTTGCTCGGGGTTTTTACTTTTGGCCAGGATGTCACTTTCTTGCCGGAAGTGGATGGAAGCATAATCGGTGATGCCTGGCCTGACATCCAGTACCCGACGTTGGGCCGGGGTGTACTGGTCAGTGTACTTTTTAACCTCGGGACGAGGACCCACCAGGCTCATGTCTCCTCGCAACACGTTCCACAATTGCGGCAGTTCGTCGAGCTTCCAGTCGCGCAGGAAGGCGCCTATTGGGGTGATGCGGGGATCCCTTCCGCCCACGGTGAGCAGACCCTGCTGGTCCGCGCCGACCCGCATGCTGCGGAATTTCAGCAAGGTGAAAGGCACCCCGCCCCTGCCGACGCGCTCCTGGCAATACAGCACCGGACCCGGAGAACCCAACTTGATCAGTATGGCGATAATAAAAAAAACAGGCAGCAGGAGCAGCAGGCCGGCCAGGGAGAAAAAGATATCCAGGAATCTGATCATGGAACGCGAATGGGCGCGGATTGATGAGGCGAATTTACGAGAAGGTTAAGGTTGAGGTTGAGGCTGAGGTTGAGGCTGAGGTTGAGGCTGAGGAGACTTAGTGACTTAGTGACTGGGTGACTTTGTGAAAATCTCAAAATCTCAAAATCTCAAAATCTCATAGTCTCATAGTCTCATGGTCTCACAGTCTCCTCGTCTCACAGTCTCATAGTCTCATAGTCTCACAGTCTCACAGTCTCCCCTCTCACCGTCTCATCCTCCCGCTTCCTCCATGAGCAATTTATGGGGATCGATCACCGGAAGAATGACCCCGTCCAGGAAAGTGCCTTGCGTCCGCTCGTAGATGATCCCCCTTGCTGAGGAAAAGGCGATGCCCAAAAGCGTGGCACCCAACAAGGCATGAATCATTACATTACCCTGCTCATCTTTTTCCACAAAATCCTGGAAGTTATCCACCTTGAAATGAAATTCCAGGTCATAACGACAGGTGATACCAATAGGAACGCCCTTATCATCCTGACCTTCCATGGTGACACCAAGCCGTATACGGGTGCGTCCGTGATCCAGATTGTGCGCCAGTTGCTTGCCAAACCCGAAGTAAACCTCCTTCGGTCGCACCGGATGCTCCCGATAGGCATCGCTGGTCTCAAAACTGGCCGAAAGGATATTTACCTCGGTCAGATGGATCAGATCAGGTTGTATGCCTGGCCTGCTCATGCCACCACTTTAAGGTCCTCTACCTGTTCCTTCTGCTCTTCTATCTCGATGGTCGGAACAAATTGCAACGATAACCCTGAACGAACAGCCGGCACATAGACTTTGGTGTGCATATACACATAACGGATAACCTCCTTCTCGGACGCCTGTTTCAGCGGCGTGGTGATGATATCTTCCCCCAACGCAGCCTCCATCTTCGCGATGCTGCGCAGGGTCAGGTTGTGCGTGCCACAGAGCCAGCGGCTGATCTCCGATTCCGACTTGCCCACAGCTTCCGCTAAATCCTTTTGAGTCCAACCGCGCTTATCCAGCAATGCCGAGACCTGCTCCGAAATAGCGAAGTTGCTATCTACAAAGCGCTCCACATCCGGGGGTGACGGCAGATCAAGAAATTCATAGCCATCCTTATATTTCATCACAGTATTATTTTGAATGTCTCCCTGAATAAAAGACCGGGTTGCATAGCATCTTCACAGATGTCGCCATCCCTGTAAGCATCCTGAATGGCAACACTTAGCTCATTTGCTAAACGGAAATGCCGCTGCACATTTGGACAATCCTGAGGTCTTCGTGTGGTCTTCACCGCACCAGAGAACAAGATCACTACCCTATCACTACAGCGCATACAGTACAACCTGAGCCTGGACTTCGGTCCCCTAAGCTCTGCTGGAGGTGGCAGTGCCCGGGCATCCCCTTTGCCTGCCGCCTCGAACCGAAAGAACTTCTCCTTTGCTCCCTCTTCATTACCGATCTTTTTGATCCAATAATAGAAGGTTTGCAGATCCAGCTGATATTCAGGGCCTTGATGTGCCTCGTTGAACTGCCGGAACAACGAGGCTGGCTCACCTTCAATCCAAACAGTATAGAAAGCAACCTTTCTATACCTCCTGACTAGCTGAAGGACTGCAAAGGTATTCACTTAAACGCTAATAAGCAAGTAAAGTTTACTTTTATGCTAAGTTAGTGAGGTTGAGGCTAAGGTTGAGGCTGAGGTTGAGGAGACTTAGTGACTTTGTGACTGGGAGACTTTGTGAAAATCTCACGGTCTCACAGTCTCCTTGTCTCACAGTCTCCTTGTCTCACAGTCTCACAGTCTCCCCCTCGCACCGTCTCACCGTCTCATCGTCTCATCGTCTCATCGTCTCATCGTCTCATAGTCTCATAGTCTCACAGTCCCACACTTTCCACCAACGCTTCTGCCACCCGCTCCACCTGCACGTCATTGAGCTGGGGATAGATCGGCAGGGAGATCTCCCGGCTGTAGTTGTCATAGGCGACCGGGAAATGGGTGATGTCGTAACCGCGCTCGCGGAAGACCGTCAGCAGGGGCAGAGGAATGAAGTGCACGTTCACCGCGATGCCGGCGGCGGCCATGTGGTCTATAATGGCGTCGCGCTGCGCCTCGGTGATGCTGCGGATGCGCAGGGGATAGAGATGGGCTGAGGACTGACGCAGGGCATCCTCCAGCGGCGGCAACTGGGCCCAGGAATAAGGGGCGAATAGCTCCCCGTAGCGGGCGAAGATGCGCCGGCGGGCGGGGAGGAGGTGATCCTCATATTGCCGGATCTGGGCCAGACCGATGGCGGCGCAGATATCCGGCATGTTCATCTTGAAGCCGGGATAGACGATGTCGTAGCGCCAGCTCCCGCCCTGGCTCTTGGTGAAGGCGTCCCTGGTCTGCCCGTTGAGGGACCAGAGCCGCAGGGTGGCGTACACCGCCATGTTGTCGAAGGGTGCCGGCAGGTTCAGGCAGATCACGCCGCCCTCGGCGGTGGTGACGTTCTTCACGGCGTGGAAGGAGAAGACGGTGATATCGCTCTGCCGGGCGGCCGGCTGTCCGTCATAGCGGGACCCTATGCTGTGCGCGGCATCGGCCAACAGCAGGGGCCTGCCGAGCTGTTCCTGCATCGCCCCCTTGGGCGCAAACTTCGATCTGACCTCCTCTTCGGCCAGGATGGCGCGCAAGGCGGCATAGTCGCAGGGCCAGCCGGCGATGTCCACCGGGATGATGGCCTTGGTCCTGGGTGTGATGGCGGCCCGAACCCTTGCGGCATCGATATTGAAATCCTCCCCCACGTCCACCATCACCGGGGTGGCGCCCATATGCATCACGGCCAGGGCGGTGGCGCAGTAGGTATAGGCGGGAATAATGACCTCGTCGCCCCGACCGACGTCGTACCAGTGCAACACCAGCATCAGCGCGCTGGTGGCGGAGTTGCAGCCAAGGGCTTTATCCACACCGGCCAGACGGGCTGTCTCTTCTTCCAGCGCCCGCACCTTGGGTCCGGTGGTGATCCAGCCGCTGCGCAGGCTGTCCAACACTTCGGCTTCGACGTACTCGTCAATGTATGGAGGAGAAAATGGGATATTATTCAAGGCATCACTTTTTCAGTGGAACGCGAATGGGCGCGAATTTTGGAACGCGAATTTACGCGAAGGAGGCTGAGGTTTAGGTTGAGGCTAAGGTTGAGGCTGAGGTTGAGGAGACTTTGTGACTCGGTGACTGGGTGACTTTGTGACTGGGTGACTTTGTGAAAATCTCAATATCTCAATATCTCACAGTCTCAATATCTCACAGTCTCAATATCTCACAGTCTCATAGTCTCATAGTCTCATCGTCTCATCGTCTCATCGTCTCACCGTCTCATCCCGCCAGTGCTTCTTCCAACAATGCAACCTGCCTTCGAAATTCTTTTGGCGAACGCTTCCTGAACTTTTCCAAATTCTCCAGCTTCCAACGTACTGAGGGAAATGCAGAATAATCATATTCGGTCCATTCCGGAGTACCAAGTATAAATGATAGCATCATTCGTTTATCATTGGCTGTAAAAAGGGCACCAAGCGCCTGCAGCAGCTGAACACGGGATGCTTCAAAGTCAGCAAAAGAATAGGGCAACCTTGAAATGCCCTGAAACTGATTATGGAAAGCACTTTCCTGGTCAGTGAAACGCGGGGCCAATAACACAAGCAATGGCCGATTGCTGCTCAATAACGCATAGATCAATCCTGGCTTGTACCGGTTTAAAGCATTACCGTCTTTCATCAATAAATGCACATCGAACAAATCCCGCGGATGCTGCCGATCCAGGGCCGCGCATATTTTTCCACCCCACAATTGCGACATCGGTACTATCCGCATCTCGCAGAACCACTGAAATGTATCCGCACCCGAGGGACACAGCGGTAGCAAGTCCGCCTCGCCAATCAAACCTCGCATGATCGTATTCACCTCGATCTTGACCTGGACATCCCCTGTTCGGCAAAAGAGCTTGTACTCCGCTCCATCTTCATCCGGGCCGAGCACCATACTTCCGGGTATTTCCCTTAACACTCGAGACCGGATGAACTGCAAACGCTCCTGGATATGCTCGAGTGCCTCTTGCCGGGGCACTATCGGGATATAGGTCAAGTCCACATCTACCGATAACCGTGGCAGATCATGGATGAACAGATTGATCGCCGTGCCTCCGTGCATGGCAAAACAATCACAGCTATGAATGATCGGCAATGTCCTCAGCAGCATGGACACCTGCCGCGTATAATGAGGATCGAACATCAGCCAGCCAGTTCTGGCGGCACCGTTATCTCAAAGCGGGAATCCAACACACCTTCCTTTACGATCTGTCGCTTGCCTTTGCCCAGCGATACCTTATCCATGGGCAGGTACTTCAGCCAGGCGTGCCCGGAGCGATGAGCCAGAAACAGGAATATGCGGTTCACCTTGATCGACGACGAAGCGGCCAGCAGCCGCTCCACCTCACCAGGCACCAGTCCACGGAGGCTATCCATCAATTGTGCAGCCTCGATGAAATCGAATTTGCCCGGAACCAGGTACAGGCATTCCATCATGGCCCTTACCAGGGAAGATACCCGAACCGAATAATCCCTTTCCTCCTGACTGATAACCCCCAGATCCGCAGGCAAAAAGGTGGTTTGAAAGTGCCGGATATCCACCCCCCAATCGTAATGCAGAAACCATCCCGGCAATTTCACCGGTCCTGCACTGAATAGCTGGACCTCTTCCCTGCCCAAGGCGACATAATGACCATAACCCTGCCGGATCAACGCCGAGCGACCACCTATATGTACGTCCACACCCGCCTGCTGAAGACTATACACTGCTCCCTGCCAACGAATGCTGTCACCAGGGCGCTTCATCGCGCCATAACCTATGGATTCCAGCCACCCGTGATCCCGGTACTTCTTCTGCAGGTCCTTGGAAATACCCGCCCTCTCCAATGTTTGGGTCAAATACACCGTACCTGATGGCTGCATACCTAGCATCTGGTTTAACTTACTATCTGAATGCGTACTCACGGTACTCTTTTAAGAGCAAATTTAAACTTTTTTAAGACGGATCAACAGAAATTTATGCATCTTCGGTCCAAGCTGTCTGATACCGGGAGTTGGGAGCAGACGTTTCAAACATCAAACATCCAACCCCCAAACATCTTGGTATCCTTCCAAGCTGTTTGGTGTTGGGCGTTGGGTGTTGGAGGCCGCCGTTTCAAACACCAAACATCAAACATCCAACAACTTGGTCATCTGTCCTTTTTATGTCCAAGCTGTTTGGTGTTGGGCGTCGGGTGTTGGGCAAGGTTGAGGCCAAGGCTGAGATTGAGGTTCAAACACCAAACACTTAACAACTTGGATTAAATAAATAATTAACGCTCCTTTAAGGCGTACAACTTTGCACTTATTGAACGGCAGCGTGGAAGTAAATTATATTCGAGCTCCGCATCTTCCAAGTATTCCAAGTCATTGGCCAATATCAATTGATTTATAACCTCCATAAGGCTGCTGTAGGCGATATCGTAAAAACGTTGCTGATCATTCTTTAGTTTCCTGCCACTCCCCTCACTGATATTCGATGCGACTGAAATACATGCGCGCCTCAACTGGCTGGTCAAACCATATCTCTCAATATCTGGGAAAGATTGAGAAAGCAAATAGACTATCTTTACCAATTGGCGGCTCTCCTGCCAAACTTCCAATTTTTGAAAACCGTACTGGAAATCCTTCATTTGATCAATCTTATGCCCAAGCTGTTTGATGTTGGGCGTTGGAGGCAGCAGGTTCAAACACCAAACATCAAACACCCAACAACTTGGTCATCTGTCCTATATACTTTCAAGCTGTTTGATGTTGGGCGTTGGGTGTTGGAGGCCGCCGTTTCAAACACCAAACATCAAACATCCAACAACTTGGTCATCTGTCCTATATACTTTCAAGCTGTTTGATGTTGGGCGTTGGGTGTTGGAGGCAACACATCGTCCCACAGTCTCACAGTCACCCAGTCTCACAGTCTCACCGTCTCACGGTCTCATCGTCCCACCGTCCCACAGTCTCACAGTCTCATCGTCTCAAAGTCTCACCGTCTCAAAGATGACTCTGTGACTTTGTGAAAATCTCAATATCTCAATATCTCAAAGTCTCATCGTCTCACCGTCTCATCGTCTCACAGTCTCCCCCTCCCCCCGCCAAGCGCAAGAAACCATTGTACAAAGAGATCCATTGTCGTATAGGGATTCTGTTCCCAAGGTGGAAGCTCCTGATCGGACGCAGTACGCAACTGACTGGCATTATGGATAGCATCTTCAAGACGCGAACGCAAGTACGAAAAATAACGGATGCCTGTTTTCTGATAGGCTGGCCAATGGTGTCTCAATCGCTCAATCACCTCGTCGCATCGGGAAAACGAACGGCCAGTCTTTTGAAAATGCAGTAAAAACCAATATTCCAGACAAGGCCTTGAGTATGCCAATGACAGGCCATGGCGTTCCGCCTCCTGAAAAAGACGCTGAACATGAGAGTCATCATCATGATCGCAAATGATCCAAATGCGGGCATAGGGAATCCCTTCCGTCTTCGCACTTCGCTGCCTCCGACGTGCCTCCTCCAGCAAGGACTTGGCGTCCGACTCTTTATTGGGTGGGAGTATCTTAATGCCACGCTGTGCCTCCCTGGGCAATATCTCCTTCAGCTCCTTGGCATAGATCTCTTCCGTGTGACCGGCGCAAAGGATAAGATATCTGCTATTTACCTGTCGGGACGGTCTCCTCATGGGGAAACAGAAACTGAAAATCCAGATCATTGATGATCGGGGTGCCGCCCAGGGTGCCGGAAAGATACCATTTATCCAACGGTGCATGCTTGCGGACACCACCGATATCGGACACCGGATACAGCACACTTGCCCCATTGGCATCCTTTTCCACCATCCAGATCTGATCCCGGCGGAAACGATCATTGGACAGTAAAGTAACGTCATGGGTAGCCAGTATCAACTGCGCTCCTTTCCGATTAATGTGCGGATTCTTGAACAATTCGATCAAATACGCACCTACATGGGTATGCAGATTATTCTCGAATTCATCCAACACCAGTGTGTAGCCGTTCTCCAGGGCTTCCAGGATCAGCCCGGCAACGACCAAAAGCCTGCGGGTGCCGATGGATTCGTCATTGAAATCAAACATGGTGTATCCCACCTGGGTGTCACCGCGCCACATCGGATGCCTGGCCATGACCTTGTATTTGTAGGCCTCCTTGATTTTGTCTTTCTCCTCCGCGGGCATACTTTCCGGCAAGGAGGCATCATCCCAGTCTTTTTCCTCCACCCGGATGGCGGATATACCGGTATCCAATGCACAGATCAACGCGTTGAAGCGCCTGGTGAACAAGGAATCAGGCTCCTCCGCCAACCGCCGGGCGAAAAGATGGGTCATGGAAGATCGCCGGTAATCGGTGATGTATGGGAAAACACTAAATCCCTCCTCAAAAAAGCGATAGGCCGGCAACAGCATATCCACATTGTTGATCGCCGCCTTGGACAGGAACAACTGATTTGGCAGCAACATCCTCTCCAGGACTCGCTTGGGTCCCCGATAACTGTCACCGAAAAGTATGGGAGGGTCACCCATACGATAGAATAATTCTTTTCGATTTCCGAATGGGTAGTAAGCCAATCTCTCTTCAACAATCGAATCACGATCGAATGCAACTTCATAGTCATACTTTACTCCATCCACCTGGAACAGGATGCTGAATCGAACCGGAGCCTCCATGGTCTCTTCATCCAAACGGTATGGCTCATAAGGGGCAATCGGCTGGTCCGGCCTGAATTCGGCGGAACGCATCACCAGGTACTCCAGTGCATTCATGGCCCTCAGAAAGTTGCTCTTCCCGGAGGCATTGGCCCCGTACAGGGCTGTCACCAGGGAGATCCCCCTGCCCCTTGCCGATGCCAAAGGCACTGTTTCATTACCCGCATCGTTCCGGATCAGCAAATCCAGGACCTGCTCCTCCTTGACGGACCGGAAGTTTTCAACACCAAACCTGATCAACATGGCCTATTCATTCCCTTCAAAACCCGATTAAAAAGCAAATGTTGTACATTTCTTGCAAATTAACAATCAATATCGTATCAAAAAACCCAAAAACTGGTATCCAAGCTGTTTGATGTTGGGCGTTGGGTGTTTGAGGGCACTTCTCTAAGGTGACTTTGTGACTCTGTGACTTGGAGACTTTGTGAAAATCTCACCGTCTCACCGTCTCAAAGTCTCATAGTCTCACAGTCACCCAGTCTCACAGTCTCATCGTCTCAAAGTCTCACCGTCTCAAAGTCTCTTGATCATCCCCAGACTCCCCCCCTTCTCCTCCCCGCGTACCCAGCCGTTGCGCTCGTAGGCGCGGATGGCCTGGTAATTATCGGTGCGGACGGAGAGCTGGAGCTTGCGGACGCCATACTCCTCCACGGCCCGGCGCTCGAACTCCCGCAGCAGGAGTGACCCGTAGCCCTGGCCCTGAAAGGCCGGATCCACCCCGATGACCACCAGGCCGGCATGAGGGTCCCTGGCCATTTTTTCCTTTTGCTGCGGTGAAAAATGGACCCGTTTGCGCAGGCCCAGCTTCATGAGGATGTTCTTCCAAAGCACCGGCCACTTGGCTCGTACCTCCGGATGGGAAAGCACCCAGGGATGGGTGATGAATGCCAGGATGGCAGCCTTAAAGGCATGCTGGGCCATGCCGCTGGCCGAACCGGTGCCCAGGCTGCCGTCGCTAACCATCCCGCCGCAGTAGCCGGCACAGCGGCCTTGTTCGTCTTCGATATGAAAGAGAAAGGTCTTGTCCGTGGAGAGATACCAGGAGAGCATGCAGGCCCCGTAGCGCTGGCCCAGGGCGGCGGCCAGGGATTCGGGAAAGGCTGCACGATGGCAGCGTGCGAGGGTGGGGAGATCGGATTGGGTGCTGGAGTGCAACTTTGTATCGTTGTTCACGAAATGTCTATTGTTTAAACAATCCGCCTAAAAATCCGCTGCCGTACGCCGTGTGCAGCACCGGGAATACGAGCGGCATACGCAGGCGAACCGGCCATGGAGCGTCGGCACGGAGGCTTGTCCATAGGCACAAAAGTATGTATAATAGAATCGGGGTAAGCCAAAGTGGCTGCCAAAGCGCCACAGGTAGGGTATATAGATAAAGGGTAAACGCAGATGGAATCAAGTGGCGCCACTTCCATTCCATTGGAACCTTGCGCAACACAAGCGGTTTAAAATAGCCGTATTGGTAGTATTGACTAAATAGCCCTTTGAGGGTGCTGCGTGGATAATAATACAACTTGATATCAGGACTTTGATATAAAGTAAATCCTTTGCTCTTAGCCCGGTAGTGGAATTCATCATCTTGGTTGCGCAGTAAGTCTGTATCAAATAGTCCCGTTTGCTTAAAAATTTCCCGGCGCCAAGCACCAAAAGTTACAGAATCGGTATAGCCCTCAAAATCTTCAAAATGAACACTACTGTTGCCTATGCCAAGCGGTGTACAAATCGCTTTTGCAATAGCCGCTTGCATGGGTAACTTGGCCTTGGTACGTGTTGGTCCGCCGACAATGTCAGCTCCTGTTTGTTCAAACACGCGCAGAATTGCGGAATAGTAGTCTTCAGCGTATTCTGTATGCGCATCGATGCGCACCAGGTATCTTCCTTTGGATTTCACTATGGCTGTATTGAGCGCAAAGGGTACATACTGCTCCGGATTGTCCAGAAGATAAATGTTTGGATTGGTTTCCATCCATTGTAATACGATTTCTCTTGTTCTGTCTGTGGAGCGGCCATCGACCACAAATAGCTCCTTTTCACGGGGCTCAGAACGAGTGAAATGCGCGAGTACCGTTTCAATATACGCCTCCTCGTTGCGCGCAGGGCAGATGACAGACAACTTAATTTGTTTAGAATCCGTCATAAAATGAGTTTTTCCAACAGCGATTTGACGATTTGGGGCTTACCCGAGGCTGTAGAGGGTATATGATCAACCAGCTTGAAATGGAGAATAAAAGGCTCCTGAATAAAGTCGTGAATTTTTTGGGTTATGTTTTGAAGTATTTCTTTGTAAAAACTCCAATCCAAAATTTACTAAATGATTGTATATTTAAGATGGTTTAATGTGAACCCAGACTGCCTTATTTCTGAAATGTGCTCAAAAATACCGATAAAAAAATAGATACTCATGTATTTGCCTAAGAACATGAATATATCTCAGTTTCGTCCAATTGTTTTTTAGCATTGGGAATGGTTTACTACAGGTATTCGGTTCGTCGGCAGGTATATTAACGGCCATATCGCCAAGATAAAAATGGATAGACAGCATGGTAAAGGATACAATCTATCAATTAAATGAAGAGTAGAAATGTTTCAGTTTTCCAGCTTTGGTTCGCTGAATTACAGTTTTATATTCAAATGTCACTTTTAACCCAGGTTCCAGATATTTGTCCATTGCCTTTTCCACTTTAGTCTTCTCTTCTTCTGATAATTCCCGCTCGGCTACGTATTCGAAAATAAACTGATCCAATGCTGTTTGTTTGATGATAAACTCTTTAGTGATACCACCCTGTTCCAACAATGACTTTGAGATGTAGTAAAATGTTAGTCCGGCTGCCTTTTTCCCACTCGGCAATACTATAATATCATTCGTTCTGCCCACAACTTTGTCTAAGAGTCGGAACGGACCTTTAGTTCGCTCAGATGAAACTGCCATATCGCCCAACTCATAGCGAATAAAAGGCATTGCTCTATTGTATAGCGAAGTGATCACTACCCGGCCTTCTTCACCAGGTCTGGTAGGATTTCCAGCCTCATCAAGCAACTCTATGAACAATGTCTCGTAGTTCATCAGCCAATCTCCTTCTTTGTCCTGAAAGGCTATTAGATCCAATTCTGCAGCACCATATTCATTCACTACCTTTATACCAAAGCCTTTTTCCATGATCTGGCGATCGATGTCATCGCATACTTCTGAGGTGGTGACGGCCACTTTCAAACTAGGGCATATTTCACTTAAGACTAGGCCTTGGTCTATTATATGGCGGGCAAAAAATACAAGAGAACCTGTGTAGCCATTGATATACACAAACTGATGCCGCCGGAACTCGTCCAGCATCTTTTTCAGTTTGGCTTCCGAAAGATCGAACACGGGAAAACGTATACGAGCAGCAAGACAGTCTTTAATTTTCTCTTTGTAGTATTTCAGCCCTCCTAGTGGAATGCCGTAAAACCGTGCCTGAAGGCTTCGCCCACTTTCTATACCGTGCCAACTGAATCGCTCGTCGACAATGCCCCAACTCATGGCATGACAGAATTTGTCTTTGGCAAAATAAAAAGGGGTGCCAGAGGAGCCTGAAGTGTTGTGCAGGCGTACCTGCCTGACATGAATACCATGGCTTAGGCGGTCTGAAAGTGGTTGCTGCAAATCTTTTTTGTTAAGTATAGGTATGCTGGACCAGTCGCTTAATCCATTTTGCCCTACATGTTTTTGGTAAATCGGGTTGTGCTTCATGTGGTAATGAAAGATATCCCATCGCATTTGCCGGTTTCGAGCTTCAAGCGCATTCCCTGTAAGCTGCCAAATGCTCTCCAGTTCTTTTTGCGCTTTATCAATTGGGTAGCCCTGGAGGATAAAGCTATACTTCAATAGTGGGTGCATTAAAAATCGAATTAGTTGATAAAAAATTGAACCTTATTAACTCAAAAGATCAAGCCACTTTTGCTTGATTAATTCCCAGTCAAAATTTTCGGACCTCTTCCGGGCATTGACTGAAAGACTTTGAGCTAGTGATCTGTCGGATAAAATGCGCACAGTTAGTTGCGCAAATATCTCTGCATCCGGAATATCCGCCAGTAGGATATCTACGCCATTGTTCCATAAATATGGAATCTCGCCGACTTTGGTGGAAACTATGGGGATGCCACAGGCTGCCGCCTCCATGACGGCTACTCCAAAACTCTCATAGGAAGTAGTGTTTAAAAACACACTGTGGCTGTGGTAGTATTCGTGCAGGGATTCATTGGGTACAGGACCAGTAACCTCCACGGCTTCTTCCAAGTGAAGCGCTTTAATCAAATCTTTTACTCTATGTAACTCTCCTTTGTCAGGACCAACCATGGTCAGGGTAGCTGCTGGAAATTGTTTGCGTACATGGTAAAGGGTCTCCACCGCCAAAGCCGGTTGGTAGATCGGTGAAAAGGCTCGCACCCATAACAATTTTGCTTGTTTACTGCGATCAACAGCATAAGGAAAACGCCCCAATTCAATGGAATTAGGAAGATAATCAACGGTAAATCCTTTTTCCTGGAAAAACTGCCTGAGATAAAGCGAGGGGGTCAATATGCGATCAGCTTCTCGTAAAAGTCGCTCGACACGTTTGGGGTTTTGTTGATAGAATTCGGGGAGTTTACCGCCGTGGAGGGTGCATATCATTATTTTTTCCCTGTATCGGCTGATTGCACCAGCTATTTCAGCAATTCTAAATGCCTGTCCACTGAAAATATCAATGTGAACGACTCGCCCGGAAAAAGTAAAGCATGATAGAATAATCTCCAGAATCCTTTGACATTTAGATTCCTTTGTAGAAGATAAGTTGATATTTATTTCGTCCGAGTTGAGCGTATGGAATAGTTTCTCTGAAATACCAATTGTTCCCCTTGTCTTTGAAAGGAAGGAACCAATAAAAAGAACTCTATTCATCACACTTTATTATCGTTTGGAAGTAATTGCTCATGTAATAAGTAAAGAATGTATTGGTAGATAATCGGGATATTTAATAGCTGCTTTTCAAAATATCAACCAATTTTTTAGTCTGTATTACAAGAGTATTTTCCATAGCAAGCTCATAACCACATTGTATCAATCGTCTCCTTAGATTAATGTCTCCTATTAAAGACTCCACTGAATTTACAATGGCATCTACATTTTTTGGTTCTATCAGCCAAGCATGTTTACCATGTTCCAAATAATGAGGTATAGATCCCACCTTGGTAGCTATCACCGGACAGGAGTTGGCCATGGCTTCCCAGATGGTGCGGGGGAAGCCCTCCTGATAAGAAGGCAATAAATACAAGTCCGCATCCCGGTACATTTGGTTAAGTTCGTCACCCACTCTTTTTTTCCCATTCCAGAACAGGCAAGAATTAACACCTAAATGGATAGCATATGTTTTTAGCGCTTTTTCTACCTTATTTTCAGAAGATGCATCCCAACCAGTCATGTGCAGTTCTACTTGAATTCCTTTGTTGATTAGGATTGAAACTGCTTTCACCAGTTCCATCAAACCTTTTTGCATATCGAACCTCCCTATGTAGGCTATTTTTACAGGAGTATTTATTTCAAATTGCGTCTTTTCCCAAAAGTCAGATGCAGATAGGGTAGTGGTTCGAACAAGATGAATATTGGAAGATTTTTGTTTGTAAGTTTCATAGAGAATGGCAGAATTTACAAAAACTAGCTGGCCATCCACTGCGTTTTTTAGTGCTGCATCGTTCCAACGTAGGTAGTATTTTATCAACAAATGCCGCAGCGTGTTGGTCTCCCAATGATTGGCGCCTTCCCCGTAATCCCCCACAACCAAATACGCCAGCTTCGTCTTTTCCTTCACAACTTTGTTAAAATATGGCGCCAAAGGGCTTGGACACCGAATCAGCAAAATGTCCACCTTTTCGAACTCAGCAACTTTCGGGCTTAACACTTTTCGAAAATAAAGGGATCGGCGCCAGGCAGATGTCTTCTTGCCGAGGTTTACCCAAGCGATATTCTTTTCCAGTAAAGGGGTATCGGCTTCATTATTTTTACAGTCTTCCTCGTGCAAAAAAAGAGTCAGATGATCAGCGTTTCGAGCCAATGAATCTACGAATACGGCCAAATAGCTCGGGAGGTAATAATTAGTCCCTGAATAACTAATGGGAATATGATAATAAAAACCTAACTTCATTTCCGGTACACCAATGAACAAGCCAATGCAATTAGAAACCAGGCAAACACATTTAAAATGGCTGAAATAAGATACAAATGGACGCTCATGGCTGCTATCCCTATAAAAACAGGGCGATAAACCTCCGAAATTGAAAAATAGTGGGATAGGAAATAAAACAGGCACGTTACTAATATCAACACAAACGGAAGAAACAAAAACATTCCTCCTTCTGCCAAAATGCTTATGTAAGAATTGTGAGCGCTTTTGATTTGCAGATTCTCTTTATGAATAACATATTTCGCTCCTTCAAAATATTTGTCGAAATCAATACTGTAGTTGGAGAAATTATTGAGACCTATTCCAGTGTAACGATACTTTTCAAAAATCGCCAGACCTTTTTTTACCATAGCAATTCTTGTCAGGTAAGATATATCTGTCTTCCTTATTTTGTCTGTTGCATAAATCATCCCGTGTATCCGTTCACTGCTATTGAAGATGAAAGATTCTACCGGTTTGCTATTTACGCCCGCTGCGAGCAAGGGAACAATTACAACTATGGCAAGCACATTCTTCCAATTGATTTGGGAGGCGTAGAGTACTGCCAGGCCTCCCAGCAATACCAGTACCATTCCCGCCCGCCTTCCATCACGAAGCAAAACGAGGACAAGGGTTAACAATAATGCTATAGCCCAGCTTTTTCCCTTTGTTTTCCACAAGTAATAAACAGCTATTGGCGCATAGCAAATCAGGATAAAAGAAAAAATATTTGGCGATTGCTTAGTTATCGAAGGCAGCACCCCCAAGGTGTTTTGCAAAAAGAGATAATAACCGACTGTGACAACCACACCCCAGAAAATGCCTTTGTAAACCGTATCAAGGTTGATAGCTCGACGGTGTGTAACGAGTAATATGATCAGGAGACTCCAGTAGAGATAGTTTGGCAATACGGCCAAGGCTCTTTTAAAACTATCCGAAGCCGCATCGGACGGAATATTTGCAACGGAAAGGATGGCACTAGTGCCGAACAAAAACGCAAGCCATTGGAGCCATTTTCGTAAGTTGAGCAGGGAGGCTTTGCTGTTCCTTAGCAAAAATACGATCATGGTGCCGAATATGAAAACGGATATGTTTTGACCGAGAATTACAATAGAAGGAAAAGCCATGAAAAAGCTGAACCAGAACAACAGTTTAAACCATTGCTTTTTCCTTTGGAAGAGCTTGTTAATTGATTTTTGTTCTAACAAAATTAGTAAGCCTTTGCTTTATAATAACATTTATCCTATTGATAGTGGCTGAGAAATTGTAGATAACTTTGTGACAAGAATTTTTATTAACGAACACTATTATCCCGTTTACCAGCCCTTTTACTATTCGGATACATAGTTCCGCTTAAATGATCTAACAAGTAAGGCCCCCAATTTCCCAAACCTCAACAGCACTGCCAACAACCACGAATATTTGCTTAGATACATTTCAGTTGGATAAGCGGCCCAGCCTAAATTAAAGATCCTGCGTGCCATTGTAATCTGACCCTGTTTGAGATAACTGAATGTATTCTTATGAATGACAT
This sequence comes from uncultured Saprospiraceae bacterium, assembly GCA_964471595.1. GTDB lineage: Bacteria > Bacteroidota > Bacteroidia > Chitinophagales > Saprospiraceae > JAGNXB01. The sequence continues at coordinate 35,015 of CAYYGN010000020.1, forward strand.
TATAAACAAAGGAGTTTATGACAACATTCAGACTCAACCTGGCTTTTTCCAGCATGGATTTTTCCACCTCAAAACTACTCCGGTAATCATCCACAAAATACTTCAAGGCTCCGCTTTGCTGCTGCAATGCCGCCTGGTTCTGTTGGTGCCAGCGATAACTGAACAGGGGCTTGTCAATGTAACATGCATAGTCCGTTAAGGCCAGTAAACGCCAGTGCAGCCATTTGTCGGGATTGTACATGCGACCTCCGCCGTAGCCTCCTGCCAAGTGGTAATCGTCTGCAGCATAACAGGTGGAAACGAAATTAAAGGGGCCGTAAAATGAAAGCAGGCACCTGCGCAGCATTTCGGCGGAATACACTTTATAAACCGGACAGTCGAAGCGGTCGCTGAGCTTTTTATCGAGGTCAGTGGGAAACCACAGTTTGGATTTGGGGCCGTCGTGTCCAAGTGGATTTCCCTGAGCATCTATCCTTGTACAGGCAGCGCTGAAAACAATCTTTTCCTGCCCAACGGCCTGCAGAAAGTCGTGGTAAAAATGCAAAGCGCCTGGATTCATCAGATCATCCGAGGAAACCAATAGATGGTATTGGCCACTTGCCCGGGAGGATACTGCCTCAAGGTTGCCTGCAAAACCCAGGTTAGCTGGATTTTGCCAGGCGTTGACCCGGCTATCTTTGGATACTAACTGTTGGATGACCTCCCAGGAATTGTCGGAGCTCTTGTTGTCGGACACCAGGATCTCAAAGTCCCCGTAATCCTGATTGAGTATGCTTTGGATGGTTTGCCCGATGTACTGACCGTAGTTGTAATTGGGTATGCAGATCGAGAATTTCATGGTGCTTTAAGATGTTGTTCATAAGCTGTTTTCGCTTCAGGCGTGCCCATGTCCCACATTTCAGTAGCCTGACTGATGCCAATCCACAAACCGTCATTAATCATTTTTTGATAAACCGGAATCACGTAATACTCCCCCTTGGTTTTTTCCTGTTTGTCTAATATATGCCGGGCATAATGCCGGAACGCTCCGCATTGGCTGAAATAGTAAATACCTGTGCTTGCGTGGTGGGAGATGCGGACCTTCTCTGCTACTTCGAGTACTCTTCCTTCCTCGTTGGTTCTGGCAAAACTCCAGCGATCGCCTGGCAGGTCTGCTACGGAAATCAAGCCTGCACTTCCTTCCGGCTGCAGTGCGATGTCTTCTGAAAGCGGCCCCAGTACCAAGGTGTCACTGGCTGCTACGATCAGCGGTTGCTCTGCTACGAAATAGTCCTCCGCTGCCATGACCGTGCAGAGCTGGCCTTCTGCAACGTCTGGAAGGAAAACAAAATCAATGGGTGCATTGATACTTGAATATTGACGGAATATTGCCGAAAGCTTAAAATGCTCCTCATGATCCTGCAAGGCTACCACAATCAGGCGGCTAAGCGGCAATCCTTCCAGCGATTGCAAAGCCCAGGCGAACATAGGCCTGCCTGCTACTTCAATCAAGGGCTTTGGCGTGTCATAACCCCGGTCGGCAAAGCGCCTGCCACGGCCTGCCATAGGTAGTACTGCTATCATCGCTCACGGCAAAGTTGATCCAGCAATTCTTCATTGATTTTGTCCCAGGACTGAAATCGGAGTGCCCTGTCATCGATGTAAAGATTTGCATTGGGTTTGCCAAAATGGATTTCATCGTATGGAATCTGGTATTGTTCCAGCCAGTCGAGGGTGACTTTGCCAATGTTTTTCATGACTTTCCCCAGGTTGGCTTCCTGGGTGGCCATATTTCGTGCCGTCATGATGATTATGTAATGGCCGAGTTCCTTTATTTCACGCAATTTTTCCACAGCGCCAGGCAGGGGTTGCAGCTCGCTGTAGTGCTGATGCTTCTGTTTGATCGGGCAGATGGTGCCGTCGAGGTCAATGACGATTCGCATGTTATTATTCTTTGCTGTGGATTGTCAGTTGTGGGTCGTGTGGCAACTCAATACACGCTTACGAATTAACGATTTCTGGTGTAAGGATGAGGTTGGGATGTTAATCCTCGTTTATGAGTTTGTTGAGTTGCTGGATGCCCGACAGATACATGGCTAATTGCCGTTCAGGTTTTCCTGAATGATAGGGAACCATAGACAGAAACAACAGGGCTTCGATCAGGATGATTTCCTGGAGTTGGTAGCCCAGGCCAACGATGAGTTTATCCAGGTAGGCGGCCAGTGCTTCCTGGTTATCATTTCTGAATACTTCAAACCGGAACACGAAGCTGCCCGGTTCTCGCTCAATCCGGAACAAGTCTGCCAGGATGAAATCGTAGAGACCGCTGACGCTATGACGCAATTTGGCCATGTCATACCGGGGGTCGCCGTAAATACCTTTTTGACCGAAACTGCCACGAGGGTCTATCAGCCGGATAATTTGCGTTTGCAGATCGTAGAGAATATTGGAAAAGCAATAATCGCCGTGTATGACAGATCCTTTTTGGTTTTTCAACAATCCTTCTATGGCTTTATGAAGACTGCCTGACAATGAGGGTAGGTTTTTCATGTCCTGCCCATTAATAACAATCTGCTCCTGCGCTAACAATTCCTTCCATGTAGGGTCTCCCTTCAGACTGTGCAGGCGATCAAAGGTCTTATCCCGGTACATAGCCTCCAGATCGGCAGTTTGGAGGGAACACGGAAAACGCAGGAATTGCCTGTGTACATCTACGAGTTGCCGCAGGGCTTTCTTCCACAAGGCCAGGTTAAGGTCGCCGAAGACGAACAATTCGGCCAAATTGGGATAACCATAGAATTCCTGGACTATCTCTGTTACACCATTGTCAATGGGCTTTTTGAAGACCCTGGGTGTAAAGACCTTCAATGAATCAGGTAATTGGTGGTACCAATTGAGTTCGTCGGCCAGCTTATCTGTTTTATCACTGCGTTTGGTGATAATACCCCTGACGGGGTCAATGGACAGGGAATTGAAATACCTACTCTGCAGCAGGGTGCGTTTAGCCCTGTTGAATCCCCCGATATGACCGAAATCGTACCAGTGTTGTGCCGGCTTGACTTTGAGGGGGATCACGTCATTGTAAAGTGTCAACGCAGCACTCAACTCCCGCTTTTGGGCCTGTATCTGACGTACAACGCTGTTGCGCAGGATATCTGCCCGGCTAAAAGCATAACCGCCGGCCAAGGCAGCAAGTCCGGACAGGGTTACAGGCTCCTTGTCATAGAGCTTCAACAAAACGCTATGTTCATCTGCCATGGCCAGGCACCAGTTTTCCGGTTCGTCATAAGGGCCGGTAAAGACAAAATCCTCCATTGGAGGCAGCGCATCTTCTATCAGGGTATCTCCCAGCACTACATAAACGCTTTTACCCGGCATGACCCAGGAAAGCCCCGCTAACAGGGAATGGAGGATAGTTCCTCCCGGATGCACGTAGGCAAGATGGAGGTCCATGCGGTCGGAAAAGGTCCACTTCAGGTAATTGGCCAGTTTTTGGTTCTCAAATTGTAGCACCACCACGGCTTCCCGGAACCCTTTTTTTTGCATATCCTCGAATATCCAGCCAATCACCGGCTTCCCGTTGACCGGTATCATGGCATTGGAGCGGTGGGCGCCCATGGGAAGATGACTGTAATTAATGTCACCGCCGCAGAGGATGACCGGCATGTAGTTATGCGCCTGCATAATCCGTTTTTTCCGGGATTTGGATTCCGGTGAGTTCCTGGTATAACTGCAAAACCTTTTGAGAATTGACAACGGGGTTAAATTCTGCTCTTGCATATTCATATCCCTGCCGTGCAAGTGTTTCCCTCAAAGATGGGTCTTCAATCAACCGTCTAACAGCATCTGTAAGTGCCTCTACATTTTTCATCGGCACCACCAAGCCGGTTTTTTCGTGGAGAACAATCCGGCTTTGACCTGAATGACCGGCAGTAACCACCACCGGTGTTCTTACCGCCATGGCTTCGAAAGGTTGGCGGCCTAATGCACCCAAATGGGTGGGAATAACCAGAATATCAAATGCTGAAATAATATCAAGTATCTTTTCCTGGAATCCAAGAATGCTTAAATTACCCTTTAACCTTTCCTGGTGTCTCGAAAATTGATGGTATGGTACTTCTCTTAAGCCAAGTTTTTGTAAAAAAGATTTCCTTGCCTGAGGCTTTGGAGCATTCCCGGCAATCAGGAACTTTAATCTATATTTCGGATATTGCTTTAGCAGTTCCCCGGCCATTTCCATATAATCCCATGCTCCTTTCATCCTTGATATACCCGCCGCAAAGCCAATTACAAATTCTTCTTTGGCTATCCCCAGTTTCTCTCTGGTTTTTGCCCTTTCCTTTATTGATCGTTCAGTTTGTTCCATATCTACACTGTTAAAAATGATGTGTACCCTTGGATCTCCCTCAAATCCCTGTGTTTCATCACTGCTGATTGCAATAATACTGTCAGCATACTGCTTTATGCAGCGTATTGATAGTATCTTGTTTAACCAGAAATAGGTTGTAAAATAACTACTGCGAAGATGTTGTACGATAGGAATCCATGAACCTTTTAATGAAATGCCTACTTGCATGCAAACTTTGTCATTGATATGTACAATATCTGGTTGTAAACTTAATATTCGTCTTTGAATTTCTCTTTTAGGAAATATGGATTTGATTTGAAGTATGGCTTGTTTACTGTGCCACTTAGGACCTGGTGTTGACCAAAATCTGACAAACGGAATTATAGAATAAGCAATTTCCAGACTTTGAAGTGTATTAACAAGCGGGCCACTTTCCGGAAGCACAACGTGTACAATTACCTTGGATCCAAATCCTTTGATCAGATTCAACATACTGATCGCTGACCCCGTAATATTGGCGTCCTGATGTATAAACACAATTTTCAAGACCCCAGATATCTTTTTATCCATTTTTCGAGGACGAAGACTATCCATATTGGTCCCCAACTGATTACCCCTTTTTCCCATCGGTAAAACAGTTCCTGGATTTCTTTTTGAGGCAGAAAACTGTCAGAGGAGAAAATTATTGATCTCAGATCCTCCTTCAATCCGTTCTTCATCCATTGATTAATGGGGAGTTGAAACCCTTTTTTTGACCTATCGCCAAATCCGGCAGGTAACTCATGTTTGAATCCCTGGTATAAAATATATTTTATGCCTGTATCTTCAAAGCGGTTCCCTGCCTCATAATTTTTTAACCTTGCAGCTTTTCTTATATGTTTAACTTTCCATGCCTGGGGTAGATTAAAAGCCGACTCTACCAATCTGTGATCAATCAATGGAAAACGGACCTCAAGGGAATGGGCCATTGCACAAGCGTCGGATATGGTTAGTACCCTGCCACTCATAAACGTATGAAGATGCATGGCAGTAATCCGCTGCAAAAGATCTTTGGCATTTAGATGATCAATGGAGTTGAAAGTATCATATACCGTTTTATGCTGAAATTGATACGAAAATCCTGCTAGCATGGCAGCATTTTTTTCACTGTTCACTTCTCCCCAACTGAGATAAGCATCTGTGAAATCATTCAACCTATTTCTCGCCTCTAACGCTCTTCTTAGCTTATGCCTGCTTGAAATATTTTTCCAGATCGGTTTAGTCAACTCAATGGCCTTCAGCAAGGCTGGCCGATTTTCCCTCCAATACAGCATGGTTCTGTCAATGCTGTATCCTGAAAATAATTCATCACCGCCTAAACCTGATAGAGCCACTGTTACGTGTTCCGCCGTTTTCTGACTGACCAGCCAGACATTCAGACCATCCACGGAAGGCTGGTCTATAGCCTCAATAAAATCATCCAATAGTTTCCATACATTTTCAGATTCAATTTGGATGTCGTGATGGGTAGTACCGTAATAATTTGCACTGACTTGTGCATCCTTAGCTTCACTTCTATGATTATCTGTAGAATCAAAGCCTACCGTAAAGGTCTTGATATGGTTTTGACCTGCTGCTCTGAGTGCGGCTACCAAAACAGTTGAATCCAGACCTCCGCTCAGAAAAACGCCAACAGGCCGGTCAGAAACCATTTCCTCGTTGACGGCTTCGATGACCATTTGGCGCACTCCATGTATAGCTTCTTCTTCTGACTTAAACTGTACAGCTTGATTCTCCAGTTGCCAATATGAATCAATTCGAGTCTTCCCACCTTTCAATTGGAGTATATGGCCAGGCAGTAAAGCAGTTACGGATTCGAGGATGGTATAAGGTTGCTGCACATACCCTTTTTGCAAGAACAAGGCGATGGCTCTGGGATTAATTTTTCTTTCAACCAACCCCGATACCAGCATCCCCTTGATCTCACTGGCAAACACGAATCCTTGTGCAGTCTCTGCATAATACAAAGGCTTGATACCCAACCGGTCCCGCACCAGGGTGATCGACCGTTCGTGTATGTCCCAGATGCCAAATGCGAACATGCCCCGAAGCCGGGACACACATGCTGCCTGTTCCCGCTCCCATAGAGCGAGAATGACCTCTGTATCGGTGTGGGAACGAAATGCCACCCCTAACTGCTCCAGTTCCTTGCGCAAGGACAGAAAGTTATACACTTCGCCGTTATAGACGATCATATAACGCCCCGAAGCGCTGACCATCGGCTGATGCCCGGCAGGGGAAAGGTCTATGATTGAGAGGCGGTTATGGCCCAGGTGGCAGCCGTTTTCTATCCAGGTGCCACTGTCATCAGGGCCTCTATGACGCATGGCAACCAGCATGGCTTCCAGGTTGGACTTAGAATCACGGTGGGTCAATATGCCTGCGATGGCGCACATGATTCAGGAAAGTACTTTTTGATAAACGGAGAACAATTGTTGTCCAATAGCCTGAAAAGAAAAATGTGCCTGCGCCTTTTGACTGATGGCTGTCCGGTCAAATTGTTTTTCATAAAGCGCTTCATACAAAGCCTCGGCCAGCTTTTCCGGATTTTTTGGCGGCACGAGTATACCATTCGTTTCATCCAGCAATTCCGGTATGCCACCTACATTGGTGCTGACTACGGGCAGGCCGGTGCAAAGTGCTTCTCCGATGACGCAGGGGGAGTTTTCAGAAATACTTGACAGGCATAAAATGTCTGCTTTGATCATTTCTTCTGCAATTTCTGATTTAGACTTTTCTCCCAGAAACCCAACCTTATTTTTTACCCGATTCTCCTGAAGGATTTGGTCATATTGTGCTGGATCACCTTTCCCTATTATCCTGACATTAATATTAAATGCGGTGGATTCAAGCATTCCCAAAGCCTGAAATAGATTTGGAAGATCTTTCTGTTCATCCAGGCGAACAACCATTAGGACGATTTTCGCATCCCCCTCTTCAGGGTTAGAGCGAAAGTGGAAAATTCCGGTGTCAACAGCGTTATTGACAATCATAATAAAATTGTTTAATATCAACTTCGTTTTATATTCAATGCCTTTCAATAAATGGCCCGATACTGGAAGAACCGCCCTGGAGAATTCAAACACTTTTGCAGCTTTTCTGAATCGAACTTCAGGTATTTCAGGGTATCCGACGAATGCCGTCCAATGTTCTGTAACTACCATTTTAATTCTGAAGAGTTTGCAGAACAACGTTGCCATCAGCCCGGCCTGGTGAAAATGCACATGCATAATGTCAGGATAAAACCGCTCCGCTATCATCATCTTCAGGAAGTAAAAGAGCAGCATGATTCGGACATATATGTTGGTAATCCAAAGGGGACGAATGGTTTTGAAATAAATCCGGTCGGTTAGGACACCGTCTTCTAATGCCCGGCTTACTTCGATCAATCTACCTCCTCGAGGTTGATCTTTGGGTAGAAAAAGAATACGGCTTTCACAGTAAGGGGCAACCGACTGGATATGCTCTTTGACAAAGATGCAATCGTAGGGTTTCCCTCTGGATGGATCGGGGTAAGAGGTGGGCCAGTGGAGGATTTTCGGGCTATGCATTTTTTTGAGCAGCCAAACAATACCCTAAAGGGAAGGAGTACATTCTTTCAATATTTTTCCGTTGGAAAATACTTTTATTAATCAAATAATTATAAATCTTGAACAATAAACGACTTCTTTTCTTTGTATTGAAAAAAATTTTGTTAATTAGATCAAATATGACATCAATACCTCCGCCATAGGATTTTAACTCTATTACTTTAAAGCCGTTCTTCTCAAGTAAGTATTTCAGTGCAAACTCCGTATATCTGTAATAATCATGCGGTTCTTCATGTATTCTGTAAAGAAAAGGTACCATAATTAGCAAATGTCCTTCGGACTTTAGGAGTCTGTTAAGTTCATTTATCAGCAAATCTGGTTCGGCAATATGTTCAAGTACATCGCTGAGGAGAACGCTATCATAATAATTATCAGGTAGATCAAGCCTTTCATTTAAATTTACAAACTGATCTACATGGGCTTGTTTCGTACCGCTGTTTTCCCAATCAACACAATAGACATCTGAAATATTGTTTCTATAAATTCCATAATATGGTACATCTCCACACCCACAATCTAACAATATACCTTTAATATATTTTTTAATAAACTCTTGGTAAACATTGATCTGGTTTAATGCAACGATATAAGAATGATTGGAGATGCCAGGATAGTTAACGTTTGGCAACCATTTCTCAGTTATCTTATCAAAAACGAACTTGTTAGGTACCCAGTTTCGTGTATTTATCATTTTCTTAATTGTGTTGGTTTAGAATGAACGCTACAAGCCGTTTCGTAGATTCCCCATCTGTCAAATGTAAATAATCCTTCACCAATTGTTCACGTTGTTCGCTATACCATTCCGGCTCATGGAGGCATCGAAGGATGGCTGGCAGCAAATCTTCTTGCTTGTTAATGAATGGTACCAGATCAAGCTCCTGCAATCGCTTGTGGTGCATCTTCAAAATGGTGTTGTAAAAATAAGTGCCCAACGCCGGCTGATAATGGTGATAGATGGGAAAAATGGTAGGGGTGTTAAAAATGGCCGCTTCAATGGTGATGGTAGAGCCGGGAGATAGTAGAACATTGCTATGCTTTAATAAGTTGGCTACCTCTATGATTTCCTTCTGGGTCATGGTCCAGCCTAAGGTGGGAATATGCCCTGTAATATGGGAAATTCGTACAAAAGGGAAGTCCTGATAGCGAAGGAATTCCTCGTATCGTGACACCGGATGCAGGCGAATAATCAATTGAGGGTCTCCCGGTATTTGTTTGCTTTGAAGGAGGGACACCAACTGGTCGGCTATATAGTTCTCGTCATAACCTTGCACTAATTTGCCAATGGTTGCAAGCGTGAGAATGGGTCGGGTAGGGTCTAAATGCATGCGCTTGCAGAATGCTTCCCTGGTCCAAACATTTTCTGCCTTAAAATATGGATCCATCTGACAGGGACCAATGATTTCCACTTGTTCCCGTTTGTATCTCATTAGGCCTACAGCCTCCTTTGCATTGACCTCGTTCCAAACCAATAGTTTATCCGGAAAAAATTTCAATCCTAAGTGTAGATTGTCCCAACTTCTCAACAGTCCGGCATTTTTTAAACCAAGTTTTTTAGCTGCCATGAACAAAGGGATTTCATGGCGGTACATGGGATTGGTAAAAAGTAAAAAGTGGGGTTCAAGTTCCTTTAACTTTTGAAGATAAAAGTCAAGATCATTGTAAAATAAATGTTCCCAAGATTTGAACCATGCTCCAGCAACGATCGAATATTTTTCTAGCTTTTTTCTATACCTTTCCGCTATGGACTCCCATGCTGTAGGATTGTAGTAGTGAAGCGGCAATACGTCGATGCCTTTTTTGTTGTATTCCTCTACAAAGGCAGGTACAGTGGCAGCGGGCGTAAAAAATACAATCCGGAACCCGGCCTGTTGCAATTCGTCCAGGAGGCCCTGATTGAAGTAATTCCGGACGACGTTGCCTTCAGAAAAGGATATGACAATAGTCTTATTAGAAGACATGGTTGTTGTGTTCAGCTTGTCGTCATCCAACGCAGGTTAATCCACTGCCATAGCCAGAAAGTATTGTCCAGCTTGCCTCCCTCAAAAGCATTCCAAACTGCTTTCACTTCCGTTGGCTGGCTGATAGGCATTTCCGAAAACACAAGCACGCTGTTCAATGCCCAATCCCTCAAACGTTCTCCCAGCCACTCTCGTTGCGGCGTCTGTACCGGTCGCTTGGGAGCCAAAGAAACTTTACCTGGCAAATACCCCTGTACAATTTGTCTTGCCAGCCACTTTTGTTGACCATCCTTGATTTTCATCTCCTTTGGCATCGAAAAAGCCAGTTCCACCATGCGATGGTCTAAGAGAGGTTCCCGCAATTCCGTACTGTGCATCATGGAGATGCGGTCGTTGAAGCGTAGGGCACGGGGAATTTTTGTGTAAAACAAGTCTCTGTATTGGAGATTCTGGAGGTCGTTTTTGAATGGCTTAGGAAAATCCGGCTTCTGTGCCAATGCCCTGAAGTCAGGCGTCAAACATTCCGGCCGTACGGGCGAACTGGCAGAGGCTTGCACCAATAACCCGGTCTTGTTCAGGTAATAGTCATATCCGGCCCATGCCTCGTCCATTCCCTGACCGTCCAGCAACACGATAATGCCTCTTTTTCTGGCTTCCTGAAAGATTTTGGAATAGGCAAGCGTGGGAATGCCGCCATAGGGTTCATCTTCAAACCGGCTGACCTGTTCGGCCAGTTCTGGGACTTCTTCCACGCTTAACCTGACCGGATTGAGCAGGAAGGAAGTCATCTTAATCATTTCCTCTACCCAGGGAAGCTCGTCGTAGCGTTCATCTCCCGTGTAAAAGGTGAAGGCTTCTATTTTCCTGTCATTAGGAAACTGATGATGCACAAGTGCCAACAATAGCGAAGAATCCAGCCCGCCACTTAGGTTGAAGCCCACCGGTACGTCGGATCGGAACCTCAGCCGGACGCTTTCCTGTGCCAATGCCGTCCATTGGGCTGATACATCCTCTTCAATCAGGTTGGAAGGGATATCTTCTACCCGCGATACGAAATCATACCAGCGGTGAACAGACAGGTGTCCGTCCTGCCATATCAAGTAATGGCCTCCCGGCAATTGCTGAATACCTTCCCAAAAGGTTTCATCCGGCATGCCATAGGTGCCGTAAGCGAGATATCCCGCCCATACGGGTTCATTCGCTTTCTTGGGGAATCCTGCGGCCCAAAGCGCCTTTATTTCACTGGCAAAGCAGAAGCAGCCATCCTTGATTCCATAGTGAAAGGGCTTAACGCCAAAGCGATCCCTTCCGGCAAAAAGTTTGCGGTGGTGCCGATCCCAGATGGCAAAGGCAAACATGCCGTTGAATTTGTCCAAACAATTAGCGCCCCAATGCTGATAGGCAGCCAGAACCACTTCACTATCCGATTGGGTGCGAAAGGTATAACAGTGCTCCAGTTGCGCTTTCAGCTCCAGGTAGTTGTACACTTCTCCGTTGAACACCATTACCAGATGTCCATCCGCACTGCGCATAGGCTGGTTGCCCGCCTCGCTCAGATCAATAATGCTGAGCCGGTTGTGCCCCAGGCCCGCCACATTTGTCTCGACGAAGTAACCCCGGGCGTCCGGTCCCCGGTGGTGTTGGGCCTCCACCATGGCTTCCAGTTGAGATGCTTGCGAATCAGGACCGATTATTCCGCTGATGCCGCACATGGCTGTTTAATAGCGTTTTTCCAACAGGAGGCTGGCTTTTCGTTCTGCCAACTCCCAGTCATCCGGAGTGTCGATATTGACGTAATAGTCGGGATCGCTTTCAATAAAAGATAGCTTCTCACCATACAGGGAGTTGTTCTCCATGATGACATGGGTTTTGGTCAGGTAAACGGCTCCGTCCCGTACATAGGCAGGAGGCAACTCTTGCCGGCGGGGAATGATCACCTTATCACCGGTAGCAATTTCCAGTAGTCCCTGTCTATTTGGTTCAAATACCCAGTGCGGGTTAAATTCGTGCGGCACCGGTAGCACGGAAACCAAAGCATCTGCTCCGCTTTCCACAAAACGCTCAATGGCCTGGTCGATAAACCCTTCTGGCCGGAAGGGTGAAGTGGGTTGCAGCAGGCATACGGCATCGAATATTGCACCCTGATTATGGTACCAGTTCAGGGCGTGTTGCACCACGGGCAATGTTGGGGTATCATCAAGCGCCAGCTCAAGAGGCCGGATAAACGGCGCCGAAGCGCCTAACTTAATGGCTAAACCGGCGATAAATGCTGTATCAGTGGAGACCAGCACCGTGTGCATCTTAGTACTCTGCAATGCACTTTCAATGGTGTATTGAATGAGCGGCTTCCCGTTGAGCAGCTTGGAGTTTTTTCCGGGTACTCCTTTGGAGCCGCTGCGAGCGGGTATGAGGCCGAGGACTTTCAATACACAATGGTTTTATGAAAACGCGTTGGGACAGTGGCCAAAAGATGAGCTATTTGCATACCAGCATCCCCCCCTCCGTACACCTCCGATCTTGGAGGTTTTCCATTCGCCATCCAGTGATGGATGGCTTTTTGGATGGCTTTTTGGTCATAGTCCACATCCAGTACATTCTCACCCCGGTCTCTTCTGTTTTGCCGGGAACCAATGTTCACCACTGGTACGGGCAAATAAGCGCACTCCCGGATGCCTACACTTGAATTACCCACCAAACACTTCGAATGGTACAGCAGCCGTAAAAAGTCAGCCGGCTCCATGTTCTTAAAGAAGTGAATGTGCGGAAGCGGGTGTCTTTCCCGGAAAGCCCGGATACCGGTGGAGGTACCATCCGCCCCCGCATCCACATTGGGCCAGAACCAAAAGACGGGCAGGGACAGGTCTTTCACGGCATGCAGCGTTTCCTCAATGTGCTTGCGGGATTCCCGGTACTCCGTGGTGACTGGGTGCTGCATGACCACTATGTAGCCCTGGTTGTAGTCCGGTTTGGCGCCAACGCCGCCGTATTTTTCGTAAGGGTTGAAATCCAACCCGGGTTTTTGCAGGACTTCAGCAGCGAGGTCAATGGAAGGACAGCCCGTATTGAATACATAGGCAGAGTCTTCTCCCATTTTGATCACCCGCTCCCGTGCGCCTTCGGAGGCGACGAAGTGATAATCGGCCAGTTTGGTGATGGAATGGCGCACTTTTTCGTCAATGTTTCCAGTCACTTCACCACCCTGGATATGCGCCAAAGGTATGTTCATATATGTTGCGGAAATAGCCGTGGCCATGGTCTCAAACCGGTCAGCCACTGTGACAACGATATCGGGTTTGATGTTGTCGAAGACGGTGGAAAGTTCCAGGATGCCGATGCCAGTAGTTTTGGCGGCTGCGGTGAGGTTTTCGCCTTCGAGTACGTTGAATACTTTGGCGGAGATATAGAAGCCGTCTTTTTCAATGTAGTTCACGGCGGAACCGTAGCGATCAAGCAGGGCAGAAGCGGCCACCACCAATTGTAGTTCCAGTCCGGGGTGTTCCTGAATGGCTTTCAGGGCGGTTTTTACCCGGCTGTAGGAAGGACGGGCGGTGATGACGACGCAGATCTTACGCTTATTCACTATCGATGCACGCTTGTGTCAAAAAATCCCAGGCTGTCAGCGGGCGGTTCAACCTCTTCCCGATGACTTGAGGAAACTCCATTGCCGGCAAACCGTACCCTTTCGGTTTTTTGGCCTCCAGGTCCTCCTGTCGGAGTATGTGACCGGCAGGCAGGTCTTTATTGACCGCGAGGGATTTTTCAAATATTTTTTTCAGCTCTGAAAATCCGGAGTTGTCGGATTTATGGACCGGTGCAGCCAGAGAGGTTTCTATTTGTTGTACACCGACGACCAGTTGTTTGATCTGTTCAATGGTGAGCGAGGCCGGTGCATCCGGGCCGAACATCCGCTTATCGAAAACCGCGTGAAATTCGATCACCTCCGCGCCAAGGGCCGCTGCTGCCAACCCGGCGTAGATATCGCCCGAGTGATCGGAGAATCCTACTGGCAGATGATAGCGATCGCGGAGCAGGGGCAACACATTTAGACCCCACTGTTCCGGCCGGGTTGGGTAGGCAGTGGTGCATTGTAAAACGGTGAGCGGATTCCCGAATGGGCGAAGGAAGCCGACAGTTTGGTCCAATTCGTCTATCGAGCTCATGCCGGAAGACAGCAGTATGTGTTTTCCGGTGCGGGCTATTTTTTCCAGCATCAGAAAGTTGCTGACCTCGCCCGAGCCGATTTTGTATTTATGCACACCGATGGTTTCGAGCAAGTCCACCGCTGCATTGCTGAAGGGGGAAGAGATGAACTCCAGCCCTTTGTCGTCGCAGTGTTTTTTGAGTCCTGCCCATTGTTCGGGGGTGAACTCCATTCGCTTCCAGTAGTCGTAGCGGGTGGCGTCTTCGTAGCTGAATTTAACACGGAACGGCTCGTATTCACTGCTTTCCGCATGGGCGATGTGCGTCTGAAATTTGACGGCATCCACACCGGTTGCTGCCAGCGCGTCTATGTAGCTGTGCGCTATACCCAGGCTACCTTCATGCGCCTGGCCGATTTCAGCGATGAGAAACATGGAATTATTCAATATGAAATGGAATATTGGGAGTCATGGAACCGAGTAGTTTAGGCGCATATACATCACCCGAAACACGCATGGTATACACTTCTGAAATATACCGATTGTTTCTGTCGCTTAGATCTGAAGAAATGAGTTTAAAGTGGTAATTATAGATGCCGGGTCTCAGCCAAATAGGAGGAAGAGAGAACCGGAATGAATTATTCTCACCATTAAAATTAATATTATCAATCCGTTCGTGAATAATAAATTCTCCACTAGAATTTCTGATAATTAAAAAGACAGCACAAGAGACGCTTTGAAAATTATTGACTTTGATGCTTAGATCGAAAGCCTGGCTGTATTCGATCTCGGTAACTCCATCTTCATTCAATGATTGGTTGATGATGATGCGATTGTCATCTGGTTCATTTTCGGAATCTAGTCTCAGGCTGGAATTGTAGGCATGTACACCTGAGATAATGTCACCCTCGTGCACGGTCAAACCATTTTTCAGCACAATAGCTTTCTGACAAATAGACTGTATAGCCGCCATATTATGACTTACGAATAACAGGGTGCGGCCCTTATTCTGACTGATGTCTTCCATTTTCCCGAGGCATCTTTTCTGGAACTCCGCATCCCCCACCGCCAGCACCTCGTCGATGATCAATATCTCCGGCTCCAAATGTGCCGCCACGGCGAATCCCAGCCTTACCTTCATCCCGGAGGAGTAGAACTTAACGGGCGTATCGATGTATTTCTCCACGCCGGAGAAGTCCACGATCTCGTCCAGCTTGCGGTCGATCTCCCGGCGGGTCATGCCCAGGATGGTGCCGTTCATGTAGATGTTCTCCCTGCCGGTCAGCTCGGGGTGGAAGCCGGTGCCTACTTCGAGCAGGGCGGAAACGCGGCCCCTGAGCTTCACGCTCCCCGTGGTGGGCTCGGTGATGCGGCTGAGGATCTTGAGCAGGGTGCTCTTGCCGGCCCCGTTGTGGCCGATGATGCCGAGCACCTCTCCCTCCTTCACCTCGAAGTTGATGTCCCGCAGGGCCCAGAAGACGCTTTCGTCATCTTCCCTGAACCTGCTGAGGGAGCGCAGCTGCCGGAAGTTGTCCAGCGGCGAACGCAACACGTTCATCACCTGTCCGGCAAAGGTGTCGGCACGCTTTTCCTTCATGCCGATCCGGTATCTTTTACTTAAATTTTCTACTTTTATTACTGTACTCATCCGAGAACGCGAACTACCGCGAATTTAGAGCGCGAATTTTACGCTATAGTGTTTTTTGTATTGGCAAAACGTCTTTTTTGCATGGGAGTGGATCCGAAATTGACCAATAGACCCAAAGGCATGTTGCTTGCCTTAAGATAGTTAAGCACTTGTGATTCGTGTTCCGGCAATACCCTTTCGATTGCTTTAAGTTCCAGGATCACCTGGCCGTAACAGACGAAGTCCGCATAGAACTTCTTCTCCAATACAATACCCTTGTAAGAAATCTGAAGCGGACATTCCCTTTTGTAGGGTACTTTTCTTATAGCAAACTCGTGACTCAGTGCCTCCTGATAAACGGATTCAAGAAAACCTGGTCCAAGTGTATTATACACCTCCATACAAGCACCCATTATTTGATACGATTCTTCTTTGAGAACAAGCTCTGCCATTGAAAAAGAACTTAGCGATTATTCGCGTATCAAAATTAGCGTGCATTAGCGTTCCATCATGCAACGTCTGCGAAGACTTTCTCCATCCTCCTGAAGTAGAACGCCCCGAAGATGAAAAGCGCCAGGGAAACCAATGCCCCTGTCCCGATCCAGGCCCAGGGCATGGGCTGGGTGCCGAGCAGAGCAGCACGAAAACCCTCAATTACACCCACCATCGGATTCAGGCTATACCAGAATTGCCATTCCACAGGTACTTTGGAGGTGGGGTATACCACCGGGGCGGCGTAGAGCAGCAGCTGCACTACGAAGGTGACGGCGTGCTTGACATCGCGGTACTGCACGGCCATGGCGGAGAGGATCATGCCCAGGCCCAGAGAGCAGAGCAGCAGGATCAGGATGAGCACCGGCAAAAAGAGTGCGTATATGGTAGGGACATACTGAAAGTAGATCATGAAGCCGGCCAGCACTACAAGTCCGATGGCGAAGTCGAGCAGCTTGGAGAAGGCGGCGCTGAGGGGCAGCACCAGGCGCGGGAAATAGACCTTGGTGATCATGTTGGCGTTCTGCACCAGGCTGTTGCTGCTCTCGGTGAGGGTGTTGCTGAAGTAGTTCCAGGGCACCATGGCCGTGAAGCTGAAGATGACGTAGGGTACGCCGTCACTGCTGATCCCGGCCAGATTGCCAAATACCACCGTAAACACCAGTGTCGTAAACAGGGGCTGGATGATGGCCCAGCCCACACCGAGTACGCTCTGCGCATACCGGGCCTTGATACCCCGTACGGTAAGGAAATACAGCAGGTCCTTGTAGCGCAGGAGTTCGCGCCAGTCGATGAGCTGCCAGCCGGAACTTGGTTTAAGGACGGTCCAATCTGTTTGGTTGGTCATTGGGCGGGGTATTGCGGGGGGCTGAAGCGCGGGGGCCGCTGCGCGGGCGGGGTGTTGCGGGGGCTGAAGCGCGGGGGCCGCTGCGCGGGCGGGGGCACTACGTGCGCGGGGTTTCCTGGGTTATTGCGTTGATTTACTGGTTTTTTCTTCGTGACGTTTCAGCAGTGTCTTGCGGAAATTGTGGAGCCGGATGCTGAGGCTGATGAGGGCTTCGTAGTTGGTCTCCAGCGTGTTTGTGTCGATCATTCCGCGATGGTTCATGATCAGCAGGATATTGGCACATTCGTACACCGACTTCCGGGAAATTCCAATGAACCGGGCAAATTCGATGTCGGAGTCAGAACCTGAGCCCTCTGCGATATTATTGGTCACGCTTAAAGCCGCTCCCTCCAATTGATTAGCGAACCGGTAGCGCCTCTGCGTTTCAGCCACCTCAGCGATATCGAACAGCGGATCGATCACTTTCACTGCGAGCTGATACACTTCCATCCGCTCAAACCGAAAATCAGTTCCTATACGTTCCATAAACCTTATCCCTGCCATTCCCTGCGCGAAGCGCCCTGCTATTACCCTGCGCGAAGCCCCCTGCTACTGCCCTGCGCGAAGCCCCCTGCCATTCCCTGCGCGAAGCCCCCTGCTATTCCCTGCGCGAAGCCCCCTGCTATTCCCTGCGCGAAGCCCCCTGCTATTCCCTGCGCGAAGCCCCCTGCCATTCCCCGCGCGAAGTCCCCTGCTATTCCCTGCGCGAAGCCCCCTGCCATTCCCTGCGCGAAGCCCCCTGCACGAAGTCCCCTGCGCGAAGCCCCCTGCGCGAAGCCCCCTGCGCGAAGCGCCCGGCCAGACCCTTTGGCCAGATTTACGGTGATGCTGGAGGCCGCCCTACGGATCTGGCTGGTCAATCCAAACTTCTCTTCACCCGGAAAATTCTCCGTCACCAAATACATGTCCTTCCGAAAAATCCGAGCCAATTGCCACACCTCCAATTTTTCAAATGCGTATATGTAATATGGTTGCTTCATTCTACAGCCTACTTTCTACATTCTACTTTTAGAAGATCCATGCCAGTTGCCACACCTCCAACTTCTCATACGAATAGGTATAAAACGTCACCTTCATTCTACATTCTCCGTTCTACATTCTCCCACCATCCTGCCATCATTCTACGTTCTACGTTCTACATTCTCCCAATTCCTATGATAATCCGTATCATTATTCCTCTCCCGCAAGCCGTCAATGACCCCTTCCAACTCGCCACCTGGAAAACGCATGGCAGTCGTATCCAGATTCCCAAGGCAATACTGACTTAGCCAATCCCTGACATCCAGATAGTTTTCCGTATCGGCAATGATGATTTCGGCATGCCAGGGATTGTTAGGACTTCCCATCGGGGCGGGATCACCGTTATATACTGGCACATGTACAACTTCCTGCACGCCATCCATACTTCTTAAGGCCCCCACAGGTAACTTAAAAAGTATGAATTCCGCAGGATTCAAATATTGTGAACGACGATTATGCTGCAAGCCCAAAAGAATGAAATGCCTTTCAATGCCCATTCGTTCCATCCAGTTCACGGAAAGACCTTTTTCATCAGGCCTCAGGACAAAACAGGCTGGTGGAGGGAATCTGCGTCCTTCACGCTTATCGGTATGCATCACCGGGCAATGACGAACTACATGGTCCGTATCCGGTATGTGCTGTACAGGCTCCTGGCACACGTGTACTATCCGATGAGATTCGTATTCATCCAGGTGACCAAGAACTCCTCTGTCCTGGATGGATCCAATTTTCCTTTAATATTCTCGGATTCATCCTGCCGTGTAGCGTAGAAGTACAACCAGGGTTGATGATCCTTTTCTTTAAAGTTCATCAAAAGACGAGCTTTGGGTCCATACCATGCGACATCTATGCTGCCATCGGGGACAGCGCCAACTTCGACATCCAACCCTGAGAGGCATACCGGATGTACACGTTTGCTATAAGAAATTACCGACTTTTTCATCAGGTTAAAAAGCGCCGTGGAAATTTTCCTTGCCCCTAAGCCATCCCAATCCTCCTCAAGATCAAGCATTGCTTGAGCTTGTTTCAATTCGACCAAGAGCTTGGTCCGTTCTTCCCTGCCTTTTAAATTCCTTTGAATGGAATGTACCATTTCATTGAATCTGGCTGATTCAATGCCTACAACATTCATAGTACTATATTCTGCCTCTGGCTCGTTCAAATAACTCAACCAAGGCTTCAATTTTGAGGATTGAGTTTTGCCGGATATTTTGTTAGCAACACCTTCCATTAGTCTTCATTTAAACTGATTATATTCAATTTATCCTGGTAATCCTCCCGGATGGTGTCTTCCTTGAAAAGAGCCCGGTCGATCTGATCTTTCAACATTTGAAGCGCATTCCTGTCGAAAGAGATATACAGGTCCCGGCTTTTTTTGCCTTGTTGCACTGTCAAACGCAGTTGATGGAGCAACAAGGCAGCGCGCTGACTATCCCTGAGATGATCGTTGAACACAAGCCGGATGTCGGTAATGATCCGGCTATCCAGATACACCCAACCGAATTCTTCCTTCAGCTCCACGGCCCTCAATGTCTGCCGCAGAGGCTTGAGCAGCGGTTTGAGTGCTGCTATCCTGCTGGTGGCCACATTGACCTCCTGCTCGGTGGGAGCCATGTTGTCCAATGCCAATTCCTGCCAATAGGATCTGAAGAATCCCTGATAATCCTGAAATTCAATCCTGTCACTAAGCTCTATGAGTTGAAGCGCCAGTCCAATCCTGTCTTCCTGGGCTATAGCTGTCGGTAGTAGGGCAACCATGCCTTCCACCGTCACGCCAACCTTAAGATCCTGCAATGCGGTTGCCACCTCATGCCACTGCTCCTCAGGAAGTTGCGCAATCAATTGCAACCCATTGAACAAGTAAACTTTATGATTGCTCATTTCTCCTTTGAAGTGTATTGAGTTCCCGAACCTGATCCCTGAACACAGGACCTTGTTGCAAGGAAACGCCCTGATATGCCCAATGTTGCCACCTTTTGCTTAGATATTTCATGGAAACAACGTATCTCAAGTGATCGGCGTCTCTCCCATTCTACGTTCTACCCCTTATCCTCCTCATAATACCCGTATCCTTTCCCGTAGCCGTAGCCGTAGCCATATCCATACCCGTACCCATACCCGTACCCATACCCGTATCCTCTTCGGGCGTGTACGCCGTTGAAGACGATGGCTGGAGATGGCAGCTTTTGATCGCGTACCAGGTCATCAATCATGGGCAGGGTAGCTTTTTTGCTGATTCCCTGCCGGACCACAAAGAGGGTGGCATGGGCGTGGGAAGCCAGCAGCAGGGAATCGGATACCAGTCCGATGGGGGCGGAGTCCATGATGATGAATTCGTATTGCTGTGCCAGTGTGGCCAGGATGGCGGGCATGCGAGGGCCGAGGATGAGTTCGGCGGGGTTGGGGGGCACGGGTCCGCTGGGTATGAAATCGAGGGTATCATGAACGCCGGAGGGAACAATGACATCCTCCGGATTTTTGTCGCCGATCAGGACATTGGTCATGCCGGGGAGATGTTCGTCCATCCCCAGGTACCGGCTGAGTTTGGGTTTGCGCAAATCCAGACCGACCAGAACGGTTTTCTTGCCCGCCAACGCGTGTGTGATGGCCAGGTTGAGCGCCACAAAACTTTTGCCTTCACCCGCTACGGCAGAGGTCACCAATACCACTTTTCTGTCTTCGCCGGTGAGCAGGTATTGGAGGTTGGTCCTCAACAGTCGAAACATTTCGGCCACCGAGCTGCGGCTGGAGCGCGATACGACGATGTATCCGTCTTTTTTACTCAATCCCACCATGCCCAGGAGGGGGGTGGTGACGTTGTCCCTGATCTGTTCCGGCGTCGAGATGGTATCATCCAGCTTGTCACGCAGAATGATCAGGCCCAGTGGCAACCCGAGTCCAAAGAGGAGGGCCAGGGCCCAGATCATTTGGCTTTTGGGGGATACGGGAGTACTGTCGGGACGGGCGAGGTCCAGGATGCGTGCATCGGGTACGGCGATCGCGAGCGAAAGAGCTGCTTCTTCGCGTTTTTGAAGGAGGTAGAGGTAGAGATTTTCCTTGATGTTTTTCTGTCGGGTAATTTCCACCAGTTCACGTTGGACCTTGGGAAGGTTGCCCAGCCGGCTCTGGAGCTGGCGATTTTTGGCGGTAAGCGCGCTGTGGCTGCGGGCGAGGTTGTTCTTGGTTTGTCGGAGGGTCTCTCGTATCACAGTGCGGGCAGCGTTGATTTTGTCTTCGGTTTGACGCACCATGTAATGGTCGCTGCTGACTGTTCCGAGGAGACGCTGGCGTTCCTGGATGAGATGGTTGTATTCGCTCGTCTGTTCGGTGAGGTCGGTGTTTTCCACCAAAAAATTGGCCGGGAGCAGGGTATATCGGCTACCGTCCAGCGTTGTCTCCAGGCTGGCCAGGAATTGCTGATGCAGGTCCAGCCGGGATAGCGCCTTGTCATTCTCGCGAAACATTTCAAGGGCATCGGAGACGTTGCCGGCGATGTCGGCTGTGATGGGATTATCTTTTTGAAAGGACTCGTAGTTGCCCTCCACATCGCTCAGTTCGGCCGTCAGGAAATTGAGCCGGTCGGTGATGAATCGGAAGGTATTCTCGGAGACCTGGTTTTTTTCCTTGACGGAGGATCGGTTGTACGTTTCGCAGAGGGCGTTGAGGACGTCGGCGGCTTTCTCCGGCTCGTTGTCGGTCAAGGAAATTTTCAGGGTGCTGGAATAGTTGCCCACGCGTTTGATGTCAACCCTGCCGGCATATCGGCTGGCTACATGATCGGGGTCTTCTATCCGGACGATGATCCTGCCATCGAAAAGGGCCTGGCCCTCCGTTGGGTTGCGGTTGAACATGAAGGTGCCCCAGGGCGTGACGAGTGAACGGCCCAACGTGAAGGGCAGATTGTCCTCCTGATCCTTGCGGGACAAAGTGCCGTGGAGTGAGTCGGTGAGGGTGAGTTCAAGGGTGAGGGAGGCATGGCCTTCCGGTGGCAGTGCGAAGCTGTCCAACAGCACCGGCCGGTTGGTGTAGAGTTCGCCCGTGCGGATGCGACCTTCCGACAAATACGTGACATGAAGGCGGAGGCTGTCCACGGTTTGTCGCATGAGAGAACGGGATTTCAGGATTTCGATCTCGTTCTCGATATTGTTGTTGGCGCCGCCCAAGCCAATGCCTTCGAGGATGAAGTTTTCCTGAAGGGTGCCCGAGCTCTTTTCGTCGGCGCGCACCAAAACCGTGGTGGACGCCTGATAAACCTTGGGGGAATACCGCAGGTACATGGCAGCGACGGCGAAAGCCAGCGCCAATCCGGCCAGATACCAATACCAAGGGCCAAGGAGGTATTTCCCAAGCAATGGCTTCAGATCGACGGGTTTGTCTTCGAAGACTTCCTGATAAGAAGGATGCGTGTTGATGGTTGAAGGTTTTGTCGGGATCCGCAGAGCGGGTTTACGGAGTGTGGACGTGTGGTTTCACGTCCATATTCAGGACCTTGTGAGAAGGATCAGGACCACATTGAGCAGGGTGACCGACGCGCTGACCCAGGGGAGGATTTGTTGGGTGCGGGTGGCGACGGTATAGGCCTTTTCTTCGAGGGGCTCTACATAGACAACATCATTTTGATGGAGATAGAAATATGGGGAATCAAAGACACCGCGATCCCTGAGATTGAGGCGGCCATAGGTGCGGGTGCCGTTTTGTTCACGGATGAGCAGGATGTTTTCGCGGTTGCCGTAGGTGGTCAGATCCCCGGCCATACCGAGGGCTTCAAGGATATGCATCCCTTCCTGGCCTGCGATGTAAGTGCCGGGAGCATTGACTTCTCCGAGTACGGTAAAACGGAAATTGACCAGCCGGATATGGACAATGGGGTCAAGCAGGTAGGTCTTGAGGCGCTCGACCAGCATAGTGCGGATTTCCGGGAGGGTCATTCCGGCGACAGGCAGGCGGCCGAGTACGGGAAAGTCGATCGTCCCGTCCAGGTTGACGCGATAGGCGGAGGCGGTGGTCACCTGCTCCTTGTCGGCACCCAATGTCGCACCGAAGCTCAGATTGAAGGGGGCGATGACATTGGGATCAACGTCGTTGGAATTGAACACGTCAATGCTCAGCACGTCATCGGGTTGGATGCGCAAGGCTGTCCGGTTGAGGATGCTGTCGGCGGTAGCGGAAAATTCATTCCCTTCGGAAAAGTTGACGAGTTTTTTGTGGCTGACGCATCCGGTACCCAGGATTCCTGCCAACAAAAGGAGGAAGAGGGCGTATTTGGGGGGCAATATGCGCGGATGATTGATGGTCAAAGGATTTTGAATGTCAGGAAACACACGAGGAAAATTATTAATGGCGAAACGTCCCCTCCTCCATTTTGGCAGCGAGATTGGGAGGAAGACGAAAGTCGGAAAGTTGTTGAAGGTGATCAGCATGGTGGAGGTCTGTGCCCAGGTAGGTATAGGAGTCCCGAAAGAGGAGTCGGATGGCTTGCTGGCGGACGTCCGGGCCATAATGGCCGGTAAAGGCGAGCAGGTTGCCCTGGAACTCCACGCCCATGTCGCGATAGCGATCGAGTTTTTTGTCCTGATTGAAGAGAAAGGGGTAGCGTTCGACGTGGGCGAGAACGGGGTGATAGCCCTTGAGGCGGAGTTGAAAGAAGACTTCCTCGGCGCCGGGGGGTTCAGCCAGAAAGGAAAACTCCAGCAGGACGCGGTTGTCCAGGAAGGTGAGGAGCTCCTGGCTTTCGACCAATGCCCGGAAGGTGTCATCAAGGAAGTATTCGGCGGCGAAGGATGTCTGGAGGTCGGGCCACCGTTCGCGGATAGCGGGGGCCACTTTTTCCCATGCGGTTCGGATGGTGTCCGGGGTGTTGGGATAGAAGGCCGGGTAGATGTGTGGTGTGGCGACAAGTCGGCGGAATCCCAACGTGTATAGGCCCTCAACCAGGGCCAATGAAGTGGACACATCAGGTGCGCCATCGTCAATGCCCGGAAGCCAGTGGGCATGCATGTCGGTGCCGAGTGCCTTTCCGACAGCGAGAGAACGGGTGGTATTGAACAAGCCGGAAAAAAGGGACATGGGTGGCGCCGGTGGTCAATGGTTGGTGATAAAGATCGTCACAACTTGATGATTGTCAAATTCCTGCGCCGGAGGAATGGGGTGTGTGATCATGGTTTTGCAGCACGGCTTCGCCATCCATATGTCGCAACAACTCATGGATAGAAAAGGCAATGTCAACGCTTGAATGGCGCGGTAACATCACGTATGCAAATATACGATATTCAAGGCCGTGATGTTGTATGGAGGAAGGTGGCCGGATGGCGGGAGCAGGTTGTCGAACTGCGGCAATAGCAGGTCAAGGGCTGTTTAACCCTCTGGGGTGTCTGTCAACGGTCAGGAAGCGCTTGCTGGTCAGACTTTGAAATAGGACCGATACCATCGGATGAACCGATCGATGCCGGTCGCCACGGATGTTCGGGGCTGATAACCCAGATCGGCCAGCAAATCCCGGACATCGGCGGCGGTGGCGGGCACATCGCCAGGTTGAATGTCGGTATAGACCTTTTTGGCTTTAATGCCGAGATTATCCTCGATGGCCAGGATGAAATCCATCAGACGGGTCGGGTTGTTATTGCCGATGTTGTACACTTTCCAGGGAGCGGGACTGCTGCCTGGATCGGGGGTTTTTCCGTCCCAGGTGGCATAGCCGGCAGGCGGATGCCCGATGACACGGATGATGCCTTCCACGATATCGTCGACATAGGTGAAGTCGCGCACCATTTGTCCGTGGTTGAACACCTGGATGGGTTCACCGGCAAGGATGGCTTTGGTAAAAAGAAAAAGGGCCATGTCCGGCCGGCCCCAGGGCCCGTAAACCGTAAAGAAGCGCAGGCCCGTTGTAGGCAATTGAAACAGGTGGCTGTAAGCATGGGCCATCAATTCATTGCTCTTTTTGCTGGCGGCATAGAGTGAAACCGGGTGGTCGACATTGTCCTGGGTGGAAAAAGGCAGGGATTCGTTGAGGCCATAGACACTCGAACTGCTGGCGTACACCAAATGGCCAACGCTTTGATTCCTGCACCCTTCCAGGATATTGGCAAACCCCACCAAATTGCTTTGGATGTAAGCCATGGGGTTGCCAAGGCTGTATCGCACACCGGCCTGGGCGGCAAGGTGCACAACGACGTCAAAGCCTTCCGCTTCAAACAGGGTATTTATTTGTGCGGTATCCTCCAGATTCATCCGCACAAACCGGTAACCGGCCTGGGTCGTACCCGGTATCATCCTGTTCCAGGTGATGTCCTCTTTCCGGATGCCGTGGAGAGCAAGGCGGTCGTATTTGATTTGCGGGTCATAATAGTCGTTGATGGC
>CAYYGN010000021.1:0-58167 GCA_964471595.1 uncultured Saprospiraceae bacterium
AGGCCGTGATGGACAACGGCGAGATCGCCGTCCTCAAAGGGGATGTCACCCTGCATTAACGTCCAGGACTGAAGGAAGGACCGGGATCTGAAACGAATGACGGATGACAGCGATGACTCTTTTCCTTCCGGGGAATGGTCAGAATTCGAATTTGATGCCCTGTGCCAGAGGCACCTCCCGCCCGTAATTGATGGTGTTGGTCTGACGGCGCATGTAGGCCTTCCAACTGTCGGAGCCACTTTCACGGCCTCCACCGGTTTCCTTTTCACCGCCGAATGCGCCTCCGATTTCCGCTCCGCTGGTGCCAATGTTGACATTGGCTATCCCGCAGTCGGATCCGGCGGCCGACAGGAACAGCTCCGACTCGCGAAGATCCATGGTCATGATGGCCGAGGAAAGCCCTTGGGGAACTTCGTTTTGGATCGCGATCGCCTCTTCCAGATCGCGATATTTGATCAAATAGAGGATGGGTGCAAACGTCTCCTGATGGACGATGGGCAGATGGTGATCCACTTCGGCGATACAGGGTTTGACATAACATCCGGAGGTGTAGGCGGGGCCCTCCAGGACTCCTCCCTCCACCACCATTTTCCCTCCTTGCTCGCGGATGGCGGCAAGGGCATTCAGGTAGGTCTGGACGGCGTCGCGGTCTATCAGTGGGCCTACATGCACCGACGGATCGAGTGGGTTGCCCATGCGCAGTTGGCCATATGCCATGGCCAGCCGGGTTTTGACGTCATCGTAAATGGAGGCATGAACGATCAGGCGCCGGGTACTGGTGCATCTTTGGCCGGCGGTGCCGACGGCTCCGAATACGGCGCTGGTGAGGACCACATTCAAATCGGCGGAAGGGGTTACGATGATGGCGTTATTGCCTCCGAGTTCCAGCAAGCTGCGCCCCAACCGTTCGGCTACGGCGGCCCCGACGATTTTGCCCATTCGGGTGCTGCCGGTAGCAGAGACGAGGGGAATGCGATGGTCTTTGGTCATAAATTCTCCAACCCGGTAATCCCCGTTGATGAGACAAGCCAAGCCTTCGGGAAGTCCGTTGGCTTCGAGCACTTTATTCAACAAAAGTTGACAGGCCACACCGCACAGCGGTGCTTTCTCCGAGGGCTTCCAAATGAAGGTATCACCGCACACCAATGCTATCATGGCATTCCAGGACCATACGGCTACCGGAAAATTGAAAGCGGAAATGATGCCTACAGGACCCAGCGGATGCCACTGTTCGTACATCCTGTGCATGGGCCGCTCGGAGTGCATGGTCAGGCCGTATAATTGTCGCGAAAGCCCGACCGCAAAATCGCAGATGTCGATCATTTCCTGGACTTCACCCCATCCTTCCTGAAGGCTCTTGCCCATTTCATAGGAGACCAATCGCCCCAGAGCATCCTTGTGGGTGCGCAGGATATCTCCATATTGGCGGACGATCTCGCCTCTGCGGGGCGCAGGGAGGATTCTCCAGGCATGGAAAGCCTCTCTGCTGAGCGATATCACCTGTTCGTATTCTTCCCGGCTGGTCGTACTGACCTTGCCGATCAAGGCACCGTCAACCGGACTGTAAGAGGAAATATATCCACCCGAATCCATGGATTTCAATCCGGTCCAGGTGCCGGGATTTTGGATTTGGAGACCCAGTGATTGGATAAAGGAAGTGTCCATGGCCGTGTGTTGAGGGGGCAAAATTAGGCGATCGGGGGCAAAGGCCCGTACTTGAGGACCGGGTTTGTCAGGAACGGTATCTTCGTCCATTGGATGCGATTCCTGTTATTATTGGTCGTGTGGGGGCTGGGTGGTCTATGGACCTGGTGTCCTCTCTTCGGGCAGATGCCATTGCCACCCGGAACCAACCTGGTGCCCAATCCGGGTTTCGAGACCTTCTCCCATCCTTTTCAGGGCTGGTATTACAGTGGACGTGATTTCTCCCGAACCGTCAAAAACTGGTTTTCAGCGACCGGCGCTTCGCCGGACGCTTACGGTCCTGGTGTGGAGGTACCGGAAGGATGGAAGAAAAAAGGATTTGGCCATGAGAAACCGCGAGGTGGCCAGGCCATGGCGGGAATCACTGTTTTCGGGTGTGATGAAGGGAAGCCGCATTGCCGGGAGTACATCGAAGTCAAGCTGATAGAACCCCTCGTTTACGGGCAGTTGTACGAGGTGAGCTTCTGGGTTCGCAAATTAGCCCGCGGCGGTGCAGTGGATAATCTCGGTGTCGCCTTCTCGGATACCGCACTATTCATCCTTACGCCGGAGGTATTGACCCTTGAACCGGTATGGGAATGTTCCAAAACTGCCGGGGCTTGGGTGGACCGTTGGCAGCGGATAGGCGGCACCTTTCGCGCTACCGGGGAGGACCGTTATCTGCTGATAGGCAATTTCCGGCCGGATTCCCTGACCACCTTCAAGCCCCCGAAAAAAGATGGCTTGCCCTATGCCTATTATTATGTGGATGATGTCAGTCTGATCAAAAGACCTCCGTATCTGGTCGCTCCCGTTTTCCCTGAAGACCTGGCTGTCCTGATACCCGAATCCGGGATGTTGGTGCGTCTGCAGGGCATCCATTTCGACACCGACAAAGCCGATCTGAAGCCTGAATCCAGGGTGGAACTCGACAAACTGACTGATCTGCTGAACACCTATGCGGATATGCGCATCGAAGTGTTGGGTCATACCGACAATCAGGGTAGCGATGCCTACAATCAGGCGTTGTCTCAGCGCCGCGCAGATGCCGTAGTGGCATACCTCACCGGTATGGGTATCAAGGCGGATCGGCTAGACCCCAAAGGTCGTTCCTTTCATCAGCCTGTCGCCACCAATGCGACACCGGCAGGGCGGAGAAAAAACAGAAGGGTCGAATTCCTTGTCCTTCGTATTTGAAAAGACATTCATCCCGGGTAAAGTTTTTCGCCGCAGAAGGTGGCTAAACTAACTTATCGGATTGGATGGCTGCACGGTAATAGGCGCGGTTCAACCGGGCGATGTTTTCCACACTGATCTGTTTGGGGCATTCCGCTTCACAGGCCGTGACATTGGAGCACCGGCCGAACCCTTCGGCATCCATTTGACGGACCATTTGAAGGGCCCTGGCGTCTGCTTCCACCTCTCCTTGCGGCAAAAGGCCCAAATGACTGACTTTGGCGGAAACGAACAGCATGGCGGATGCGTTCGGACAAGCGGCGACGCACGCCCCGCACCCAATGCAGGCCGCAGCTTCAAAGGCCAGGGAAG
This sequence comes from uncultured Saprospiraceae bacterium, assembly GCA_964471595.1. GTDB lineage: Bacteria > Bacteroidota > Bacteroidia > Chitinophagales > Saprospiraceae > JAGNXB01. The sequence continues at coordinate 3,232 of CAYYGN010000021.1, forward strand.
CCTTGTCTTTTTCGACGGGGAGACAGTTGCCGTCAGGGGCCTGGCCGGTATTGACGGAAATGTAACCGCCCGCCTGAATGATGCGGTCAAAGGCCGAACGGTCGACAACGAGGTCTTTGATGACCGGAAAAGCCCTGGCCCTGAAAGGTTCAATCACAATGGTCTCCCCTTCCCGGTAGTGTCGCATGTGCAACTGGCATGCTGTCGTGGCAGCCTGAGGCCCGTGGGGCTGACCGTCAATGACCATACTGCATGTACCGCATATCCCTTCCCGGCAGTCGTGCTCGAAAGCGACGGGGTCCTCCTTCCGGCGCACCAATTCTTCGTTGAGGACATCGAGCATTTCGAGGAAAGACATATGCTCATTGGCCTCCACCTGGTAGGTTTGGAATCCTCCGTTGTCGGCCGGTGATTTCTGGCGCCAGATTTTCAGTGTCAGTTTCATCTGAGGTCTTTTAGAAGGTTGGCAGACTTTGGATTCCGGATTGACGGAAAGGCCAATGTATTCCGGGGGTGTCCCGTCCATAGGGTTTCAAAGTCAGGCATAGGATCTGGTTTTCAGTTCCACATTCTCGAAGACAAGGTCTTCCTTGTGTAAAACGGGATCCTTGTCGGTATCGGTCCATTCCCAGGCGGATACATAGGTAAAGTCCTCGTCGTTGCGAAGGGCTTCACCGTCCGGTGTCTGGTATTCTTCCCGGAAATGACCGCCGCAACTTTCTTTGCGTTGCAGGGCATCGACCACCATGAGCTCGCCCAGTTCGAGGAAATCGGCTACTCTTTGGGCTTTTTCCAGTTCGGGATTGTACTCCTGCGCGGTACCCGGGACAAAGACATCGCGGTAAAATTCCTCACGGAGTTGGCGGATGATGGTCCGCGCTTTGGCCAGGCCATCGGCATGACGGGCCATGCCGCAATAATCCCACATGGCGAGTCCCAGTCGCCGGTGAAAGCTTTCCACGGACTGGGAGCCCCGGATGTTCAAGAGGCGGTCAATCCGTTCCTGCACGTCCGATTCTGCCTGGCGAAATTCTTCGCGGGAGGTGTCGATGGCCGGGGTTTTGATTTCTCCGGCGAGAAATGTCCCTATGGTGTAAGGAAGGACAAAATAGCCATCGGCAAGGCCTTGCATGAGGGCGGAAGCTCCCAGCCGGTTGGCACCGTGATCGGAAAAATTGGCTTCCCCCAGGGCAAAAAGCCCGGGAATGTTGGTTTCCAGATTATAGTCCACCCACAGACCTCCCATGGTGTAATGGACGGCCGGGAAGATCATCATCGGTGTCTTGTAAGGATTGTCACCGGTGATCTTTTCATACATTTCAAACAGGTTGCCGTATTTCTCGTTGACGACAGCTTCGCCGAGGCGCGTGATGGTCTCCCGGTCGGGCTGGTCGAGGCCCATGGCATGAGCTTTGGAACGGCCATATCGTTCGATGGCGGAAGCGAAATCGAGATATACGGCCAGGCCGCTTCGGCTGACACCATGGCCCTCGTCACAAGCCACCTTGGCCGCCCGGGAGGCGACGTCCCGAGGCACCAGGTTGCCAAAGGCAGGATAGCGCCTTTCGAGGTAGTAGTCGCGATCCTGTTCGGGTATTTCAGTGGGTTTCTTGCGCCCTTCACGGATGGCCATGACATCTTCGGTCAGACGTGGCACCCATACCCGGCCATCATTGCGCAGGGATTCGGACATGAGGGTGAGCTTGGATTGGTAATCGCCGCTCACCGGGATGCAGGTAGGATGGATCTGGGTATAACAGGGGTTGGCCATAAGTGCTCCCTTGCGCACAGCCCGCCAGGCGGCCGTGACATTGCAGTTCATGGCGTTGGTGGACAAGTAAAACACGTTGCCATAACCTCCCGTAGCGAGGACGACAGCATGTGCGCCGAAGCGCTCCAGTTTACCGGTGACCAGATTGCGGGCGATGATTCCCCGGGCTTTCCCTTCGATCAAAACCACATCCAGCATTTCGTGCCGGTTGTACATCTCGACGCGTCCGTAGTGAATCTGGCGACTGAGCGCCTGGTAAGCACCGATCAGCAATTGTTGACCGGTCTGGCCTCGCGCATAAAAGGTGCGACTCACCTGTACGCCACCGAAGGAGCGGGTTTCCAGCAGACCTCCGTATTCTCTGGCGAAGGGAACGCCCTGGGCTACACATTGGTCGATGATGTCCACGCTGACCTCCGCCAACCGGTGCACATTGGCTTCCCGGGCACGGTAATCGCCTCCCTTGATCGTGTCATAAAACAGCCGGTGCACACTATCCCCATCGTTGGCGTAGTTCTTGGCTGCATTGATCCCGCCTTGCGCCGCAATGGAATGAGCGCGGCGCGGACTGTCGTGAAAGGTGAATGCTTTGACATTGTATCCCAGCTCGGCCAGGGAGGCAGCCGCCGAGGCTCCGGCAAGACCGGTGCCTACGACAATGATATCGAGTTTGCGCTTGTTGTGTGGAGCTACAATCGCGCATTCTGCCTTGTACCGCGTCCATTTGTCCGCGAGAGGACCTGGGGGTATTTTGCCGTTCAATTTCATGCCTGGGGAATTTTAAAGAAAAGAGATCCGATAGGGCCGGAACGGTGGTTAAAGGAAAAAGTAGAAGTAAACGGGGATGAGGGCAAACAGGAGGGGCACCAGGATGGCATATGCCCTGCCGACAAAACGGATGGCAGGGGTATATTTTCGGTGATTGAGTCCCAGCGTTTGAAAAGCCGATGCAAATCCATGCCACAAATGAAGACCTACCACCACCATCGCCATCACATAAAAGAGCACGAAGGCCGGATTTTTATATACGTTGTAAACCGCCGTGTAAAGATCATCAACCGGTTCATCCGAACCGGGAACAGCGACCTGGGGTAAAACCCCCAGTTTCATCTGCAACCAGAACTGGTATAGGTGGATGACCAGGAATACAAAAATGATAACCCCCAGCCAACCCATCCGGGCAGAAAGGACGGCGCTGGTGCCTACGGCCTTTGTGAGTTTGACGGCATAGTCCTGCCGGCCTCTTGCCGACCGGTTCATGCGCCACAGCAGCAAGCCTTGCCAGGTATGCAGGAGGATGAAGAAGTAAAGGAGGTAGGACGTCGTTTTGATGAGGGGGTTGGTGGTCATGAACCTCGCGTACAGGTTGAAGGAGGCGCCGCCGTCCGGATACAGCAATTGCAGATTGCCTGCAAGATGGACGATCAAAAACAGGATCAGAAACAGGCCTGTAAGGCTCATGACCAGTTTTTGGCCGATACTGGAAGTGAGAAAACGGGAAAACCAACTCATGGTCGAAAGCTTGATCGGTGCCTGCAAAAGTAGGTTGTTCACCATTAAGCCTTTCGCCGGCATTGGACCGAAGTGCTATTTAGAACCCTTCTAAATATGGCGGACTGCCGGGCGTGCCTCCGGAACCATTTGGCTTCATTAACCGTTGATTGGGCAACATGAAAAGAATGCGGACCTTTGCCCATGATGCATGAAAAGGGTCCTTCTCCTGAAGATTGGCGGGATTTCCTCCAATATTTCCCCGAAGTTTCACTTCCTGTTTCATTGACGGCGTCCAGTGCCATGGCCTTTGCGCGGGACAATCCCCCATTGCCTGCCATATGGAGTGCTTTCACGGTGGAGCGGTGGGAAGAAGGAGAGATGGATGCCTACACGGAATTTCAGCCGGGGTTTTCCTTCCGGATTGGTCGCCACACAGGAATTGTCTATTGGAAGGCCTCTTTGCTGCACTATGCCTATATCCTGGTCATTTTGAGTGCCAAGGGAGAAGTGTTGGACCGTCTTGAACTGGCAGAGACCCGGTCGGAAGGGGGACTCCTTTTTCAGGGGGCCGCCGTGATCGAAGAAGACGGATCGATTTGCATGGTAGAGAGCAGCCGGGATCCGGACGAGCCGGAAGGCGTTGTGCCCCCGGCCGTATCCGAACGGTGGTTGATCTCGGCAGAAGGTCGCATTCAGGAATGGAACGAAGCCCCGTGAATGTATGGACAAGAAGAAAAAAATCAAAGGCCGCAAGCTGGAACAATCCGAGCTGCAACAGGTGATCCGGCGCATGTATCGCAGGCACCCCTTCAAGGCATTCAATGCGAAACAGGTCATTCGAAAACTGAAAGTCGACAATGACAGGAATAGTGTACAACATGCCCTGGAACAATTGGCCAGGACCGAAGTGATTGTGCCTTTTCAGGAGGATAAATACCGGTGGGCAGGGATCGATGCCCCTCCAACGGATGGTGCCACAGGCCGGAAGGGGGCTGCCGTCTTTACCGGGACGGTAGATCTCACCCGGTCAGGAGCCGCTTTTATCCAGGTGCCGGGCCGGGACAGAGACATCTTCGTTCCTCCCCATTCCGTGCACACCGCCATGCAGGGCGACACGGTCGAAGTGCGGCTTGTCGCCTCACGCCGGGGCAGGCCTGAGGGGGAAGTCATCCGTATTCTCAAGCGGGTTCAGGATCATTTTATAGGCACCCTGCGCATCACCCGGAATGGCGGGATTGTCACACCCGACAAGCAGAATGTGCCCTTTGACGTGCTCATCCCGCCTGATGGGACGGGTGAAGCGGCACATGGTGAGAAAGTGTTGGTCCAGGTGTTTGAATGGCCCGGGCCCGGGAGTCGCATCAAGAGTCCAAAAGGACGGATCCAGGGCCGCTTTGAAGGTCAATCCCTCAATGATGTGGAAATGCAGGCCATTTTGATCCACAATGGATTTCCTCTCTACTTTTCCGTGGAAGCGCTCACCGAAACCCGCCAACTTCCCCAGGAGATTCCCTCCGATGAAAGGAGCCGACGAAGAGATTTCAGAGACATTGTCACCTTTACGATCGACCCGGAGGATGCCAAGGATTTTGATGATGCCCTATCTTTCAGACCTTTGGAGGGAGGTGGGTGTGAGATCGGGATACATATCGCCGACGTATCGCATTATGTCCGGCCAGGAACGGCGCTCGACCGCGAAGCCTATGAAAGGAGTACCTCGGTGTACCTCGTGGACCGCGTTTTGCCCATGTTGCCCGAGCGCATCTCCAATGAAATCTGTTCCTTGAGGCCGCATGAAGAAAGTCTCACTTTCTCGGCGGTATTCACCTTCGACGAAAAGGACCGTCTGACCGGTCGGTGGTTCGGGAAAACGGTCATCCACAGCGATCATCGCTTTTCTTACGAGCAGGCGCAGGAAGTACTCGAGAAAGGGGAAGGACCTTACGCGACAGAACTGCAGATCCTCAACCGAATCGCTACCAAGCTGAGAAAAAAGAGGTTTCGGGAAGGGTCGATTTCTTTCGAATCGGAAGAAGTCAAATTTCGTCTCAACGAAGAAGGGGTACCGGTCGAAGTATATGTCAAAGAGCGGAAAGAGGCCCATCTGCTTATAGAGGACTTTATGTTGCTCGCCAACAGGGAAGTCGCCGCGCATATCCGCAAGAAATCAACCGGGCAGGAAATCCCCTTTGTTTACCGGGTCCACGACTTGCCGGATCCCGACAAGCTGGCGGATTTTGCCTTGTTTGCCAAGGAGTTGGGTTTTCACATGGAACTCAAAACGCCCAAGCAGGTGACCGCCTCCTTCAACCGGCTGGCGGAAGCGGTGCGCAAGGAGGAAAAACTGCGCATGCTGGAACCCCTCGCCATTCGCACCATGGCCAAAGCTGTCTATACCACGGAGAATATCGGGCATTACGGGTTGGGCTTTGAAGATTATACCCACTTCACCTCTCCAATCCGGCGATATAGTGATGTATTGGTTCACCGGATCATGGAAAAGAATCTGGAAGGCGAGTATCGGGAAAACAAAGCGGCCCTTGAATCGAAATGCGTGCACGTATCCCAGCAGGAAAGAAGGGCCAATGATGCGGAGCGGGAATCCATCAAATACAAGCAGGTGGAGTTTATCGAGAAGCACGTGGGCGAGGTTTTCGAGGGTCAGATCAGCGGCATGATGGACCGCGGACTTTTTGTCCAGTTGAAAGGCAGTATGGTGGAAGGTATGGCGCCCTTCAGTCATTTTCCCGAGCCCTTCGACGTGGATGACAGCCGGCTCAAGGCCAGGGGGCGGTATTCCGGGGATGTGTTGAAAATGGGGGATGTCGTTCAGGTTCAGATACTTTTTGCCGACCTCGCCAGGCGACAGGTGGAAATGCGGATCATTTTCGAATAAAGGGCGGTAGAAGGCATGACGGATAGCGCGCTCATCGAACAAACCGTCCGCCATGTGCAGGCGGAGTTGGCCGATGCGGAGGCGGGCCATGACTGGTGGCATACGCGCAGGGTTTGGCAACTTGCCCGTCGTATTGCCGTGGAGGAGAAGGCGGACATTGTCATCGTGGAGCTTGCCGCGTTGCTGCACGATATCGCCGACAGCAAATTTCACGGAGGAGATGAGGAGATTGGTCCGGCCAGAGCCCGGACATTTCTCGAACAAAATGGTGTCGCGGAGTCCCGTATCGCTATGATCACGGCCATCATTCGCCACTTGTCTTTCAAGGGAGGGAGGAAGTCGGGATTCGATTCTCCGGAATTCCGGGTGGTTCAAGATGCCGACAGGCTGGATGCCATCGGTGCCATAGGGATTGCAAGGGCTTTTCATTACGGCGGATATCGCAACCGCCCTATCCATGATCCGGGCATTCCTCTGGCAACGGGAATGACGCTGGAAGCTTACATGAAAAACCAGGCTCCTACGATCCATCACTTTTACGACAAACTCCTGTTGTTGGAGGGCCGCCTGCATACGGCCACGGCCAAACGGCTGGCCAGGGGGCGGCACCGGTTTTTGCTGGATTTTCTCCGCCAGTTTTATCTGGAATGGAACGAGGCTCATCCGGAAGATACCGTTGATCCTTTTCCCGGAACGGATGGGTTTCGCTGAAGGGGAAAGGGAAATCTTCTATCTTTGCACATGGAAACGGCAAAAATCAAACACGCTTCACCGGGCGTTGATCAACATCCCGGCCATCTTTCCTTCCAGTCCCGTTTTTCCGAGGAAGGCCTCACCTTTGACGATGTACTTCTCATCCCCGCCTATTCGGAGGTGCTCCCTTTCGAAGTGGACATTTCGACCCGGCTCACGCGGCATCTGAGGATCAAGACCCCCATTGTTTCTGCGGCCATGGATACGGTAACGGAGTCCGAGCTGGCGATAGCCATGGCTCGACAGGGGGGGTTGGGGGTTATCCACAAAAACATGTCGATAGATGCCCAGGCGGAGCAGGTCCGCCGGGTAAAACGCTCTGAAAGCGGCATGATCCAGGATCCGGTCACACTGAATGAAAAAGCTACGGTCGCCGATGCCCAAAACCTGATGCGCCTCCATCATATCGGCGGCATACCCATTGTCAATGACCGGAACATTCTGACCGGGATTCTCACCAACCGGGATCTCCGGTTCGAGCGGGACCCGCATCGCCCGGTCGCCGAGGTGATGACCCACCAACCGCTCGTTACCGCCCCACTCGGCACGACGCTCGAACAGGCCCGGGAAATCCTCCAGGGTCACAAAATCGAAAAGCTTCCGGTCACGGCGCCGGACGGGAGGCTGGCAGGTCTGATTACCTACAAAGATCTGATGAAGACCCAGGATTATCCTCAGGCGAGCAAGGATTCTCTGGGCCGTCTGGTAGCTGGTGCGGCCGTAGGCATTGCCTCCGATACCATGGAAAGAGTGGAGGCACTGGTCGCCATGGGTGTGGATGTCGTATGTGTCGACACCGCGCACGGCCATTCATGGGGTGTGTTGGAGATGATCCGGCGGATCAAAAAGCAATACCCCGATCTGCAGGTGATCGGCGGGAATGTCGCCACAGGCGAAGGTGCCCGAGCATTGGTGGAAGCGGGTGCCGATGGGGTCAAAGTGGGTGTTGGCCCGGGCAGTATATGTACCACCAGGGTAATAGCCGGTGTGGGCGTTCCCCAATTGTCGGCCATTTCGAGTGCTGCTGAGGCCCTCCGGGGTTCGGGAGTTCCTGTCATTGCGGATGGAGGAATCCGTTATACAGGGGATATTCCCAAGGCGCTGGCAGCCGGGGCCGACTCGGTGATGGCGGGATCCCTTTTCGCGGGCACCGAAGAGGCGCCGGGAGAGACGATCATTCTGGAAGGAAGGAAATTCAAGGTGTACAGAGGCATGGGATCATTGGGGGCCATGCAACAGGGATCGAAGGATCGCTATTTTCAGGACATGGAGGCAGATATCAGGAAGCTCGTTCCGGAAGGCATTGAAGGTCGCGTTCCATACAAAGGCAGCCTGACCGAGGTGATGGTGCAGTACATAGGGGGACTGCGGGCAGGCATGGGTTATTGCGGTGCCGCGACCATCGAACAGTTGCAGCAGGCCAAATTTGTCCGAATCACCGGAGCGGGGGTGCGTGAAAGCCACCCTCACCACATCACTATTACGAAGGAATCACCCAATTATTCCCGTTGATGAGGCGCTTACTGCCCCCTTCCTGGTATGGGGACAGAGATGTTGTCCGGCTGGCCCGGGCCTTGCTGGGCAAAGAATTGCTCACCTCCTTTGATGGCATGCAGACCTCCGGTCTGATCATAGAAACAGAGGCCTATCGCGGACCGGAAGACCGGGCTTCCCATGCCTGGAACGGTAGGAGGACGGCCCGTACCGAGGTCATGTTTGCCCAAGGTGGGGTGGCATATGTATATCAGTGCTATGGCATCCATCAATTGTTCAATGTCGTTACGGGTCCTGCGGGCATTCCTCATGCCGTTCTGGTGCGCGCCATTTTGGCCGACAAAGGCGTGGAAGTCATGTTGGAAAGAAGAGGATTGACAGGTCCGAAACCCCGCTGGTTGAGTGGACCGGGGTCCGTCGGCCGTGCATTGGGACTTCATGCCCGCCATTCGGGGATGGCTCTCTGGGACAGAGATAGTCCTGTCCAGGTGCATGACCGTGGTCTGGTGGTTGGTGAAGAGGAGATAGTCGCCGGCCCACGGGTTGGCATCGACTATGCAGGAGCGGACGCTGCCCTTCCCTGGAGATTTGTTTGGCGGGCATCATCCCTTCCGTAAGCCGGTTGCCTGGAACGGCAGGGGAGACTTCTTCCATCAGGAGGATGCCGTAGAGGATTCATCGTCCTGACGGGCAAAATAAATGTAATCCGTGTATGGGATTTCACCAGCTACGGGCTTCAGGAGTTGGGCGATCTGGCCTCGGTGATAAGCGCCATGGAGGAGCAAATGCTGGAGAATATCTTCCAGTGTGTTGCGAAAGGAAATCCCTTTCGAATTTTGGTAAGTGACGATCCTGCCAGGAGTCAGGCTGATCAGCACCCCGCGCAAATCCTCCAGATTTCTTTCCAGCCACGGGATCCACTGAAGGGGAGAAATGGGTTCCCAGACACCCACCGGACTTTCCTCCTGAAGGATACGACTGATCCAGATCCTTTGGGCACACAATAAATGGGCACAGAGCAGGTCGGCGCGTTCCGGCCTTTCCGGTAAGCGGAGAGCCGTATCAAACAACCGACGCGTCGCCCATTCTTCGTAGTGAAAGAGGTCTTGAAGCGGTTTCATTCGTTGGCAAAATACAAAAGTGGCAACTATGGAAGGTACATTGGGGGAATGGCCCATTGTTGTCATTACCATTCGATCATCAGTCCGATACTGGGAAGACGGGTGCCTGACGAATCTTCGATTTCCTTGAGGGCATAACGTTGCTCGGCCTCCGGCGCTTCCGGGTTGATAATGACGGGATCGCCGACCGGTTGGTTGCCGGAATCCAGCGGCCGATCGAGGATGAGTTGTGGAAAACTGACGCTATTGGCCAGGACATTCTGAACATCCACGTACACATTCAGGCTCCACCGCCGGAAGTACCATTTCTTGTCGACCCGTACATCCAGGCCATTGATGGGAGAAGATCGTAGGGTGTTAAGTCTATCGTAATCGGGAATCCCCCTGCCATTGACATCCCAGCTCTGGACCAGGGATGACCGGTCAGAAAATGGTGTGTATGGCAAACCGGACTGGAACCGCCAGTTGACACCTGCCTCCCAATGGCGACCGAATTTCACCCCGGTCGTCAGGTTGATGATGTGCCGGGCATCCCAGGCAGAAGGAACAAGTTTTCCCCGACGGTCTTCAAACGTGCTCCACCCAAGGGTGTAACTGGCGATGCCGTAAAAACCTTTATAGAGCCGCTGCTGGAAAAGGAGTTCCAACCCATAGGTCCTTCCCCGGCTTTGCGACACGGCGGGTTCATTGCCAATCACACCGAAATCACCACCGAGATTGGCAAGCGTGATGCTGTCTCGCAGGAGAAAGGGGTAATGGTCATAGGTCTTCAAATAAACCTCCGCCGTTAGTCGGGAGTTGGTTGTTGTATTGTATTCAAGCCCTGCCACGGCATGGTTACCCTGTATATAACGGATGCCGTTATCCCTGTTGATGAGTCGGCCATCCTGACGAAAACCCATCACGGTGTAAGGAGGAAGTTGGAAGTACCTCCCCAGACTGGCATTGAGGCTGAACGGCCCTATAAAATTCCAAGCCAGTGCCAGACGGGGAGAGATCTGATCCCAGGGTGCGGCCATTTGGCCGGAATACGAATTGCCGTCAACCCGGATCCCGGCGGACAGTTTCAGGCGTTCATCCATAAAGCTGCGGTTGACCGCGCCGAAAAAACCGTATTTGTGGAAATCCAGACGGGAAGAAAAATCCAGAGTCCGGGGACCGTCCGGTGTAAAAATCCGGTTGAACGTCCAATTGGTATAACGGACATATTCATAGGCCAAGCCGGCATTGAAGCGATAGGCGCCAACAGTGCCCGTGTATTCCGTCCGGAATTTGTTTTCCATCTCCTCACTCCGATACTTCAGGATTAGGTTTTCGGGTGAGGAATCGTCATTTCCGGCGTATTTGGTGGCTTCATTTCTCAGCATGTTCCGGCTGAGGACAAGGGTCCAAAAACCACGTTTTGCATAATGTTTGTAGACCAATCCATTGGTATAATTCCACTGCGGGGTTTCCGGAAGATTGGCCAGCAGGAATTGCTGGTTTTCTGTCTTGTTGGCATTGAGGTTGAGCCGGAATTGGTCGAAGGCGCCCAGACCGATAAACTGGATTTCGTTCTGTTGATTGAACCGGTGCCGGACCTTTACCTGGAAATCGTTGTAAGTCGGAAGAAAGGGCAGTTCCAGAGCGGCGAACAGAAACTGCAGATAGGAGCGGCGTGCAGAAATCAAAAAGGTGGTTTGGTCGGAGATCGGTCCTTCCAGGGTAGCTCCGATATCAGTAGCCCCAATCATGAAAGTACCGCCAATCCGGTCGTCCCTGCCGTCGGTCTGTCTGAATTGGATGAGGGAACTCAAGGCATTGCCCCGATTGGCCGGAAAAGCACTGCTATGGAAATCCACTTCTCGGATGAAGTTCACGTTCAGCATGCCGACCGGTCCACCCGAAGCGCCCTGGGTGGCAAAATGGTTGATGACCGGCACTTCGACATCATCCAGATAGAAGCGGTTTTCGTTCGGGGCGCCTCCCCGGATGATCAGGTCATTGCGGAAGGAGGCCACACGGGTGACACCCGGCAATACCTGGACAACCCTGGAAATGTCGCGGTTGCCTCCCGGATTGCGCTGAATCTCCGCCGCGCCGATCGTGCGCAGGGAAAGAGGGCTTTCCCCGGTCTTCCTGAATGGAGCGGTGCGCACCACGACTTCTTCGAGCAGGGCGGAAGCCGGTTGCAAGGCAATATCCAACCATACCGGTCTGGCTGAAGTGACCTGAATCTCGAATACACTTTGCGACTCGTATCCCAAATAACTGAATGTCAAAGCATACAGACCGGGAGCCAGATCATCGATGGCAAACATGCCATCTTCGGCGGTCACCACTCCCCCGGATCCGTCCTGGAGAGCTACGGTGGCCAGGATGATGGGCTCGTTGGTAAGGGCATCGGTTACCTTTCCCTTGATACTTCCCGTTTGCGCCATGGCGGGAAGCGTGATGAAAAGAGCGGCAAGTCCGAACAAAAACCGAAGCATACGGAAGATTTATCGCCTCATAACAGAGAGCGACAGGCAATGTTCCGACAAGACCGGCCAGGTCAGCCGACAGGGCTCACGCTGATGACGGCTGTAAGGTCCTCGTTGAGTTCCACCTCCGTTCCTGCGATCTCTTCCTGCAGGGTAAGTGATTCTGCGAGCGTTTCCCTGCGAATGTAATCGCCAAAACGGGCCACTGCTTCCTTGACCCCGGGCTGGTCCAACACTTCAATGCGCACCCGGTCCGTAACGGCAAAGCCGGCTTCCTTGCGAAGGTTCTGGATTCGGTTGACCAAATCGCGTGCTGTACCTTCTGCCAGGAGGTCAGGAGTTAGGGAAACGTCGAGGGCTACGGTGAGTCCATCTTCGGAGGCGGTTTTCCAACCGGGAAGGTCTTCGGTGGTGATGATCAGGTCTTCGGGCAGAATGGAATAGGATTGGTGCTGGACGGAAATCGTGAGCGACCCCTCCTTTTCGAGGGCGTTGATCTGTTCGTTGGTGAAACCGCCGATCATGGCGGCGACATCCTTCATGTGTTTGCCCATTCGGGCACCCAACGTTTTGAAGTTGGCCTTGGCCTGCTTATGAAGCATGCCCGATGCATCCGTGACGAATTCCAGTTCCTTGACGTTGATTTCGGAAAGGATGAGCTCTTTTACCCCGTCCACCCTTTCCTTGAACTTTTCGTCCAGGACCGGCAGGAGTAAGCGACTGAGGGGCAACCGAACCCTTAATTTTTCTTTCTTGCGGATACTCAGGGCCAGGGAGCATATGCGCTGGGCATATTCCATCCGCTGTTCAAGGTCACGGTCAATCCGGGAGTTGTCGGACGGTGTGAGGTCCGTCAGATGGACACTGTCATCGACATCCGTCTCACCGGTTTGATGGGCTTTTTGCCGGATAGGTGCCGTGAGATTGCGAAAAATCCAGTCGGTGAAAAACGGTGCGGCAGGAGAGGACAATTGCGCCACCACCATCAGGCATTCATAGAGGGTTTGGTAGGCGGACAATTTGTCTTCATTCCATTCGCCTTTCCAGAACCGGCGGCGGGATAGTCTGACGTACCAGTTACTCAAATGGCGGTCGACAAACCCCTCCAACGCCCGAAGGGCTTTGGTGGGTTCGTAGTCGTCCATGTACTGATGCACTTCTTCGACCAGGCTATACAAGCGGGAAATGATCCAGCGGTCGAGTTCGGACCGACGGTTGAGGGGAAGTGGAGGATGCTCATCCATGACAAACCGGTCCAGATTGGCATAGAGGGCAAAAAAGTTATAAGTATTGAATAGCGTGCCGAAGTATTTGTTGCGCACTTCCAAAATACCGCCTTCATCAAACTTCAGGTTTTCCCAGGGGTCAGCATTCGACATCATGTACCAACGGGTGGCATCGGCCCCGTGCTGCAGGATGGTTTCAAAGGGGTCGACGACATTCCCTTTGGATTTGGACATTTTGTTGCCGTCTTTATCCAGGACCAAGCCATTGGATACCACTGTTTTATAGGCTATGGAATCGAAACAGAGGGTGGCGATGGCATGGAGGGTGTAAAACCACCCCCGTGTTTGGTCAACGCCTTCGGCTATGAAGTCGGCCGGAAAATTACGGCGGAAGACCTCCTGGTTTTCAAAAGGGTAATGCCACTGGGCATAGGGCATGGACCCGGAATCGAACCAGACATCGATCAGGTCGGGTTCGCGATGCATGGGTTGGCCGTCGTCACTGATCAGTACGAGCTGGTCAATGAAAGGCCGGTGGAAATCAGGAGGGACACGTTGTCCCATCCCCAGTGCCAGGTTGGCCATGTCCAGTTCTCGCTGGAGTTCTTCGATCGATCCGATGCATTTGGTCTGTTGACCGTCGGAGGTACGCCATATCGGAAGCGGAATGCCCCAATACCGGGACCGTGAGAGGTTCCAGTCCTGCAGGTTTTCGAGCCAGGCGCCAAACCGGCCGGTGCCCGTATGTGCAGGTTTCCAGCGAATGGAGCGGTTGAGTTCCGCCATCCGCTCACGGGCGGCGGAAGCGCGTATGAACCATGCATCCAGCGGATAGTAGAGAATGGGTTTGTCTGTCCGCCAGCAATGCGGGTAATTGTGCTTGTATTTTTCGATCCGGAAGGCCTTGTTGTCTTCCTTGAGCTTGAGGGCGATCAGCAGGTCGGTGGGCTTGAAATCGGGATGATTGCGTTCCTGTTCCGGATAGTATTCCGCCTTGACAAACCGGCCGGCAAATTCTCCCATTTGAGCCACAAACCGTCCCGTGCGATCCACGAGGGGCTGCAAAACACCCCGCTCATCCGGTATGCCGATAAAGGGGACATCATGGGCCAGGGAAGCGCGAAAATCATCGGCGCCGAAATACGGAGCCGTATGGACAACCCCCGTACCGTCTTCTGTGGTGACAAAATCGGCCGTGATGACCCTGAATCCCCTGGCCTCCAGATCAGGGCTGGTGACATAGGGCAACAGTTGCTCGTACCGGATACCCTGCAAGCGGTCTCCTCTGAATTTGCCTGCCAGGGCCCAGGGCATGATCTTGTCGCCGGGCCGGCAGGAGGCCATCGGCTGTCCCTCACCGGCCGGGTCAAAATAGCTGCCCAGTCGCTCAGCGGCCAGAAGGAGACTGACGGGCAAGCCGGTATACGGGCTTATGGTGCGCACCTTGACATACTCGATCTGCGCTCCGACAGACAGTGCCACATTGCTGGGGAGGGTCCATGGTGTGGTGGTCCAGGCCAGAATGCGGACATCCTCATCTTCTTCATCAAAAAGGAAAGCAGACGTTTCGTTCCTGCGCACCTTGAACATGGCCACCACGGAGGTGTCGGTCACCTCGCGATAACATCCGGGCAGATTGAGTTCGTGGCTGCTGAGTCCGGTGCCGGCTGCGGGGCTGTAAGGTTGGATGGTAAAACCTTTGTACAGATAGGAATCCCCAGCCGGTGTGCGCTTCTCGTACAACAACTTCAGCAGGTGCCAGCAGGACTCGATATAGTCGTTGTCAAATGTGATATAGGGGTGGGCGAGATCCACCCAATAGCCCATGCGGCGAGTGAGGTCGTCCCACAAATTCTTGTACCGGAGTACCGTGGAGCGGCATGCTTTGTTGTAATCGGCGACCGTAATGGATTTGCCGATGTCTTCCTTGGTGATGCCGAGTTCTTTCTCGACCTGCAGTTCTACCGGAAGGCCATGTGTATCCCATCCTCCTTTCCGCTCTACGCGATAACCTTTGAGGGTGTTGTAACGGCAGAACAGATCCTTGACGGTTCTCGCCATGACATGGTGAATGCCCGGTTTGCCGTTGGCGCTGGGGGGACCTTCATAGAAGACAAAGGACCTGGCCGGATCACGACGCTCGACACTGCGTTCAAAGGTCTTGTTCTCCTCCCAAAAAGCCAGGATCTCCTGTTCGATATCGGGAAGGTGCAGTTGCCGGAACTCGCGGTATAAGGGTATGGCCATGACGGGGTTTGCGGATGAAAACGGTCCGCAAAGTTAGGGGTTTGATATGGTTGAGGACAGGTGGGTGACCCGCACGGCCATTCCGCAGTGCCGGTCGCCACGGCCATACCGATATCGCACAAAAAAAGCCGCGCTTTCCGGGCGCGGCTCTTCCATGTCATGCCAACGGATTACTGGTTGATCCTTATGAGTTCCACCTCGAAAATGAGATCGCTTTTAGGAGGTATGGCACCGGGGTATCCCCGCTCGCCATAGGCCAGCTGATAAGGAATATAGAACTTGTATTTGGCCCCTTCTTTCATGAGTTGAACCCCTTCCGTCCAACCCGGGATCACCTGGTTCAATCCGAAATCAATGGGTTCGCCCCGCTGAACGCTGCTGTCGAAAACTTTACCGTTCAGGAAGGAACCGGTATAATGCACTTTGACGTTGCTGGTGGCGACCGGCTGACTGCCCGTCCCTTCCCTGATCACCACATAGCGGAGTCCACTGGGAGTCACCTGGGTGAATTCCTGCTTGATGCTGTCGGCCACGGCAGCCTGGCGGGCCTCCATTTCCATTTGTTCGCGGAGGGCTACAGCCTGTTCCTGCTCGAACACGGCTGGAGCATTGAAAGCCGTTGCGGATGCCCCCTTCCTGAGGATGGTTATTTTGGTGATTTCGTCATTTTGGACGATGGCATCCACGACATCCTGCCCCTGGATCACATGGCCGAAAACCGTGTGTTTCCCGTCGAGCCAGGGTGTTTTGACATGAGTAATGAAGAATTGTGAGCCATTGGTACCCGGTCCGGCGTTGGCCATGCTGAGAATGCCGGGGCCCGTATGGCGCAGGGAATCATGGATTTCATCGGCAAATTTGTAACCGGGCCCGCCCGATCCGGTCCCGTTGGGACAGCCCCCCTGGATCATGAAATTGTCGATGACCCGGTGGAATTTCAATCCATCGTAGTAAGGTTGTCCGTCCGGACGGGCCGTGTTTTTGATGACTCCTTCGGCCAGTCCAACAAAGTTGGCTACGGTCATGGGTGTTTTCTCGTGTTCGAGTAGGGCGTAAATCACGCCCTTGCTGGTTTCGATCCGGGCATATAGGCCATCTGCTTGGGCATCCAGGAATTGTTTGTCCATATTATCGACAGGTGTATGGTTTTGGGCGGCTATCTCCTGCAGCAGGCAGATGGCCGACAGACAGGAAAGGAAAATGATACGCATCATTTGTTGAATTTGGGTGCGCAAGTTAGGCAAAATGGCGTACCCCGGCATTCCCGCACGGGAACCTCGCCCGGCGGAAGGGATCCATGGACCGGTGACGAATTGTCCTCAGGAGGGGTTACTGCTTGAAAATCAGGCCCAGCGTTTGTTGAAGCGTGGAAGTTCTCAGGTGGACGTAATAATTTCCGGATGGAAGGTGACCCGGGGTGAATGGGAGGACATGCACCCCAGCCGGCCAGTACCTGTGGGTCAGTACTCCTACCTCAAATCCCGCTGCATTGAAAATGCTCAGACGGATCGTTTCTCCCAGGCTCCTGAATTCCACCTGGGCCGTTTCCGTGAATGGATTGGGCCAAACTTTGAGGCCGCCTTTGGCATCGGTTCCTGCCGTTTCCACGGACGTGGTCTCACAACCTTGTATGAGGGGCAGCTCGGCAAAAGCATCAAACAGGATACCCTCCACATCTTCTTTGGGCACTTCCAGCCATTGGTGCAGCAACGACCCGTACACGGACCGGAAGTCGTGTTGCATGGCTACGCCCTCCTGGGGGTCCACTTCCTCATTGATGATGGGATTGTCACCGATGATGGACGGATTGACACAAGATCCAAACACGAAAAGCGGGGCCGCCGAACCATGATCCGTTCCGTTGGCGCCATTGGAACGGATCCTGCGACCGAATTCGGAATAGGTCATTCCCACTACCCGCTTGTCCAGTTGCTGCAGGACCAGATCCGTCTGGAAAAGAGCAATGGCCTCAGAAAGGGTGCGGAGCAGATTGGCATGACCTCCCGTGGTCGTGTCGGTAGCGTCCACCTGGTTGGCATGGGTGTCAAACCCTCCAAGACTGGCTACATAAATCCGGGTTTTCAGACCACCGGATATGAGCAGAGCGATGGTTTTCAACTGTTGGGCCAGCCGGTTGTCGGCTGGGTAGTCCACCAGGTTGGCCCCTTTTTCGGCGGCCTGGGTGATGACTTCCCCATAAGCGTTCGTCTGCAGGATGGAAGTGCGGACAAAGGCCAACTCCTTGCCATAGCATTGTGTGGGGTCGGTATTGACTTCATCGTCTTCCAGCAGGGGAGACAAGCCGGAGGGATCCTGGAGGGCCAGGGAATAATTGGCGACTACCCCCTGGCACGTTTCGGAGATGATGGAACCTATGGTAATGGCGAAGGGGTCGGGATAACTGCCGTTGGGATACCCGTTGGGGTAATCAGTTACATATTGGTCAAAAAACCTGCCTGCCCAACCAGTGGAAAGCACCTGATTGGCCGCAGAGGCCGTTTGCCAGATATCCGTGGAACGGAAATGGGACCGGTTTTGGTCGGGATAGCCGACATTCTGGACCAGGCAAAGCCTGCCCTCGTCAAAAACCTCCTTGAGATGGGTCATTGCCGGATGCAGACCGGTCTCCGCAGACAACTGGAGCGCTGAAGATTCGGGGATAAGGATGTTTTCCCTGGCGGTAAACAGTTGGCTGTACTGGTCGAGGGGAAGTACCATATTCAGCCCATCGTTGCCACCGTTGAGCTGGATAAGCACCAAAATCCGGTCCGAGTCGTTGTTCATGCCGTTGAAGAGGGCATGGCGGGTCAGCGCAGAGAGTTTCTGACCGTGGAGCATGATGGGCAACCCGATGGCGGTGGCCGCACCCTTCTTGATAAACGAACGTCTTTTCATGGCATTGGAGGGCAAGAGGGTTAACAAAGCTGATGTTCCGGCATTTGCATCATGGCAGCAAGGAGATTTTTCAATTTGTTGGCAACGCTGTTGGCCACCGTCATGTCGGAAGGATCGGATATGTAATCGGCATATTCGACAGACCATACGTAGTCAGGCAGGCCTTGCAACAGGATCTCCTTGAGATAAGCCCTTTTTTCCGCCGAAACGGGTTGGGGGAAGAGCAACTCGGCAAATCCTTCGATCATCGCATCGGCTTCGTAGGGATCGGGCAGTGTCCCGACCCATTGAAGGACCGGAAATGGCGCATTGGGATTGTTACCGAATTTGAGACCTGTAAAGATTTGATTGCGAACCCAGTCGGTGCGAATCGGCAGGGTGACGGAATTCAGCCAGCTTTGGTACCAGGCAGGGTCCTGATACCATGCCTTCCATCCGGCCACGCTGGGAGGGTCATAGTAGGCCATTTGCATCAGGCCGAACGTCGGGAACACAAGGTTCCAGTAGCGGTATTTTGTATTCAGGTTGCCAGGTGCCACCCAACCGGATTGGCGCAGCGTTCGCATGACAAAGCAAACGGGATGCTTGATCATCACCCCGCGCAAACAGGCATCGTAGAAGTGTTGGCTGGCCAGCAGCGCCTGCAGGGCGGGAGCGATTTCATAATCGTGATCCAGAATGAGTTGGGCCATTGGTTGAATGACCTCTGCCTCCGTTTCCGGCGTGATCTCGTAATAGACAAACCAACGGTACAACTTGCGGGCAATGAACACGGCGCATTGGCTCTTGCCGAAGATGATATCAATCAGGTGCGCGTATTCCTGATCCCCCATGTTGGGTATGTCCACGTTGTCAAATCGGTGGGACAATGTCTTGATACCCAGGTCATGGCGGTTGTTCCGGTATTCGGAGCCGACCTTGATGTCTGGGTTGAGGGTATTGTAGCCGGTGGTTACCCAACCCGTCAGGACTCTGGCCATGGCCAGCACATCCTCTTCCGTGTAATAAGTGTAATCGCCAGGACCTGCCTGCGGTCCTTTGCCAATGGTGAACAACTCCAGAAGCTCCCTGGCGTAATTTTCGTTGGGCTTGGTCCTCGTATTCTGGTCCCCATTCAGATACCGGAGCATGGACGGATCGATGGTGATGTTTTTGGTCAGTTCCCGAAAATTTCCGGTGGCGAAGGACCTGAGCAATGCAATATAGACATAGAGGAACTTGGGATCATTCACTTCTATCCGGGAAGTGACAAAGTGATTGTGCCAAAAAAGGGTCATCACTTCGCGGATGTTCATGCCGCTCTCCAAGAGGAGACCCACGGTCCAACCCTGGAGGGATTGAAACCGGTAGGCGCGGAAGTTGACCACGGCGTCATAGGGCGCGTCAATCCAGGTTTCGCCCACCGGCACATTGGGGTCCTGGTTATAGAAATGGTTGATGGGTGGCGAAGGGGGGGCCAGGGGTTCAAACAATTTTTGGATGGTGCCTTCCAAACCGAGGTTGAGCGCTTCATCGATTTCGGCGCGTGTCGGGCCGAAGGTGGTCCTTCGAAGCAGATGGGCAGCGGTTTCGGCATCCCAGGGGCCCGAGTAAGCATCCAGACCTCCGGAGAAGGTCAGTTGGGCACGTTGCCGGGATTGGTGAACACGTCCTGTGAACAGGGCCTGTAGCGTTGATCTTCTATCCATGGCCAAAAGATGAGGAAAAAGGAAAAGGAGGTGGTTGAACGGGTGTAGGCCTCAAAAGGCGAATGAAAATACTACTTTCAACCAGATGGTGCATGGGTTGCTTTTCGGGTTGCCCGGCCCCGAAAAAATCCACCTTGATGGCAATTGCTAATTTTACCCCACAAGTCTCTGCATGTATCCCAATCTGAGCTATCTGATCCATGCCCTGACCGGTTGGGGGCCCGACAATGCGTTTTCCGTCGTTCAGACCTTCGGACTGATGCTGGCCGTTTCTTTTTTGGCCAGTGCCTGGTTTTTGTCCATGGAACTCAAGCGCAAGGAGAGGGAGGGGATTCTCCATCCTGTGCTGGCTACTATTCGTGTGGGCGCACCACCATCCTGGATGGATGTGGCCTGGAACGGCCTGTTCGGATTCCTGATAGGCTTCAAAGGTTTGTATGTCCTCCAGCACGGACCTGCTTTTCAGGAGGATCCGGCAGGTGTCATCCTATCCTCCCAGGGAAGTTGGGTCGGAGGATTGCTGGGACTTGCCCTGTTGGGAGGTTGGAAGGGATGGTTGCGTCTCAAAGCCAAAGGCAGGGGTGAGGAGAAAAAAATCAGTGTATGGCCCCATCAGCGGGTATGGGACATAGCCATGATAGCCGGTATTTGCGGAGTGGCAGGTTCGAAACTCTTTTCCCTGCTCGAAGATCCTCAGGCCTTGATCCAGGATCCGGTGGGACAGATATTCAGTGGTTCCGGCCTCAACTTCCTGGGCGGTCTGATCCTGGGGTTCGTCGGCGTATTCACCTACATCCGGATGAAGAAAATTCCGGGTATCCATTTGCTGGATGCCACCGCTCCGGCCCTTGTGGTGGGGTATGCCGTTGGCCGGATTGGTTGCCAGCTTTCCGGAGATGGCGACTGGGGAATTGTTCATCTGGATCCGGTGCCGGCCTGGTGGTTTTTACCGGACTGGATATGGTCATTCGATTATCCCCATAACGTCCTCAATGAAGGGGTGCCCATCGAAGGATGTACGTGGAAATACTGCCACCGGCTGGAAGAGCCCGTCTATCCTACCCCGTTCTACGAAACAGTCCTGGGTGGAGGCATCCTTGCCTTGCTTTGGGGTTTGCGCAGGCGCATACATGTCCCCGGAGTTTTGTTTTTTCTCTATCTCGTCCTGATCTCGGCAGAGCGTTTCCTCATCGAATTCATCCGGGTCAATGACCGGTATGACATTCTCGGGTTTCAATGGACCCAATCCCAGGCCATTTCCGTCCTTTTGTTTTTGGTAGGCATCGGAGGAATGATCGGGTTGTGGAATCGTTCCCTGAAAGGACGGAAGGCATGACCGGACCTGATTTCGCCATCCTGGCGGCCTTTCTGGTAGTGGCTCTCATTGTGGGTCTATTGGCTACTCCGAAGGCCGGCAAAAATGCGGAGGAGTATTTTCTTTCCGGTCGCCGACTGCCCTGGTGGCTACTGGGAATCAGTATCGTGGCAACCACTTTTTCCGCAGATACACCCAATCTGGTTACGGATATCGTCCGGCAGCATGGCGTTGCCGGCAACTGGCTCTGGTGGGCCTTCCTGCTGACCGGAATGTTGACGGTTTTCGTGTATGCCCGGTTGTGGCGCAGGTCAGCCGTGATGACAGACCTTGGATTTTATGAATTGCGGTACGGAGGCCCTGCTGCCGCCTTTCTGCGAGGATTCAGGGCCATTTATCTCGGTGTGGTGTTCAACGTGGTCATTATGGCTACCGTCATGTTGGCCGGCATCAAAATGGCCGGGATCCTCATGGGATGGAGCCCTGTCCAGACCGTTCTTCTTGCAGGAGGCGTGACGTTGGCTTATTCCGTCCTCGGAGGTCTGCGCGGCGTGATATGGACCGATTTCCTCATGTTCATGCTGGCCATGGCGGGGGCTATTGCAGCGGCTGTTTTTGCCTTGCGCCACCCCTCGGTGGGAGGCTTGGAAGGCTTGGTCGCGCATTTCGAGGGCACATCTACCCTCGACATGATCCCTGAGCTGACTGATCCTTCGGCCTACGTGCCATTGCTGTTGGTGCCTTTGCTGGTCCAATGGTGGAGCGTATGGTATCCGGGGGCAGAACCAGGAGGTGGCGGTTATGCCGCTCAGCGCATGTTGGCGGCACGGGATGAGAAAAACGCATTGGGAGCGGTCTTGCTGTTCAACGTCTTGCATTATGCCATAAGACCCTGGCCCTGGATCCTGGTGGCCTTGGCATCCCTCATCGTCTATCCCGACCTTGCCTCGCTCAAGCTTGCTTTTCCCGACCTGGATCCCTCTGTCGTGAAAGACGACCTTGCCTACCCGGCCATGTTGCATCAGCTCCCTCCCGGATGGCTGGGTCTGGTGGCCACGAGCCTGATCGCGGCATTCATGAGCACGATCTCGACCCATCTCAATTGGGGCGCTTCCTATCTGGTCCATGACTTTTGGGTCCGTTATTTCCGTCCGGAAACCTCGCCGTCCGGTCAGGTGAGTGTCGGACGATGGTCCACGGTACTCCTTATGGCACTTGCCATGGGGCTCAGCCTCCTGATGAGCAGCGCCCTGGATGCATTCACTATCCTGTTGCAAATTGGGGCCGGCACCGGACTGATCTATATCCTCAGGTGGTTTTGGTGGCGCATCAATGCCTGGACCGAGATCTCCGGGATGGTCCTGTCCTTCGCCGTGGCCATTTATTTTGCTTTCTTTCATCCCGGCGGGATGGCCCCTCACCTCGAACTGGTGACCGGGGTCGCGGTGACTACCCTGGGCTGGCTGATTTGCACCCTGCTGACCCGGCCGGAAAAGGATGAGGTGCTTGTCGCCTTCTTCCAAAAGATCAGGCCCGGAGGTCCGGGCTGGGCGGCCGTGGCAGCCCAGGTGAATGGGCAAAAGGACCCAACGGCCCGGGCGGAAAGAAGTCACCCGATGCTGCGACAACTGCTGGCCATGTCTTTGGGATGTATGGCGGTTTTTTCGGCATTATTCGCTACCGGCTATGTACTTTATGGCCAGTATTTGTCCGCCGGTTTGGGGGCCGGTATTGCGCTGCTGACCGGGGGAATGCTGTTCCATATCGTCCGGGGCATGCTGAAAGAAGATGGCTGATAAGGGCTTTCACCCTCTGTAAAGGGTGCTGGTGTCCAAATAGCGGAATACCGGCTCAGGGACTAAATAACGGACGGATTTTCCGGCGCGGATGCTGGAACGGATGAATGTCGAGGAAATTTCCATCAGGGGCGCCGTCACGAATTGCACATTCGGATGGTCGTCAAAACGGGAGGCGGGCACACCTGGTCGCCGATAGACCAGCAGGCGGTATCGCTCCAGAAGCACCTCAAAGTTCTTCCATTTGTCGAGCGTGACCAGATTGTCACTCCCCATAATGAGGTGGAAGTGGTGGTCGGGGTATTTTTCCGTCAGGTAGGCCAGCGTGTCAACGGTATAGGAAGGGCGGGGAAGTCCGAATTCCACCTGGGATGCTTTCAGACGGGGATTGTCTTCAGTGGCGAGCTGGACAAGGTGCAACCGGTCGTGATCACGGGCCAGTGTTTGGCGGGGCTTGAGAGGATTGTGGGGCGACACCACCAGCCAAACCTGATGCAGATTGGCAAACTCCACCATGTGATTGGCGATGATGAGATGCCCGATATGCACCGGATTGAAGGAGCCGAAAAAAAGTCCGATCTGAGGGTTGCCCGATGTCATGATCACCGTGAGGATTGTTCTTCCGGACGGTCGAGATCAACCTGCCAGGCCCCGTCCACGAGCAGGAGGCGTATGCTGTCGAGGACCAGGCGGTCGTCCTGCAACTCGGCAAAATGGCAGATGGCTGTATCCTTTTTGGACACGCAGCGAATCCCTTCGATCACCGTCGGAGGGGACTTCCTGGCAGTTGGCTGACCGGAAGGAAGCGAACGGAGCAAGTGGATCCACTCTTTCGTGGAAGGACTGGACCAACGCCAGGCATCATCGAATTGTCCGAGATCCATGGCTTGTTGCCAATACAGAAAAACGGCTTCGGGATTGTTGGCCTCCGGTGGAGGCAGAGTGACTTGGGGAGGATCAGACGATTGGGGATCCTGGTCGGCAGGTGGTTCGTTACAGGCCAGTGCCAGGATGATCAGTGCCAGCCCGTAAACGCGTGTCATTTTGGAGGAAAGCCTTTCCACGGCCATAGGCAGGGGGTTGCCTTCCGGAAGGGGAAGGAGGTCAGTTGCTCAACATCACCGGCATGATCAGCATCAGGATATCCTCTCCCTCAGCCGGTTCGGCCGGCAAGATCAATCCGGCCCGCTGCGGGGTTGACAGCTCGAGTTTGATCTCGTCGTGTTCCAGGACCCCCAGCATTTCTAGCAGGTATTTGGCGTTGAATCCGATGGAAAGCGGACTGCCCGCATAACTGCAGGTGAGTTGTTCCGTGGCTTCGTTGGCGAAATCGATATCCTGGGAAGATATGGTGAGGCTGCCATCCGAGATGGTCAGCATGATCTGGTTGGTGGTCTTGTTGGCATACAGACCGATCCGCCGGACGGATTGCAGAAAATCCTTCCGCGCAACGGTCATGATGTTGGGGTTGTTGGCCGGGATAACGGCATTGTAATCCGGATAACGGGCATCGATCAATCGGGCACTCATGCGAAAGGTGCCGGCGTCGAAGTAAATATGTGATTTGTTGAAACTGATCAGGATGGTAGCGTTGTCATCCACAATCCCCTTGAGCAGGTTGAGGGATTTTTTGGTGAGGATCATGGATCCCGATGTCTCCTGTCCGCTGTGCTGGAGCCGATACCGGACGAGTTTGTGGGCATCGGTAGCGACAAAGGTGAGCGCTTCGGACTCGATCAGGAAATAAACCCCCATCATCGCCAGGCGCATTTCATCAATACCGGTAGCGAAAATGGTGTGGGAAATCATGTGCTGAAGCTCCATCCCTGTGAGCGAGATTTCGTCCACGCCATCCGGCCGGGGCGGGTCGGGAAAATCCGTGCCGCTTTCCCCTGCCAGTTTGTATTTTCCGAACACCGAAGTGATCTCGATGGCATGATTGGTAGGATCCACCTGGAAGGTAAGCGGTTGTTCCGGCAGGCTTTTAAGGGTGTCGAGGAGAATACGGGCCGGAATGGCCACTTCGCCATCCGCATCAGCGCTCACTTCCGCGTGTGTGGTAATG
Organism: uncultured Saprospiraceae bacterium; assembly: GCA_964471595.1. Classification (GTDB taxonomy): domain Bacteria; phylum Bacteroidota; class Bacteroidia; order Chitinophagales; family Saprospiraceae; genus JAGNXB01. The sequence goes on from CAYYGN010000021.1 coordinate 28,455, forward strand.
CTGATATCGAGATCCGAAGCGGTGATGGTCAGGGTATTGCCGCTGATGGTAAACAGAAAATCCTCCAGGATGGGAAGAACGGGATTATTGCCGATGGCACCGCCAGCCAGTTGGAGGCGCTTGAGCAATTCGGCGGAGGAGACAGTAAACTTCATTCCAGGTTGAGCTTTGCGCGCCAAAGATACGCTTTGACGGGATTATCGGCGGTGACAAAGCATGTACATTTGGCGCATGATAGATCGCAGCGCTCCGCCACCCATCCGGGAGATCAGCCATCTCGGATTCGAGCCGCCCGATGTCCGGATCATGTCCGGAGGAATTCCCATGTATATCCTGCCGGGACCCTCTGAAGGGCTTTTGAAGCTGGAGGTGATCTTTCTGGCAGGAAGGATGGACGAGTCCATTCCAATGACGGCCCGGGCCGCCTGCCGGTTGATGCGGGAGGGAACAACCACCCTGACCAGTGCCGAGATCGCCGAGATCACCGACACTTATGGAGGTACTATCAGCTCCTCCGACAGCATGGACCACAATGGACTGATGCTCCAGTGCCTCACCCGGTTTTTGCCCGATCTGCTGCCTGTTTTCAGCGATCTGCTGCTTCACCCCTCATTTCCCGAAAAGGAGATCCAGTCCTTCATACGCAACCAGAGCCTGCGACTGGAGGAAGACCTTTCCAAGAACGAAGTCGTCGCCTACCGGGAATTGACGGCCCTCCTGTTCGGCGCGGATCATCCCTACGGTTACAACAGTACGGCGGAGCTTTACCGCAAATTGGAAAGGACGGCTATTGCCGAATTTTGGGAAAGGCACTTCCGGGCAGGGAATGCCCTCCTGTTCCTGAGCGGCCAGTTCAGTGAAAGCGACATGGCCATGATTGATCAACAGCTCTGCCGGCCCATGCGACCCGGCGGGCACCCCGGCACCTATCGCCAACCGGCACCGGACCACCGGCAGTTGCTCCAAATGCCGGGCAGTCCGGCGCTGCAATGTGCTATCCGGATAGGTCGGCGGTTGTTCAATCGTCTTCATCCCGATTTCCACCCGCTCCAGGCCGCCAATCTCATCCTGGGAGGTTACTTCGGGTCCCGACTCATGACCCAGATCCGGGAAGAGCTCGGTCTGACCTACAACATTTATTCCCACATCGACGTCATGCGGCATGACGGATATTTCTATATTTCCGCCGAGGTTAGCAAAGAAGAGGCTGCCCGCACCAGAACCGAAATCTACCGGGAGATGGAGCGGTTGAGAGATGAAAAGGTGGAGGAGGACGAATTGCTGATGATGCAGCGGTTTTTTGCGGGCAACATGCTCCACTTGCTGGACGGGCCGTTCAGCAAGTCGGAGACCTTCCGCAATCTGGTCGTGGACGGGGCCGACCACAGGGATTTCAACCGAATGGTGGAGCGCGTGCGTAATGTCACTCCCGAGACCGTCCTGGAAATGGCCCGAAAGTGGTTTGATCCGGCCGCCATGAGCGAAGTATTGGTCGGCACCTGAGGACGACTGCCCTGAAGAGCGTTTTTTTTCGTTGCTTTGTGGGCTTAACGATTCCCAACCGCGTATCTCCATATATGGGTCTTTTCAATTTCTTCCGGCAGGAGCTCGCCATAGACCTCGGGACCGCCAATACCCTGATCATTCAGGACGGGAAGGTCGTGGTGGATGAACCTTCCATTGTCGCCATGGACCGCAAGACCGGTAAAATCATTGCGGTGGGCCGCAAAGCCATGCAGATGCATGAAAAGACCCATGATGACATCAAGACGGTCCGTCCCCTCAAGGATGGCGTCATTGCCGATTTCCAGGCCGCAGAGGGAATGATCGCCGGCCTGATCAACATGGCTGGTGGAAAACGCCGCTTTTTTTCCCACCTCAAAATGGTCATCTGCATACCCAGCGGCATTACGGAAGTGGAAAAGCGGGCGGTTTTCGATTCCGCCGACCATGTCGACAGCAAAGAGACTTATCTGATCCATGAGCCCATGGCGGCTGCCCTGGGCATAGGACTCGATGTGGAAGAGCCGGTAGGCCACATGGTCATCGATATCGGGGGAGGCACAACAGAAATTGCCGTCATAGCCCTTTCCGGCATTGTGGCTGACCAATCCATCCGAACGGCAGGAGACGAACTGACCGAGGACGTCATTGATTTTATGAAACGGGAGCACAACCTCCTGATCGGTGAACGTACCGCCGAGCAGATCAAGATCCACGTGGGCTCGGCACTTCCTGTCCTCGACAACCCGCCGGAAGACTATCCGGTCAACGGGAGGGACCTGATGACCGGTATCCCCAAACAAATAAAGATCCGGTATTCGGAAGTGGCTGAAGCCATCAATAAATCCGTCGCCAAAATTGAAGAAGCCGTGCTCAGAGCCCTGGAAAACACCCCTCCGGAGCTCGCTTCCGACATTTACAGCACAGGGCTTTATCTCACCGGCGGTGGCGCTCTGCTCAGAGGGCTGGACAAGCGCATTTCCCAGAAGACCGCCCTTCCTGTTCATGTGGCCGATGACCCGCTTCGCGCTGTCGTCAGAGGCACAGGAATTGCCTTGAAGAATACGGATCGCTTTTCCTTCCTCATTGACCGGAGGAGTATGTGATGATCCATGATCAACCTGCTGGTTTTCCTGACCCGGTACGGCGGGATGTTGACTTTCCTGATTTTGGGCGGAATTTCCCTGTATCTCGTGGTGAGATACAACCAGACCCAACGTGAGATCTGGATCAATTCGTCCCAGTATTACAGCGGGGTCCTGCTCGAAAAAACCAACCGGCTGAAGGAGTACTCCCTTTTGCTGGAAGTGGCTGATTCCCTGGCTCTGGAGAATGCCCGCCTTTACACCCGCCTGTACCACCAATTGGCGATTTCATCGCCGGAGTCAACGCCCGATTCCCTCCTTTCCCAGTTTGACATGGTACCTGCCCGTATTATCAAAAACAGCATACACCTGCCCAACAACAACATCACACTGGACAAGGGCACGCTTCATGGTGTGGTTCCCGGTATGGGCGTGATCCTCCACAATGGTGTGCTTGGCATCGTGAGGTCGGCCACACCCCGCTTCAGCCGGGTCATGTCTGTGCTCAATACGCGCACGTTTGTCAGCGGAACCATTACCCGTGCCGGAGCATTCGGCACGCTCAACTGGACCGGTCAGGACCCCGGCATCCTCATCATGCAGGAAGTGCCCAAACACATCCAGGTCCAGGTTGGGGATACCGTCGTGACGAGCGGTCATTCCGCCATTTTTCCGGCAGGAATCCCGATTGGCGTGGTCCGCCAGTATTTTGTTCCTTCAGGCAGTCATTCCCTTCACATTGAGGTCAAGCTTTTTGCCGACCTGGCCAGGACAAACCGGGCCTATATCGTGCGCAACAAATACTGGGAGGAAATCCGGCAGCTTGAAAACGGTGAGTAATGCAACAGGAATGGAAGATCCATACACTCCGTTTTGTCATCCTGGTGGCCTTGCAGGTGCTGATCCTGCAAAGTGTCCATCCCGGAGAAGGATGGCTGCGGTATGGAGAAATCTTTCTGTACCCCCTTTTCCTGATGAGCCTGCCCTTCCGCATGCATGCCGCATTTCTGGTCATGTGCGGTTTTGCCACCGGTATCATCGTTGATCTCTTTTATGACACTCCAGGTGTCCATGCAGGCGCCTCCGTCCTTTCTGCTTTTCTCCGTCCGTTATGGCTTCAGATCATCGAACCTCGTGCCGGCTATGATCCCAGGCAATCCCTGACCCGGCGTTCCTTCGGAATGGGTTGGTTTTTGCGTTTTACGGGCGGGTATCTGTTCATCCATATCCTGGCCATACAGAGCCTCACCCTGTTCAGTTTTTACTACATGACAGATATCCTTTGGAGAACGGCATTGTGCTGGGCCTTATCTTTCATCGTTCTATTCCTGCAGGATATCGTCATCCATCCCCGCAGATAATGACCAAAGAAAACGGACATTTCGCCATTGTCAGTACCCTGGTCCTGGTTGTCAGCATCACACTGGCCGTCAGGGTGGGTTATATCCAGTTATTGGACGATACGTTCAAGGACCGCAGTCGCACGTACGCCATTGAGAAACAGTTGATCTACCCATCGCGCGGTCTGATTTACGACCGGGAAGAAAGACTTCTGGTCCACAACGAGAGCAGCTACGATCTCATGGTCACCCACGCCCAACTGGATCCCGGGATGGACACACTCCGCTTCTGCCGTCTGCTTGGGATTGACCGGGCTACTTTTCTGGAGCAGATCAGCAAAGACTGGAGCGACATCCGGTATTCCCGACACGTCCCGTTTGTGTTTATGGCCAAGGTGCCACCGGATGTGTATGCCCGTGTCCAGGAATTGCTTTTCGAATTTCCGGGATTCTTTTTTCAAAGCCGCAATGTGCGAAGTTATCCGTATCCCAATGCGGCCCATGTCCTGGGCTACCTGGGAGAAGTGAGCAAACAGCAGGTGGAACAATCGAAAGGCCGGTACCTGCCTGGGGATTATACCGGGATTGCCGGATTGGAAAAATCTTATGAGGATCCCCTCCGGGGAGAACACGGCGTGCGCTACCTCCTCAAGGACAACGTCGGACGGGTTGTCGGATCCTGGCGCGATGGCGAACAAGACCGCGAACCCGTTTCCGGCAAAAACATTCAGACCACGATTGATATCGAACTGACACGATATGCCGAGGCATTACTTAGCGACAAACGGGGATCCGTCGTAGCCATTGAACCTTCCACCGGCGAAATCTTGGCGCTGGTCTCATCCCCCTCCTACGATCCCAATCTGCTAATCCTGTCCAATCAACGCGGTAATGCCTTTCGCCAACTACAGGCCGATACGCTCAAGCCCTTTTTTGACAGGAGCATCATGGCTCGTTATCCGCCTGGGTCCATATTCAAATCCATTGTGGGTTTGGTTGCCCTGCAGGAAGGGGTCACCCATTCCCGTCGATACATCCCCTGTTCAGGGGCCTATTACTACAACGAGGAGTCCTGGGGATGTCACGCCCATTGGCCAACCACCAATATCCAGGCAGCCCTCACCGTGAGCTGCAACACGTATTTTTTCACGCTGATGAGAGAAATTCTCGATAAATACGGCGTCTCACGGGTCAAGGAAGGCCTGGATATGTTCAATCGTCACTTGAATGCTTTTGGTCTGGGTCATCCGCTCGGTGTCGAGATGCCCAACGAGAATGCGGGATTTTTACCCACCCCGGCCTTTTATGACCGGCTCTACAACAACAGGCGGTGGTTGTCGCCCACTATCATGAATATTGGCGTTGGACAAGGAGAAGTGCAACTCACTACCTTGCAAATGGCACATCTGGCGGCCATCATTGCCAACCGCGGCAGCTATTTTACTCCCCATCTGGTGCGCAGTTTCATGGAGGAAGATACACCTGTAAATGGTACTTTCACTACAAGGCAACGCGTATCGGTGGACGAAAAGCATTTCGTGCCCATAGTGGACGGATTGGAGCAGGTCATCCTCTATGGGACGGCTCGTTCCTCCTCGATTCCCGGCATTTCCCTGTGCGGCAAGACCGGCACCTCCCAAAACCCTCATGGCAAGGACCATAGCGTATTCTTCGGATTTGCTCCCAAAACCAATCCCCGGATCGCTATAGCCGTTTACATTGAAAACGCCGGTTTTGGCGGGGATTTTGCCGCCCCTATCGCCAGTCTGGTGGTTGAAAAATACCTCAAGGGATCCATCTCCGCCGAAAGGCAGGCCCTGGAGCAACGCATGATGATGACAAATGTCAACGCCATGCCGTGAGCGAAGGACAGCACGTACTTTTGGAACATGAAGATCCCTGCTTTCGAAAATTTCATGTTGGGAAGTGGTCAGGGTGAAAGATGGTCCGCATGAAACAAGGCACCGTTTTCAAATCGACGGGTAGCTGGTACCAGGTTCGTCAGGCGGCGGATGATTTTATCGCCTGCCGCATGGCCGGAAAAAAGAGACTGGATGCCGAACGTATCACCAATCCCGTGGGTGTGGGGGATGAAGTACTCTTCACCGTGGAAAGTGATGGCACCGGTACGATCAGAGAGATCCTGCCCCGTCGGAATTATGTGGTCAGACAAAGTCCCAGACAGAAACACCAGGTTCATTTTCTTGCCACCAATATCGATCAGGCACTGCTTGTCGTGACCGTCATTGAACCCAGACTGAAAGTCGGTTTCATCGACCGGTTCCTCGTCATGACCGAGCCCTATGAAATCCCAACCGTGATCGTCCTCAACAAATGCGATCTGTACGATGAGGATGCATGGGAATCCGTCGAGGCCCTGAAAGCCCTGTATGAACCTCTCGGTTACCGGATATTGCCTTGTTCGGCGCTGAACGGTGTCGGGATGCCGGAGATCAGGACCTTGTTGAAGGACAAGAGGAGTCTTTTCGCCGGTCAGAGCGGGGTGGGAAAATCCACACTGATCAATGCGGTAGATCCTGCCCTGTCCCTGCGCACCCATCAACTGTCCGATTTCAGTGGCAAAGGGCAGCACACGACCACGTTTGCCGAGATGTTCACCCTGGAAGGAGGGGGCGAAATTATTGATACACCCGGCATCAAAACGCTCTCGTTCAATCACCTGACCGTCCAGGATGTATCCCACAATTTCCGGGAGATTTTTCGGGTGGGTCAACAATGCCGGTTCGGCAATTGCACCCACCGGCAGGAACCGGGTTGCGCGGTCAAGGAAGCAGTAGAAAATGGTGAAATCAGCCAGATCCGCTATATGAATTATCTGCAGATCCTCGACGAAATAGAAAACCAAAAATATTGGGAACTCCGGGAAGATGTTTGATCGCCCCGGAGTTCCCCGACCCTGAAGGCATTACCGCATCAGGGTCACATCGCCTTTGTACAAAATGGTAATCCCGTCGTTGAACCGGATACGCGCATAGTACACAAAGACTTCGGGATTGGCCGGCTTGTCCCTGAAGGTACCGTCCCATCCGACAGACGGATCATTGGGTGGCAGGCCATCTCCCCGGAAAACCCTTTCTCCCCAACGGTTGAAAACTTCAAGCACTTCGATCTCTTCCACACCGTCTCCGGCCTGGATGTAAAACCTTGTGTTCTGGTCTCCTCCGGGATGGAAAACATTGGGGATGTACACAGGGCGTCGCTTTTCCACCAAAACCAGCACCTTGTCCTCCGCCCTGCATCCGGCGGTATCCGTAACGGTGACTCCGTAAAGGGTTTGATTGTACGGCCTGATATAGATCTCCCTGGAGGAGAGGGTCGTGTCGACACCGGCCGGCGTCCAAAGGATGGAGGTAATGGGTGCATTGGGCGGAGATATCAGCGCATACAGGAAGGTGTCGCGCCCCCATTGAAGGATGAAATCTTCACCAAGCTCTACCGTCAAAGGCAAGGGCTCCATGATGTCGAAATCCGGCGCGGTAAACAGGCATCCGGCAGCATCCTGCACGGTGATGACATAGGTGCCTTCTCCCAAACCGCTGAATTGGGCAGTGGGGGTGAAGGGCCCTCCATTCAAACTGTACAGATACGGCGGTGTGCCGCCATCCACCTGCAAGACCTGAATGGAACCGTTGCGCTCGCCAAAACAACGGGGATCCTGGATCACCGACTCAATGCCCGAAGGCCGGTTGGTGTTCTCCTCAACCAGTACGTTGGCGGTGGCCGAGCATCCGTTGAAGGCATTGAATACCGTCAACACATATACGCCCGGTACATTGACCTGAGACAAGACAGCCCCCGTTCCGGCAGGTTGGCCGGCGGGATTGGTCCAGGTGTAAGAGATGTCTGGTCCGGAACTGGACCCGGTGGAAGACAACGTGGTCGAAGGTTGGGCGCAATCAAGAATATTCGCTGCGCTGGCCATGGCCAGAGGCAGGTCCTTGTCCTCGGTCACCTGAGCCGTCGCCTGATTGGTACAACCGTTTGGCGCCGTCACGGTAAGCACATAGGCGCCGGGTACGGTAACGGTCGGTTGAGGTGAGGTGGCATTGAATCCTCCAGGCCCCGCCCAAAGGTAGGTGACACCAGGCGTGGCCGAGGAACCGGTAAGGACCAGATCCGGTGCCGTACAGGTGAGTACCCCTTCGGTGACGGCAACATCCGGGACAGCAATGTCCTGGGTGACTTGGGCAGATTGCTCTGCCGTGCATCCATTGGATGTGTTGGTGACCAAGAGGGTGTAAGTCCCCGGCAGCTGGACGGACAAGGTAGTCGATGAACCAACGATGGGTGAGCCATCCCTCAGCCATTGCACGGAAATGCCGGATGCCGGTTGCACATTGCCGGTCAGATTCAGGCTGGTTTGGTTGCAATCCAAAAGGCCGCCGTTCAACTGAATCTGGGGCGCCACTTTGTCTTCCGTAACAACCGTGCTGGCCGTGGAGGTGCACCCGTTGACAGGATCGGTGACCGTCACGGCATAGGTGCCCGGCAGCGAAATGGAAGGCTCGGGCTCCTGTTGATTACCCGCCTGGATATCAGGCCCGCTCCATTGGTAGTCGACACCGGTACCCGGTGTATTGGTCAGGGTGCGAACCGGATTGGCGCAAGTGAGCGGTTGGACAGTGGGAATCGTGATCCCTGGTGTGGCCACATTGGAGGATACGGTGGCCGTCGCAACGGCGGTACATCCGTTGGTCGGATGGGTGACCGTTACGGTCCAGATTCCGGGCGTATTCACCTGGATCTGAGGCGTGTTGCCTCCGAATGGAACCTGAGAGGGGTCAGCCCATTGATAGGAGACGCCGGAAGAAGGGGTCGATTGGACGGACACCGGAACGGTGGGATTGTAACAATTGATCAGATTGCCGGTAGTGCTCAAAACCGGATGAAGGGTATCGATACCGACGGTCGTCAGTGTAGCCACGGTGCAACCATTGGAGGGATTGGTCACCGTTACCTCATAGATGCCGGGCACTAGCACGGATGCCTGCGTGCCGGAGCCTGAATAACCCGGTCCTGACCATTGGTAGGTGACACCGGCGGTCGAACTGCCGGCCTCGATCTGCGCGGAGGTCTGGCTGCAGGTGATGGGACCGTCATTGGAAGCAAAGACATCCTGGGGAAGATCGGGCGAGGCAGTGACCATGGCTTGCGCAGAATCCTTGCAACCATTGTATCCCGTGATGACGAGGAGGTAGTTGCCCGGCGCCGTCACCGATGGATTGGGTCCGGAGCCCAGCGGGCTTCCGGTGGGTGTATACCACTGATAGCTGACCCCCGGCGTCGATGAGGTGCCGTTCAGGGTGATGCTGGAGGCGATACAGTCAATGACACCCCCTTGTGCCAGATCGATGACAGGAGGGGCAAGGTCTTCACCGATGGTCACAGTAGCCTGATTCGTACATCCGTTGGCAGCGGTAACCGTCAACACGTAGGGTCCCGACTGCTGGATGGCCAAAAGAGAATCCGTTCCCAAAACGGTACCGGAAGGTGTGGTCCATTCCCAGGAGACCGGCATGCTGGCCGTTCCTGCCAGTTGGATATCGGTCACGGCACAACTGATGGTATCATCCGATGAGGCAATCCATACATCCGGAATGACGGCATCCAGTACGGCTTCTGCGGTGGTGGTTTGGGTACAACCGTTCGGTCCGGTCACGGTGAGGACATACGGACCAGGCAGGCTGACCTGGATGGAGGCGGTATTGCCTGCAGGATTACCGACCGGGTCTGTCCAGGAGAAGGTAGCACCCTGTGTGGCCGACGAGCCGGTCAATGTACCAATGGTCTTGATGCAATCCAGAGAATCACCTTCCGCCTGAGCATCCGGAGGAGCGGTATCCTCGGGCACGACGATGGTGGTGTCCTTGGAACAACCGTTGACAGGATGAATGACGGTAAGTGTATATGAGCCGGACTGTGCGGCTACCGTATCCTCCTGTGTGCTGTAAGGCGAACCGCCGAATGTCCAGACATACTGGGAGCCCGGTACGTTGGAGCCGCCGTTCAACGGCGGTTGGGCGAGGAGGCAGGTCAGGGTATCGGTCGAGGCCGTAGGTTGGGGCGGGACGATATCTTCGATGACAGCCACTGTCAAGCTGTCCAGACAGCCGTTGACCGGGTTGGTGACCACCAGGGTAAAATGGCCGGGACCCGGGGCGTCAATCACAGGTTGGTTGCCGATGACATTGCCTGAGGGGTTTTTCCATTGAAACGTGACCCCTGGTGTGAGGGATGCACCTTCCAATTGGACGACCGGAGTCAGACAAGTAATGGTATCGGTCAAGGCGCTGACATCCGGAGGATCCTGGTCTGCCATGACGACAACAGCCACCGTATTGGGACAACCCGTCTGGTCAGTCACTACAAACCGGTAAGTACCGGGCAAGGTGACGGTCGTCGAGGTATCGGTGGTGATGACCTGACCTTGAGGGTCGAGCCACTTGAAGGTAACATTCGGCGTTGGTGAAGTTCCCGTAAGTGTGACCTGTGGGGTGTGGCAAGACAAATGGCCACTGGACCAGGCATCTCCCTCGGGTTCAGGTAATTCGGTGACGATCACGCAAACCGAATCCGAGCAGGAGAACATGCCGTCCAGGGAGGTGATGGTTGTTGTCAGGCAGTATTTGCCCGGCGTGGATACCCACATCATGGGATTGGCAGGATCTCCACCCAATTCTCCGCCGGCAAGTGCTGTCCACAGATAATCCACCTCGGCATCGGGCGGATTCATCACGGAACCGGTGCCGTCAAGGAGAGATTCATCCACAAAACATCCCAGAACATCCGGAGGGAAAATATAGGCCTCGATGAACATGGGCTCGATCAGGAAGCGGATGGTGCTGTCACATTTGGGTGGATTGGCCTTCGGTATGGTTATTTCCTTGTATCCGGGAGGGTCGCCAAACCATTTCTGCCCTCCGATGGAAATCGTGTCCGCCGCGCACATGAAAAACGTGCCCAGATCGACGGATACATGAGGATCGGCTTCAACAGTCAGGGTGATGACGGAATCACACCCCATGAAATTCTCCAGGGTGACGTCATGAATCCCGGGAACGTAATCGTTGCCGGCATAGGTATAGGTAGTGCCATCACAAATGAGAACCGGAGCCGGGTCAACGGCATTGGTGACCACAAACCCGTTGACGGTAAGGGTGACCATGGAGTCGCAGTCATGAGGCACCGTCTTCAGGGTAATGTCGTGAATGCCCGGGGGATAATCCATGCCTCCATAGGAATAGGTGTCTTCGGCGCAAATGGTGACAGGTGGCGGATCCACCGGAGTGATCTCATAGACGGTAATGGATTTGCAAATCTGCGAAGGGGCTTCGAATTCGGCAACGCAATGGTTGGACACGTCAACGCACAGGTTGTAAATGCCGGGTCCGGGGAAGGTGATGTTTACGGAATTTTCACCTCCCTCCTGGATGGGACTTCCATCGAGATACCAGTGGAAAATGGTACCCCCGGTCGGCGCCGGCACAGTGTAGGTGCCTGTCCCGGTAGCACAAATCGGGCTTGGCCCATCGATGATTCCCGGCCAGGGACCGATATCGGGCGGTCCGCAATCCGTGTTGACGTAGATCTCGATGGTACAGGTGTCGCCGGAACACCCGTCAATCATGAAGTAATAGATTTGCCCAATGACCAGGTTGTTGGCCTGGAATACCTGTTCCGTATTGAAACAGTTGGCCGTCATGCAGAAGATGAATTCCTCGGGCTGCTCCTGGCTGTCCAGACACAGACCGTCGCCGCCATAGCCGTAAATCGCCGCCTGAATGCCGCTGGCCCCGCAGTTGTAGGGCTTGATGGTGAGTTCGAGGTCTGTACAGCCGGCATAGAAGGCGAACCAGAAAGGATTATGCGGGGCGCCGCCTTCGGGACACAACGGGTTGGGTGCCATGAAGTTATTATTCGGCTTGGTAATTGTGCAATACCCGTTGATGTCGTTGAAATTGCATAGAATGGGCGCCTCAACGCAGGTAGGAGTGGAAGGGGGCTCCGGGATGCACGGGGGCTGCCCGTAACCGGAATGACCGACAATCAGAAACCCGAAAAGGCACAAATATCTGCCCGTTCGGGAATAGAGAAAGCGTAGGCGTCTTGGCATGGCAATAGGTTTGGTCGAAACAGGGGCGAATCTGACAATAAGAAGATGTCAGCAGACAAAATGCTGCCTGATCCGCCTGACAAAGGCTCTAAAGATAGTTCAAAATGTCGGAATGTGTACCAACAGTCGGCTCCCGGATTTTCAGCAGTATGGGTGGGTTGACCATGATGGCCGCAGGACAGGTATCCTCTTTCAACGGACCAACATGACCGTACCCGATTCCGATACGGTTTTGCCGTCCGGGCCGGTCACTTCCAATGTCCACACATAAACGCCCGGCATGGCCTCTCCGGCGTCGGTTTTTCCGGTCCACCCCCGGGCAGGGTCGGTGGAGCGGAAAATTTCTCCTCCCCACCGGTTGAACACCGAAAAGGCATACCGGGTCAACCCGGCAGGGACGACAAGGGGTTTGAATTCGTGGTTGATACCTCGTGGTGCAAAGGCATTGGGCACCCACACCCTGACCTCCTGGCGGGCACAAGCCCGGTTGCTCCGGGAAATGCGCCTCTCCGTTCCGCCCGGCAGGGCAATGCGGTAGGTCGCTTCCACCTCATAACATACTGCTTCCTGCGAAGGCAGGCCGTCCTCGGGGGTATGGAGAAAAAAGGTGTCAGTCGTCTGACCAAGCGGAAGGATCAGGTTCCCCCTGCGTTCGAAAACCTCATAGTTCTCGATGATGGCTCCGTCGATGAAAAGAGGGGTCCAAACCAGTTCGTTCATTTGATCAGGGCGGGCCGTGGCCCTCAACCAGACCGGTGCAGCGGGGGCGCATTGCCAATCCTGCCCGCACAGATCCCGGGCAAAAACCTGGTACTCCCATCTGCGCGCCGAGGGATCAGCCCCGGGATCCGCAAAGGTATTTACCGCCTGCAAGGGCATCGTGAGTGTCACCGGTTGGATCGGCTGAAATGCGCCACCGGTTTCACGGCGGGAAATGCCGGCCAGTTCGAGTTCGGCATACGGCTCCCAGATCCATTCCAGCTCGATTTCCGGGGTCGCATCAACGCCGATATATTTGATCTGCATCTGTCGCGGCGGCTGAATGATGTCTGGTGTCAGGCAGCGCTCGTTCGATCCGGATTCGGAGACCGTTCCCGCCTCGAAAGCGCGAATGGTCACGCAATAGGATGTCTGCGCATCGACATCGGGGATGGAATAGGATGAAGCGGATGGATCCAAGGTCGCCAGCAGTTGGGCTTGTGCTCCCTGCCGGGAGACCCAAACCTCCTGCCGGTCCACGCCGCCGGTCCAGTTGACATAGGGATTCCAGCTCAAATCGATTGTCCGGGCACAGGGATCCACCGTTTCCTGAAGGTGGATGGTCTGGTGCAGGACGTCAAAAAGACTGGTATTGCCGCAGGCATCTGCTGCCAGGACATAGTAGATTTCGGAGCGACTTTCGGGATTGGCCGTCGTATCCGTATAAGTCGTAGTCCCGAAGACCGTGTCGATGGGAACGGTTCCACCCGGCGTATTGCGGTAAATGATGTACCGGTCGGCCTGGATGGCCTGACTGGCGGGCCAGGAGAGTTGGACATGGCCGCCGTTGACCGTGACGGCTGTCAGGATGACACGGGGGATGGGAGCTCCGGACAGCGTATCGGAAGAAAGGCGAACAAATCCAGGACACTGATGGGAGGACTGCATGTAGTAATACCACACCTGGTTGCCGGCCGAAGCGTGATGGTAGGAGGTCTGGTTGGGATCGGTGATGGTGGCGATCAGTTGGTAGGGGCCGCCGGGTTGGAGACTACCAAAAAGAAGCCTGGCCTGGAAAGGACCACAGGTGTTGCCCGTGGGGAGGTCCCAGAAAAGCGTGTCATTCTTGATGCAGGTAAGCTCGGGCGGATAAAGGAGGTTTTGGGCCTCCATTACTCCGGGGAGGGACATCCAGCCCAAGACGGCCATAATGGGTATCCAAATCCGTTTCATGGCAATGTCCCGTGAGACTTTTCGTATTCCTCCCGCGACTGACGGGCCGCCAGGCGGTAAAGGATGGTGTCACCGGGCTGCGGAATCTGCTGCCAGGCGGCAAGGCCGATACCGCGTGCATAGACCTCTTCACCCGAGTATTCCAGGGTCAGGAATCCCTCCTGTTCCACTTCGATTTTCTCCTTCAGCGCAAAGACAAGCGCGGGAAAATCCCCTTCCGCCAGGGTGATTTGATCCATGCCCTTTAAACGTCTGTAACGCGTTCGTGTTGTCAGCAATGTCGGGTCCCCGGGTTCCGGGTACCGGAGTTGGAACGCAAAGACGCGACTGGTGTCGGCTACTTCATAGGGAAAAAGATTCCTGCGCAGGATTTGAGGTTCCAGCCGCATGATTTGTCCGCTGGAATCGGTCAGATATCGGGTATAGGACAGAGCAACCGTTCCGTTTTGCACCTCCAGCTCCCGCACTTCCTGGACCAGGGTGTGCGTGTTGTCATAGATACGCGTGGACAATACTCTTCCGGTATCGGTTTGCGTGCTTTGCAAGAGCCAGATCTGGGTCCCGAAGCCCAATTGCAAGACCGGCTCATAGACATAGACCATCCCGTCTTCCAGCTCGGCCAGGGGGAAGTAGTACGATCGGTACCCCTCGTCCTCTTTTCCGCATCCGTATACCAAAAATATGCCGGCGATCAATGCGCGGACCAGGTGACATTTTGTCGGTTGCAGGGGGTGTGGAACGATTGTGGAGGCCGTTTCTCCGGGCATAGCGGCCTCAAAGTTATGCTATCTTTGCTCTTTCATCATTGACCCCCGACATCCACCCCATATGAGTTTCCTGACCAAAACGATAGGCAAGTTATTCGGGAACAAACAGGATCGTGACCGGCGCCTTTACGACCCCCGCGTCGAAGAGATCAATGCCTATGCCGAATCCTTCAGGACCCTTTCCCATGACGAATTGCGGCAGAAAACCCTGGCATTCAAAACCCGGATCAGCGACTATCTCAGCGAGGTGGATGCGGATCTCGTCCGGTTGAAAGACCAGGCATTGGCGGAGGAGGATTTCCACGAAAAAGAAGCCCTTTTCAACCAGGTGGACGAGATGGAAAAGCAAAGGGACCAATATCTCGAAGAAGTCCTTCGCGAGCTCCTTCCCGAGGCTTTTGCCGTCGTCAAGGAAACGGCGCGTCGTTTCTCGGAAAACGAAACGATCACGGTAACGGCTACGGATCATGACCGCCATTTGGCCGCTTCAAAGAGCTACATCCAGATCCAGGGAGACAAAGCTGTCTGGAAAAACAAGTGGATGGCTGCTGGTGCCGAGATCACCTGGAATATGGTGCATTACGATGTCCAGTTGATTGGCGGTATGGTTTTGCACGACGGCAAAATCGCAGAAATGGCTACCGGTGAAGGTAAAACGCTGGTTTCCACCCTTCCGGCCTATCTCAACGGCCTGGCCGGCAAAGGGGTCCACATCATTACCGTCAACGATTATCTGGCCCGGCGGGACAGTGAATGGAACGGGCCCATCTATGAATTTCTGCTTCTGACGGTCGACTGCATCGACAAGTATCCGTCGCATACGCCTCAGCGCCGGCAGGCATACCAGTGCGACATCACCTACGGGACCAACAATGAGTTCGGATTCGATTACCTGAGGGACAACATGGTGAGGACGCCCGAGGAGATGGTCCAGGCCAAGCACCATTATGCCATGGTCGATGAAGTGGACTCTGTGCTCATCGACGATGCGCGGACCCCGCTCATCATTTCCGGTCCCGTGTCCAAAGGAGCCGACGACCAGGAATACAATGAGTTGAACCCCAAGATCAAGCGCCTGATTGATGCCCAGCAAAAGCTCGCGGCCGAATACCTGGCGGAAGCCAGGAAACTGGTGGCGGACGGTATTCTAGGCGTCAATGAGGGAGAAGCGGGCATGGCCCTGTTGCGGGCCCACCGCGCTTTGCCCAAATACCGCCCCCTGATCAAGTTTCTCAGTGAGGAAGGTGTGAAAGTCCTGCTACAGAAGACAGAGAATTTTTACATGCAGGAGCAGTCCAAAAACATGCACCTGGTGGACGAGCCCCTCCTGTTTACCATTGACGAAAAAAATCGTCAGGTGGACCTCACGGACAATGGCGCCGAGTTTATGGCCAGGGGCAATGAGGACCCGGGTATGTTCGTCCTCCCTGACCTGGCTACCCGGATGATGGAAATCGAGCAGGAAACAGATTTGTCGCCGGCCGACCGTCTTGCCGCCCGCCAAAAGCTCACCCAGGAATTTGCCGTGAAATCCAACCGCCTCCATGCGGTGCATCAGTTGCTCAAAGCCTATACCCTGTTCGACCGCGATCAGGAATATGTGGTGGTGGATGGCCAGGTGAAAATCGTCGATGAGCAAACCGGCCGGATGATGGAAGGCCGGCGGTATTCGGACGGCCTCCATCAGGCACTGGAAGCCAAGGAGAATGTCAAGGTGGGCGAAATCACGCAAACCTATGCCACCATTACGCTGCAGAATTATTTCCGGATGTACCACAAGCTGGCCGGCATGACGGGAACAGCTGAAACCGAAGCAGGGGAGTTCTGGGAGATCTACAAACTCGATGTGGTGGTCATCCCCACCAATCGAGCTATCCTGCGTGAGGACCGGGATGATCTGGTTTTCAAGACCGCCAGGGAAAAATACAATGCCGTCATCGATGAGATAATACGGCTCCGCGAAGCCGGCAGACCCGTTTTGGTCGGTACCACCTCCGTCGACATTTCTGAGAAGCTGAGCAGGATGCTCCAGATGAGAGCCATTCCGCACAACGTCCTCAATGCCAAGCAGCACCAGCGCGAGGCCGAGGTGGTGACGGAAGCCGGACGCAGCGGCACCGTGACCATAGCCACCAACATGGCCGGCCGGGGTACGGACATCAAGATTGACGAAAAATCGCGTGCCGCCGGAGGGCTGGCCATTATCGGTACCGAACGCCACGACTCCAGGCGGGTGGATCGCCAGTTGCGGGGGCGCTCAGGCCGGCAAGGGGATCCGGGTAGCTCCCAGTTTTTCGTCTCTCTCGAGGACAACCTGATGCGACTCTTTCACTCTGAACGAATCGCCAAGTTGATGGACCGCATGGGCCACAAGGAAGGGGAAGTGATCCAGCATCCCTGGGTGACCAAATCCATCGAGAAGGCCCAAAGGCGTGTGGAGGAAAACAATTTCGGTATTCGCAAGCGACTCCTGGAATACGACGATGTCATGAATATCCAGCGGGAGGCCATTTATACCAAACGCAAAAATGCCCTCCATGGCGACAGGCTCGCTGTGGACATCCACAACATGTTTTCCAGCCTGATCGAAAATGTCGTCCTCAACCATCGCCACAACGGCGATTATGAATCGTTCCGGATTGATGCCGTCCGGCTTCTCGGGATCGATCCCGAGCTCGACCCGGTACAGTTCAAAAACGGCCAGGAACAGGATGTCATCGAGGCATTCAGAAACCGGGTGGACGCCATTTACCGCGACAAAGGGAATCGTATCTCGGAAGTGCTCATGCCCTTGGTCCGCCAGGTGCACGACAATGAAGGTCACCGGTACAAGCGGATAGCCCTGCCATTCACAGACGGCAGCGCACACCCGCTGGCCGTCAGTGCGGATCTGAAGCTGGCCGTGGACAGCAAAGGGCGTTCCCTGATGACCGAAATCGAAAAGACCGTTACCCTGGCGCTCATTGACGATCAATGGAAGGAACACCTGCGATCAATGGATGAGTTGAAGGATTCCGTCCAATCGGCCTCCTTTGAACAGAAAGATCCCCTGGTCATCTACAAAATGGAGGCCTACAATCTGTTCGAACAGCTGATCTACCAGGTCAATGAGAAGGTGTCTTCCTATCTCCTGAGAGGCACACTGGCCTTCCAGGACGGCAGCACGCTGGAGGCCGCGCGCACGACCAAGACCGACCTCAGCAAAACCAGGGCCAACCGTTCGCCCGAAGAGGAGGAAGCTGCCCGTGCCAAGGCGGCGGCAGCGGGTGTCAGTCAGCGGTCCGCCAAGCCCGACACCTTTATCCGGCAGGACAAGAAGATCGGCCGGAATGATCCCTGTCCCTGCGGCAGCGGGAAGAAATACAAACAATGTCACGGTTCCTGACCCCGGCCGAGGATGAATGCCGCGCCCATGACCAAAGCCCAATTAGCCCGCGTATTGGAGTCCACCCTGCTCAAACCCGACACCCGGACGTCGGACATCCACGCCCTTTGCGAGGAAGCCGTAAACCTGGGTCTGGCCGGGGTATGTGTCCCTCCTTATTATGTCAAGGAGGCCAGACGCCGTGTGGAAGGCAGTCCGGTCAGGACCATCTCGGTAGCCGGCTTCCCGCTGGGCTACTATCACACCGCCGCCAAGGTGGAGGAGATCAAGAAGATGTGTCATGACGGGGTGGATGAAGTGGACGCCGTCGTTCACATCACTGCCATCCGGGACGGCAATTGGAGCTATGTGGAAAACGACCTGTCGGCTATGGTCCAGATTGCCCATCTCAAGAATACACCGATCAAATTGATCATAGAATCCGGAATGTTGACACCGGACGAAATCCGAAAGGTGTGCCAATTGGCCGAGCAATGGCAGGTAGATTTCATCAAAACCAGTACGGGTATGTTGGCGCCCGGACCGGATGCCCAGGATATCAGGTATATCAAAAGCCAGCTGGCCAGACCTGAAACACGCATCAAGGCCTCTGCCGGGATCCGGACGGCAGAAAAGGCCCTGGCCCTGATCGATGCCGGTGCTGACCGGATCGGCACCTCTTCCGCAGCCGCCATTCTGGCAGGATATCCCGTGGCATGAAGCCGGGCACATTTTTCTGATGGTTTACCTGCGCGCTTTACTGACCATATTGTTGGTCCTCACCGTGATCCCGTGCCTGCTGGCGGCCGGTGTCTTTCCGGGCCATGACCTCCGGCTGAGGGTGCGGCAGCTGTGGGTGAAAATGATCCTTTTCGTGTTGGGCGTTCGCCTTAAATGGGAGGGTACTGTCCCCGAGCATCCGGTCATTCTCGTTGCCAATCACCGGAGCTATCTCGATCCGCTTTTGCTGCTGACCCGGGTCAAAGCCTTGCCTGTGGCCAAAGCCGAGATGGCTCGCTGGCCATTGATCGGAACGGCGGCCCGGTTGTCCGGGATTTTCTTTGTCCAACGGGAGAATCCCAAAGACCGGGTCCGCACCCTGGAAGCCATCGGCAGGGCTGTTCTGGAGGGCCATTCCATCCTTATTTTTCCCGAAGGGACCACCCATGACCATCCCGGACTCCTTCCTTTCCGCAAAGGCATTTTCCAGGTGGCATCGCGCACCGGCATTCCGGTGGTACCCGTAGCCCTCGAATTCGCCGACCCCGCCGATTTCTGGATCGGAGACGATACCTTCGTCGCCCATTTCTTCCGCCGATTCGGGAAGAGGAACACGCGGGCGGCCGTCAGCCTGGGCCCCGTCTTGCAGGGAGAGGATCCGGTCGCCCTTATGGAGGAAGCCCATCATTGGATTTCCGGCCATCTGCCTGTTTTGCGCCGTCATATGGCGGACAGGAAAGGGCCGAAGAAATGAAAAAAAAACCCTCCCGGATTCCGGGAGGGTTTTTGTCAACGGTAGCTCCGTGTAAACCGGAAGTTTATTTCGCTTTTTCGGCGGCCGCAGCGGCACTCCGCAGTGCACGCGGGATTTCTACCTGGCAGACGGGAATGCTGCTCGCCATGAGGATCTCAATGCCCTTGGGTACCTTGATTTCCTTGATCCGCAGGGCCTGACCCAGCTCCAGGTGAGAGACATCCGCTTCGAGGTGGTCAACCAGGTTTTCAGGTATGCACTTGATACGCACGCGACGTACCATCTGCAGCATTTTACCCCCGGCGCGGACGCCGGCAGAAATGCCCTTGAGGGCGACAGGAACATCGAGTTTGATGGCCCGGCCGGGGATCAGCTCCTGGAAGTCAATATGCACGATCTCCTCCGTAACCGGATGATATTGAACGGCTTTGACGATGCAGTCATGCGACTTGCCATCCATTTCTATACGGGCCAGCTTGAATTCCGGCGTGTAAATCAAATGGCGGACGTCTTTGGCCGTGGTGGAGAAATTGATGTTTTCGGCACCGTAAATGCAGGCGGGGATACGCTCGGCATAACGCACGGCTTTGGCCGCTTTCTTGCCGCCGGTTTCGCGCTGTTCTCCGATGATTTGGATGTAATTCATGACTGACGCTTTGCAAAAGAGCACGCAAAGATAAGGCATTCAGCCCAATAGTCCAGCCGATCAGGTAAAAAATATTCCACGACCCTTGTCCGGCGGTAGTTGGGGGATCAACCCTCCATGAACAAGGCGGATATGGACCGGTGTTCGTGGGTATTCCGGATTGCCTTGGCGAACAACTTGGCCGTACTGAGGACCTTGACCTTGGCCATGGACTGGCGGAGGGGAATGGTATCGCAAACGATCATTTCCTGAAGGCTGGATTGCTCGATATTCTCGTAGGCCTTGCCGCTCAGCACAGGATGGGTACACATGGCCCTCACACTCTTTGCTCCTTTCTCCATCAGGGCATCGGCGGCTTTGCACAACGTGCCGGCCGTATCCACCAGATCATCCACCAGGATGACATCGGCGTCCTTGACTTCCCCGATGACGGTGATACCAGCCACTTCGTTGGCGCGTTTGCGCTGCTTGTCGCAAATGACCAGGTCGCGCTCGAAGAATTTGGCATAGGCCCTGGCGCGCTTGACACCACCCACATCCGGAGAGGCGAAGATCACATTGCTCAGATCCTGCTTCTGAAGGTAGGGCATGAAAATGGCTTCGCTGCGGAGATGGTCCACCGGGATGTCAAAAAAGCCTTGTACCTGATCGGCATGCAGGTCCATGGTCATCAACCGGTGCGCTCCTGCCGCCTGAATGAGGTTGGCCACCAGTTTAGCGCTGATGGGTACGCGGGGCTTGTCTTTGCGGTCCTGCCGGGCATATCCGTAATAGGGCAGTACGGCAGTGATATAACCCGCTGAAGCCCGTTTGGCCGCATCGATCATCAAAAGCAGCTCGAGCAGGTTGTCTCCCGGTGCGAAAGTGGACTGAATGAGAAATACATAGGCGCCCCTCACCGACTCATTGATGATCGGCTGCATCTCCCCGTCGGAAAAACGCTGGAGCGTGATATTGCCCAAATTGTACCCGTAGTAGTCGGCAATTTTCTCGGAGAGATAACGCGACTGGGTGCCGGAGAAGAGTTTGACCTCGACCATTTCGGGGAGACGTTTGGACAAAAGTACGGAATTGGTGGATGGGCCGCCGGTACAACCCCGATACTTATACCATCTGCCGGGCGGTTTTCGTTATTTTTACAATTCCCTTATCCCCGTACGGGTGCTCATCCCCCATATCCTCATCCATGCCTGCTTCCTCCATCCTGCGATTCCTTCCCCTGCTTGCACTGCCACTTCTCGGCGCCCCTCATCTGTCCTGCAAGGGTGGCCTGTCTGACTTCAATTTGCTTTCCCTGGAAGATGATATCGAACTCGGTCGCAGTGTCGAGGCGGAGATCGCAGCCAATCCCCAGGAATATCCCATCCTGCCGGAAACAGGAAATGAGGAAGTGTACGCTTATGTCCGCCAGATTACTTCGGACATTCTGGCAACCGGTGAAGTGCGGTATCGCACGGAATTTCCCTGGACCGTGAGGATAATCCGGAATGACAGCATCCTCAATGCCTTTTGTGCACCGGGAGGGTTCATTTACGTGTATACCGGATTGATGAAATTCCTGGACTCGGAGGATCAGCTCGCCGGCGTGATGGGGCACGAAATTGCTCATGCCGACCTTCGCCACAGTTCCCGCCAACTCACCAAAATCTATGGAGTCTCCCTGATCGCCGAAGCCATCCTGGGGGAGAACCAGGAATTGCTGAAGCAAATTTCCACGACACTGATCGCCTTGAGTTTCAGTCGCGATCATGAGTCGGAGAGTGACATGGCATCGGTGCGTTATTTGTGTCCCACCGAATGGAATGCCGCGGGTTCGGCCGGCTTTTTCCTGAAGCTGGAAGGGCAGCCGGTACCTCCCGAATTCCTCAGCACCCACCCCAATCCCACCGACCGGGTCAAAGCCATCGGGGATGAAAAGATCCGTCTGGCATGTCCGGGAGAAGGTACATTCGACAGCCGCTATGCCGAAATGGTGGCCAAACTGCCTTAGATCGCATCCAGTACCATGGCGCGGTGAGGAATGTCATCCTCCAGATAGGTCTCTCCGATAGCCCGAAAGCCGAACCCGGCATAAAAGTCTTCCAGATAACATTGCGCGCTGATCTTTACCGGCACACCCGGCCAGTTGTGCCTGATCCACGCCAGAGCTTCCTCCACGATCCGGCGACCGGCACCGGTCCCCCTTGCCTCCGATCGGCTGATGACCCGTCCGATGGAGGCATGTCCCGAATAGGAAACACCGGCAGGCAGGATCCGGCAATAGGCCGTCATTGTACCTTTCACACTGTCTTCCAGCCACATATGCCAGGCAATGGTGTCCTTTCCGTCCGCATCGAGGTAAGCGCATTGTTGTTCGACGACAAAGACCTCCTGCCGGAATTGGAGGAGTTCGTACAACCGGGTGGTGGACAATGTGGAAAAGGAATGGACCTGGAGATGCATGACTGGGCCTGGCCCAAGCGTTATTGCGGCCTTCGGAGTTGGATGGTGAGGTTTTCGTGAAGGAGGTCAAAACCGTCTTCGGCTTCGCGTATGGTCATTTTGAGGGTGTCGTCGCCCGAAGTCACATGAAACAGGCCATCGTCCACCCACCAGCGGGAAGGGCCTTCCTGAAGGTCGAATTGGATGCCATCTGTTTGGTCCAACAAATGGACCTCCCCGTTTTCGCGCAACTCGGCTTGAAAGGTGAGATGCTCGGTGAGGATTTCATGGAGGGAGGTGCCCAGTTTCTCTCCCAGATCGGCGAGGCCTGCCCCCAATTCTGCCAATCCTTCCCCCAGTTTTTCCATACCGCGGGCCAGTGAAGGGCTTTCTTCAGGAGGCCCTGAGGGGGAAGGTTCGGGATTTTCAGGAAGTGGTGAAGACGTCTCTTCTCCGGATTCCGGATCAAGCAGGGAAAAAGATACCTGCCATTTCCCGGTGAGTTGGTTTTCCCGCATGGCATCCGTCCGGCAAGCCGCCCCAAGGACCATCGTCAGAAGTAAAAGGATACTCCATTTCATGGCGCACAATGTAAAGCATCCGGAGAAAATGTGGTTTCGGACGATGGTCCCGAGCCAGCGATTTGGGAGGATGGAACCGGCTTGGCGCCAGGAACGCGAATACGATTCATCCGCCCGATACCGGCATTGATCACCGTCGGCAGGCGATCGGTCGCCGGCCATTTGGCGATGGGCTTTTTCAAGCCTCACCTTTGTGTCATCCTTCATCGGACACCGGCTGTTGGTAATGGCCGGTCCACTAAATGGAATGTTATGAAAAACGCGATTTGGATGCTTATTCTGTTGGCCGGCCTGCTACAGGCATGTCACACGCCTGAAATTCTCGTTCATCCGGAACTTTCTGCCGAGCCCATGCCTGTCAAGGGTCGCCAGGGGTGGCGGATCCGCCAGGTCATCCGGTTTGGGGATTACATGACCGATAAGGTGAGGCGCGGATGGGTGGCTGGCTATGACGTGCCCTTTACACTCAGGTTTCGCGGAGCGAGAGAAAAGCTGCGCTTTACCCAATTCGGTCCCGGAGAAACCAAAGCATATGTGGTTTGTGCCAGCAGGTTCAGAGAGGTGGAATTCCGCCCTGTGTCCGAATTCTTTGGCATACCGCTTTCCTATCAGAATTTTTTTGCCGGAGATATTTCGTTGGGTCCGGATCAACCCTCCTGGGAGTTTGTCATCCACAATCCGGATGGCGATTTTCTCAGAAGCGAAGCATCGGCGGGATTTGCCCGGACGCTGGGCCGCCGCATAGACATCGTGGCCATACGCGGATTCAAAGGACAGCCGGCATGGTTGAGCGAATTGGCCGTTACCGGATTTGAATTCCGGATTGAGGGTGAGGTGTTTGGTGCCGTTTCCACCGTCAACCGCGGTACGGTATGGATTGATCCGACCGTCAACGAAGAACTTGGCGTGGTAATGGCTTCCCTGGCCACCGGCTTGCTGCTGCGTACGGATGTCGAAGGAGTGGACATGAATCCCTGACCGGGCCGGCAACATGTCCATGGATGGGAATAATGGCCTTATTTTGGGGCCAGGGACGCATGGGAATAAGGAAAGCATACCGGGATGATCTGGCCGCCGAAGGCGAAAAAATGAAGGGTTTGATCCGGACCTTGCGGCACAAAGTCGAGCCTGAGGCATTGCACCGGTTTCGCGTATCGGTCAAGCGATTGCGGGCTTACCGGCGCTGGCTGAAGCAAATGGGTTACCAGGATGAACCTCCTAAGATGTGGTCCCGCCTGCGAAGGGTCTTTCGGGTAGCCGGGGAATGGCGAGACCGGGACCTCGCCGGTCAGCCTTTCCTGGGGAAAGAAGCAACACCCGATGATCAGGATTTGGCGGGGATGTTCAAATCCATGCGCATCCGTGATCTGAAGAGATGGTTGGGAGGATTGAGGGCGGCCATACCCGGCAAAGGCCAGTCAGGACCTGCCCTGATAGCCTTCCTTCTGAAACGGCAAAAAGCCATGAAACGCCAGATAGATCAATTGCCGGGCACCAGACCCCTGCACCGCATCAGAAGGGATCTCAAGGAATATGGATATCTCCTGGCCATTTGGACGGCGATGCCCGAGGTGGCGGGAAAAGGAAAGGATTTGAATGACAGGGTGGAAGCCCGTCAAAAGATCCTGGGGGTTTGGCACGATCAGGTGATCCTGTACCAAATGGCAAAGGCCTCCCATGCCTCGGAGCGAATGATCGCAAAAATGGAAAAGAAATTGGCAACGCTGAACAAGAAGGCGACGCATGGACTGGCAGATCTGGTTGATGACCTGGGAGACATGTTGCGGACCTGTGGGCCGGAATTACGTAAATGAATAGCCGTATTGAGGGTCCGGAATCATGATAAATGATCTATGGGCAAATGTCCGGTAACCATACCCTCCTCATCTAGGGTAACATAGGGATTCCAGGCCACTTCCAGGAGATGTCCCTCCGGATCACGAAAATAAAAGAACAAGCCGCCAAAGGACGGAGAGGTTGGGGGAACAACGATTTCTGCGCGTGAGACCAAATGGTCATGGAGGTGGAAGACCTCTTCCCGGGTAGCCACATTATGGCTCAGCAACACGGAAGAGGAGCCGGCAGGTGCCAGCGCTATCCCGATAAAATCCTCCAGCATCTGCCGGCTGGCAATACTGAGCAACATGCCATTGAGAGGATAAAAGGCGATGTCCGCATTGGACGCCACGGGGACCCATCCGAATGCTTCTTCGTAAAAAGCGCGCAGAATGGCGGGTTCACGGGCGGGCAGCGTGATCACGCTGAATCGGGGTTTCATCGTCTTTCATTTTCGCCGGTACCGGTGTGCGAAACCATCGTAGTATTGCTCAATCAGGACCAGCGTGTCTTTGTCCAGTACGGCGGCATAGGGCTCTCCGGTATCGAGGACAAGAAGGATGCGGGATTCGGTGCCGAGGAGGGGTTCATCGGATAGGCGCAGATCATAACCTGTATCGCGCACCAGCGAATCTGCTTTCCATTCGCGAAAGGCGAGTTCGTCCCATTCCAGCCGGGCGGTGAATCCTGTATTTTCAGGCGTGTAGGTCCATCCTCCAATCCCGCCGATGGAGGATTCCCAAATCCATTCGCCCTGATAGCCGCTGGATGCGCAAAACTTTTTTTTATGGCAGCCGGATACCAGGAGGACGATGCAGCAAAAGAGGAGTCCGGGGTGGCGAAGAGTGTTCATTCGGTGGGACCGGGGCTTGGGATGTCCGGTCAAAACCATGAACGGGATTGACAACAGGAATGTGGGGATCAGGCCGTTAATGTTGTCCGGCGTCCCAAACGGCCACCCAGCCAGGCCATGGGGAAATAAGCCACAACAAGATCCAACACGTTGAACCACGCAGGGGCGGGAAGCATGAACACGGCGCTCATTCCGCCGGCAAAAAAGAACAACCCGACAATCAGGGCGAGACGCATGGAATGGGCGGGGGCGAGCCGGGCAGCCGTAAAGGCGCCGACCAGCGTACCCAATGCGTGGGCGAGGAAGGGCATCAGGAAGTGCTTGGGCTTGAACAGATGCATGGAGGCCTTCAGAGACTCCGTAGAAGTCACGTCCACACCTTCGGGAGGAGGGATCACAGAGCCGCTGATCATGACGAGACCCATATTGACCGCCGCACCTGCCACCAGGCCGGCCAGGAGAGCGAGAACATAGCGCAGAATAACGGGCATAGGAAAACGGATTTGTTGTAGTTCAGGATTAGGCATTCGGCCTGAGGAGGATCAGGCCGAATAAAGGTAAATTGATTTGCAGAATTACCTAATTCTTTTTGTCGTTTGTCGGAATGACGGCGCCAGGAATGGCCGAAACCCTGTCCGGATGGTTATTTTTGTGTTATGTACAGATGGTCGTTGGCAGGGGGATTGTTGGCCGGTGTTTGGCTGGCCGGATCGTTGATGGATTGCACACCTGTTGCCGGAGGAGGTCAAACGGATTTTCTCAACATGCACGACAGTGTGGCTTATGTGGGCATGGCTACTTGCCGGACCTGTCACGCCAATGTGCATGAAACCTTCCGGCATACCGGGATGGGCAGATCTTTCGGACGCGCCACGCCGGTGCGCAGCAGCGCCGTTTTTGGCGATCATGCTCTTGTCAGGGATACACTGACAGGTTACAGCTATTTCCCTTTTTTCAGAGACAGTGTCTTGTACATTCGCGAATTCAGATTACAAGGCAAGGACACGGTCCACAACCGTGTGGAAAGGGTGTCATGGATCATCGGTTCCGGGCATCACACCAACTCGCACATCATTGATCGGAACGGATTTCTTTACCAGGCGCCGATCACTTATTACACCCAGAGCCGGAGATGGGATATGGCTCCCGGGTATGAAGGAGGTGCCAACAGCAGGTTTTCCAGGATACTGACCACAGAATGCCTGACATGCCACAACCATTTTCCCGGTCATGTGGCCGGATCGGAAAACAAATATTTCGACATGCCGGAGGGCATAGAATGCGAGCGATGCCATGGCCCGGGCGCCTTGCATGTCAAAGCGATACAGTCCGGCAAGATGGTGGATACATCACGGATGGCCGACCGAACCATCGTTAATCCCCGACGGCTGCACCGGGACCGGCAAACCGATCTGTGCCAGCGTTGTCATTTGCAGGGGGTGGCGGTCCTTCGTCAGGGCAAAACCTTTTTTGATTTCCGGCCCGGAATGGCCCTTTCCGAAGTCATGCATGTCTTCCTGCCCCGATACAGTGATTCAAGGGAGCGATTCCTTATGGCTTCCCAGGCAGAGCGTCTCGTGCAAAGTGCGTGTTACCGCCAATCGGAATCACTGACCTGTATCACCTGCCATAATCCACATGTTTCGGTCTTGCAATCCGGACGGGAACAATACAACACGGCTTGCAGGAATTGTCACGGCACCCGGAAATGTACGGCACCGGCGACGGAAAGAAAGGCGCGCAAGGAGGATTGTTCAGGTTGTCACATGCCTGCATCGGAGAGCATTGATATTCCCCACGTCAGTATTACCGATCATTTTATCCGCAAGGATTACCAGCCAGTATCCGGTGACGGGGGGAAAAGCCGGTTTTTGGGATTGGAGCCCATGACCAGGGGCAAGGTCGAGCCGGAGGAAATGGCGCAGGCGTATATCGCGCTTTACGAGAAATTCATTCCGGACCGAACCCTGCTCGACTCGGCCGGACAATGGCTCGGCCGGGCCCGGGGAAAGGAGGCGGTGATCTTTCCGGTGCGGGTTCATTGGCTGTTTGCCCGGGAGGATTACGGTGCATTGGGCCGGCTGGCCGATCAGCGCGATACGTCCGGGCTGGACGGTTGGACAGCCTATCGATTGGGGGAGGCCTGCATGCGGACGATGCGCCACAAGCAGGGATTGGCGTTTCTCGCCAGAGCGGCGCACGTATCCCCTTACCATCTGGAGTTCCTTGAGAAATACGGGGTGGCGCTGGGTGTTCTTCAAAAAGGTGTGGAGGCCGAGAGGGTCTTCCGCCGGGTTTTAGTGGAGGATCCGGCCCGCCCGTTGGCGCTCACCAATCTGGGTTACCTCCGTGCCATCCAGGGAGATGTGGAGCAAGCCCGGATTTACTACCGCAAAGCCCTGGAACTGGACCCTGACTTCGGGCAGGCCCGGGTAAACCTGGAAGCACTGGAGCGTCTCCGGCGATGACGGTCGTCATTCTGTGGCTGATTCTGGTCATTCGGCAAGTATCGTTCCTTCCATCCGGCTAACTTTGCCCGTCCAAGGTTGAAGGATGAGTCCCATTGTTCACCGTGTTTATATTACGACGTTAGTCACCATTGTCGCAAGTACTGCCTGTTTTCTGGCCTATAGCGGCTACTCGTACTATACCACCCCTCTTGAGGAACGGTTTTTTCATCCCCGGCACGATTGGTACAAGCCTTCGGGAGCATTTGGACACGGACTGGGCATTGTCGGCACTTTGCTTATTCTTTTGGGTGTATTCGGGTATATGGGCATCAAACGCACCCGTTTGTTGTCGAAAATGGGACGTTTAAAATATTGGCTGGAATTTCATATTTTCCTTTGTACGCTTGGCCCCATCCTTATCCTTTTTCACACCGCCTTCAAGTTCGGAGGTATTGTGTCGGTCAGTTTTTGGAGTATGGTTGCTGTTGTGGCGAGTGGTGTGATCGGAAGGTTCATTTACGTTCAAATTCCGCGATCCCTGGAAGGCCGTGAATTTTCCCTGCAGGAGCTTCATGCCATGCGGAAGGAATTGACGGAATCCCTGCGAACGGATTACGGATTGGATGAAGAAACGGTGCGTTTCATAGAAGACATTTCCGAGCAGCCCGTGGAAGGGGGTGGCAATCTGATGGTACAATTTGTCCGAAGATGGATGGCTGACCGACGCGCGATCAGGGGTGTCGTAAGCCGGCTGCGTGCCAAAGGGACGGATGGAATGATCGTAAAAGCCATTCGGCGCAATTTCCGGAAGGAGCTCACCTTGAGAAGTCGCATCAACAGGTTGCAACACATGATCCGGTTGTTCAAGTACTGGCATGTAGCCCACCTTCCCTTTGCATTGATCATGCTAATCATCATGATCATTCATGTTGGTGTCACTCTTGCTTTTGGTTATCGCTGGATATTTTGACCATGAACCAGGAAGAATTTTTGATTTATGCGATTGTCCTGGGATTTTGCTTCCTGGTCATTTGGCTTTATTTGCGTCATACCCGACGCAGGTCGCAGGAGACCGAAGTCAAAATTGAACAAGCCAGGTTGGAAGGACTTCATGAACCGGTCTCTCTTCATCCGGTGATTGACATCAATACGTGTATTGGCAGTGCGGCATGTGTGGCCGCTTGTCCGGAGCAGGATATATTGGGATTGCTCAAGGGCAAAGCCCACCTGGTACATGCCTCCAATTGTGTTGGTCATGGTGCCTGTTTTCACAGTTGTCCCGTAGAGGCGATTTCTCTGGTTATCGGCACTGAAAAACGCGGTGTGG
>CAYYGN010000021.1:58177-58721 GCA_964471595.1 uncultured Saprospiraceae bacterium
TTGCCGGTGAGTTGGGGGGAATGGGATTGATCAAAAACAGTGTTGAACAGGGACAATCGGCGGTGGAAAGTATGGTTCGAAACGGATTTCCAGCGGGAGACAAAGAGTACGATCTTATTGTCGTAGGAGCCGGTCCGGCCGGCATTTCGGCCACTTTGACGGCGCGCAAACACAAATTGCGGTGTCTCACTTTGGAGCAGGATTCTTTGGGAGGTACCGTATTCACTTTTCCAAGGTCAAAAATTGTCATGACGGCTCCCATGGATCTACCCCTTCATTGCAAGGTGAAATTGTACGACACAAGCAAGCAGGAATTGCTGTAATTATGGCAAGCCGTTCTGCACAAAAACGGCATTTCCATCCGGGAACATGCCAAAGTGGAGGACATTACCATGGTCGCCGGGGGATTTGAAGTAAGGACATTGCAGGGTGACTGTTTTACCACCAAGAAGGTGTTGTTGGCCATCGGTCGAAGAGGGAGTCCCAGGAAGTTGGGCATACCGGGCGAGGATACCGAAAAAGTGGCCTACCGATTGCTCGAACC
>CAYYGN010000022.1:0-52087 GCA_964471595.1 uncultured Saprospiraceae bacterium
CTCTTTTTATTTTGCGAAGGGATAGCCAAACGGCTTTGCCGAAAATTGCACTGTCGGTCGGGTTTTGTCTGTCGGTTGATGGTTGCACGGTCGTTGGTTAGGGTTGCTGATAACATAGTGTATCCGCTACTCAAATATCGGATATATCTATTACATCTGAAGTAAAACTACTGTTACACTAAGTATTTGGGGTGTATCCGCTATTACAGAATAAAGCTATCTAGAGGAGAAGGGGGCTTCCTGGTGCGGGCTATATGCGTATAGATCTCTGTGGTGGTAATACTCTTGTGGCCCAGAAGATCCTGGATATATCGTATGTCAGCACCTGCTTCGAGTAGGTGGGTGGCATAGCTGTGGCATGGCCAGTGTCCGTTCAAGTATTTGATGTCATCTCCGTTGGTCATCGGGCCCTTTGGTCAAGTGTTTGTTTATCAGTATGTTGCAGTTTAGAGTTCTTTTCTACAGGATCCAGCTTCGCCGATCGTGAGTACCAGGTACTCCTGCCGCGAGACTCCGGAAAAACTTACCTCAGGAAGTCTCGGGGACAAAGTTAAGACATTCATTTCATTTCCTGCCGTCCCGCCCGGAAAAAAAATTTCTCCGGGCCAGCCGGAAGTTCCGAAGGTAGCATCATACCTCCTTCCCACACTCACCCCTTTCCCTTTCCTCCTGCCGTTTGAAGATCAGATCCTCCCCTCCCTCAACGAAGCCCGGCGCGCCGGCGAATATCCAATCCCGCCCGGTACCTACCCTGGGGTTTGGCATCTCAAAGGTCGCCTACGCCATGACCAGGCTGTCACGGCGACCCGTATGGTCCTTGTTGCGAGGGCCTGGCCTGCGGGATGGTACACATTTACCCGGCAAACTCCCGAGGGCAGGGTCTATACCTGACATTCCACATACAGGGATGCAGACTGACAGGTGGACGGTCCAAGCGAGGTTTTTATCGTTGAAGGTCGAGATTTTTGTGTAAATTTGAAGTTGGACTTAAGATTTGCATGAAATGATTCCGCGTTCGTTATCCGGGGAGCTCAAAGACTATCTGGCGTTTTACCCGGCCGTCGGCTTGATCGGAGCCCGTCAAACGGGCAAGACGACACTGGCTTTGGCCCTTGCGCAGGATTTGGGTGGCAAAATCCGGTATTTCGACCTTGAACGACTGGAGCATTATCAAAAACTGAAAGCCGATGCGAGATTTTTCCTGGAACAATACCAGGAGGAGCTGGTGATTATCGATGAAGTGCAACGCATGCCCGGACTATTTGCCGAACTGCGCAGTCTGATCGACCGGCATCGGGTTCCCGGCCGGTTTTTGCTTCTTGGGAGTGCCTCGCCCTTACTCATGCAGCATACAGCCGACTCCCTTGCGGGAAGGATAGGTTATCTGACCCTGTTCCCTTTGAGCTACCGGGAAATGGATCTGGATTCTTCCAGGCTTTTGACTCACTGGTGGCGTGGAGGCTTTCCTGATGCATGGATGGCCCCAACGGATCCGTTGAGTGTACAGTGGCGGGAGGACTTCATCCGCACCTACGTGGAACGCGACCTGCAAACACTAGGGCTAACCACGGATCCCGTACGGTTCAGGACGTTTCTGCAAATGTTGGCGGCTGTACATGGCCAACTCTGGAATGCCGAAAGCCTTGGCCGGTCCATTGGTGTCAGTGGCAATACCATCCGGAATTATCTCGGCTTTCTGGAACGTTCCTTTTTTATTACCATCCTGCATCCTTTTTACAAGAATATCGGCAAACGCCTGGTGAAATCTCCCAAGATCTATGTACAGGATACCGGACTGTTGCACATCCTGCTCGGCATCCGAAACCAGGAAGCCCTCTTGCTTCATCCGCATGCCGGTGCTTCCTGGGAGGGCTATGTGATCATGGAGATCCTGCGTCAATTACCCAAAGGACTTCAAGCGCATTTTTTCAGGACAGCCGATGGCACGGAATGTGACCTGCTGCTTACCCGTGGGTTGGAACCGGTGGTTTGTCTGGAGATCAGGCTGGGGCAGGTACCCAGACCCACCAAGGGGTTTTATAAGTCGATCGAGCTTATGGGCACAAAACACAACTATTTGATAACCTGGAGTGGCGACACGTATGCGATCGGGAACAATGTGATGGTAACCGCTTTTGACACTTTTGTAAAATCCCTGAGGGACATGAGTATGCATTGGTCATGAATGAATGATATCTGATGTTCCTCCAGCATCCCATGACGTTTCGTCCGGCGGAACGCTGCACGATCCCCGCCGACTTTTTCTCAAACCATTTGATCCGGGAATTCACCCCTGGCGGGATATTTCGTGCTGTGTCGTCACCCCTCTCCGGTATCCGTTATCTTTGAATTGCCCACCCGCCTGCCATGACGCACATCTCTTCCCACCATTTGCGCGTGTTCGAGAACACGATCCTCCCCTCCCTCAACGAGGCCCAGCGCGCCGCCGTAGACCTCATTGAAGGCCCCGTCATGGTCATCGCCGGTCCCGGCACCGGCAAAACCCAACTCCTCGCCGCCCGCATCGGCAACATCCTCCGCCTCACCGACACCGACCCCCGCGAAATCCTCTGCCTCACTTATACCGAGGCAGGCACGGTCGCCATGCGCAAACGCCTCATCGAATTCCTGGGTCCCGAAGGCCACCGCGTGCCCGTACACACCTTCCACGGGTTTTGCAATCTCGTCATTCAGGAAAATCCCGCTGTCTTCGGCGGTTACCGTGACCTGCAGCCCGTGACCGATCTGGAACAACGCCGCCTGCTCAAAGTCCTCGTCAACGAACTGGATCCCGCCCACCCCCTGCGCCGCCTTCGGGGCGATTATTACGCCCACGTCCCGCGTCTGGCCACCTTGTTCGACCTCATGAAACGCGAAGGCATTACCCCGGAGATCTTGCACGAGGCCATCGACCGGTACCTGTCCGGACTGCCGTCCCGCGAGGGGTTTTTCTACAAACGCAAATTCAAGGAGTACCAGCCCGGCGACCCCAAACAGGGAGAAATCGACAAGGAGACCGCCCGCATGGAAGAGACCCGCGCCGCCGCCTCCCTCCTGCCGCGTTGGCAGGAGATCCTGACGGGCGCCGGACGTTACGATTTCAGCGACATGCTGCGATGGGTGCGCGATGCCTTCGCCGCCGAAACCGACCTGCTGCGCGTGTACCAGGAACGATTCCTCTATATCCTCGTGGACGAATACCAGGATACCTCCGGCCTTCAAAACCAGCTCCTCTACCAGATGGCCGACTTCTGGGATGAACCCAATCTTTTTGTCGTCGGCGATGACGATCAGGCTATCTATCGCTTCCAGGGGGCGAGCATGAGCAATATCCTGGGCTTTCAGGAGCGGTTCCGGCCCTCCGCCGTCATGCTCACCGACAATTACCGCTCCAGCCAGCGCCTGCTCGATGCTGCCGATGCGCTGATCGGCCACAACACCGAGCGCCTTAATACCGCCCTCGGCCTGGACAAGCGGCTCACCGCCCGGCAGAGCGCCGTCCCCCAACCCGGCGTACCACCCCGTCTGCTGGAATTTCACAGCAGCACCGGCGAAGAGGCCTGGATCGCACGCCGCATCCACACCCTTCTCGACAGCGGCACACCGCCTTCCGGCATCGCCGTGCTCTACCGCAACCACCGCCATGCCGACAACCTCATCCGGCTTTGCCGCCAAAAGGGCATCGCCGTGATCCAGCAGCGGCAGGAAGACATCCTCCGCGACCCCTTCGTACTGGGGCTGCTCGAGGTCCTGCATTACCTGGCCGGAGAACTCCGTCAGCCTTTCGGCGAGGAGGCGCGGCTGGTCCGCATCCTGCATTACCGCTATTTCGGCATTCGGCCCCTGGATATGGCCCGGCTCCTGCGCTACGGACAAACCCGCAACCGGCCGGAAGAGGCCGCAGGGCGTCCCCTGCGATGGCGGGAAATGCTTCAGGATGACAACGCCCTGAGGGAGGCCGGTCTCGAAGACCCGCGCAAGGTCAAACGGGTGGGCGAAGACCTGGAATACTGGCTCGCCCACGCGCCGGAATGGACCATCCAGACCCTTTTCGAGCATGTGATCACCCGGGGCGGGGTCCTGAAGGCCATCCTGGACGACCCCCGCAAACGGCGCCTGCTCGAATTGGTCACCACGCTATTCGATTTCATCAAATCCGAATGTGCCGCCGACCCCGCTCTGGGACTGGAGGAGTTGCTGGCGCGCCTGGAAGAAATGATCGAGGGGAAAATCGCCCTGCCCTATGTCCATTATATCGGCGAGCCCGAGGGGGTCGTGTTCAGTACGGTCCACAGTGCCAAAGGGCTGGAATGGCACCACGTCTTTCTCATGGCCTGCTCGGCCCGCAACTGGTCGGGAAAATCCAACGGCAAGGCCTTCAAACTGCCCGATACGCTGACCAGGAGTGACGCCGCCAGCGAGGAGCAGGTGGAGGAAGAAGAACGGCGCCTCTTTTTTGTGGCCATGACCCGTGCCCGGGAATCCCTGACCATCAGTTATGCCAAAGACCAGAAAAACGCCAACAGCCGGAGGACCGCCACTGAGGATCTGGCCGCCCGTTTTGTCAACGAACTGAGAGATAGCGCCGGCCTTCCGCTGGAATCGGCCGAACCGGCCCCTGCCGAGCGGGAAGAGGCGCTGGAAGCCCTTTTGCATCCCCTCGATGAAAATCCCTCCCTGCTCGAAGAAGCCTGGCTGAAGCAGCAGGTGTCACAGATGTCGCTCAGCGTCACCGCCCTCAACAAATACCTTTCCTGCCCCCGCGCTTTTTACTATGAAAACATCCTGCGGGTGCCTGCCGCCCGCAATCGCTACATGGGCTACGGCAGTGCGGTGCACGCCACCCTCGAGACCCTCTTCCGGTCCAATCCGCGTCTGGAAGGGGATCCTGCCCGGCAGGCCGTTGAAATTTTTACGGTAGCCCTCCAACGCTATCGATCGCATTTCACCGATCAGGAGTACATCAATACCCTGGAACACGGACGGCAGACCCTCCCGGTCTATGTCGGCGAGATGCTGCCCCGCTGGCAGTCGGCGCAGAAAGTGGAACTCGAAGTGGCCATCCGCGATGTGGAATGGCAGGGCTACCCGATCAACGGAAAGCTGGACAAGATCGAGCACTACCCGGGCGGGATCATGGTGGTGGATTACAAAACCGGCAACGCTGTCAACGGAAAGAAAAAACTTCGCCGGCCGGGCAGTGACGACTGGCGGACCGATCCGGGTGGGGATTACTGGCGGCAACTGGTCTTCTATGATTTGTTGCTGAGGGCCGACCGTCGTCAGCAGAGCCCGCTGCTGGCCGGTGTGATGGAATTCGTCGAACCCGGTGACAAAGGGCAGATCGAAAGGGAAGAGCTGGAGATCACCGAAGAAGACCGGTCTGTGGTGACAGAGCAGATCGCCTGGGCCATGGAGGGTATCCGCGCCCTGCGGTTTGACGAAGGGTGCCACGAGGATACCTGTATCTGGTGCCAATTGGTGGACCACCATATTCTCCCTGACAGCCTTTCGCCGGGACCTGAAGCGGATGATACGGACGAGGAAGACTGGTAAAGCGACAATGCGGGTGCCAGCACGGAATCATCCTTCCACATAGGGCCAATCGGCAATTGCCAGGGCTTTGGATTGGCCTTCCTGCACCGATGGGTGGGTCAGCACCGAAGCCACATCCACCTCCGGAATCAAATCCTCCGCCAATCCTATACGGACGAAAATGAAATTGAAACCGAGTTCGTTGGCGCCGACAAGCCGGTATCCTTTACGCCGTGCCAAATGCACCATGGCTGCTGGCGAAGCCCCATGGTACAAGGGATGCCGCAGGGGCGAAACGGCATCGGCGTCATAGGGCACTACAATGTTGCGCAGGCCGAATTCGACATGGGTTTCAATGATGACCACCTGCGGGTTGATCACGGAAAGCGCTTCCCACACCCAGTAATCGTGACCGTCAATGTCAATGGAAAGGAGCCCGATCTCTCCGGAAAATCCGGCTTCCCCGATCAACGGGTTGACGTTGTCGGGCGTGACACGGGCATGGACAAAACGCGGCGGAAAATGCCAGGGGTGGGGGGTCTTGCGGTAAAATGCCTTGCCCCTTCGCACGCTTTCGGCATTGGCATCAAGAAATAGGCCGTCCCATCCGAAATGGAAGTATAAGTTGGCCGCATTGCTGTTAATCCCGTCATCAGCCCCGATTTCCACAAAGGTTTTCCGGGTCATGCCGATGAGGGCAAACAGGTAGAGCAATTTTCCGTCTTCTTCAAACTGGGAGAACACGCGGAAGCCGGTATGGGCCACTCCCGGCACTCTCCCTTCAAGTGCCATCCGCTGATAATCATGAAACAACTGGCGTTGGGTGATACCCACGGACGGATGCAGGCGGTGCCTTACCCGCCAGGACATCAAATGGCGTTTGAGAAAAAGGCGAAGGGGTCGGAGCAATTGGGTCATGGAGCGACATTAATCCAGAAGGCCTACTTCGGCAGCGAGCTTTTCACGCACGGCATGGAAGAAGACCTCGGGTCTCCTCGACCGCCAGATGACGGCATTGTAAGCGGGGCCATAGTGCACATACCGGTACAGTTTGGTGGCCTCCATCTCTTCCCAGACATGTTTTTCGGTATTCACCATACAGATCCATCCCCCCTCGTCGCGGATGTCCTCCCACCATTCTTCATAATAGGAGTCGTCATCGCCGTGGAAATTGTACACGTTTTCGCCGATGAGGATAAACCGGCAAATGCCCCGTTGGATGAGCCGGTCCACCAGTTGACGTTTCAAAGCTTCAATGTCGTTGTACAGGCAGTCATTCCACTCGCCGATGAATTCCAGAATGGCATATCCCTCGTCGTAATCGACAAACAGGATTTTGGTGTAGAGGGTCGTCGAACCAAAAGAATCCCATTGGGGATGGATGAAGTAGTTGTAGACTTTTTGGGTAAAAAAGAATTCATCGTACTGCCGG
Source organism: uncultured Saprospiraceae bacterium (assembly GCA_964471595.1). GTDB lineage: Bacteria > Bacteroidota > Bacteroidia > Chitinophagales > Saprospiraceae > JAGNXB01. The sequence continues at coordinate 6,968 of CAYYGN010000022.1, forward strand.
CGAAAAAACGGCGAGTGCTTGTCTTCGGAGGCCACGTATAGGTCGCGCCAGTGGAAATGAGGCTCGATGTCGTGCATGCAGGACAAATATCGGGGTAAGATGCCATTCATGCACGGAAAAGGCCTGCGTATCTTGGGGCGTGACCCATTCCGAATATCCGCTGATCGTAGTAACGGGGCCCGAATCCTCCGGCAAAACGACGTTGGCCGAAGCGCTGTCCACGCATACCGGATGGCCTTTGGTAGCGGAATGGGCCCGGCAACGGTTGGCCGAAAATCCTGTTTACGGGGAGGCCGATGTCTGCCGGATGGCACTGGGTCAGTTCCGTGCCCAGGAGACGATGCGCCGCTCCTTTTCGGGCCCGGTCCTGGCCGATACCGATCTTTTGACCTACCGCATCTGGCTGGAGGCTCGATTTGGCACGTGTCCAACCTGGTTGACCATGATGCACCGGCGCCATGGCGGCGCCCTTTATCTGTTGTGCCGGCCCGACATGCCCTGGGAGCCCGACCCGTTAAGAGAAAACCCCCGGGACCGGGACCGGTTGTGGGAGGCCCATCTCCGGATCCTCGAAGGAGAGGGATGGCCTTACCGGATCTTGTCAGGAGGCCCGGCGCACCGGATGTCCGAGGCCCTGGGGGTCCTGCATGAGGCGGGGTGGCTAAAGTCGCTCCCGGCGGCGCGGGCCGGTCAGTAATGCTCGTAATAACGCAGGAGGTCCTCGTCCGTTTCGGAGGAGCGGATGCGTTCCAGGTGCGCTCCGATCATGGCGGCCATATCGGGGCGGGTTTCCTGGACACCCTGCCTGACATGGGCCAGGGCGCGGAAAGCGCCGAATCGCCGTATCGGAGAGAGACCCCGGTCGGAGGCATCGGCAGCCAGCCGGTTGGCGCCATCCTGCAACTGCTCCGGTGACGCGACGCGTAGCAACTCAGCGTATTGCCGGGTAAAAAACATCCGGTGCAGGCCATTGACGCGTTCCCAGGCGCTTTCGAAAAAAGGAAGGCGATCGGTAGCGCCGGTGCCCGCATAGTAATCTCCGGCAATGAGGGTTGCCGTGATACTGCCATCCGCCTCCAGCTTTTCGGCGGCTTCGCGGGCCAGCTCCGGATGGTCGGCAGCCAGGGCGCCAATGGCCGTCTGCAGCACGCTGTAGGAAGGGTCTGCCTCCAGGCGGTCGAGGCACAATTTGCGCAGGCCCGGAAATCCGCTACCTGCCAATTGCCCGAGAGCGGATTCACGCACACTGCTGTGCGGATCCTGCCGGGCCAGGTTGGCCAGCGTCAGTTGCTGGACCGGGTCCAGCGCATCGAGGGCGGTGGTGCCCATGGCGCGGACTGTCCAGTGGGCATCCCCCCAGGGATAAGGCTCAAGCCCTGCCGCTTCATCTTCCAGGATACCCATGATCTCCATCCGCGTCCACAGACACGGCCCCGTGCGCCAGTAGGCGGCGGCTTCTTCTCCCGACCAGTCGCGATGCTGCACGGCGAGCAGGGTGCGGTCAGGGTCCAGGTCCACGAGGAGGGGGGATTCCTCCAGCTCCCAGGTGAAGGTCTGTTCGCCTTCGGTCATGACGAGGGGCATCCGGACCACCCGGTCGCGCGGCATCAGAAATGCCACCTCGGTGGGGAGGATATAGGTTTCCGCATTCTTTTCGGGATCCTGCACCTGCATCACCTCCAGGGTGACCAGCCGGGTGGCGGGATCCCAGGACCAGGTGTGGGAGAGTTCGGGATGACCCGGCTTCATGTACCACTGGTCAAAAAACCAGTTGAGGTCCATGCCACTCGCTTCCTCCATGGCCAGTCGCAGGTCGTGGATCTCGACGGCGCCCCAGGCACAGCGTGTCAGATAGCGGTGAAGACCGGCCCTGAATACGGACTCGCCCAGCATTTTGCGCAGCATATGGAGGACAAGCCCGCCTTTGTTGTAGGAATGGGCATCAAACATGTCCTCGCGGCTGGCATAGTGAAAATCCACCAGCGGGTGTTTGGTCACGGCCGCTTGTTGAAGATATCCTTCCAGTTCGTCGCGGCGGTGGTATTCCGCTTCGTCCGTCCCGTACTTGAATTCGAGCCAGAGGTACTCGCCATAGTTGGCAAAGCCCTCGTTGAGCACGAGCTGGGACCAGCTTTCGCAGGTGACGAGGTCGCCAAACCAGTGATGGATGAGCTCGTGGGCGCCAATGGCTTCGTTGCGGGTCTCGTCGATCAACTCGCGGCGGGTAGCCTGCATGAATTCCCCGTAAACGACCGCCGTAGTATTCTCCATGGCGCCCGAAACGTAATCGCGCACGACGACCTGGCTGTATTTCGGCCATGGATAAGGGATGCCGGTGTAGTCGGAAAAATAACTCAGCATGGCCGGTGCGTCGGGAAAAATGGCCCGGGCATCGGCGGAATAATCGTGTTCGACATAGTAACCGACGGGGATGCCGCGCCAGGTATCGTGGGCCACGGCATAATCGCCAATGGCCAGCATGAACAGATACGGGGCATGTGGCAGATCAAGCTTCCAGGTATCCGTGCGGGTGCCGTCGGGATGGTATTGCTGGTGGGTCAAAACACCGTTGGAGAGCGTTTCGAAAAAGGTGTCCACGGTGAGACGGATCTCCTGGGTACACCTTTCATTGGGCTGGTCGAAAGTCGGAAACCAGCGGCTGTTGGACTGGGTCTCTCCCTGGGTCCAGATCTGGACGGGTTTGTCGCGGTATTGCCCGTCAGGGTTGATGAAAAACAATCCGTTGTCGGACCGTATGGCCGCACTGCCTCCACTCGGTACCTCATCGGGCCGGGCCGTATAATCGATGGCCACCCGGAGGGTATCGCCCTTCCGGGCTGTCCGGGGCAGGAGAATGTGGAGTTTTTGGCCGTCATAAAGCCAGGGCAACGTATCGGGAGCGCCTGTCAGGCGCACGTCATGGATCAGGAAGCCTACGGCATCCAGGAGGATGGTATCCTGGGGAAATGCCAGTGGGGTCAGGTGGAGGCTGGCTTTGCCCAGGACGTGTCGTTTGGGCAGGTCGAAGGAGAGATCGAGCGCCGTGTGCAACAGGTCGAAAGGCCTTGCCGGGGTAGCCCGGTAGGGATGTACCGGCTGGTCCGGTGGCTGGTTGAGATCGGGCGTGACCACCAGTTCGGGCAGGTCCTGGATCTCATCAACGGGTTCGGCGACTACGGGGCGGGCGGTATGACAGCCTGCGGCCACAAGGGCCGGGAGTGCAAGGGTCAGAAACGGGATTCGCATAGAATAAGTAAAACGCCAAAGATAAAGGTTTGTGTATGGGGAACAGGTGGTTGCCCGACGGCCGCTCCGGGGATTTTCGACCGATAAGGGATGGGCGCCTTCGCTTCTGTATCCGAATCGGGAGATGCCCTATCTTCATGGACCCTCTGCCGGGGTGGGCCCGGCAGGAAACGGACCAGGATGAGCAATCCTTTGAAAGTGATAAAAGTGGACGCCCGTACCCGGCTGGAGCTCCTCGGGAAGGCGCATGCGGAAACTTTGTTTCGTCTGGTGGATGAAAACAGGGAATTTCTGGGACGCTGGATGGCTTTTGTACCATTTGTGCTGAACGAGATGTCCATCCGGATGTATATCGCCGGGGTGATGCAGCGCAGGAGGCAACAGGAGGAGTGGGCTTACGTGATTGTCAGGGATGGGGAAATGGCGGGCAGGGTGGGTTTGCACCGGATCGATCTGATGAACGGGACGGCAGAACTGGGCTATTGGCTGGCCGGAAAGTGGGTGGGGCAGGGTCTGGCCGGGGCGGCATGCCGGGCGCTGATGGACCGGGCTTTCGCGGAGGGCGGCCTCCACCGTTTGGAGATCCGTTGCGGAGAGGGCAATATGCGCAGCCGGGCCCTGGCGGAGCGGCTGGGTTTCCGCGAAGAAGGCCTTTTGCGGGAGGCCGAGCGCCTGAACGGGTCCTGGCACGATCTGGTGGTGTATGGGCGGTGTGTGGACGATCCGGCGTGATGAGGCAATGCCTCAGTTATCATCATGGTGGCGATTATCCTTGATGGATTACCGGATTAAATTTATTTCTCCGCGAAGAACCTGATGTTGTCCATTTGCAAACGAAACTTCCAACACCCAAGCGTAGGTGTCCATGGGACACGGAGCGCCCGCACAAGATCCATCCCAGGCTGATATCGGGTCATTGCTGTTGTATATGGCCTGCCCCCATCGGTTGAAGATGGTGAAATTGAGAATCTGAACAGATGACGCAGGACCATTCAGCACCAATGGTCCAAACTTGTCGTTGACCCCATCACCGTTTGGCGTGAATAGATTGGGAAGGGCGATTTCATGAGCGAATACCCGTACACTATAAATGGCGATATGGTTGAAACATCCCTGTTCATCGCTGAAATAAAGCGTGAAGGTGCGGTCCTCTTCGGCGAGGAGGGAGGGATTGGGACAATCGGAACAACTCAATCCATCAATAGGCTCCCAGGTATAAAGATATCCCGTTGCCTGTGGCGCATGTAGGGTGATGGTCATTCCAACTGGCACCAGAGTGTCCAGGTAGGTGTCAAATACTGGTGGACGAACCATCCGGATTTCAAGGAATAAAATGCTGTCGCAACCCTGGGAGCTGGAATAACTCAATTCTAAGCTGGCTTCCTCCCGATGCCAAAAATTATTGAGGAAAATACTGTCGCCCTCACAAAGCCAAATCAAGGAATCAAGATGCCAGGTAGGCGCCCACAGGTACTGGTGTATGGCAACAAGACTATCGCAGGGTGAAGAGGAAAAGAGGATAGCGACGGTATCCACGCCTACCTCTGTACTATCACACACATATTCCATGGTGGTGGACAACAAAGCTGGCGGAGTAAAATGTGCCATGAGGAACACAGCGGAGTCGCAGCCCGGATGAACAAGGCTTTCCAGCAATAGTAGTGTGTCGACTTCACCTGAATGAAAGTTGTGATGACCGACCAAGAGGGTGTCACCATGACAGCGATATGTCTGCAGATGGGTGGCGGTCAGGCTGTCGATGTACAACGAGTCCATGAATTCACAGCCATGTTTTTGGCTGTTGATATGGATGGCATGCATGCCGGCTTTCAGGTCTTCGAAGAGAGGATTTGCCTGATAGGGCAAACTGTCCAATCGATAAAGGAAAGGGCCAATGCCTCCGGTGACATGGACGAATGCCTTACCATGTTGTCCCCATTGACAGTTGACGGGTTGAATTTCGACAAAATAGGGGATGAAATGGCTGATTTCAACAAGGGCAGTATCCGGTCTTTGGTAGGGACAATCATCTTCCAATGTGGCAATGAGCATGTACAAACCATTATCGGATATGACCAGTAGAGAGTCTCCATCGGCTTGGGGCAGATGAACACCATCTTTGTACCATTGCCAGGAAGAGGCGCTCCAGGTACATGCGCGCAGGGTGTCACTGCAGGGTGCGGCCTCAATATCGGCACAAGGGTATACCGGGCAAAACGAGGCATCAATCATATAGCTGGCCCGACTGCCGGCAGGAAAAGTGGTGCCATCGAAAAGAGTGAGCGTATCCGTATATATGCCATGCCAGTAATAACGGAACGTATCCCGTCTATCCAAACCCATAATATTCAATTCAGGGTAAGTCGTATCCACCTGCATAAGTGGAAAGGCACATCCAGCATTGCCATCCTGATCAAACTTCATGCTGAATGTCGTTACACCTTTGGATTGCACCAGAATGCGTTTGTTGACACCTAGAGGATCCAGGTAGACATCTTTGTAGGTGGATGCTACCAGCAGAAGCCCGTTGTTGGTGGTATTATGTACCTCCCAGTTGTCTTGCAACAGGTAGAAATCAAACTCACCTGACAATTGACGGGCCCACAACCAATTATTGTCACCATCCAAACGACCAACAAACAAATCGGCATGTTGCCATTGGGTGTCAACGGATACAAGGCGGATGGTGTCTGATATCTGAGGCAGCAACAAAGTGTCCAAGAACAATCCCGTGACATAATTTCCGCCTTGCCCGTCGGTGTGGAGATTGAGCACCCTGATGTTGGACGTACCTTCGATCAGGCGCAAATTTTGAAGTTCACCACCATTGCTGACTTTGGCAACAAAGGATCGCCATTTGTTGGATGGAACGGCTGGCGGACAAGTCCATAAAACTCCATCAATGATCATGGACGGATCACCACTGATAGAACCGGCAACATAATAGTGTCCTTCAGTCGTATCGGAGAAGGAAGATTCAATGGGAAAAATTGAGCCTCCTGATGTTGCGCCTACCCGATTGAAGTTAAGTAAATTGCCGTCCTGATCAAAATGCAGAGTAATGTAGCTGGATTTGGCATTAGATAGGAAAATTGTATCGTTTGAATTTATGATGCCTTCTAGGTTCATCCAACCGTGCAACAAGTATCCGCCTTCAGGGTGTGTGTTGAGCTTCATGGTATTGAAAGCACCTGGGAAAGCATGCCAAAACCATTCTGGTTTGCCATCTGAAGTCCATTTACATAATATGGAAATTTGGCTGCTGAAAGGATTTTCAATGATTAGTGAATCGGGCCCAGGATCCAGGTCAACCCAAAACTCAGCTGTAATAATGAAAAGCAACCCTCCATCTGCAGTGGGAAGGACATCATAGACGCTGCCAGCTTCGGAAGGGAATGTTCTCACCCAATCGAGGGAGTAATCCGAATGCAATTTTCCTATAAATGGATTTTCCCAACTCAAGGGATCAATGGGCAATAGTTCTTGCGGGTTGGGATCGAGGTCGACGAACCCATTAAAATGACCGGCATAATACCTGTTTCCTGCAGAATCTGTAGGGCTTGAAAGAACGATGTTGAAATAGGCTTCATTCAAATAGCCATGCCAATGCACAATTTGGGCTTCTAGATGCACAGGCAATAAAAATGTAACGATTAATATAAGGGTTCGATACATGGGACCAATCAAGTCAGAGGGGATGGGCTTTGAAGTCCCATCCCTCTGGAAGTGTATTAATATTGCAAATAGTTCCAGCGCTCCCTGTTGGTGAGTATTACACCATGCCAACCGGTAGTGCCGGCGATGTCGTAATCATTATAGGTCGGCGGATTGGGACAGTTGCGGGTATAACCACCCGTAGCTCTCGTTTGGTCATGACCGTCAAAGTGCCACATGCCAACCACGGGACCGCGTTGCCAGGTGAGATTGGCTTGGCTGGGTACGGGCAGATCTACGAATACATTATTTCTTGGTGCAAAGAAGCGCACTATGCCCAAACCATCTCCTGATGACGAAAAGTCAACGTTGTTACATGGAGAATTATCAGAACTCTGGGTGGATAGTTCTTGTATTGTATTGTCTCCAATATACCTCCGCCATTGGAAAGTTAGGCTTCCACCGATAGAAAAAGTCAGATCCTGTACAGGTGGCGGCATTGGCACTCCATTTTCGCAAATGGTGACTCGTACACCAAGTGGGGAGAACACGGCGGTGTGGTGTTCCAAAAAATACACCTCATCTGTCTCATCTATGCAGATGGGTTGGTTTTGTTCATCATAGAGGATAATGGAATTCCATACGTCTGGAAGCAAGTCGTCATACCAATCTATTTCAGTGACAAGCGCTGACCACCCGTCATTGTCCGCATCCCTGTGGTAAATATTGAACATGGAAGAAGGTGAGGGGATGGGTACTGCCCTTTGAAGGCATAACGTCTTGACGCAGGTGCCAGAGCGGACTGCAGCCTTTTTGCCTTGGTGGTCATCCTCGTTCTGCATCAGTGGCAGTACCTCTGCCCGGCCAAATGGCTGGGGGATTGCTTGTTGAAGGGAGAAATTTGGTCCCGTCAGGTCAGTACTTTTTTCGGGGGGGGGGGGCACACGACCCCAGAATGACCGTCATCATTACGGCCAGTCCAATGGCTTTCTGTCTCATAAAAAGTGGTTTAAGGGTGAACGATGCGGCAATAATAATGAATTTCAGGCATTCCTGCAACCCTGGGATTATTTTGCCTGAGGATGAGCCTTTCCATAAGGATTCACATTCACCGGCTCTCCCGTTCCAGCAATTTCAGCGTGTGCTTCAGGGCTTTTTGCCGGCGTGACCATCCCTGGTGGCCGGGTACCACCCACGCCGGGCGGGGGTATCGGTCCTGCAGACGCCGGATGGCCGCCGGCCAGGCCGTCAGGTCGGCATCTGCGATGTGACCCAGCCCTTCGTTTTCGACACTTTTGACCAGGCATCCCCCAAACAGGATCCGGTCACCGGGTAGCCATACCACAATGTTGTCGGCCGTGTGCCCCGCTCCCGGGTCAAATACTTCGATCACACGCCCGCCCACCCGGAAAACCGTGTCCCGTTCAAAGACGAAGGCAGCAGTGGCTTCGCCCCGCTCCACGCCCAGGGCATGGGTGTGCGCCGAACTCCAGGTCGGGATGCCCCACCGCCTGAAAAAAGGAAATCCACCCGTGCGGTCATCGTGGAAATGCGTGGCTATGACCAGAGCTATTTCCATTCCGTGGTGCCTCCGGATGTGGTCCGCCAGGGGCCGGCACTGGTTGGTGTCCCAGGGCGTGTCAATCAATACGGCACCCGAATCCGTGAGGACATACAGGCTGTTGCTGGGGAAGGGAGCGCCGCCGACATCCTTCCACGTGGTGTACACAAATACTTCCCGCGACAGAGCAGTGACCTGCAAGCCGGGAGACTGACCGGCCAATATGCTCATGCCGGGCAGGAAATGACAAAACAGCCGGATCAGGAATCGGACAGGGATCATTCATTTCAGGCGCTCGAGGAGGCCTCTCCGTTTGACGATGTTCTTGTAATCCCACTGGATGTCCCGGGCTTTACCCAGCCAGCGGACCAGATCTTCTGGGTGGATCTGGGCCACATCCGTGTATCGGATTTCAGCCGCCTTGAATTTGCCTTCGGGTTGCAAGGCAGGCTCCTCGAACGACTGTCCGCTCCAGAACAGCAGCCGGATGCAGCCCTTCAGCTTGCTGTATCCTGCGACGGGATTTCCGTCCAGAAACCAGACGGGATGGGCATGCCAGATCTTGCTGTCCGCTTCGGGGAGTCCACGGGATAATTCACGGGCGAGGAGATGGCATATTTCCCGCTCTCCTTCCGCCTGCCTGTCGTTGTAAGCGCGGATTTCTTCTTTCATGAACGCGTTGTGGCACCAGTCGCACCGGCAAAGGCAAATATCAGGATTTGTAGGGTGGCAATCCGCCTTCTTCCAGTTTTTCCAGGGTTTTGGCCATCCGGTCCACTTTCGTGTCGTCGGTTTTGGCGGCGTGGATCCAGTCGGTGACCGCCTTCCTGACCCCGGGCGACAGTCCTGTCCAGGTCCGGGTGGCGCGGGGACTTTCGCGCAGACAGGTCTCGAAATCCTCCGGCTGTACGGACGGGGCCTGATCGACATACAACTCGACGTGGACATAGTCCCCTGCCTGTTTGCCGATGGCCTTGCGGATCTCCGCCCGCACCGGCAGAAACAGACGGTTGTTGCCCATGGGCATGAGTTTGTAGTCTGTCAAGGGATAGCCGTCAATGCTGCCATTCACTTTGACCCATCCGAAATGGGAGCTTTTGTTGGGCGGGACACCCGGGATGACGGCATAGGTCCAGCCTCCCTTGCCGGGATATTTTTCGAGGAGCAGGCGCTGATGGACGAAAGGCGTTTCGTCGTCCATGGCATTAGCGTTGGATGCGAAGTTTCCGGATCATGGCTTCGCTGAGGTTGGCGGCATAGACCCCGTACGCATCGACAAGGATGCCTTTGACCCCGGCGTCGGAGGAGATGGCATAGACGATGCTGTTGTCATCCGTGCTCGACATGCCCTCAAACCGGTAATACGCGTCGATGGTGAACTGCTCGGGGTGAAGCCGCAGGGGGGCGTCCGCACAGGCCACACAATCCGGTTCCAGGTTGAAATCGTGTGTGTAGCCGCGATCCCGCAGGTCGTTGATGGCCTGGGACAGGCTTTCGTAGTGATGTTCGTCGTTCATTTCCGGTGTAATGACTCTCGCCTAAATATAGGCAAGTTGCCGGATACGGTGCATGGTGAGAAGGGGCCGGGCTCTTGCTGAATGGCTTGGGGTGCTGGATAGCAGGGATAGTCTAGACTCACTTATTGAAGTACTCCTCCTTTGGCCTCTTTTGAATTGTTTTTCGGTATGGGCAGGCACACTCTTGTCGCATTTTTGGTCTGTGCAGTGGTTTGTGGGAATGCGGTATGTGGGAGACTGTTGCGCTGGCATATTTGTTCAATCTTCTATACATGGCCACACTGTCTGTCTCCGCATCTGTGTTTCATTTTAATTCATGGTTTCAGTTTTTTTCCCTTCTTTGTCAACCGGTATTTTTGTCTGGGATGATTTGGTTTCTCGGGGTGCGTTAGCTCGATATACCCTGCCTTCATTGCTGGTTCCAGATAATTATTAATGAAATTCTCGCGATGGCTCAAGCCAATTTTTTGCATTATTTCAGCCCGTTTCATTTCTCCTTCCAATACCATTATTAGTTTTTCTAACTCTGAAGAAACTTGTCCGGTACTTGGTCGGTACTTGGACGGTACTTGGTCGGTACTTGGACGGTACTTGGTCGGTAGAGAATCACTTTAAAAGTATCTTCTTGCACGTAGTCCGGTTCTCTCAGCCCTACCTCCAGAGCAATGCGTACCATGTCTTTCGTTCCGGTGCCAAGGCGTTCAATATACCCTGCCAAGTACATAGGTTCGGCCAGAAGGGGGTTAGCCGGCACGGAAGAATGAAGCTGCTTTAGATTTTCGGTCGTCCAGCCTAGGGGCAGAGAGCCCGGGTTCCATATTTCAAGGCGATCACTGAAAAGCATTACCTGTACGCTGCCATTGCTGGTATAATCCCGGTGAACAACGGCGTTTACCATGGCCTCAGCCACTATTTCCTTTGGTATTTCATAACCTCCTGGAATCTGTACCTGTTCTTTACGGGTTCCTATGGAATAATCCAGCTTGGACAAAATAAAATCAACGGCTTGATCCACCAGTTCAAAAACATCTCCTTTGAAAACTTTATAGGAGGGGATAGGCTTGGCAACTTCCGTATCGTGAAAATGCGCACAGCGTACCTCTGAACTGATAAAGAATTTTTGCGGATTTTTGCCAAATAGGAGGATGGCGGCATTGGTTACCCGAGTTCCGTTTAGCAGGTTCAGGTGGGTAAGTATTTCTTCTGTTGGCGCAGTCTCAGATAACGGGAAACCTCTTTTTGACCGTGCAATGCGAACAAACTTCACAATCTTATCACTGTCCAACACATCAAGACCTGCATTGGCAAATGTGGCATCAAAAGGACCGGTACGGATAATCTCTTTTTATTCAAGGTAACGCACCAGCGCGGCATATACGGCTGCTTTCAATGCATGTGTGCTGTCAAACCGCTTGCGCATCAAAACTTCCTGTGCCTTTGCAACAAACGCAGTTTGCTTAGGGTGTCCTTCTTTGAGGGCATGATTGGTAAGGAATATCAGCCGGGTTTTATGTTGTGCAGTGGCACGGTCAAATTCCATTTCAGTGGGTGAAATTCCGTCTGCACTTACAAAACCATACTCTTTACCCAACAAGCCAAGGTAAATATCGCTCTGCTCTACTTCACGCAGGTAAACTTGATCTGCCCGCTGATCCATTGAAGGCAATAACTCGAACAGAAATGGGTCAAAGAATTTTCCAAGCAATGGATCGGTTAATAAATATTCATACTGGGCTTTTCTTTCCTTTGCAAATTCAGCTTGCACGCTGCTAATAAATATTTTTATTCGTGCCATATCTAGTTTTCTGCAAAAATATTTTCCTTTTTAAACAAAGTTACCAACGATCCATCATTGCTTGCATAACCCACCTTCGCCTCATCTGCCAATTCCAGCAACATTTCGTTTCTGATCATGGCGGTGTTGAGGTTTTCGGCATAGGCGCCATAGGCGTCCACGAGGATGCCCTTGTCGGACGATATGGCATAGACGATGCTGTTGTCATCCGTGCTCGACATGCCCTCAAACCGGTAATACGCGTCGATGGTGAACTGCTCGGGGTGAAGCCGCAGGGGGGCGTCCGCACAGGCCACACAATCCGGTTCCAGGTTGAAATCGTGTGCGTAGCCGCGATCCCGCAGGTCGTTGATGGCCTGGGACAGGCTTTCGTAGTGGCGGGAAGGTGACATTTCATGATTTTGCAAGTGTGCATAAATATCGGAATAATAATAGTATAGGACTTGGGAACACGACTGTTAATTGACGATTGTCATCACAACGATAATGGTGCATATGACACATATTTCAAATATGTTAAATAAATATGATTCAAGATGGTCAAATTTTACGCATTTTGGCTTAACTTTGCAGTAAACAATATTTCCAATGAAACCCACAGCCAACCCAACTTTATGATTCTTCTATAAAGAGAGGGATAGTATACTTATTCCAATGGCAATGTTTTTCTTTTTTGGTGTTGTGTTTACTAATGGTTTCGTGTACAAAGAATAATAACGTCATTTTGACAGATGACAATTCTTCAAATCAAGTAAGCTTGCGATCGGATTACGAGTTTGAAGGTGTTTCATTTCAAAATGGATATATTAAATTTTCTACATTAGGCGCATTTGATACATTTTTAACTGAATTCGCGGCGAATGAGGAGTTGTCAGATGAGTTTTACTCTGAATTTTACTCCCATTATTCTCACTTCCAGGCCTTTGAAGATTTTATAAGTGATACACTTTTGATTGATACCACAAACTGGGCAACCTCTGCATCAGATTATTCAAACCTTGTATCTTTTATTGCAGTACATCAGGACACAAACCTTGTTGAGCCAGCTGTAACTTCGGCTATTATCAAGCATATTGCCAATTCGGATGGTATTTTTGTTATTGAAGATACAGCATATTGTTTTAGATATGATAGTGTATACATATTTGATTATCAATACTTAGATGATTGGAGCACATATAAACATTCACTACTCTCAATTCCGAATGTACATACCGACCCCATTTTGAGAAGTGATATTTACGAATGCAGGCAACAATATAATTTTGGTGGGGGTTTTTGGAAAAGACATCATGTGACCGGGGAGTGGAGTAAAGAGACATTTGCACCATTATATAGTGAACTGAGAGTAACTACAAAACATAGACGATTTGTGGCTACCAATTGGTGGTACAGGAAAACCAAGAATTTGGAACATGTTGGTGCGGTTTCTTGGGTAAAGTGCACAACATGTGATCCACTACTTGTTTATGGCACATATGTGAGTAAATCATGTACAAATTGTTCCAATATTCAGCAAGTAATCGTCAGTGGAGCGAATACTTCATTTTATTTTTGGTCGCCGTCCGAAGTCGAACACAAGGCAAAATGTCTTGATAATGAATGGCGGAGCTGTATTATTTCCATTTGATGGGAAAAATTATTTTCATTGCAAACAAATGAATATTTACATGCACATGAGTCAAAAGGGATTCAGAGAAATCAGGTTTCTGGTTGTCTTGTGCCTGCTTTGGTCCAATGCGGGAGACTTGTTGGCACAATTCAACCACTTTAATGATTTGTGGTACAAAGGCGTGTTTCCGGACTCCATAATAGGTTATTATCATGAGTCACCCGACATGGATGTCTTGGATGTTCGGAAGGTATTTCATGTGGTAAATGATCGATTGGTGGCGGATTCAACTTTTTATTTCTCGGATCTGGAGGGAGGCTATAAGAATTTGGAGTATTTCGCATATACTTATGACAGCGAGGGAAGGCTTGTAAGTACCAGAGTCTTTTTCGGTGAAGACCAAGATTGGTTCCCGTGGCTCTTGGACAGCATTTATTATAGTCCGCTTACCGGGAAGAAAGATTCCAGCAAAACTTTTGCATTTGATAATGTTTCAGATGAGTTTCAGCTTGAAAACATTCACTTTTACTCTTTGGCATCAAATGGATGGGACAGTATTGTCATTACGGTAGATCCATGGTATGATTCTCTTTACAGAGCGGAGTTTTCGTTTAATGGCGATTATTATTCACTTACATCCTATGTCAGGGATCAGGCTGAGTGGATTCCTGTGGAGAGAGATTCTTTCATAGTATTTCCGGATAAAACTCTTTACTATTACGTCATCCGGGAGAATGGTGAATGGTTCAATGAGTTTCTGGATAGCATTTACTTGAATGGTGAGGGTCGGTGGGGCAAGAGCAGACAATATTATATAAATGCGGATGGATCCCATGAATTAGTATATACCAAAGAATTCTATTATCCGGACCAGGTGTCTGTTAAAGATCCAGTGGGTAGAGGGAATATTTCCTGTCGTTTTGTTCCGGAATCTCACCAACATGTACGAATATTGACAGAGCCGACTTTGGAGGGTGTTGTCCATGGTTTTGATATGATGGGCAATTTGCTATTTAGTCAACATCTCAATTCTGGAGACATATTAGACCTGTATAAGTATGAAAGTTCAATTATGGTTTTAAAATTTTTCAATTCAAATGGAGATAGTTGTTCCCAAAAATTCATATTTACACCATGAACTCATGATTTGATTGATTGATCTTGGCATTTTGCATTGCATCATATTGCAGAGTTTTGATACTTTTTTGTAATTTCATAGAGCAAAATATTGACGCAATAGTACATTCAGGTATTTTTAAATTTTCATATTTATCAAATTGGAGAGGAAAATCTTCTTTTTATTATACGACTATGTATTGAGTTAAACCATGTCCCCAAAACGTCCGCTCTGGAATTCTTCAATCGCCTCCATGATCTCCCGCTGGGTGTTCATCACAAAGGGTCCGTAGGCGGCAATCGGCTCATTGAGGGGTTCGCCGGCCAGGAGAATGACCCTCGCCCCGGCATCGCCCGCCGCAAAGGCCACCCGCTCGGATCCGTGATCCAATACCAGGAAATCGCCGGCTGCCGCCTCGACTTTGCCTCCGTAAAGCATTTCGCCTTCCACGTTCAGCAGCAGTACATTCCACCCCAAGGGCCAGGACCCTCCAAAGGCGCGACCCGGCGCCAGCCTAATGTCCAATACCGCCATCGGACTGAACGTCTCCGCCGGCCCCCGCACCCCTTCGTATTCCCCGGCCAGCACACGCACGGTACTCGCGCCCTCCGTTTTGACGGGGATGTTGTCGCGGGTAAGGGATTGGTAACGCGGAGGATGCCCTTTGTGCCTGGCCGGCAGATTGACCCATAACTGAAGCATGTGCTGGATACCACCCGCTCTGGCAAAATCCGGCGTCTGAAACTCCTTGTGCAGGATACCGGATCCCGCTGTCATCCACTGCACTTCGTCCTTGCCGATCGTGCCGCTGCTCCCAGTCGAGTCGGCATGGGCCAACTCGCCCTCGAAGACCACCGTGACGGTCTCGAAACCCTTGTGAGGATGAACGTCCACACCTCTGGGAACCTCCGACGCCGGAAACCGGTAAGGAGGATTGTAATCCAGCATCAGAAAGGGACTCACTTCCTGGCGCAACTGGCGTGGGCCGGGAATGTACTGGCAAACCCGGAATCCGTCTCCGACCATATGCGGCGTGTCAACGCGGTACTGATGGGCGATCTGGCGCATGACCTTTAGATTGTTTCCTTCCCAACAAATGCCGCCGGCCAAAGTTCGAACGGCCTCAGTGCGCCTCCAGCCAGTTCGCTCCGGTACCCATACCTACCTCGATGGGCACTTTCAGCCCGGGAATGGCGTGTTTCATGTGATCCTCGATGATAGGCATGATGGTGTCCAGCTCTGGTTTGTACACGTCGAATACCAGTTCGTCGTGTACCTGAAGGATCATTCTGCTTTTGAAGCCCCGCTTCGCAAAGGTCTCGTGGATGCGGATCATGGCCACTTTGATCATGTCGGCTGCCGTGCCCTGAATGGGCGTGTTGATGGCCATGCGCTCGGCATTGCTGCGTTCCAGTCCGCTTTTGGAATTGATGTCGCGCAAGTGGCGCCTGCGTCCGAGGAGGGTCTCCACAAATCCCTTTTCGCGGGCAAAGGCGATGGTGTCATCCATATATCGCTTGAGTCCCTGGTACTGTTTGAAATACGCCTCGATGAGGTCTGCGGCTTCCTTGCGCGGGATGCCGAGCTGGCGGCTCAGATTGGTGGCACCGGCGCCGTAGATGATGGAAAAATTGACTGTTTTGGCATTCCGGCGCTGGTCGGAAGTCACCTTCTCCAGCGGGGTCTCGTACACCCTGGCGGCGGTGGCAGTGTGGATGTCAAGCCCTTTGGCAAACGCCTCGATCATGGCTTCGTCCCCACTGATGTGGGCAATGAGGCGCAGCTCGATCTGGCTGTAGTCGGCCGCGAGAAGCAGGTGGTCCGCATCGCGCGGAATGAAGGCCTCGCGCACGCGTCGTCCTTCTTCGGTCCGGATCGGGATGTTTTGGAGATTGGGGTTGTTGGAGCTGAGTCGTCCGGTAGCGGCAATGGTCTGGTTGAAAGACGAGTGGATCCGGCCGGTGCGCGGATTGACCATGCGGGGCAGGGCATCGACATAGGTGGACTTGAGCTTGGTCAATCCCCGCAGATCGAGGATCATCCGCGCAATCGGGAATTCCCCGGCCAACTCGGTCAGTTTGTCCTCGTCCGTGCTGTATTGCCCGGTTTTGGTTTTCCCCCACCGGTAGGGAATTTTCATCCGCTCGAAAAGGATGTCACCGATCTGGCGTGGGGAGGCGAGGTTGAAGGCGGAGCCGGCCATTTTGTAGATGTCGCGTTCCAGATCGCGGATGCGGGTTTCCAGCTCGACGGAATAGGTCTCCAGGTACGCAGCATTTAGCCGGATGCCCTCCCATTCCATGCCTGCCAGCACGCGGATGAGGGGCCCTTCGATGTCGCTGTAGAGTTTTTCAAGCCCGGCGGCCTGCACTTTCGGCCACAGGTAGTCGTGCAACTGGAGGGTGATGTCCGCGTCTTCGGCGGCGTACTCCGCCACTTTTTCAACGGGCACATCCCGCATGGAAAGTTGTTGGGGGCCTTTCTTCCCGATGAGGGATTCGATGGGTACGGGCTGGTATTCGAGATAGGTCTCCGCCATGTAATCCATCCCGTGCCGCAAATCGGGTTCGAGGAGGTAATGGCACACCATGGTGTCCCGCCAGGTGCCGCCGAGATGCAGGTCATACCAACGAAGGACCTCGGCATCGTACTTGATGTTTTGACCGATGAAGGTCTTGCCGGGATCTTCGAGCACTGGTTTGAATCGCTTCACCAAGGCCACCGCCTCCTCCTTGTCGGCGGGCACCGGGACATACCACGCCTCGCCAGGTCGTAGGGCAAAGGAAAGTCCGACCAGCTCCGCCTGCATGGCATCCACGCCGGTGGTCTCGGTGTCGAGGCAAAAGGTGCCGGCTTTGGCCAGCAGAGCGATCAGTTGATCCTGCGCATTGGCGGTAATCGCGAGGTGGTAGGTATGGGGTACGCTCTGGATGTTCCGGGTGGCCATGCTGTGGGCCGGTGGCGCGGGTGTCGTGACTACAGGGGTGGATGCCGTCGCGCCAAACAAATCCGTCTGTTGGCCCGGCGCAGGGCCTTCGTCGCCAAGCACCTTGCGGGCCAGCGCGCGGAATTCCAGTTCGCGAAACAGGGCCGACAATTTTTCCCGGTTGGGTGGGTCGAGATGGAACGATTCGGCATCAAACCGGATGGGGGCGTCGGTTTTGATGCGGGCCAGGGTCTTGGAAAGGAGGGCCTGATCGCGAAATTCGGCGAGCCGCTCCCCGTTTTTGCCTTTCACCTTGTCCGTCTGGGCCAGCAGGGTTTCCACCGATCCGAATTCTTTCAAAAGGGTAGCCGCTGTCTTGGGACCGATGCCGGGCACACCGGGGATGTTGTCCACGCTGTCACCCTGAAGGCCGAGCATGTCCACGACCTGGTCCACATCGTCAATCCCCCAGGTGGCCCTGATCTCTTCCGGCCCCAGGATCTCGGGGCCATTGCCCTGCCGGGAGGGCTTGTACATGTAAATGCGGTCACTGACGAGCTGGCCGTAATCCTTGTCAGGCGTCACCATATAGACGGTAAATCCTTCCTGTTCAGCCTGCTTGGCCAGGGTGCCGATGACGTCGTCGGCTTCGTAGCCGGGCAATTCGACCACCGGAATGTGCCAGGCGCGAATGATGTCCCGCACCCACGGAATGGCGAAGGAGATATCGTCGGGCTGTTCCTCGCGGTTGGCCTTGTAGGCGGGATACATTTCATGCCGGAAGGTGGGCCCTTCGAGGTCGAAGGAGACGGCGAGATGAGTGGGCTTCTCGTTCTGCATGAGGTCCCACAGGGTATTGACAAATCCGGTCACGGCGGATGTATTCCAGCCTTTGGAGTTGATCAGGGGACGGGCGATGAAGGCGAAATGCGCCCGGTAGATCAGGGCGTGCCCGTCCAGAAGGAACAGTTTTTTTTCTGCCATGGAGGATAAGGGAATGGGAGGGGTGAAGATAGGGATGAAATCCGGGTGTGGATGGCATGTCTTTGCAGCCCGGGGCAAATCTTGGAGGCAAAACCGGATATCATGCGCTGGGAGGGCCGAGAAACCAGTTTAAACGTGGACTTCCGCCGGAGGGGGAATGCCCGCAAGGTATGAGCAGGGTTGGGCATAGGTACCATCCTTCTGGTCATCATCGGCCTGATCATGGGGGAAGACCCCGTCTTCCTGATCGCCCGGCTCCAGCAGGGGGAGGCTGTCTTGTCAAAAGGTGGCCGGAATAACTGGAGACGTTGGCCACTGGCGAGATGCAAGGAATTTTCTCTATGGCAGACCCGCTACAACCGGAAGTTTGGCTGTACAGAGGATATTGCACTCCTTCCGTTCTACTGCCTGGCCGATTTCGGGCAAGGCTGCACGGTACTAGAAGAGGGAATGAATGTAATTTTCGAGGAGCGAACAGAGGATAATTTTGAAGAAATCTAATTACGAATACACGAGAAATCAGACGCAGGCCGTTTCTTGTTTTTCGGGAAATGAATTAAATAGCTCACTACATGCACTTTGTGCTAAGAACTAAATTTTATCCTCCTGTAGTGGAGGTAAAACAAGTAAATCCACATTGGCAGAGCAAAATAAATTACAGAAAAATCAAAATACTTGCCTTTTGAATGATTCATTATCAAATACGCTCCCTCGATGGTTACCAATGAGATGAAAAGGGTATAAATACCTGCGAATAATATTTTCCTGGTTGTACTTTGCATAAATAAAATATTATTTTCCCCATTTTGAAATACCGATGCTAAATCCAATGCCAGACCAAGCTCCGGCGGTTAAACGATCCCATTGATCCTCCGGCAGCACGTTTCCATCATCTTTATAATCTTGATAAACTGCATATGCCCAGCCAAATAGAAATCCTGCAAGGTCCATATGAGGAACGGGTGGATCAGGTTCCTCCCAATTCCAATAACTGGTTGAATATGAAAGTACTCCAAGTGCTCCCTCAATGCCTTCTTTTTCTCGCCAACTATACGATGTATTCTCAAATATTTCGTATAGCGATTCGTAATCATATGCGTCATTTTCAAGCATATACGAAAGTGTATCCAGAATTGCCATATGTGTGAATCCAATCGAATCAACAAGCAGGGTTTTACTGTATTCAACTACATCAACTGCAAAGTCAATTTGTTCTCCTAAGTCATCAGCATTGTACAACTCTACAAGTCTGGCATACAAGGAGTCGTTAATATGCAATGTGTTAAAAAGATATTGTGTATCCATCCCAAGTTGACCCGCAACAGTTTCGGCACAATAAATAATATTAATAGGAGTCCATTCAACAGGTGTACAATTGGTATCAAAGCTATCTAATCCTTGATTATGAAGTGTGCCCGCCAGATCGAATAATATCTCTGTCCTTAATGAAGCAGAATTCATGGAGGTGGGATCTTCTGGATTCAAGTCCTCGAAAGATTGGCACGCAACAATATAAAAAGGAAAAGCAGCAGCAAAGGAAATACAAAATATCTCATGATTTAAGTTTTTTTAAATTTGCAATTAAATGTATCGCCTCAGGGCTTACCTGTCAAGTGGATTTCGGGCATTAAGTAATAATTAACACTATTATTTAGTTGTTCAATGTGTATATGCCTGTATAATAATGTTTTGACGTATTTGAAATTTGAATATGAATAAAAAATTATGAATATTGACATTTGATGGCCTTTGATTCCAAACTTTTGAATTGATCAGATGTACAACTAGTTGGATTCATGTCCGTCCAAACCAGACCACCTCAGAATGAAATCCGGGTCTGGATGGCATGTCTTTGCAGCCCGGGACGTATCTTGGAGGCAAAACCGGATATCATGCGCTGGGAGGGCCGACAAACCAGTTCAAACGTGGACGACCGCAGGAAAGGCAATGCCCGAAAAGTAGGAGCAGGCCTGGGCATAGGTACCATCCTTCTGGTCATCATCGGCCTGATCATGGGTGAAGACCCCGCCTCCCTGATCGCCCGGCTCCAGCAGGGAGAGGCTGTCGAACAGACCGGTGAACAGGGGGTGCAGGAAACCGGCGGGGCCGATGACGAGCTCGCCCGTTTTGTCGGCGTTGTCCTCAAGGATACCGAGGATGTATGGGACAAGCTGTTCAATGAGCAATTGGGCCGTACCTATCAGCATCCGACCCTCGTCCTGTTCTCGGGTCAGGACCGCTCGGCCTGCGGATTTGCCAGCGCCGCCACAGGTCCCTTTTATTGTCCGGCCGACAGGACGGTGTACATCGACCTCTCTTTTTACAATGACCTCAAGACCCGGTTTGGAGCCACAGGGGATTTTGCCATGGCCTATGTCGTGGCTCATGAAGTCGCCCACCACGTACAGAACGAACTCGGCATTCTGCCTCAGGTCCATCAACAACAGCAGCGCTCGGACAAAACCACCGCCAACGAGCTTTCCGTACGCCTCGAACTGCAGGCCGATTTTCTGGCAGGGGTTTGGGCCCATCATGCCCATAAAATGAAGAATATCCTGGAGACGGGGGATCTGGAGGAAGCCCTCGCCGCCGCCGAGGCCATCGGCGATGACCGGATCCAGATGCGCTCACGGGGATATGTCGTACCCGAATCGTTCACCCACGGGAGCTCCGAGCAACGCATGCGGTGGTTTACCCTCGGCGTGCGGAGTGGTGACCTGCGCCAGGGCGACACGTTTGCTGCCAACCCGCTCTAAGGGGTCTCTTCGTCATTCCACAGGCATTGCGATGCCATGGTGCAGCGCCGTCCAAGGCAATCGGGGCGATGCCCTTATTTTTGCCATATGACCCGGGAACTGGCCCTCGAGCATCTGGAGCGCTATTGCGACTATCAGGACAGATGCCATCTGGATGTCCACCGCAAACTGGTCCGAATGGGTATTCGCGGAGATGACCGCGATTGGATCGTGGGCGAGTTGTTGCGGAGCGGACATCTCAACGAAGAGCGCTTCGCGCGGAGCCTGGCCCGCGGCAAGTTTCGCATCAACGGATGGGGGAGGCTCCGGATCGCCGAAGCCCTCCGGGTCCGGAAAATAGGAGAATACCTGTGCCGCAAAGCCCTCGAGGAGATACCGGAAGACGAGTACGAGGCATCGGCCCGCCATCTTCTTGAAAGTACGCTGGAGGCCCTCCCGCCGGACTTGGTGACCGGCGAAATCCGTAACCGGCTCCGCAGCCGGGCCATCGCGCGCGGTTTTGAGCCCGCCCTGCTGGACCGGCTGGTTCCCGAAGTGATGCAGGCCGGCGATCGTCAGCAGGGCGACAAATAGCGCCATTGCTCAAAACCGGGTGTCCATAGGGTGGTAAATTGCCCCCGTGACCATGGCCGCCCAAACCAACGGACCCCTGCTGCCGGATTTGCGCCGGTTGGCCTTGCCCGTGCAGGAGGGTTGGACGTTTCTTCCCCTGGAGGATATCCGCTACCTTTCTGCCGACGGCAACTACTCCCGCATCCATCTGGGCACCGGCCGGGATGTCATCGTCACCCGAACGCTGTCGGCCCTGGAGCAGCAGTTTCGCCCCAACGATCTGTTTTTGCGTATCCACAGGTCTTATCTCGTCAACCTGGAATATCTGCGCCATTATCACCGCTCCCGCCAGGGGGTAGTGGTGCTGGACGACGGCACCCGGTTGCCGGTGGCAGCCGGGCGACGGGCGGTTTTCGAGGAGCTGCTGTTGCAATTATTCCGTTACTGACAGGGATTGACGGCCGGGAATAGTTGCTACCTTTGGCGGGTTAAACCCAGGTGGCTTGAACCGACTGACGTATCTCATCCTGCTGGTCGCCCTGATCCTGTTGGCCGACCAGGCCCTGAAAATTTGGGTCAAGACCCACATGCAGATCGGAGAGGAATTCCCCATCCTCGGACAGCCATGGGCCCTCATCCACTTCGTCGAGAACGAAGGGATGGCCTTCGGGTGGAAGATCCCGGCCGCCTATGGCAAGTTGATCCTTTCCCTGTTCCGGTTGGGGGCCATTGCCTTTCTGATCTACCTGATCCGCAATTTGCTGGCTGCCGGAGCGGGCTTTGGCCTGATATCCTGTTTTGCACTCATCTTCGCCGGCGCCCTCGGCAATATCATTGACAGCGCTTTCTACGGAATGATCTTCAGCGCTTCACCCTATCACGGCGGTGTGGCCGAGCTGTTTCCGGCATCGGGCGGGTACGCCGGATTTCTCCACGGCAAGGTGGTGGACATGTTCTATTTCCCGTTGATCGAGACCACCTGGCCGTCCTGGATGCCTTTTGTAGGGGGGGAGTCCTTCCTGTTCTTCCGACCGGTGTTCAATATCGCCGACGCGTCGATCACGACCGGAGTGATCATGTTGCTGCTCTTCCACCGCAAGTTCTTCCTGCATGACCCCCGCGCTGCCGGGCATGAGGAAAAGGAGCTGCCGGGGGTGGTGACCACTGAAAAATAATTTTGCCCGAAAATCCCTGATTTTGTGACAGGGATGAGGGCGAACGCTCTTTGGAGAGGTATCAGGCCGTTTTGTCCATTGGATGCCAGGTGACGGCCTTCGGAAGGGGGGTGTCGGGGTGGGAATTACCGCTTTTTGCGGACCGTGTCGTTGTAGTTCCCGATGGCAATGACGGATTGCTCGATCAGGGGATAGTTGAGTTCGTAATAGACATACTTTCCCTTTCGTGAAGCATCGACAACACCCGAGTCCCGGAGGATTCGGAGATGTTGGGACGTGATGGACTGCTCCAGACGAAGCGAATTGTAGATCTTGTTGACATTGACGTTGGGATTGCGGTCAATGAACTCCATGATCTTCAGCCGAAGGGGGTGAGCGATGGCTCTGAGCAGTTCGGAGGAAATGTGCAGTTTTTCCGGGTCAATACCGACCTTGACTCTCTCCATGAGTGTGCGTTGAGTGTACCTAGTGCGTTTACCTGTGGCAAATATCGCATTTTAATTTTTTTCACCCAATACGGATCAACAAAAAATGCTGTGAATCCATTGATCCACAGCATTTTCCGGAGACAGTACCTATATACATATGGCATTATATAATGCCACATAGTGCGCTAAAGAACACGGAATTATTGGTTGGGAAGCGACCCGGGAAGGTCAGATATGATCGTAAAAAAAATGTTTCAATCAACTGGCAAGTTCCTCGACGAGACGGGATATTTGTGACAATCGCTCGCGGTCTACCATATAGTTGATGAACTTTCCCTTGCGTTGGGTGATGACCACACCGGCTCTCCTGAGGATGGCCAGATGCTGGGACGCCACCGACTGTTCCAGGCGCAATTTGATGTAGATGTCCGTAACGGTCATGCTTTCGTGTTCCTCCAAAAGGTCAATGACACTCTGGCGCAGTTTGTGGTTTACCGCCCGCAGGACCAGAACGGCCTTGCGCAATTCTGCATAGTCCAGCTGTATCTCCGACTTCCCTTTCTTCAGAATGATGGATTCATTCTTCGTTTTTCTCATGGGTCGTTGTTGTTTAGGTTGTTCCCAACGGGATTCGTTAAGCGAATTCTGTACCAAAATGGACTTCGCCAGCCGGTCAACCCGTTGGTATTTCGATGGCGACTGTCCTGTGATTGGTGAGGCTGACCTTTGTCCACCTGCAAACACATTAACAATTCATATAAGATGTAAAGATATTGATTCACAATGAATCAACCTAATTACAACTCATATGGACGGTCCCGTTCATGCACAGGACGGCCATCGGTTTCGGGAAAGGGGGAGGGATGATGCCGCCATGGAAACATGGAAGCATATTCACCATACAAAAGACCGTGCCAAAATGGCTAAGACCGGGTAACGGGAAATGATGAACCGGAGGGTGTCGTCACCCTCGCGGGTTTGACATAATCGGGTTCCAGTTGATCGAGATCTGCCCATTGGCCGGCCTCCCAACGCATGAGGGCCGGGGCTGTCAAATGGCGGGCTGAACAGCGGATCAGGGCGTCCTGTACCCCGTAGTCCGACCACAGGTTGGCCGTTTTGGCCGCACCATCGCCGCAGGCCAGAACGGGGCGGACGGCCTTTCCCAGCCACTCGCCGCCATCGGTTTCGTTCAAAATGACCGGCGTGGCTTCCCTAATGCACCTCCCATCAGGCGCATACAAACCGGCATACACCTCCAGCCTTCGGGCATCAATGCAGGCCAGGACCCAATGGCCGGGGTTGCCGGCAGCCGTAGCCAAAGCCAAAGCCTCCGTCGTTGGAATGGCCAACAACGGGATATCCAGTCCGAAGGCCAGCCCCTTGGCGGTGGACAGCCCCACCCTCAGACCCGTATAGGATCCCGGGCCGGTACTGACCGAGACGGCATCCAGATCGGAGGGGCGGCACCCAGCCTCTGCCAGGAGGTCCCGGATGAATACCGCCAGCATTTCGCCATGGACCAGGCCCTCCGTTTCGCGGATGGCCACCACATCAGACCCGTGGCTCAGCGCGGCCGAACACACCGCCGTCGCCGTTTCTATATGGAGGATCAATGCCATGAGCGGGAGGTCTCGGGTCGGGCCTGGCGTTTGCGCAGACAGGTGGCCAGCCATCGACGGGTTTCGCGACGCGCCCTCAGGTGCAAAACGACTTCCCCACCGCCCCAGGTGAGGACACCGGCCAGGAGGGCGCTTTGACCCACCCATTCCGACGCGTCGGACCACTCCGGCAGGAAGGGACGGATCATCAACAAATGGAGGACACTGGCGGCCACAGCCAACAGAAAAGATCCAATGGCAACAGCCCGCAACCGCTGGCGGGGTAATGCATAGGCAGCCGCCAACCGGGCGGTCAAAAATCGCCGGGCCAACCTGTGGTCGGGTGACAAACGCAGGATCTGCCGGAGTATGTGAATGGAAGCATCCGACCGGTCGAGGTGATAACAGGCCGCCGCCTTCCTGTACAGGAGGTGGAGGTACAGGTCGCCTTCCTCCAGGGATTGCAGGCGGTGATCCAATGCCAGGTGAAGTCCCTCCTCCACCTGCTGCAAAAACCGGTCGTACATCCCGCAGGCAAACAAGGCATCGAGATACAACATGTAGCTCTCTGCGTATTCGGTCGGATCCCCGTGCCGGATGGCTGGCGCGTGGCGTTCGAAAAACCGGATGACCTCCCGGTGGGTGTCTGCCCGCAGGGCCCGAATCTGCCGGGCATATGGGTAAGATGACATTACGGCAAAGGTTCCAGAGCGTACAATACCGGCTTGGAGGGGCTTACATCCAATACAAAAGAGACGATCTGAAGGTTCAGCAGATAAAGACCGTCCGACACCGGATCGGGGATATAGGCCATTTCGGTAATCGTGGCGCCGGTCCGGGGAGCGACAGGATAATGCCAGAAAGCTTTGTGGGCGGCCAGCAGGCCTCCGTCCTCCTCGCGATCCACCGAGGGGAGGTCCAGGATCAGATGCGCCACCCCGGCTTCACGCAGGGCGGTGGCTGCACCGGCCTCCATGTAGGGCGGGTTGGTGCCGGTCCAGTGGCGGGTACCTTTGCTGTCGTCATTGGGCAGCGTGCGGATCACCAGAGCCGGCGGGACGGGCTGTTCCAGGACCTCCCGGATCAGGGACTCCGTAATGATGCGGTCTCCGTCCTCCCGGAGCACCGGATACAAGGAGACCAACCGGGCGGGGAAATGAAAATTGCGGAGGCAATCGTGGATGCGGAAGGGCTCTACAGCGATATGCCCGACACATTCGGTATGCGTCCCGTTGCCGTGCGGGTTGAGGGCCACATTTTTGAAATTGACGGCGCCGCCATGACGTGTGTCCCCGACAAAATCGCCGACCCGGACCGGATCGGCCCGAAAGACCGGGGCATGAAAGGCATTGGGGCCTGCTACCTCCGGGTCCAGCGGCAGGGAGATATCGAGTGGTTTGGCCAGGTCGGCCCGGTATCGCCGGTGGTCAAAGGTCAGCTCCGTCTGCATCGGGCATCAGTAATTGCGAAGGTCGCGGCCCCAGGCCAGCTTCTCCCGCAGGGTAGAGAGGAATGAATGTCCGTGAAAATGCACCAGGTTCAGCGGGAAGGGCGCCTTGCGGATGGCGATGGGGTGATCCTTGCGGATGGTTTCGAACCGAGAATCCAGGGTCACCAGAAAACTCTCCGAACGGCCGTGCACTTCAAAGGACAGAATGGCGTCGTCCGGGATGACAACCGGCCTCACGGCCAGGTTGTGCGGCGCCACCGGTGTCACCACAAAATTGCCCGATTGGGGAAAGACCACCGGCCCCCCGCAACTCAGTGAATACCCCGTGCTGCCGGTAGGCGTACTGACGATCAATCCGTCGGCCCAATAGGTATTGAGAAACTCGCCGTTGAGAAAGGCGTCAATATTGATCATGGAGGAGGTGTCCCGCTTGAGGATCGTGAAATCATTGATGGCCCAGGGCGTGTCCCCGAAAAGGGGAGGACGTCCGTCCAGTTGCAGCAGGCTGCGTGTCTCGATCTCGTACCGGTTGTGGCGGAATGCCTGGATGGCGGTGGCGATATGCCGGTTGTCCATACTGGCCAAAAATCCCAACCGCCCGAGATTGATGCCGATCAGGGGGATCCCGCTGTCCTGAACGAGGGTCAGCGCATTGAGGAAGGTGCCGTCACCTCCCATGCAGATGAAACCGTCCACCTGCATGGCCCGTAGTCCGGCGTGATCGCTGAAGGTGGGATGAGCGCCGAGGCCGGGGGTGGTGGCACGGCCTTCCTCCGCCAAACCCTCAAAGATCACCGGCTCCATGTCGTGAACCTCCAGACTGTCCAACAGGGTCTGGAAGTGGCCGCCATCGGCCGGTTTGAATGCCTGGCTGTAAATGGCCACTCTCATCGGAATCCGAACTTGCTCTGTAAAAATATCCCATTCTCGCCAAGTTGGTTGAATGACCACATGACCGAGAAGATTTTGTCGTAATAAATCCGCAGATCCAACCCCACCCCCCAGGTTGAAAGCCAGCGATTGCCCAATGGATTGTCATGCGTGTAGAATGGGTCATGGACATACCCGTGATCACTGTAAACGGATCCGTAAAGCGCCAGCGGCATCAGGCGAACATCCTCGAACAGCGTCCACCGGGGCAAAGGCATGGGAATGTCCGCTTGCAGAACGCGGATCCGCCATCCGGCATTCAGGATCAGAAAATCCATCCCGTCCACGACATACAATTCATAGCCTCTCAGATTATTGCCGCCATATCCCATTGCCGTGTAGTCATGGTAGCCCATGTCCTGGCGTTCGAGATGGAGGCGTGACCGTACCTGCCATTCAAAACCGTGATACCTGCCGGTAGGTGTGTACACCGTGATCAAAGTGTTGATCCACATCCTGCTCCTTCGCCCTGTCAGGGCCGGACCTTCCTTGATGACATCAAACTGGACCGCATGACCGCGAAACGGATAGGGACGGTCTACCAGCCGGTCGAGGGAGCTGGACCACGCCAGACTGAAATAGCCCAGTTCATCACCCTGGTGCGGGAAGAAACGGGGGTTGAGCGTGGTCCGGACGAGAGAGTCAACAGCAATGCGGCGAAAAGACGCCGACAACCGGTGATGCCATACCTGAGCAGGTCGCCAGGTCACATAGACCTGGGCAAAGGTGCGCCGCAACATCCAGCGGTCGTCATCCCGGTAGAAGATCTGACGGTTGTCGCGGGTGGTGTACAGGATCTCATGGTTGCGCTGGTAGCTCAGTTGAATACCGGCGCCCCAATTGGGATGCCGCGGCAACTGGGACATTTCGTAAGCCAGATCCTGACGCTGGGCATATCCAAACTGCAGTCGGGCTCTCAGGACATCCGCCCTTCCGGTCAGATTGAGGTGAATGACATCCACCCCGAGATTGACCCGGCGCAACGAACCATTGAATTGCTTCCACCACACATTGAAATTGCGGTCGGCCAATTCGAAAATGGGGGCCGCGTAGATGTACCAGTTTTCCCGCACATCGACACACAGAGAGAAGGAATTGTCGGAGATGCCGCACAGGTCCACACAGGTCTCGATGAAAAGGGTGGTGTTTTCCAGGAGCCGGCGGCTTTCGTTCAGCCTCCAGGCAATATCGGCGACCGCATAGCGCTCTCCGGGACGAAACAACAACTCCCGGAGGAGGATTTCCTCGCGGGTCTGGCGATTGCCGGAAAACAGAATGGACTGCAGGGTAAGGCTGTCACCGGCCAGTCCCTGGGCATGACCTGTGGCGATCGTCGCCCATCCAAACAGGAGCGCGATCGACCCCTGGCGGATCGCACGGCAAAGGGAGAAAGGAACAGGTGATCCCAAATGCGGCACTTACATGGCCCGCATGGCCCGAACCAAAAACGTCAGCACAAAGGGAAGTGGCACCCAAAACCATTCCGGCGCGACCACCAGCAGGGCGACGCATACGACGGCAGAGATGAGGAAAAGGATCCAGTCTTTGATCGTTGAGGGTTGGGCCTGATCCATAGGAGGTCTTTCTTTCCGGCAAAAATACAGTTTCCCGATCAACCCGGGGGCCGTTTCTTTGCAGGACAACGGAGCCTTGTGTTCGGGACTACCCATTTGACCCTCGGCCCGTTGCCGCACGGATTCCACCTGATCATCAGGGAGATTTTACCGGTTGGACCTCAAACAAAAAACCGGGACCCCTAGAAGGGCGTCCCGGCCAAGGGTTGGTTTTTCCGCAAGGAACCTGCCGTTACATCTTGGCTTGTTTGCGTATGGCCGCAAGGGCGTCATTCACCCCTTTGATACCGCTGGTCACGGCATTGGGGTCGAGTTTTCCTTTGGTCTTCCAGTTGTCGAGATAGGGTTGTACCTGCTTGCTGCCGAGGTCCTTCAGCATGTCACCCACTTTTTTGAATTTCTTGGTCCCGGAAGCTGTCCCGGCAGCGGTATTGATATCCCTGAGCAAGGCCTGGGCCTGTTCGCTGTATTGGGGTGACCAGGCGCTGGTAGCCTGACCCATCAGACGGGGCAGATCATTGCCCAAACGGGTGATGGTGGCAGAGACATCCGAAGGCAATTTGGCGGTGGCACAAGAAGACATCGGGAGGACGGCGGCGGCGAGGAGGAGGAACGACAGTGCCGTCAATAACGGTGTACGGAACGGCAATGGAAAGTCATTTTTCATAGGAGGGATATTTTTCAGGTCCGCATCAAAGGTAGGGATTCGCGGTGTTATGGGTTTGGTGGGTGGTTAGAATCCCGGAATGAAATTGAGGCCGAAGGTGGGTTTGGTATTCTTCACCAACGGCCAGGCGTAAAAGGGCTCCAGGATCAGGGCGCCGAAGAGGTTGATCCGGAGGGAGGCGCCGGCACTGAATACCGGCCGGGGCTGGAGATTGGTCTCGGTATTCCAGGAAAGCTGGCTGAATTCCGTAAAAGCTATGCCGGCATCGGCAAAAAGATTGAGGTCGGTAAACAGGAAGCCGGAGGAAATCAACGCCAGGCGCCCGGGACCGGTAAAAGGCAACCGGATTTCTGCATTCGCATACAACAGGCTGCTGCCGATCAACTGGTCGATATTGATTCCGTAAGTATTGAACCGGTCGAAGGAACTGCCGCTGTACCCCCTCACGAGGGTGGGATCGCCGATATACATGGGCAGCCTTTCCTTGTCCCTGCCGTGACGTCCGCGGTAGGCCAGGCGCCCCGCCAGAGTGACGGGACGCATCCGCCAATATCGCCGTCCGTCGGCCAGGATCTCGTTGTAGGTGAGATCGCCGATATATTGCTCCGTCCCAATCCGGAAGCGGTGTCCCTGCAGGGGCGCAGTCATGCCCCAGACAGAACGGTCGCCCACCCAGGCAGCGCCCGGGTTGGCCATATTCAGGGCCGGGATGCCCGAAAGCCGGTCTCTTTGCCGGCCCAGATAGAAATTGCCGGCATAGTAATCTTTGTACAGATCGCGCCGGAAGCCGATCCGGATATAATTGGCGCTGACCTCGAATCGCTGCCAGGGCGATACGGGATATTGCGCAAACACCCCTCCCTGGGTCCAGAATGTCCGTTGGATCTCCGTGTCGAAACGGTCGGCCAGGACGGGTTGTCCTCCATACTCCACTGTATCCCTGCCGGCGTAGTAGGAAAAGCCTGACCGGAAGGGGATGTGCATCACACGCGCGCCCCATCCGACCGGGTTCTTCTGGTTGAGGTACTGCACCTGTCCGCCGATGTCGGAGATCTCCCCGTTCATCAGGAGGGTGGCAAACAGTACATGGTTGCCGAGCACATCGCTGAAGAGCATGTCCATGCCCCCCATCATGGCAGTGCCCGTACCAAAGGTGTTGTTGCCTGTGCCGATGCCCACCCCACCGCTGCCTCCCATGTAATCCAGCCGGAACCGGGACTTGTAGGGGACCTGTTTGATTTCAACAGGAGGGATACCCGCGCGATCGGCTTCCGCCATGGAGGCGTTGACCACCTCGCGCACTTCCCTGCCGGCCACCGGCAGAAGAGCGCCCTCCGGATTGACCGCATACCTGTCCACCGGACGCGATGCCAGGTCTTCTTCGGCGGCCATGTAAACGGCATATTCCCCGTTGGAGAACTGGGTGAACAGCAGGCGGTCGCGCTTGAACGATACCGTCATAGCGGGCGAATATTGGGTGATGCCGCTGATTCCGGTAGTGAGGTCGGTCATTTGATGGACCTCGTCCGCCTTCCGGTCATAGCGGTACAGGTTGCGGAATCCGTCGCGGTTGCTCAGGAAAAGCAAATCCCCCTGGCCATTGAACTGAGGGTTCATGTTTTCGGCGCCCGGGAAAAGATCGAGGTCGGTGCGTTCGCCGGAGGCCACCGTAACGATGGCGAGATTGAAGCCCCATAGGGAAGGAAACTGGCCCCGCCGGGCGTCCAGCCGGTCGGTTACAAAGGCGATCTCGCTGCCATCGGCCGACCAGGCCGGCATGATCTCCGAATCCGGGCCGTCCGTCAACCGGCGCACCTCCCCGCTCCGGAGATCGTACGTGTAAATATCTGATTCCCCTTCCACCATACCCGCAAAGGCAAGCGTGTGCCCGTCCGGCGACCAGGCAGGATAATTGAGGGCTTCCACGCCCGGGATCTCGATCGTGCGTTCCGTCCGACCCGATAAGGCATCCTTGATCAAAAAGACATTGCGTCCCTTTCGTGTAGCCACAAAGGCAAACCGGTCACTCCTTGGCGACCAGGTCGCTGAGGATTCGATCGTTTGAAAATCATCCACATGTCCTTCCCGGGCGGCACTGGCTACCTTTCGGAGTATTTTCCCCGACCGGGCATCCGCTATATACATGTCCAGACTGAAGAGATCTTTCTCGCTCACGAAAATCACGAAACGCCCGTCCGGGCTCAGGACCGGAGCCAGGTTCATCTCGCCGGCATTTTTGTCGGTGAGGATGGGTTTGCCTGATGTCACCACCGCCTTGACGGGAAGTAGGGCGGCATAATGGGCGGTCAGGGCTCCCTTCCACAGGGTGGACAAGGAGTCGAGGGTCAGGCCCAGGACGAGCGGGCATGCCTGATCCACGCCGTATTGGGCGGAGGCGAGGAAGAAGGGGCGAATGACGCCATCGCCCCACGTCCCTGTCAAAAAAGACCAGAAAGCCTGGCCATAGCGGTAGGGGAAATACCGGGGGTCGTTGAGGTCGTCAAGGGAAGGAATTCGGTCATGAAGCCAGGCATCGCGCATCCACAGCGAGGTATGGGCATCCCGCCTGCCAATGGAAAGGTATTCCGCCAGGCCCTCCACGAGCCACAACGGGAGGTTGGACAGGTTTTCCAGGCCTGTCGAGTCCCCCCGGATGACCATATTGTATTGGAAGGCGTGTACCAGTTCGTGGCCCAGTACGTGATGGGTGGCCTTGCGGGTCATCATGAGCGGGTGGACCACCCTGTTTTTGAAGGCCTCGGTCACCCCACCCGTACCCTGACCGATCAGACCCATGATGGCATTGGTCTGTTGGAAATGGGCGTGGTGATTGTACCACAATACAGGGTTGCGCTGTGGGAAAGTATCCTCCAGGACAGCCAGGTGGAGACCGTACCAGTGTTCGGCCCAGGTCGCCAGTTCGCGGATCCTGTCCGGATTTTTCAGGTAGGTGTAGCAGGTGAAATGGGGGCTTTCCCACACCTCGAAATCAAATCGCTGGTAGCGCGGTTTGTTCTGTCCGAACATCTGGGCCTCTGCCTGCCAGGCGGGCAGGAGCAGGAGGACCATACCCATCACCCGAAAAAGGCCTTTCATGATGAAACGTTTGTATATCAACATAGCGGCTTGACGGCCGGTTTATTGTGCAGACAGACAGGACAGAGTGCCGTGCTCCGGACATTGGTACGCCTTTCCCGTCCTGCCGTTCTGTGCCGATTTCCGATCTTCGGCCTAAACGGGTCCGGCCGGGAATCCGTGAGTCCGTCCATTCCAGTAACCACCCCATCTTTCGGGCATGAAACCATTTGTTCCTTTTTCCGGGTCGGTAGCTTGCCGGTGCCTGCCGGCCCTCCTTCTGTCCTGCAACCTTTTCGTTGTCCTGACGGTACAGGCCCAGGCCCCCGTTCTCCAGACGCCCTTCGAACGCGATACCCTTTATTCGGCCTCGCGGGAGGAAGCCATGGAATGGTATCGTGAACTGGCCCGGATGAGTCCCCTGGTACGCGTCGAGCCCTTCGGCTTGTCGGATGGCATGCTGCCCCTGGAAGCCGTCATCATTGGCCAAACCGGCACCCAAAATCCCGCCGGTGCCCGGGCAGCCGGCAAAGCCGTCGTGTTGGTCAACAACGCCATCCACGCCGGAGAGTCTTGTGGGGTTGATGCCTCCATGCTCCTGTCGCGAAAGCTGGCCACAGACCCGGCTTTTACCCCCCTCCTCGATCACGCGGTGATCGTGATGATACCTTATTACAATGCAGACGGAGGCAGAGTCAGGTCTCCGTATTTCCGCGCCAACCAACAGGGACCCCGCCTCCAGGGATTCCGCGCCAACGCCCGCCATTACGATCTCAACCGGGACTTCATCAAGGCCGATACCCGGAATACCGTGTCCTTCTATCAACTGTTTCAGGCCTGGGATCCCGACCTATTTGTCGATACCCATACCAGCAACGGAGCGGATTATGTCCATACCCTGTCCCTCATCACCACACAGGCTGACAAACTGCCGCCTGCCTTGTCCGGATACCTTCGCGATACGCTGGAGCCCTGGTTGTACGAAGCCATGGATTTGGCCGGCTGGCCGATGTGCCCTTATGTGCATGGCGATCACCCGCCCGAACAA
Organism: uncultured Saprospiraceae bacterium; assembly: GCA_964471595.1. Taxonomy (GTDB): domain Bacteria; phylum Bacteroidota; class Bacteroidia; order Chitinophagales; family Saprospiraceae; genus JAGNXB01. The sequence continues at coordinate 40,636 of CAYYGN010000022.1, forward strand.
GGGCTGAGAGCCTTTCAGGATCTTCCCCGTTATTCGACCGGCTATGCCGCCCTGTTCCAATGTCCCGGATTCATGACGGAAGCCCACATGCTCAAACCCTTTGCCGACCGCGTTCGGGCCACGCAGGCTTTCCTGGAAGCCATTGTGCATTATGCGGCCGGGCATAAGGAGGATCTGCAGCGGGTGCGTCGCAGCGCCCGGCATCAGGCCAGGGACCAACAGGAATGGGGCTTGCGGTGGGAGCCGGATTCTAACCGGACAGCCACCTTCCCATTCCGGGGATATACGGCCCGGACGGAAGTCAGCCGGGTTACAGGAAAACCCGGGCTACGGTATGACCGCACCTCACCCTGGTCAGCACCGGTGCCCTGGTGGCCCGCTTGCCGGCCGACCCTGACGGTACAGCGGCCCGCCGCCTATGTCATTCCCCAGGAATGGACCGAAGTCCTGTCCCGTCTCCAGATGCATAATGTCACGGCGTGGAGAGTCCAGTCGGAAATGGACATGCCGCTCACCGTTTACCGGATCGGCCAGGCGAGCCGTCTCCCGGAACCCTACGAGGGGCGAAACCTGATCGTTGATGTGGAGGTCTCGGCCTCCCGGGAAACCGTGCGGCTTTTCCCCGGAGATGTGGTTATTCCTACGGACCAGGATGCCGTGGCCTATCTGATGCACACCCTGGAACCCCAGGCTCCGGACAGCTGGCTGGCCTGGAATTTTTTCGATGCCGTATTGCAGCAAAAGGAGTACTTCTCCGCCTACGTCTTTGAGGAAACGGCAGAGAGGATGCTCGAAGCGGATCCAGGACTCAAAGCGGCGTTCGATCAGGCTCTGCACGCGGATCCCGGCCTGGCCGCCGATCCCCGGCGGCAGCTCGACTGGCTCTACCGGCATTCGCCCTGGTACGAACCCAATCACCGCAGGTATCCGGTATTTCGTTTGGAAAGGCGCGATTCCCGTCTTTATCCGGCCGGGCAATGACAGTCGGTCAGCGGATGCGGTTGCGGTAGTCGAGCTTGAGCAGAATGCCCAACAAAAGGGTAAAGAAGAGCATGGACGAACCGCCGTAGCTGATGAAAGGCAACGGTATCCCGATGACGGGCGTCAGGCCGACCGTCATGCCTATGTTGATGGCAAAGTGGATCAGGAAAATCCCGGCCAGTCCGTAGGCGTAATAGCGGCTGAAGTCACTGCGCTGCCTTTCGCCGATCTGTAGGATCCGCAGGATGAGCAGGGTGAAAAGGACAATGACGCCTATGGCGCCGAAAAATCCCTGCTCTTCCCCGATGGCACAAAAAATGAAGTCGGTGGTCTGCTCGGGTACATAGTTCAACTTGGTGATATTGCCTTGTAAATAACCTTTGCCTTCCAGTCCGCCCGAAGCGATGGCCAAACGGGATTGGAGCACGTTGTAAAGAGGGCCGCGCGGATCGCAATCGCCCGGATGCAGCCACACATTGATCCGCTCCTGCTGGTGGGGTTGCAGGATGTGGTGGAATACGGCAAATGAAGACCAGGCCAGACCGGATGCCAATCCCATAAGAACAAGGAGAAAGGATACGAGTTGGCGGGCCCTGGCCTGCCAGGTGATAATGGCAAAAAGCAGGAAGAAAGCCCCGTAAAGTCCGGCCAGCGGACCGGCGAACCCCTCGCGAAAGGCGACGACGGCCAGGACAAGCAATAGCGCGAGCGCAACCCCCCAGATGCCTTTCCTTTCAAAACGGAGCATCAAAACCGCCAGTCCGACGAAGAGGATGGCAAACAACACCCAGGTCAGGGGAAAGACGAGAGGCAGCAACAGAGCGAGTCCTGCCAACAGGAGGAGGAGCAAATAACTGCCCGAAAGTCCGGCGCGATACATGGGAAACAGGAGGGCGGCAAATACCAGTGCGCTTCCGGTGTCCGGCTGGAGCAAAATGAGCAGAACCGGCAAACCGACAATCCCTCCGGCGATGGTCAGGGAACGTGTCTGGCTCAGGTCGGTCCGGAAATGGGTCAGAAAGGAGGACGTCAGCAACAAGGTGGCGAGCTTGGCCAATTCGGCCGGCTGGAAGGAAAAAGCGCCGAACTGGAACCAGGCCCGTGCCCCTTTGATTTCGGAGCCGAAGAGCAAAACCAGTACGAGCGCCGCCATGGACACCACATAGATGGGCAGGGCGAGCGATTTCCAGAATTCCGCTGAGATGGTGAGCACGAAAAGCAGAGCCACGAGCGAAATCCCGGCCCAAATCGCTTGCCGGCTCATGGGGGTTTTGCCGTCGAAGAGGTCGAACTCCTGCCCCGGCACGTGACTCGTGGAATACACCATCAGGAGGCCGATCACCAGCAGGTTGAGATACAGCACGGTGAGCAGTCCGTCAAACCTTCGCCGCTTGGATTCGATCATGGGCACATCAGTCGGTCAGTTCGCCGAGTTTCACCTTGTCCCGGACCAGATAAGCGCCGGGGTAATCGCGTTTGAGTTGCCAAAGCACCGCCTCCGCATTGCGCTTGTGGTAATAGGCGCCGACCTGCAATTTGTAAAACGGTTCCGAATACGTCGTATTGAGAGTGAACCATCCGTAACGCCGGTTGAAGGCAGAGCGCGCTGCTTCCATCTGCCGCCTGTCGACCGTCGCGGCGATCTGGATCCGCCAGACATCGATCAGCCGGGCGGGGTGCTTGTTGGCTTCGGCAATGGATTCCCGCCAGCGACGGATAGCGGGCTCCTCCTCGAATACCACGGACTGGGCCGGCACAGACAACGGTGCCAAAAGGATCAGGAGAATCGCCAATTTCCGAAGGGCCAGCGCACAGAAGGGCATGGGGCAAAGATAGGGCAAAATCACCCGGCCCGATCGCTCAGGACAGATACCGGGCCACGATGGGCATGCGACGACCCATCCCGAAAGCTTTGGGTGACACCCGCAGTACGGGAGCAGTTTGGTAACGCTTGAATTCATTGGTATTCACCAGGCGCAGGATCCGGTTGACCCGGGCCTCGTCGAAGCCGGCGGCGATCAGTTCCCGCGGGCCTTTCCGTTCCTCGATATAAAGGCGCAGGACGGGGTCGAGTTCGTCATAGGGCGGCAGACTGTCGGTGTCCTGTTGGTGATGCCGCAGTTCGGCGGAAGGAGGTTTTTGGATGGAATTTGGCGGAATCAGCAACCCGTCCCGGTTGATGTGGGCCGCAAGGGCATAGACCTCCGTTTTGTACACGTCCCCAAGGACGGACAATCCGCCGCACAGGTCGCCGTACAGGGTACCGTAACCGACGGCCATTTCGCTTTTGTTGGTGGTGTTGAGCAGGATCGCGCCAAATTTGTTGGCCCAGGCCATCAGCATCATCCCCCGGAGCCGGGCCTGTATATTTTCTTCGGTCACATCGAAGGGACGGTCGCCGAATACGGGCGCCACGGCTTCCAGGATCGCGGCAAAGGGCGATTCGATCGGGACCACCTGGTATGGCATGCCCAGGTTTTGGGCCAATTGCCGGGCGTCTTCCACCGAATGCGCGCTCGAATACCGCGAAGGCATCAATAACCCGGTGACCGAGTCGGGTCCGAGTGCCCGTACGGCCAGCGCCGCGGTGACGGCCGAATCGATGCCTCCCGAAAGGCCAAGGACGGCCCGGGACAAGCCCAGCTTCCGGAAATAGTCCCGCAGGCCCAGGACGAGGGCATCGTGGATGGAGGTGATTTTGTCCAGGTTGCGGGGGCCTTCTCCCGGATTCCGTATGACCTCCCCGAGGTCAAACACGCGGATCTCCTCGCCGAATGAGATCATTTCGGCATACACCGTCCCGTCGGGCTTCATCACGGTCGAGCCGCCGTCGAAGATGAGTTCGGTCTGGGCGCCTACATGGTTGACATAGAAAAGCGGCAGGCCGTAGCGGAGGGCATTGGCGCGGAGCACCTGTCTTCTTTCCGCTGACTGGGCATGGGAAAACGGGGAGGCCGACAGATTGATGATCAGGTCGGGCCTGTCCTCCATCATTTCGTCGATGGGGCAACGGGTGTACAAGGGGTTTTCATTGCCCACGTTCCAGATATCCTCACAAACGGTGAGGGCGATACGCGTCCCCTTCCACTCGACCACACGGAAGCCGGAACCCGGTTCGAAATACCGGTATTCGTCAAAGATGTCGTAGGTGGGCAGCAGGGCCTTGTGATGCACGTGCCTGACTTGACCATCCGCCAGAAAGAGGGCGGCGTTGAAAAGGTCTTTGCCTTCCGGAACGGGGTTGACCACCGGCGCTCCGACAGCGATGGCAATTCCCCGGGAAAGGGATTTGAGGGTCTCCACGGCGGCCTCGCATCTCCGGATGAAATCGCCAAACTCCAGAAAATCCTGGGGCGGATACCCACAAACCGCCAACTCGGCCAGACACACGAGATCGGCTTTCATCCGGATGGCTTCGCGTATGGCCCCTTCCATCCTGGCGAGATTGCCGTCAAAATCCCCGATGTGGTAATTGAGTTGGGCGAGGGCGATGCGCATGGAGTGAAGATTGCGCTGGCAAAAGTACCACCTTGGACAGGGATGCAGCTTCGGGGGCACAAAATGCAGACAGATGGAGATCCGGGAGCGGAATTGTCAAAATTAACGTATCTTTGCCCCAGCAAACGATAAGAGGAGGGAACCGGAAGGTTCCCTCTTGTTTTTTCATCATGGAGCCTGCCGGGATCATACGCCACTGGGTGGAGGAAAAACTAAAGGAACCCGAATTCCGGGCCTATTTCCTTTTGCAGGTCCAGGTCCTCCCCGGCAACAAGGTGGAGATTTTTCTGGACGGCGACGAAGGCATAGGCCTTGAAGTGTGCCGGACGATCAGCCGGTATGTCGAGGAGCGGCTCGATCTGGAAGGTCTGATCGGTCTTTCCTACGGATTGGAGGTCTCTTCGCCCGGCGCCACACGGCCCCTGGAACTGCCGAGACAGTATCCCAAACACGTGGGCCGGACGCTGAGGGTCACCCTGGGGGACGGAACAGAAAAGGAGGGCCGGCTGGCTTCTGCGGGTCCGGATGGCATCGGCCTGGAGACCACCTCCGGCAGGGGGCGCCAAAAGCAAACCGTCCGGGAGGAAATCCCTTTTGGGGATATCCGGCAGGCCGTTGTCAAAATCGCATTTAAATAACCGACTGGTAATCGTATATCATGAAACTCGTAGAAAGCTTTTCGGAATTCAAGGAAGGGAAAAATATTGACCGTCCTACCATGGTGCGGGTACTCGAAGACGTGTTCCGCACGCTCATCCGCAAGAAATACGGATCCGACGAGAATTTTGACGTGATCGTCAACACGACCAAAGGGGACCTCGAGCTGTGGAGGGTGCGGGAAATCGTACCCGATGGGGAAGTGACGGACGAGCAAAAGCAGATCTCCGTCTCCGAAGCCCTCGCCATCGACAGCGACTACGAGGTCGGGGAGGAGTGCTACGAGCAGCTCGAATTGGAGGATTTCGGCCGCCGGGCCATCATGGCGGCGCGCCAGACGCTGATTTCGCGGATTATGGAACTGGAGAAGGATGAAGTGTACCGGCGTTACAGCGATCGCGTAGGCGACCTGGTGGTCGGCGAAGTCAGCCAAATCATGAAGCGCGACATCCTGGTGGTCGATGACGCCACCAACCACGAACTCGTACTGCCCCGCACCGAGATGATCCGTGGAGATTTCTTCCGCAAAGGCGACATGGTCCGGGCCGTGATCAAAAAGGTGGAATTGCACAACAACAACCCGGTCATCATTTTGTCCCGGACCGACAACATGTTCCTCGAAAAACTGATGGAGCAGGAAGTGCCCGAGATCGAAGACGGTCTGATTACCATTCGCAACATCGTGCGTCTGCCCGGTGAGCGCGCCAAAGTGGCGGTCGAATCCTACGACGACCGCATCGACCCGGTCGGCGCCTGTGTGGGAATGAAAGGTTCGCGGATCCACGGTATCGTCCGTGAACTCCGCAACGAGAACATCGACATCATCAATTACACCAACAACACTTCCCTGTACATCCAGCGGGCATTGACCCCGGCCAAGGTCGGCACCATCCAGTTGGACATGGACAAAAAGCGGGCGTCGGTCTATCTTGATCCCGACCAGGTTTCCCTGGCCATCGGACGGGGGGGCGCCAATATCAAACTGGCCTCCAAGCTGACCGGATTCGAGATTGACGTTTACAGGAACAATGTCAATTATGAGGTGGAAGACGTGGATCTCGACGAATTCGCCGATGAATTGGAATCCTGGGTAATTGATGCCCTGAAGGCCATCGGATGCGATACCGCCCGCAGCGTACTCGCCCTGGATGCCGAGGAGTTGGTCCGCCGGACCGATCTCGAGGAAGAAACCGTGAATGAAGTGCTCCGCATCCTGGCCGCCGAGTTCGAGGAGGAGAGCGATGAGGCCGGTAATGCTGAATAAAGCGCCTGGCCGGGGAACGCAAATTCCTTGTACCTTTGCGCGATGAAATGTCCGGCTCTGCGGAGATCCGGACCAAAATGACTAAATGGAGAAACGGCTCGTAAAAGTTGCCAAGGAGTTTAATGTAGGGACCTCTACCGTGGTGGAGCACCTGCTGAAGGCCGGCTTTGAAGTGGAGAACAAACCCACCGCCAAAATCTCGGACGAAATGTACGAGGAGTTGATGCGGGAGTTCAAGAAATCCATGGATATCAAGGAGCAGGCGGATCAGTTGGTGTTGGGCCATCGCGGTCCTGCCAAGCCCGAGCCGGTTGCCGAAAAGCCCGCCCCTTCCCGCCCTGCTCCCGTCGCACCCGCAACCCCTCCCGCCCAGGAAGAATCCGTCCCGGAGGCCGGAGAGGAGGTGTACAGGATCCGGCATGAAGCCAAATTGAAGGTGGTCGGCAAGATCGACATCGACAAGAAGTCCGCACCCCCGGCCGAGCCGGCTGCCCCTGCGGAGGAACCTGCCGAATCGGCTGCCCCGGAAACCGGGGCTGATCAGCCGGCCGAACCTGCCGCAGCAGCCGCCCCGGAAGAGTCCGAGGTGATCAAGGCCGAAGCGCAGCAATTGCGCGGCCTCAAGATCATGGGCAAAATCGATACCGACAAATTCGCCAAGCCCAAGAAAAAGAAAGAGGACACGCCCGCCGGTGCGCCGGTGGCCTCCTCCGATGCCGACCAGAAGAAGAAGCGCAAGCGCAAGACGGTCACCTTCAGCGAGAACCGCGGTGCACCCGGGGTTGGCGGCGCCGGGGGTGGCGTGGCACGCGGCAAGCGCCCCAATGAACCCAAAGAGGTCTCCAAAAAAGAGATCGAAGACAAGATCAAGGCCACCATGGCCCGGCTGGGCGGCGGCGGCAAGCGCAAGCGCCAGAAAATGCGCCGCGACAAGCGCGACTTCCATCGCGAAAAGGCCGAGTTGGCCCAGATGGAAGGCATGGACGGAAACCTGCAGGTCACCGAATTCATCTCCGTTTCGGAGTTGGCCGGCCTGCTGGATGTCTCGCCCACCGAAGTCATCACCACCTGCTTCAATCTCGGGGTGATCGTGTCCATCAACCAACGCCTAGATGCCGAGATCATCGAATTCGTAGCCAATGAATTCGGCCGTGAGGTGGAATTCATCAGCGCGGAGGATCAGCTCATCGACATCGAGGAAGAGGAAGATGATGCCGCAGATCTGACCCCCAGGGCTCCAATCGTGACGGTCATGGGTCACGTAGACCACGGTAAAACCTCCCTGCTCGACTATATCCGGAGCGCCAATGTGGTCGCCGGCGAAGCAGGGGGCATCACGCAGCACATCGGCGCGTATGAAGTAACCGTCGGACCCGAACAAAAGAAAATCACCTTCCTCGATACGCCTGGTCACGAAGCCTTTACGGCCATGCGGGCCCGGGGCGCCAAAGTCACCGACGTGGCGGTCATTGTTATTGCGGCCGACGACAACATCATGCCCCAGACCCGGGAGGCCATCAGCCACGCCCAGGCCGCCAATGTACCCCTCGTCTTTGCGATCAACAAGGTGGACAAGCCGGACGCCAACCCCGAGAAGATCAAAGAGGCCCTGGCCAACATGAACCTCCTGGTGGAGGAATGGGGAGGCAAATACCAAAGCCAGGACATCTCGGCCAAACACGGTTTGAATGTGGACAAGCTCCTCGAGAAAATCCTGTTGGAAGCGGAGATCCTTGACCTCAAGGCCAATCCGAACCGTTTGGCCACCGGTACTGTCCTGGAAGCCTCGCTCGACAAAGGGCGTGGCTATGTCACCAAAATGCTGGTCCAGAACGGGACCATGCATGTCGGCGACGTCATGGTGGCTGGTGAGTATTCGGGTCGGGTCAAAGCCATGTTCAATGAACGGGGAAAGAAAGTCACCGAAGCCGGACCCTCCTCACCGGTCGCCGTGTTGGGCCTCACCGGGGCGCCACAAGCCGGGGAGATTTTCAAGGTGATGGAAGACGAATCGGATGCCCGCCAGATCGCTGCCAAACGGGCACAGATCTCCCGCGAACAGACCAACCGGGCCAGCAAACGGATCAGTCTGGACGAGATCGGACGCCGTCTCGCTCTGGGTACCTTCAAGGAGCTCAACCTGATTGTCAAAGGTGATTTCGACGGATCCATCGAGGCCCTTTCCGATGCCTTGCTCAAATTGTCGGTCGAGACCATCCAGATCAACATCATCCACAAGGCCGTCGGCCAGATTATTGAGTCGGATGTCCTGCTCGCCTCGGCTTCCGACGCCATCATTATCGGCTTCCAGGTGCGTCCTTCCCAGGGCGCCCGTAAACTGGCAGAGAAAGAAGGCGTGGAGATCAAGCTGTATTCCATCATCTACGAAGCCATCGAGGAGATCAAGATGGCCATGGAAGGCATGCTCGAGCCTACCAAGGAAGAAAAGATCCTCGGCCAGCTCGACGTCCGGGAAGTGTACAAAATCAGCAAAGTGGGCACGATCGCCGGATGCTATGTCTCGGAAGGTCGCGTTCTGCGCAACAGCCACATCCGCGTCATCCGGGACGGCATTGTCGTCTTCCCCACCAAGGAGGGGGCGGTCGGCGAACTGGCATCGCTCAAGCGCTTCAAGGAAGACGTCAAGGAGGTGAAAAACGGCATGGAATGCGGGGTCGCCATCAAGAATTTCAACGACATCAAAGTCGGCGACAACATCGAGGTATACGAGATCATCGAAGTCAAGCAGACCCTCGCCTGATCCGCCTGCCCGGGAACTGCGCCGGCATCTGCCGCGTTAGGAGCACATCATGATCGCACCGGCTGCATCTCTGGACATTCGCCAACTCCGCCGGGAGGACCTGGATACCTTTTTCCGGGACCAGGGAGAGAAATCCTTTCGGGCCGGCCAGGTGTGGCAGTGGATCTGGCATAAGGGAGCGACGGATTTTGCGGCGATGAGCAATCTGCCCCTTCCCCTCCGGGAAAACCTGGCCCGACATTTTCATTTTTGCCCCATCCGGCCGGATATCGAGCAGATCAGTACTGACGGTACCGTCAAAATGCGCTTTGCCCTGCACGACGGGCACCGCATCGAAGCGGTCCTCATTCCCGTCCCCGAGGAGGAGCGCTATACAGTTTGTGTCTCCTGCCAGGTAGGGTGCAGCCTGACCTGCTCCTTTTGTGCCACAGGCCAAATGAAGCGCGTGCGCAATCTCGAGGCTGCCGAAATTGTGGATCAGGTGCGTCTGGTCAACGAACGTTGTCTGGCCACCTATGGTCGTCCGCTGACCAACATCGTCTATATGGGCATGGGCGAGCCTCTATTGGCCTATACACCGGTAATGTCCAGTATCGAGCGATTGACGGCCCCGGACGGCATGGGATTCAGCCCCAAGCGCATCACGCTGAGTACCGCCGGCATCGCCAAAATGATCTGCAAGCTGGCGGACGACAATCCCCGGGTCAATCTCGCGCTTAGCCTGCACGCCGCCGATGACACCAAGCGCAATACGGTCATGCCCATTAATGAGCAGAACAACCTGGCCGTCCTGATGGACGCCCTGGAGAAGTTTTACCGGGCAACCGGCAACCGGATTACCTACGAGTACATCGCCTTTCAGCAGTTCAATGATCATCCGGAAGACGCCCGTAAGCTGGCGGCGTTGACCCGGCGGTTTCCTGTGCGGGTGAACATCATTGAATACAATCCTGTCGAAGGGGTGGACATGATCCGTTCGGACGAAAAGCGGCTGGATGCCTTTGTCGCCGAGCTCAGCCGTTTGGGGGTGACAGTGACGGTACGTCGCAGCAGGGGCAAGGACATTGACGCGGCCTGCGGCCAACTGGCCAACAAGGGCTGATCAGAGCGACAGGGCCTGATCTCAACCTTCGATGTGGACCAGCTTGCGGAATTGGGCAATACGCGCCAGTATTTGGTCGGCATCCAGGTCGAGCAGTCGGGCGACCGAAAATTTTTCGACGCAGAAGGACGCCATGGCCGAGCCGTAAATGAGGGCCCGCTTCATGTTTTCAAAGCCGAGGTCGCCGGAGTGAGCGAGATAGCCCATCATGCCTCCGGCGAACGTGTCACCGGCACCCGTAGGGTCAAACACGTCCAGCAGAGGCATTGCCGGGGCGTAAAAGATGTGGAGCTCTTCGCTGTTCTTTTCCTTCATGAAAAGCAAGGCGCCGTGTTCGCCTTTTTTAATGACGAGGTAGTGGGGTCCCATGGAAAGGATTCGGCCGGCAGCCCGCACCAGACTGTACTCTCCGGTGAGTTGTCGCGCCTCCTCGTCGTTGACCGTCAGCAGGTCGACCCTGGCGATGACGTCGAGGAGCTCGCCCAGGCTGTGTTCCATCCAGTAGTTCATGGTGTCCATGGCGATGAGGCGAGGCGGTCGCGTGAGCTGATCCAGGACACGGGTCTGGATGGCTGGTGTCAGGTTGCCCAGCATAACGTAGTCGGCCTCCCGGTAGGCAGCGGGGAGTACGGGATCGAAATCGGCGAGGACGTTCAGGTCGGTGGTCAGGGTGTCGCGGGTGTTGAGGTCGTTGTGGTATCGCCCTGACCAGAAAAAGGACTTCGCGCCTTGCCGGACCTGCAGGCCTTCTAGGTCAATGCCGCGGGTGCGCATGTCGGCCAGGGTTTCTTCCGGGAAATCGTCACCGATGACGGAAACGATGCGGACGGGGTCGGTAAAGTAGGAAGCGGCGAGGGAGATGTAAGTGGCAGCGCCTCCTATGACGCGGTCCGCTTTGCCGTAGGGCGTCTCGATGGTATCAAAGGCGACCGTGCCCACTACCAATAGTGCCATGTTGCGGGTTTTCGGGCCAAAGATGGGGTTTTCGGTCCAATGGTCGGGAGGGGAATGCTCAAGGACGGGGAGACATCAAAATTTTCTGGCATGTACTTGTCCCATATTGGCGGTTTGCCTACCTTTGCATCGCTTTAGCCGATACGCCTCAGTAGCTCAGCCGGTTAGAGCGGCGGACTGTTAATCCGTAGGTCGTAGGTTCGAGCCCTACCTGAGGCGCCAAGGGTCCTGTGCT
>CAYYGN010000023.1:0-49599 GCA_964471595.1 uncultured Saprospiraceae bacterium
TCGCTCGATCCGGCACCCCGCTGAAAAAGGCGCACTCGAACATATTGGCCCTCTCCGTGTCCGGGGCGAGCTGTACGGCGACGGTTTTCGTTCTGACATTAATTTTTTTCGTTTTGACCCATAGGCGATGAGTTTTATGCCCTTGAGGTCCGTCAGGGGTTGTTCCTTTTTGAGGCGCCAAAAAGGAACCAAAAACCTGTATGGCTGTCGCATACAGGCAGGACGCTTGTCGCCGCAAGGCTCGCTGGACCCCAACCGAAGAGGTTGTTGTACTATAGATCCGTCATTGCACCTGGCGTGTTGAAACTGTGATGGGCGAGCTGTACGGCGACGTTGTTTCGTCTTGACGTTTCTGGTGTTCGGTTGTTTTGATTCGCCCCCTTGGCGATGAGTTGTACGCCCTTGGGGGTCCGGATCGATGAAGCGGGATTTTCCCGGGCATGGCGTGGACGATGCCGGAAAGAAATCCGCAGGACGCCGAAGGGGTCCAACCTGCGTGCAAACCGGAGCTATGGCGACAAGGATAAAACCAACCCCTGGGGGGTTGACCATAATCCCTTACCGTTACAAAATCGATCCGACGGTGGGCAATGTGGAAATTTGTTCAAGCTCTCCAGGGTTGGGATTTTCCCTTTCCCTGGATCCATCAGATTAAACACGGTCACAGCCCGGGATCGGAAAGAAGCATGCTTACGGTGTCGCCGGTAAGGCCTCCGTCGTCATTTCGTTATGTCCATAGAAATGTAAAAAAATACACTATTACGTACGAATAAATGTAAAATACAACACAAATGTGGACGAATGGGGAATATCCAGACAGCGGATTAATGGGATCAACCGAAAATGCTTTACCAAGAAAGTTTGTCAGAACCCTTGATTTGGTTGATGGTGTCGGCTTGTCAATAACCTGTTCACCTCCCTTCCCGTTCGCTTCGAGTCTGTTCAAAGGTATCCGGGTCGAAAAACAGGTGCTTTTCCTCAGCGGGCAAAGCCTGAGGTGCCTGTTCCTCAGGTTCGATGTCCTGCCGGAACCACCAGGCGACGAAAATGCCGACAAAGCCGCCCAGCAGATGGCTTTCCCAGGAGATGCCCTCCTGATTGGGCAGGACCCCGGCAAACATCGGTGTGTAAACGAGCACGACGATAAGGGCGAGGACCACCGACTTGAGGCTGCGCCGGAATATGCCGCTCCAGAAGACGAAGGACACCAGTCCATACACCACACCGCTGGCCCCGATGTGAAAGACAGGGCGTGCAAATATCCACACGGCCACGCCGGTCAGGGCGTACACCATGAGGAAAGCCGGCCAGCTCACCCTCCGGTAAAACGCCCATATCACCGTGATCATGGCCAGAAGCGGCACCGAATTGGAAGTCAGGTGGGTCCAGCTGCTGTGGGTCAGCGGGGCGGTCAGGATACCGCTCAGGCCGAAAAGGCGTCGGGGATAAATACCGAGATCCGTGGCCGGCCACGGAAAGAGGGGCAAAAACCTGAGGAGGTGGATGACCCACAGAACGGCCACCATACGGATGGCTGTCCACAACGGCCCGGAAAAGGGTTGCGCGGGTGATCGTTCCTCCTGCATGGGATCAGATAAACCGGCGCTGAACGAGCTGGATGAAAACCTGTGCTTTTTTCAGCTTTTTGTCGTCCATCCACCCGTAGCGGGGAATGATTTCATTTTCCAGAAAGTGGCGGGCCTCGTTGAAAGTGGGCAGGTTGTTGAGGGTGCGGAGGGTCTTGTCGAACGCCTCGTGCTCCCCGCCAAAAAGCTCGTTGATGGTCAGAAAACGCTCATTGATGCCCATGGCCCTCGACAGGTCCTCGATGGGACTCAGGCGAAGTTTGTCGGAGAGGTCACGTGCCTCGTGGTGCAGAAACAGGGCCGAAGTGTCCCGGTGGCCGTTGCCATTGGTGGAGGCCGCCGATCTGACCGGCGCTTCGGTATGCAGGGGCACGGTTTCCTCTACCGTCACCGGTTCGACGACCGGCATCTTTACGACCTGTGGCTCGGGTTTCGGTACGGGAGCAGGAGCAGGTGCCGGCTCCCGGGGTGGAGGGGTTTCGTCTACGGCCGGAGGTTCCGGTGCGGCCGGAGGGACAGTTGCTCGTTTTTCCTCGACGGGAGGCGCCGACTTCGGGGATGCCTCCTCCGTCGTGAGGGAAGCATAAAACTGACGGGTGTAGTCCAAAAGCAAATCCCGTTCTATCCGCGAAAGCACACCGGCCGGCGTGTCGATGGTTTCAAAGAGGTGTTGGATTTTGCGGAGGAGGAGCCGGGCCTGATTCGTATCCATGGGGGCGGGTTTGGGGGGAATGTGTTTATTTGCAGCGATAACGTCCGGGCGCCAATGCCTGGTACACCAAAAATAGGGAAATGTTTCTGGAGCCGTCCTTCCGGAGCCAGCGCAGCGGCTGGATCGAGGTGATTTGCGGGAGTATGTTCTCCGGGAAAACGGAGGAACTCATTCGCCGGATCCGCAGGGCCCGCATCGCCCAACAGCCTACCGTTTTGTTCAAACCGGCGATAGACAACCGGTACAGTGAAAAGGAAGTCGTGAGCCACGACGCCAACAGTCTGATGTCGGTGCCGGTCTCCCATTCCCGCGAGATTCCGGACCTGCTGGGCGAGGCCCGGGTAGTGGGTATCGACGAGGCCCAGTTCATGGACGAGCTGCTCCCTTCCGTTTGCGAAGACCTGGCTCTGCAAGGAGTTCGGGTAGTAGTGGCCGGTCTGGACATGGATTTCAAAGGCCGGCCATTCGGACCCATGCCGGCCCTGCTGGCCATGGCGGAATACATCACCAAGGTTCACGCCATTTGCCGGCATTGCGGCAATCTGGCCACCCACTCCTATCGCCTGTCGGCCGGTGAACAGACGGTCCTCCTCGGCGAAAAGCAGGAATACGAAGCGCGCTGCCGCGTGTGTTACCACCGGGGACAAATGCTCGACCTCCGGTGAGAACCGCACCTCCGTTCCGGAATTACCTTTGTGCCATGATCAACATTCCGTGTATTATGTCCGGCAGGCAATGCCTGTTGTTGCTGCTGGCCGCCTTTCTGACAGGTTGCCGGCCCTCCGGTCGCCCGGCCGCCGACCCGGAGGCCTTCATGCTGATCCAGGGGGAGACCATGGGCACCTATTACAAGGTGACTTATGCGGATCCGGAACGTAGGGATTTCAAGGGATCGTTGGACAGCCTGCTGGCAGCCATCAACGCCGAGGTGTCCACCTATATCCCCACCTCGACGATCAGCCGTTTCAACCAGGCCGCGGACGCCTTTACGCTGGAAGGGGAGCAGCCTCACTTTACCGCCAATTTCATCCGGTCCCGGGAAATCCACGCCCTGACAGATGGCGCCTTTGACCCCACCGTCATGCCGTTGGTCAATTACTGGGGATTCGGCTACACCCCCAAAAAGCCCGTGACCCGGGTGGACAGCCTGATGGTGGACAGCCTGTTGACCCTCGTAGGCCTGGCAGCCGTTACAGGACTGGAATCACCGGCACACCGCACATTGTCCAAGCCCCTGCCCGGAATCCAACTCGATTTTTCGGCGATTGCCAAGGGATATGCCGTCGATGTGGTGGGGCAATTCCTTTTGGCACAAGGGATCAAGGATGTCCTCGTGGACATCGGCGGCGAAGCGCACGGCTGGGGCCGGAGTCCCCGGGGCGATGCCTGGACCCTGGGTGTCAACATGCCCGAGGAATCGGCCTCCCTCAAAGCCATGTATACCGCCATCCACCTGTCGGGCAAAGGCCTGGCCACCTCCGGCAATTACCGCAATCTGTACCACGTGGACGGGCGGACCTACAGCCATACCATCAATCCCGCTACGGGATTCCCCGAGCGCAATGCCCTGCTGAGCGTTTCCGTGGTGGCACCCGATGCCATGACGGCCGATGCCCTTGCCACGGCTTGCATGGTGAAGGGGTTGGACGGCGCCCGGGACCTCCTGCTCAACCTGCCCGATGCGGAAGGCCTGCTTATCTTTGGCACCTCCGGGGGCGAGATGGCCTCCTGGACCTCACCCGGGATGGATACGCTGCTCGTTCCTCTCCGCTAACACCTCCCCATGCAAATTGCCCTGGACAGAGACCTCTGTTTTTTCGACCTCGAAGCCACCGGTCTGCACGTCCTCCGCGACAGGATCCTCCAGATCGCCATCGTTAAATATTTTGCCGACGGACGCCCACCCGCAGAGCGTTGCGAGCTGGTCAACCCCGGCGTACCCATCCCCGAAGAAGCCATCAGGGTGCACGGCATTACCCCGGACATGGTGCGCAACAAACCGCTGTTTGCCCAGATCGCCAAAGACCTGCACGCCTTCATCGGAAATTCGGATCTCGCCGGTTATAACTCAAACCGGTTCGACATTCCGCTTTTGATGGAGGAATTTGCCCGTGCCGGCATCGACTTCGATTTGGAGGGGCGCCGGATGATAGATGTGCAGCGCATCTTTTACAAAATGGAGCCCCGCACCCTTCGAGCCGCCGTTCGGTTTTATTGCGACCGGGATTTCGAGGAGGCCCACGATGCCCTTGAAGACGTGCGCGCCACGATTGACGTGCTCCAGGGGCAGTTGCAACGATACCGCGATACGGACCTCGTGGAGGAGGACGGCACCGTGGTATCGCGACCGGTAAATCCCGATGTGCAGTCCCTGCACGACTTTACCAATGATGCCCGCCTGCTCGATGCCACCCAAAGGCTGCGTTACAACGACCGGGGAGACATCGTTTTCAATTTCGGCAAGTACAACGGTGAGCTGGTACGGGACATCTTCCAGCGGGAACCCCAATACTACCATTGGATGATGGGCAAGGATTTTTCGGCCCAGGTCAAAAAGATCATCACGCGTGTCTATGAAGGCAAGGCCTGACCTCCGCAAGATTTGGATATTCCTTCCGGTGATGGGGCTTTGGGCGGGGCTGTCCGGATGCCTCGAACCGGTGGAAGGATGCCTCGATGTGCGCGCGGAAAATTTCCGCGCGGATGCCGACGAAAACTGCTGCTGCACCTGGCCCCGGCTGACGTTGGTCGTCACCCACCAGGTGGGCAGTGAGATACACGATCCTGCTGCTGCCTATACCAACGCGGCCGGTGAGTCCTGGCGTCTGGTCCGGCCGTTGATCCTTTTGTCGGATTTCACTCTTTATTTCGAAGGCAAGGCTCCGGCCCGCCTGTTGGATTCGATGGCCATCAACGGGGAGTGGTATCGCCGGGATCAGGTGTTGCTCACCCGCGATGTATCGAGGGTGCAAGCCGGCTCTTTCATCGAAAGCGGGCGCCTGGATTCCGTCTCCTTCTTGATGGGTCTGGCCATCCCCTCCGACCAGCAAAATCCGGAGCATTTTCCGTCCGGCCATGCGTTGCGGGACAACCCTTTTGATCTGTGGACCGATGTCACGGGATTTGGCGCTGTGGAAGCCGCCTTTCTGACCGGCGTTTCCGGCGACACCATCCTCTGGCGGGGTTATGGCCCGCTGAAGGTGACCCTTCCCTCCGATCAGGTGGTGGACATAGGCAGTGCTCTCGAGTTTCCGCTGACCGTGAATTACGGTGCCTGGTTCGACCTGCAAGACCTTTCGGGACCTTCTGTGATACCCGACACCAACTGGATGGAGCAGGTGCGTGCATCTTTGCAATGAGGGAACCTTTCGAGGGGTTCCGGCCTTTAATGATCAAGTACATCAAACCATGAAAAAGGGACTGCTTTGGGCCGTAGCGATTTTGCTGCTTGCGGGCCTGACTGCCTGTGAAAAGAAAAAAGACACGGACGGGCCGGGTACGGTAGATATCGTTTTTCGCGCGCTTTGGGAAGACCAGCCGCTGGTCATGAATGCGCCGGTGGATTACGAGGGCGCCATGGATTTGAAGTTTGCCGAAATGGATTTTCTGCTGTCGAATGCCCGGTTGGTGGCCACGGACGGCACGGAAGTGCCTTTGTCCGATGGCGTGGCGCTGGTTCATTTCACCTCGGTAAACACCGATACGACGGCCGCGGAGCAGGGCATTACTTTTCGATTTGAAGAAATACCGTCCGGGGACTATAACGGTCTTATCCTGGGTATCGGGTTGGATGCAGTCACCAATGCCACCACGCCGCAGGACTACCCGAGCCTGCATCCTTTGGGGGTGGCCGGCAACCGGTATTGGGATGCCTGGGACAGTTACATATTTTCCAAGCTCCAGGGTCTTTCCGATCCCCAGGGTGACGGTGTGTACGAACTGCCCTTCGCGTATCATGCCGGAGGGACGCCTCTTTACCGGGAGGTGACCCTGCCCCTGGTCATGAAGGTGGAGCAAGGCGCCACCGAACACCTGACCGCCGATCTGCAGGTCAAGGCGTTGCTGAAGCTGGAAGGCGGAGGGTACTGGGATATCGTGGCACAGAGCTCTGCCCACAACCCCGACAACCCCGCCATGTTGGTGATCATGAACAATTATGCAGCGGCCCTTTCCATCCACAACTGAAACCATGCGGGGTTTGCTGGTACTGGCCGCGTGGGTGGCACTTTTCGCAGCGGGCTGCGGAAAGGACGGGAATGAACCGGATTGTACGGATTGCGACCTGACCCATATCCCTTACAATCCGCAGCCGTTGGCAGTGGATGTGCCGGATCATTTTCCGGCATTGGAAATACCGGCCGATAATCCAATGACGGTGGCGGGTGTGGCATTGGGTCGCCGGCTGTTTTTTGACAAGCGGCTCAGTCTCGACTCGACGATGAGTTGCGCCACCTGCCATTTGCCTGAGCTCAGCTTCACGGACGGCAGGTCGGTCAGTCCCGGCGTCCAGGGCATCAATGGCACACGGAGTGCCATGAGTCTGTTGAATATCGGTTATGTATCCACCGGACTTTTTTGGGACGGGCGTGCGCCGCGGTTGGAAGACCAGGCGCTGTTGCCGGTCGAGGACCCGATTGAGATGCACGAGTCCTGGCCCAGGGTCATGGAGAAGTTGCAGCGGGATACCCTTTACACCCGTTGGTTCAGGGAGGCCTTCGGGATACGGGACAAGCGGGAAATGACGAAGGAATTGGCGGCCCGGGCGATCGCCCAGTTCGAGCGGACGCTGGTGAGCGGAAACAGCCGGTACGACCGTGTATTTGTGACGGGGCAAGGATTCCCGACGGATGCGGAGCTCCGGGGTTTCGAAATGTTTTTCGATTTCAGCCCTGTATTGCCGGATGCGGAATGCGGCCATTGCCATGGCACGGTACTGCTCACGACCCACGGATTTTTCAACAATGCCATTGACAGTGTGGGGTCATTGCTGGAATTTGCCGACAAGGGCAGGGGAGCGGTGACCGGTGTTTACCTCGATCACGGCCGATTCCGGGCGCCGAGTCTGAGAAACATTGCCCTGACGCCGCCGTACATGCATGATGGCCGATTTCAAACGCTGGAAGAGGTCATCGACCACTACGACAGCGGGGGGCATATTGCCGAAAACTACGATGCCAACATGCGGCCCCTGGGCCTGACCCCGGCGCAAAAGGAGGATTTGATCCGGTTTTTGCACACCCTGACGGATACCTCCTTCACCCAAAACCCCTTGTTTCAGGATCCGTGGAAGTGATTTTTTCATGATAAAATTCACAATCAATGTCCTATTAATATCATTTTAATATATAAATCAATATTTAGCAGTTGAATTATATTTAGATAAAACAATTATCCGATAAAAATACATTTTACACAATCTGTTTTTTGTTGTTGTGGGCGCCATAGGGGATGTTCACCTTTGTAGTGTCCTAAGGAAAAGGACACGGCGGAGGCCGAAAGAGGACCCGCCCCCGAAATGTGATATGTTCATGGGATTATAATTTGAAGTTGGCCGTACCCCTCATCCCGGGTACGGCTTTCTTTTTTGGGCGAATTCGAAAATCCCTCCATCGGAAAGATGTCCTTGGGCAACCATCAGGCATGAGAATTCTTTCCGGGTTACCCACAGCCTTGACCACCCTGTCATATTTTCAGTCGGTAGATACCTTTGAGGGATTACTTTCGTTTTTTGTCCAAGGAATTGCCCCACATGACCCCTTACCCCTTGCGATTGTTCCGCCTGCCGCTGTTGCTGTCGGGCATTTTCATTCTGACCGGTCTCCTTTCCAACAGCGGGTGCAAACACCGGCCGGTGGTGGATATGGACATGCCGCCTGATGACACGACCATGGTTCAGCCCTGCCATCCTGATACGGTCTATTTCCAGCTCCAGATATTGCCGATTCTCGTCAGCAACTGCGCTCTCCCGGGCTGCCACAGTGCCATTTCGCCCCAGGAGGGGATCGAATTGACCTCTTACCAGAAGGTCATGCAGACCGCCGACATCAAGCCGGGCGACCTGGACGGAGACCTGTGGGAAGCCATCAACGAGACGGATCCCGAAAAACGCATGCCCCGTCCCCCAAGCCCTCCGCTGACGGCCGAGCAAATAAACCTGATCCGCACCTGGATCCTGCAGGGGGCCAAGGATCTCACCTGTGATCCGACCGGGGTCTGTGACACGGTAGGGATGTCTTTTGCCAATGACATCCAGCCCATCCTGAACACATATTGTACGGGTTGCCACGGAGGGTCTGCCCCTCTGGGTGGCATCAACCTGAGTAACTTTTCCGGGGTCTCGGTGGTTGTCAACAACAACCGGATACTGGGAGCCATCCGCCGCCAACCCGGATTTTCGCCCATGCCGCAGGGAGGCAACCCGCTTCCGGAATGCCACATCAACCAAATCGCTGCCTGGATCAACCAGGGGGCCCAGAACAACTGACAACATCCGCATGACCATGCTCAGAATGACCGGATTTGCCCTATTCCTCCTGGCCATGACCGGCCCGTTTTCCAGCTGCTATTACGATGTGGAGGAGGACCTTTATCCCTTCACAACCTGCGACACAACCGGCATCCGGTTTTCCATCGACGTGCAGCCCGTCCTCAACCAGCAGTGCAACGTGTGCCACAACAACGCGCTGGCCAGTGGAGGGGTAATCCTGGATACCCATGCGGGGGTGAAAGCCAAGGTGGACGACAACCGGTTGCTGGGCGCCATCCGGCACGAGGCGGGATTCAGTGCCATGCCGCAGGGCCAGCCACAAATGGATGCCTGCACCATCGAGAAAATCGCCGCGTGGGCAGCCGCCGGCGCTCCCAACAACTAAATCCCTTCGATCATGAAAAAGTGGTTTATCGGCATCGCTCTCCTGGCCCTCACAGGGCTGGCGATTGGCCTTTACATGTATTTCAAACCCCTGCCGGGCATGGAAGACCTCCGTGCGGACCACAAGGTAGCGGCAGCCTCATTGTATGAAGCATTTGATCAGGACGAAGCCGGCGCTTCATCGACTTATCTCGGCAAGGTCGTCGAGGTGGAAGGCACCATCCAGAGTGTTGAAGCCGGCGATCACGGCGGTATGACGGTCATCCTCGAGGCGGGAGGACTGATGGGTGGTGTGCTTTGCCGGATGGACCCCGGCCAGCAGGAAGCGACCAAAGCCCTCCAACCCGGCGCCGCTGTGCGGATACGGGGCGAATGTGTCGGCAAACTCATGGATGTCGAGCTCTCCCGATGTGTGATTCTGTAACCTTTTTCTCCTTCAACAAATACCCATACCTATGAAAAAGATCTTTTTCCTGGCTGTGATTCTCGGAATGGCAGCACCGGCCTTGCAGGCTCAAAAATATTTTACCCGGGACGGCAAAATCAATTTCGTCGCGAGTACGCCTCTGGAAACCATTGATGCGACCAGCAAAGGCACTACCGCTGTCATTGATGCCTCTTCCGGTGCCCTCGAATTTGCCGTGCTGGTCAAGGGATTCATTTTCGAGAAAGCCTTGATGCAGGAGCATTTCAACGAAAATTACATCGAATCGGAGAAGTATCCCAAAGCGACATTCAAGGGCCGCATCGTTGAATCCACGGCCGTCAACTGGACCAAGGACGGGACTTACAAGGTCAACGTTCAGGGCAAACTGAATATCCATGGCGTGGAAAAAGAGCGCACCATTCCCGCCGTCATCACGGTCAAGAGTGGCAAAATAATGGCCTCCTCGTCCTTTGACGTCGCCGTCGCGGATCACGAAATCAAGATCCCGTCGGTCGTGCAGGACAAGATCGCCCGGATCGCCAAGGTGCAGGTGGATGTCACCCTGGCCGAAATGAAGAATTGACGCATATGACCAGGATTATCTTCTTCCTCCTGGCGATCGGTATCGTCCTTGGCGGCGGAACAACGGCGCAGGCCCAGGACGATTTGCTTGCTCTCCTCGGCGAGGAGGAAGTGACCGACTACACCACGGCCAGCTTCAAGACTACCAGGGTTGTCAATCTCCACAGTCTGGAAAACACC
This sequence comes from uncultured Saprospiraceae bacterium, assembly GCA_964471595.1. Classification (GTDB taxonomy): domain Bacteria; phylum Bacteroidota; class Bacteroidia; order Chitinophagales; family Saprospiraceae; genus JAGNXB01. The sequence continues at coordinate 10,359 of CAYYGN010000023.1, forward strand.
CATGCCGGGGTGTTGGATTTCAAGATCAACCACCGCTTCGGTCAGCTCAATCAGGGGGTTTATGATCTGTTTGGACTGGACAATGCCTCCATCCGGTTGGGGCTTGATTACGGCATCACTTCCCGCCTTCAGATCGGCGTGGGACGCAGCACCTACCAGAAAATGCTGGATGGATATCTCAAGTACCGCATCCTGCGCCAGAGCAAGGGAAAGGTCAACATGCCGGTATCCGTGACGGCTGTGGCGGGTATGTATGTCAACACCTTGAAATGGGCCAATCCGGAGCGTGAGAATTATTTTACATCCCGGCTTTCCTACGCCTGGCAATTGCTGGTGGGCCGCAAATTTAATGACTGGATCACCGTTCAGTTGGCACCCACCCTCATCCATCGCAATCTGGTGCCTGTCCGGACGGAGAAAAATGATGTGTATGCCCTCGGGATCGGTGTCCGCCAGCGTCTGACCCGCCGGGTTACCCTCAATGCCGAATACACCTGGGTAGCGCCCGACCAGTTGAATGCGCGATACCGTGATGCCGTCAGTGTGGGGTTTGACATCGAGACGGGTGGGCACGTCTTCCAATTGCATCTGACCAATGCCACCTGGATGACCGAGCCCGGATTCATCACGGAGACCACAGGGGATTTCCTGGACGGCGGCATCCACTTCGGCTTCAACATCAGCCGGGTGTTTACCATCGTCAAACCTAAGATTTGAGATTCCGGCCAGACCCGTACCCATGGTCTGCGGAATACGTGTACGTTTGTGACTGCATATTTGACATATGTCGTCTCGACAAGCACGGCCTGCCATTTGGCGCTTTCTCTCCCGCCGGGTGATGGACGCCGGCCGTGTCATGCGGTATCTCCCTTTCCTGGCCGGCTTGCTGACGGCTGCCGGGATCATTTATGTAGCGGGGGTTGCTCCCGCCAGCTTCCCGCGGGAAACGCTGCACGTCATTATTGAAGTCAACCTGGTCCTTGCCCTTGCAGGACTGGCCGGTCGCTACCTGATCCCCGCCGAACGTCCACCGGCCAAGGCCTGGTTTTTTGATGCCCTGTTTTTCGTGTTGCTGCTCCTGGGATTTTGGCTTCCCGTGACCCCGACCGGGCCTCTGGCAGCCCCCGAAATATTCCTGTATCTGATCAGCATCGGCAGTCTGGTCAGGGAATTTTCCGCATTGCGACATTCCCTGGGCACTACCGTGATGCATCCGGCGCGGTTGTTTGCCATCAGTTTTTTGGGATTGATCGCCATGGGTTCTTTCCTGCTTCTGTTGCCCAATGCCTCCCATGGCGAATTGTCTCTGATTGATGCCGTTTTTACCGCCACCAGTGCCGTGTGTGTGACAGGCCTGATCGTTGTCGACACAGGTACTTTTTTTACACCCCTTGGTCAATGGATACTGATAGGATTGATGCAACTGGGCGGCATCGGTATCATGACGTTCACGAGTTATTTCTCTTTCTTTTTTCAGGGGGTCGCCAGTTTCAATCACCAACTCCTTCTGCATGAGCTGACGAATACGCGGCAGATCTCGCAGGTTTTCAAAACGCTCAAACAAATCATTCTGCTCACTTTCGCGATTGAAGCGGCCGGCTGTGTTTTGATTTTTTTGTCTCTCGAACCGGCCGCATTTGCCGATATGTGGAGCCGCTGGTTTTTTTCCATTTTCCATGCGGTCAGCGGATTTTGCAATGCCGGATTTTCGACCCTGTCCGCCGGTTTGTTTGACCCGGGATACCGGTTCAATTATCCTTTGTTGCTGGTATTGGCCGGGTTGTTCATTCTCGGAGGGATAGGCTTTCCCATTCTGTTTAACGGAGGCCAGTATTTGCGCTATGTCATCAAGCGGTTGTGGTATGCCAATGAAAGAGCCAGACGGGGGGCACACATTCCCTGGGTCGTGAATATCAACACCCGACTGGTCCTGATCACCACAGCGCTTTTGGTGGTGGCAGGTACATGTTTGTTTTATTTCTTTGAAAGAGAGTTCACCCTTGCCCCTCATTCTGGATCCGGCAAATGGGTAACGGCTTTCTTCAGCGCCACTACCCCCCGGACGGCAGGATTCAACAGCATTGATTTTGCCCAGGTCAGTCTTCCGGCCTCTTTGCTCGTTATTTTTCTGATGTGGGTAGGAGCATCGCCCGCATCTGCCGGCGGTGGTATCAAAACCAGCACGCTGGCGATTGCCGCTTTGAATGTGCTCAGTCTGGCGAAAGGGAAAACCCGGATCGAGATCTTTCGCAGGGAGGTTGCAGATATTTCCGTGCGCCGTTCATATGCCGTGATCATGCTTTCCCTGCTGATCAACGTGATAGCCATTTTTCTGATTGCCACCTGGGATGCGGACCAGGGCATTTTGAAGATCGTGTTTGAATGTTTTTCAGCCTACAGCACCGTGGGATTGAGTATGGGTATTACGCCCACCCTCAGCGCTCCCAGCAAGGTGGTACTCATCCTGTGCATGTTTGTCGGTCGCATCAGTTTGCTCACGGTAATGATTGCCTTTTTTCACCGGGTGTGGAGGGCCAGATACCGCTATCCCACCGAAGAAATTCTCATCAACTAAGCATCATGAAATATTTGATTCTCGGTTTGGGCAGTTTTGGCTCTTCCCTGGGCACCAAGCTCACCGCCATTGGTCACGAGGTGATTGGCGTGGATGCCAGCATGACCACCGTCGAAGCCCTCAAGCATGCCCTGACACATGCCATTTGTGCGGATTGTACGGATCCCCTGGCGGCGGCAGGTCTGCCGGTCAGGGAATCTGACGTCGTCGTTGTGGCAATCGGCGAGGACGAGGGGGCCAATATCATGACCACCGCACTCATGAAACAATTGCAAGCCCGGCGACTCATCAGCCGAGCGGTTTCACCCCTGCATCAAACTGTTCTCGAAGCCATGGGGGTTGACGAGATCGTGCATCCTGAAGAAGAAACAGCGGAACGGTGGGCCAAAAAACTCGATATCAAGGGGGTTGTTGATTCCTTTGAATTGTCCTTGTCGCATACCATCATTGAGGTGGAATCCCCCGCCAAATTCATCGGGAAGACCATTCGCGAAATCGGGTTTCGCCGCACCTACGGGGTTTTGGTGCTCACCATCATTCGCCCGGTCATGGAAAAAAACATGTTGGGTGTGGCACGAAAGGTGAACAAAGTCATGGGTGTCATTTCCTCGGGAACGACCATAGAACCGGGGGATGTACTCGTCATCTACGGCGAAGTCAGAGACATCCGCAAAATGATGGCGGCATGACCGGAAAGGGAACAGGACGGGGAAGGCTCTCGGTCTTTGGCGGATATCTCATCATCGCGTCGTGGTGGATGGCCATTATGGCCGTGATGCCCTTATCCGCAGGCGGACAAGTCCTGGACAGCCTGCGTCGGACGGACTGGCGTCAGCCGGGGCGCAGCGGAAATTACCTGCCCGATGCGCAGGTGGATGTTTTGCAGTTTGGCGCAGATTCCTCGGGAGTATGGCCTTGTGATGAAGCCGTTTTGCAGGCCATGAATGCGTTGCAGGGACCCGGGCGGGTCCATTTCCCCCCCGGCCGCTACCGGTTTACCCAATCCATCATACTCAGGGACAGCGTTTTCCTGGAGGGGGAGAGGGATGCCTTGACCGGATTGCCCGCCAGCCATCTGCTGCTCGGACCGGGCGAAAACCGGGACGGGATCCTCCTGCAAGGTCAGGAATGGTCGACCGGGATCCATGTATTGGATACCCTCAAACAGGGGCAGTTCCATATCCGGGTCGAAGATCCGGAGATCTTTCAACCGGGTGACATCCTGCGGCTACATGCTTTGGACGACAGTCTGCTTGTCTTCAACACGTGGGCCCTGCACACCACGGGTCAATTGCTGACGGTGGCGTCGGTGCAGGATGACACGCTGTGGCTGGACCGTCCCCTCCGCAGGGATTACGACCCCGGGCGGCCTCCGTTGCTGTACGAAGTCCAACCCATCCGGCAAGCCGGTGTGATTTGCCTCGGACTGGAACGCACGGATTCTACCGGGACGCAGACCGCCAATATTTCTCTCATCCACGCCCGGGATTGTCTGATAGCAGGCATACACAGCCGAAAGGCCAATTTCGCGCACGTGGATGTCCGGTCCTCATCGCGGACCACCATCGTCCGCAATTATTGCACGGAAGGACACGGGTATGGGGGCGGAGGACGGGCCTACGGCGTCATGCTCCAGGCGGGAACAGCCGAATGCCTCGTCACCGGAAACATTTTTCGCCAACTCCGGCACAGCATGATCCTTCAATCCGGCGCCAATGGCAATGTCCTGGCCTACAATGTCAGCCGTTCCCCCTATTGGACGGGCACCGTTCTTCCTGCCGACGCCGCCGGCGACCTGGTCCTGCACGGCAATTACCCATACTTCAACCTGTTTGAAGGCAATGTGGTCCAAAACATCGTGATTGATGACAGCCACGACAAGAACGGGCCCTACAACACATTCTTCCGCAATCGCGCCGAGCTTTACGGCATTTTCATGAACGCCAATCCCCCCTCCGGGTTACAGCATTTCATCGGCAACCAGGTCGTCAATACCTCTGCGCCCTGGTTGGGACTTTTTCTGCTGCAAGGCACCGGTCATTATTCTTACGGCAATGTGGTCAAAGGGCAGATCCAGCCACCGGGCACCTCGGAACCTGCGGAAACTTCCCTGTTCGATTATCCCTTTGGCAGTTGGTACACCCATATAGGGAGCATCCCGCCCATACGGACAGACAATGCCGGGAATCCAGCCCCTTTGACAGAAACGGTATGGCGGGAAAGCGGGGGAGAGGCATTGTGGTCAGCTTGCCACGAACCCGAATATGGACCGGTTTACGTGACCATTTTGTCCGGTGCTTCGGTCATGACGATACGCCCCAATCCGTGCCGGGGTTCTTTTGTGATTCAGCGGCCGGATGCGGGAACGGACCGCCGGGAGTTTGCCTTGTACGACATCTCCGGCAGGGAAATCCTGCGCGGAGAGACCGGCCCTGGTGAAACGGCCTTTGACGCGACAGGAATTCCGCCCGGCTGCTATTTCTGGAGGTCCGGCGGCGACGGGGCGGGTCGGCTGGTCGTTCTGCCTTGAGGGGGTAAGGGATGCCCTGACCCGCCCGTTGCGAAGAAGCGATGAGCCTGGTCATGGACATTCCTGAGTGTGGTCATTGCCGGGAGATTGTATCTTGCCCTACCTTTCGAACCGAAAAAGACCTGGCGTTGAAACCGACGGATATCAGAGACCCGGAATACTTTCACAAAGTCGTGGACTGCCAGTATGCGTGTCCGGCGCATACGCCTGTCCCGGAATACATCCGCCTGATCGCGGAGGGCCGGTACACCGAAGCCTACCTGATCAATTGGGAATCCAATGTTTTCCCCGGCGTGTTGGGCCGCACCTGCGACCGTCCGTGTGAGCCCGCCTGCCGAAGGGGCAGGGTGGAGGAAGAGCCGGTAGCCATCTGTCGCCTCAAACGGGTGGCGGCCGACTACAAGGAAGATGTTGCCGGGATTCTTCCCGCCGGGCCATTCCCTGCCAACGGAAAAAAAATTGCGCTCATCGGAGGCGGTCCTGCCTCCCTGACGGTGGCTCGCGATCTGGCGCCTTTGGGTTACGAGATTCACTTGTATGATGATCAACCCGCAGGTGGAGGGATGATGCGCTCGCAGATCCCTGCATTTCGCCTGCCGGAATCCGTATTGGACGAGGAGGTGGGTTATGTGCTACGGATGGGGATTCACACCCATTTCAAGACCTATGTAGAAAGTCTGAAGGAGATTCTGGACAAGGATTATAACGCCGTATTTGTCGGTACTGGGGCTCCCAGAGGCAAGGATCTGGCGGATTTGCCGGGGCGGTGGGATGATCCGGACAGGGTCCATGTGGGCATTCAGTGGCTGGCCAACGTAGCCTTTCAACATACGGACAAAATCGGCAGGAATGTGCTGGTACTGGGAGGGGGCAACACTGCGATGGACTGTTGCCGCACCGCCCGGCGGCTGGGTGGTGAAAATGTCCGGGTGTTCGTGCGGAGCCCTTTCAAGGAAATGAAGGCCTCTCCATGGGAAATCGAGGATGCCCAACGCGAGGATATCCCCATTCATGAAAATCACAACCCCAAAGCTTTCGTGACGTCCGGAGGAAAGCTGCAGGGCATGTTGTTTGAAAAAGTGGAGCCCGTCTATGAAGGCGGACGCCGCAAGCTGGTTCCTACCGGAGAAGAGGTCTTTTTCCCGGCCGATGACGTCTTGATGGCCATCGGGCAGGAGAATGCTTTCCCCTGGATCGAGCGGGATCTCGGTATCGAGTTCAACCAGTGGGAACTCCCCGTCCTGGATGCCAAAACGTTCCAGTCCACCCTCCCCAGGGTTTTCTTCGGAGGGGATGCTGCCATGGGCCCCAAGAACGTCATTACGGCCGTAGCGCAGGGGCATGAAGCGGCGATATCCATCGACCGTTTCTGCCAGGGCCTCTCCGTGTCCGACCGTCCGGCGCCCAGGACTTCCATGGCTCCTCAAAAAATGGGATTGCACGAGTGGGTCTACGACAGCCAGGTCGTACCCGACCTCAGATACAAGGTGCCGCATGCCGAAAAGCGGAAAGCTCTCAGCGATCGCCTCATGGAAGTCGAGTTGGGATTTGACCCTGCTACTGCCTACCGGGAGGCGGAGCGATGTCTCAATTGTGATGTGCAGACCGTCTTCACGACGAGTCGTTGCATCGAATGTGATGCCTGTGTGGACATCTGTCCCACTTCCTGCATCACCTTTGCGGTCAACGGCGAAGAAGACGATTTGCGAAGCCGTTTGTCGGCACCTGCCCTCGAGCTGGATCAGGACCTTTATGTATCACCCGACCTGCCTACGGGCCGGGTGATGATCAAGGATGAAAATGTGTGTCTGCACTGCGGATTGTGTGCAGAACGTTGTCCGACGGCGGCGTGGGACATGCAGAAATTCGGATATCAAACGGCAAAAGCCTCCATGGTATGGCCTCTCGAAGTGGTGTGAATGATTTTGTCCTCCGGTTCGCCAATGTGAACGGAACGGGTTCGGCGAGTGCCAATACACTGTTTGCCAAAGCGGTTTTCCGGATGGGATTGCCCGTGGCGGCCAAGAACATTTTCCCGTCCAACATCCAGGGACTACCTACGTGGTATGAGGTGAGGGTCAGCGAGAAGGGTTATCTGGGCCGCCGGGAAGGCATCGATTTGCTGGTGGCGGTCAATCCGCAAAGCATGGAAAAAGACATCCGTTCCGTGGCGCCGGGCGGATATCTGGTGTATGATGATTCCAAACAGCTGCCACCCGAATGGCGTAGGGAGGACATCGGGTTCCTGGGCATTCCCATGATCAGGATGGGTATGGAGCATTTTCCCGAGCCGCGGACCCAGTTGTTGATGAAAAACGTCATTTATGTGGGCGCGCTGACGGCTTTGCTGGATTTGGACCCGGAAGTGGTCAAAGCGTTGCTGCATGATCAGTTTGGCGAGAAGGAAAAGCTGATCGCCATGAACATCAAGGCTTTGGAATTGGGCCGGAATTATGCCCTGGAACATTTTGATTGTCCACTCGGGTTGAGGTTGGAAAAGCGGGATCTCAACCGCGGCAAGATCATGGTGGACGGCAACACCGCAACGGCGCTGGGAGCCCTGTATGCCGGGGCAACCGTGGCAGCCTGGTATCCCATCACCCCGTCCACTTCCGTCATGGATGCCTTTGCCGCCTACTGCGAGGAATACAGGAAGGATCCGGTCACCGGCAAAAACCGGTTTGCCATTGTGCAGGCCGAGGATGAGTTGGCTTCCATCGGTGTCGTGGTGGGGGCCGGCTGGAATGGGGCCCGGGCATTCACCGCCACCAGTGGTCCCGGTATTTCCCTCATGACCGAATTCCTCGGATTGGCCTACTTCGCCGAAATTCCCGCCGTGGTGGTCAATGTGCAGCGGGGTGGTCCTTCGACGGGCATGCCGACCCGGACCCAGCAGGCGGACCTCATTTCGTCGGCCTATGCCTCGCACGGAGATACCCGCCATGTGCTTTTGTTCCCGTCCGACCCCGGAGAATGCTTCGAATTGACCGCACAGGCCTTTGATCTGGCCGAGCGTTTGCAGACGCCGGTGTTGGTCATGACGGATCTCGATCTGGGGATGAATGACCACGTCTGCAATGCCTTCTCCTGGAAGGATGACCGCTCCTTCGACCGCGGCAAAGTGCTCGGTGCCGAAGAGCTCGAACAACTCAAAACCTGGGGCAGATATCTGGATGTGGATGGAGACGGGATTGCCTACCGCACTCTTCCGGGTACGCATCCCCAGAAAGGCGCATTTTTTACCCGCGGGACCTCCAAGGATGAATATGCGCGCTATACCGAAGATCATGATGCCTACAAGCGCAATGTAGACCGGCTTATGGTCAAATGGGCTACTGCGGCCCGGTTGGTACCGCCTCCGGAATTGTTGCGCTGCAAAGGTCAGCCGGTAGCAGGCATGCTGTATTTCGGCACGACGGCCCATGCCGCCCGCGAAGCGCGCGACCAACTGGCTCAGGAAGGCATTTTTGTCGAGGGGATGCGCATCAGGTCCCTTCCCTTCCATGAAGAAGTGCGGGCATTCCTGGATCGGTATGACCGGGTCTATGTGGTGGAGCAAAACCGCGATGCCCAGATGCGTACGCTCTTGATCCAGGAGTTGGATGTGCCCAACCACAAACTCATACCGGTACTTCACTACGACGGTTTTCCGATACCGGCGGACACGATTTACCAGCAAATACGCCAACACTGGCCGGCTGCCGTGAACGTTTGAGTCACCACCGTCCGACAAACCCTTCATGCACTTCCGATCATGACATACCTTAGACCGACTTTCCGGCACCCCGATCTCCCGGTCAACCGTTTGGGGTACACCTTCAAGGATTACGAAGGCGGGCTCAGTACCCTCTGTGCAGGATGCGGCCATGATTCCATCAGTGGGGCTATTGTGCAGGCCTGTTACGAACTGGCCATAGAACCCCACCGGGTGGCCAAACTATCCGGCATCGGGTGTTCCTCCAAAACCCCCACCTATTTCCTCAGCCAATCCCACGGTTTCAATACCGTACACGGGCGTATGCCTTCCGTAGCCACCGGCGCCAACCTCGCCAACCGGGATTTGCTGTATCTCGGGGTATCGGGTGACGGCGACAGCGCCTCTATCGGCATGGGTCAGTTTGTACATGCCATCCGCCGCAATCTGAATATCGTGTATATTCTGATGAACAACGGCTGTTATGGCCTTACCAAAGGGCAGGACAGCGCTACGGCGGATGTGGGCTCCAAAAGCAAAAGCGGATCGGTCAACAAATTCGCCACCATAGATCTGGCATCGCTGGCCATCGAACTGGGCGCCACCTTTGTGGCCAGGAGTTTTTCCGGTGACAAATCCCAGCTCGTTCCCCTTATCCGCGCGGCGATGTCTCACGGAGGCTTTGCTTTCCTCGACGTGGTGTCACCCTGCGTGACATTCAACAACAATTTGGGTTCCACCAAATCCTACCAATACGTCCGCGAGCACAACCACGCCGCCGGCTCCATGGACTTTGTGCCGCCTGCCGAAGAGATTACCGTCCGCTATCCGGAAAACACGGCCCGTGAACTGGCCATGCACGATGGTTCCAAGATTGTTTTGCACAAATTGCCGACCGAATGGGATCCGATGGACCGACTGTCCACCATGAAGCGGCTTCATCAGGCCAGCATGACCGGAGAGATTGTGACGGGGCTGCTGTACATCGAGCCCGACAGCGAGGACCTGCATGCCACCCTCCAGACAGTGGACACGCCCCTCAATGCCTTGCGGGAGCAAGATCTCTGTCCCGGGAGCCGGGCTCTCGACGAGATCAATGCGGCCTTTCGTTGAGGCGGGCCTTGTGTTTTCCATTCCTCCTTACCTTCGGGGGATAATCAGCCCCTATGAGGATTTTCGCCCTGTTGCTGTTGACGATTGTTGCAGGTGCCTGCCACCGGAATGACGGCAAGGATATCATCCGTGAGTTTGCCTGGATCGAAGGCACCTGGAAATTGCTGGATACGGAAATGTCGGTCTTTGAAGCGTGGTATCCGGAAGGCCGGGAATGGCAGGGGGAGAGTTATGCCGCCGTGAATGGCATGAAAGTGCCCACGGAAAAGATCCGCCTTTACCGGGAAGGGGACCGGGTTGTTTTTTCCCAGCGGGTCAAGGACCGCGACGGGGGTGAGCCGGTAGATTATGTGCTCACCGGCCAGGACAAAAACAGCTGGACGTTCTCTCATCCGGACTATTCCTTCCCATCCGAAATCACCTATACCCGGGTAAGTGATGTGGCCATGAAGGTGCGGATCAAAGGGATCAGGGAAGGTCAATTCACCGAGATATTTCTGGAATACGTGCGACAATCGGGCCCGATTCGGGCAAAATGATTTTATCTTTCCATTGTGACAGGGAGGGAAGGCCTTGCAGAGATCTTTATCCGATAAATAATTGCCCTATGAATAGCACACACAACCCGGTCGGATGGTTCGAGATACCTGTCAGGGACATGGACCGCGCCGTCCTTTTTTATGAATCCGTTTTCGGGATCAAACTGGAGCGACATCCCATGGGTGTGTTGGACATGGCATGGTTTCCCGGCGTGGAAGGAAGTACCGGGGCTGGTGGCTCGCTAGTGGCTCATCCCGATTTTTATCACCCCTCTCCGGAAGGGGTACTCATTTATTTTACGGCATTTTCCGGCGATGTAGCCGTAGAACTGGGGCGCGTCGAGGCAGCCGGAGGCCAAATCGTTGTACCCAAAAAAATGATTGCCCCTGATGTGGGGTATATGGGTGTTTTCACGGATACAGAAGGCAACCGGATTGCCCTGCACAGCCGTTGAGGCGTAATGGAGAGGCAAGAGAAGCAGTGATGCACCGGGGGGCGATTTTTTTTCCGTCAAAACGGTGCCGGATTCCCTGCTTTTGATTATTTTGGATGTAAGTATTCACCTTTTATTTTTGATATTATGCGAAGCTTAACCACCATTATCCTGCTGTTTGTGACATCCCTTCTGTGGGGACAGTCGCCCAAAGACCTGAAGCCCGTTCCGGGCAAGGTGTATGCGCTGGAAGTCCAGCAACTAGTCTTTCCTTCCTTCACCCCCTTCCAGGAAGCGATGGAAGCCTCCCGGCTCGAGACCATCGAAGAGGTAAAATCGGCCTCCTGGGGATTGGTTCCCGATCCCGAGGTTTTGGGAGACATCCTGAAGCAAAGGCCCGCCTGGATGGACGTCCGTCTGCCCAAACCCGACGGTTCGGTCCTCGTCCTGCGTGTCTATCAGGCCCGCCTCGGCACGGAGGATTTCGAGATCCGGTTTTCGGATGGTACTGTGGTCAAGGAAGTGCCCGGGGTGCATTATCGGGGCATTGTCCACGGCGATTACCAAAGTCTGGTGGCACTGAGTTTTTTTGAGGACCATGCCAGAGGCTTTGTCTCCGACCAGAGTGGCAATTGGGTGCTCGGGCCCTTCGAACCGCGTCAGGAGCGCGACATCCACATCTTCTACAACGACCGAACACTCGCCCACCTCAATCCCTTCCAGTGTCATGTGGAAGACCGGATGCCCGGCCCGGGAGAGGATTTCGATACCCATGACTACGGGCAGCGCGCCCCTGGCGACTGTGTGCGGATCTGGTGGGAAGTCGATTACGACATCACCCAGAACAAAGGCGGCGGCGCGGGAGCGAGCACCTGGATGACCGGGATGACCAACGAGGTGTACACACTGTATGACAACGAGTTGATGGAGTTGTACACATCGGTGATGAATATATGGACGGGTCCCAGTCCGTATTCCGGCAACAGTTCTTCGGCACGATTGGGTTCCTTCCAATCCAACAACGGCGTGCTCGATGGCGACCTCGCGCACTATGTCAACCTGACTTCCCAATACGGAGGTATTGCGGCCGGATTCAGCGGCATCTGCAATGCCAATTATGACGCCAGCATGTGTTATTCCGGTTTGACATCTTCCTACAATAATGTCCCGACCTACAGTTGGACCATCATGGTCTGCACCCATGAAATGGGGCACTTGCTGGGTTCCCGTCACACCCATGCCTGTGTGTGGAACGGCAACAATACAGCCATTGACGGGTGTGCGGGCTTTGTGGAAGGTGGTTGCTCCTTGCCCGGACAGCCGCCCGGAGGCGGCACCATCATGAGCTACTGCCACCTGAATGTAGGCATCAATTTCACACTTGGTTTTGGCCCGCAACCGGGCAACGTGATCCGCAATACGGTCAACAATGCGAATTGTCTGGACGGATGTGGAGACCCTCAGGATCCCTGCACGTTTTCTCTGAATTGTCCGGTGAATGTCACGGTGCAATGCGGTCCCAATCCTCCTCCGGCCCAAACGGGCAATCCGGTCGTCAACATCCTGACCGGCAATTGCTCGCCAACGATCAGCTATACCGACAACAACAACGGTTTGAACGGCTGTAACGGCACCGGATTTTTCATCCGGACATTCACGGCAACGGACGGCAATTACAGCGCCACCTGCAACCAAACCATTACAAAGATCGACAATACACCGCCGGTGATCAATGGTGTGCCGGCTAATACAACGATCAATTGCAATTCGCCCATTCCACCCGTACCTCCTGTTTCGGCAACCGACAACTGCGGGTCAGCCACCCTGACTTTTCAGGAGACCTCCACGCAAGGCGGGTCTTGCGGGTATACCATTACACGGACATGGACGGCCACCGATGCCTGCAATAATGCCACGAGCCGCTCCCAGGTGATTACGGTAGTAGATTCAACGCCGCCTAATGCCCAGTGCAAAGGGCACACCGTGTATCTCAACAACAACGGACAGGCGGTCGTCACGGCCCAGGATATCGACAACATGAGTTCCGACAACTGTTCGGCCATCACATTGACGGTTAATCCCAGTCAGCTCACCTGTGCCCAGCTGGGCAATACGATTGTCACCCTGACCGTCACGGATGCCTGCAACAATGTGGCGACCTGTACGGCCACTGTGTCGGTGATTGACGCCATTCCGCCCAAAGTGACATGCCTCAACATGGAAGTGGAAATAGACGCTTCGGGGGCTCCCGTCACTATCTCTCCGCAAGACGTGAACAACGGATCTTCCGACAACTGTGGTATCGTGGAGTACATGCTATCGCAGGAGACCTTCGATTGCAGTCATCTGGGGCAGAATTCCGTTAAGTTGTCCGCCATTGACGCCAGCGGCAATGCCGGGCAGTGTACGGCCAAAGTCACGGTGCGCGACCTCATACCTCCGACGTTTACCTATGTTCCGGAGGATATGACCGTCTATTGTGTAGAGCCGGGATGGGAGGACATCCCCTCCATGTATGACAATTGCGGGGATGTGGGTTTTCTCATGGACGAAACCCAGCATTACTGGGCAGATGGACCGGAAGGAAGTTATCGCGTCAACCGCCGCTGGACGGCCATTGACAAAGCGGGAAATTCGGCGGAAGCCGAACAATGGATATCGGTCCTTTCCCAGGGGGATCTGGTGGTGCTTTGTACACCGGATGTTGTAACGGCAGCCAGCAAGGCTCCGGTACAGGCATGGTGGCAGGATCCACAGGTGAGCGATGTTTGCCTCGGCAATTTCCCCATGACCCGGATAGAAGGTCCTGAACAGGGCTCCTATTTCAACCCGGGCACACGGACGCGAATCGCCTATGAGTTCATCAATGATTTTGGCGTGCGGTATCAGTGCGCCTTTCACGTGATCGTGCCCGGGCTCGGACAGGATTACCGGGTGTTGATCAATGCCGCGGAAGTGGAATGCGAGGATTATCGTCTGCGCCGGTGTACGGTACAGAACCTTCCTGAAACGTCCAGCACTTTTGACTGGAAGCCGAGAGGTGACAAAAATGCTTTGCCGTTTGCCCAAATGGGCGATGCCGTACTGGAGGTTTTTGCTGATGGAACGGCCAGGCTTCAGGGAAGTTGGGACAAAATAGGCGGTGTGCCGGGAGGTTGGGTTGCCGACATCCATCTGTACCACCGGCGAAATGCCCAGGGATGGCAGGCCGTTTCCGGCAAGACCAACAACCCGTTGGGTGCAGATACATCCCTATGGGATTACTTTGAAATTGATCCCTCACGAAGCTTCTTGATTGGTAATGGCGTTTACGGCGGCAAGGTGTATCAGGTGCGTTCTTCTATCATTTGGGCCGGTCACGGCATGCAAGTGGGCAATGGCGCCAATGGCGTGACGACCACGCCGGGCGCCTGGCTGTCCGTGGCCACTTATGACCCGTTGGGCAAACTGCAGGGTCAGGGGGAGTTCCGCTTCGTCATCAACTGCAGCAACACACCTCAAATTCTCCAGGCGGGCGACCTCATTTCGCTGGATGGCCAGGCCTATACGGGCGCCTGGTCCAACGGGACTGCCGGTGAATCACTGGGGGCGGTTGCTCCGGGCACCTATACGGTCAGCGTGACGCTGCCATCCGGGCAAGTCAATACCCACACCTTCGTGCTGGCCGCACCTGGGGGATGTGTCAATCTGTGGCAGGATGCCTGCAGAGAGAAGAACATGGCCCTGAAAACGAAACCAACCCAGGGAAGTACCTGGCAGGGAGCTGTGGCAGCCCGTGCCGTGGATGGTCAGACAGATGGCGACTGGGCCAATGGAACGGTGAGCAGTACCTTGCAGGGATGGCAAAATTTCTGGCAAACCGAGCTGCCCGACAACTATACGGTCTCTTCGGTCCGGTTGTGGCCGCGGACGGACTGTTGTCATGATCAGCTCAATGACCATTATATATTCGTCTCGCCCAATCCGATTCCTGACATGGCTCCCGAGTTGCTGTTGCGTACACCGGGTATTCGCGCCATCGTACACAAGGGACGGATGAATACGGAATGGGAAACACCTGTGGAAGCAACAGGCCGGTATGTCAAGGTCCAACTACAGGGGGCAGGCCAGTTGCAACTCGCCGAGGTAGAGGTCCTGGTCTGTCAGCCTGACCGGTTGGATCCTCCGTCGAGGTATGAGCCTGAAGTTTACGGAGTGGGCAATCGTCCCCCCAAGGGATTGGGAATGCCCGGCGTAAGCATTTGGCCCAACCCTGGCACGGATTTGATGCTGGTGGATATAGACCCGGCGGGAACTACTGCGCACCTGGTGGTGGTCCGCAACATGCAGGGCCAGGAGATTTGGAGGCAGCCGTTGTCGACCGATGATATCATTCGCGTGCAGCTCCCGGTCCACGACTGGCCGGACGGGCCGTATATCCTGACAGTGGACACCAGCGATGGCCCCGTTTCGGAGCGGTTGGCCGTCCAGCGATGATCACCCGAAGGACACTTTAACATTGGAGGCCCGCTACAGCGGGCCTCTTTTTTTTTGGGGGAGGGGCATGTGACGGGAGAGGAAGATACTAAGATGTAAAAATTTTCTTTACTTCATACATTCTTAATAATCAATCTTATACATTGGTTATTAACATATTGCTCCTTGAATGCAGGAGGCCGACCCGGGATTACCGGTCTCCCCCCCTTGCGCGAAGTCGATATGGGGATTACCTTTGCAGCGTGGGCAAGGATGGCACCTTGTCCGGTAAGATCCCATGAACGTTATCTCCGACGGGAATAATCCCGCGGGTTAACGGTATGTCTGCCTCCGGTCACGGAGCGAGGGAAATTGCGGTTCCTCCATCCATTACGTCAGGCTTGCATTCCGGTATTGAGCAAGAGGTTTCCTCAACCGTCTGGTTGGAGACCTCCTATGACGTTGTAAACACCAAATCGATAGATATGGATAGGAGATTTTACCTTCTAACCGTTGCGGGAATTTTGAGTATGGTATCCAGCCTGTCTTTGCAGGCACAAAGTCGTACTCAGGATCCTGCAGAGATGGCCATTCAACAGGCTTGCCGGGATGTGACACATCCCGTGGACAAGGAAATTTGCCGAACCCGGGAGTTCCGGGCTTCTCTGATGCAGGAAATGAGTGCTCCCGGGACGGATCCTTCGCGGTCCACCCAGATCCGGTCGATGGTATCCGGTATGGATGCCAAAATCGAGCGCCTGGAGGCCCTTTCTGCGGATGAAAGAGTCCGATTTGCCACGCTGTCAGAGCAAGCTCGTTCAGCGCGCGAAAAGCGCTGATCGCTCATTGTCCTGTCCGAAGATTTTCCCTCTTACCCCCAAAAAGTCAGAAGATGACCCGTTTCTTTACGATAGGTGCCATTACCACCTTTTTCGTCCTTGCCGCCATGCCGCAACTGGACGCCCAGGATTGTGATTGCCCCAATGGCAATAATGCCAGTGGTCCGTTCATCACAGGACCCGATGAAACACCTGTGGTCGCCTGTTGGGAGGACCTGTACGATCTCATCAACGACGACAGTCCCGGCAATCCCTATTATGTGGCTGCCTTTGATCTGGTGGACGGCTTTGTTCCTGTGTGCATCACTTCGATGCCCCCCGCCAATAATTGCGTGGGCATGTTCCTCGTCATGGTGGATGCTGCGGATTTGGATGGTTATTGTGCTGTCAATGGGCCGTTCGCGTTCAACGTGATGATCACGGATGACGTGGATCCCACCATCACCCTGTGTCCGGCGGATGTGACCATAGATTGCGGCGACGATCCTGACCCCATGAACAATATGGCGCTGGGGATCGCCGAAGCGGACGACAATTGTATGTCGGCGCCGGACATCACCTTTGACGACGTCACCATCGCAGGGGGCTGTCCGGGTGAAAGCACCATCGAGCGAACCTGGACGGCAGAGGACCTGTGCGGAAATACCGCGACCTGTCTGCAGGTGATCTCGCTGACCGATACCGAGGCGCCGACTTTCACCGCCCCGGCAGATCTGGACATCACGGTAGATGCCAGTTGTACCTATGACGCAGATATTATGGTCACGGGCCAACCGGTGGACCTGATGGACAACTGCAGCAATTCGCCAATGCTGACTTTCTCTGATGTATCCGTTTTCGGGCCCTGCGGTCTGGACGTCATTACGCGTACCTGGGTGGCTTCGGACGGTTGCGGAAATACCTCCAGTTCGGACCAGATCATTACCGTGATCGATGAAATCCCCCCGGTCATGCAGGGATGTCCGGCATCGCTGACGGTAGAGTGCGATGTCATACCCGGCATCAATGATTATGTCGTTTCGGCCACGGACAACTGTTCAGCGCTTGTGCCGGTCACCGCCGATGAATTTACCGAAGACGATCCTGATTTTCCGAATTTTTGTCCGCATTACTACCAAATTGTGCGGACATGGTCAGTGGTCGATGATTGCGGGAATACCAACGCCTGCGTACAGGTGGTCCGTGTAAGGGATACGACCGCTCCGGATATCACATGTCCCACAGACGCCGTCGTCGAGTGTGATGGCGACTTTAGTCCGGCATCACTCGGTGAAGCCACCGCCGATGACAATTGTACCATTCCCTTCCCGGATATGGGCATTGATTATTCCGACAACATTATACCCGGCGCTTGTGCTCATGCCTACACCATCGAAAGGACGTGGACGGCTACCGATGAGTGTTTCAATTCCACCTTCTGCATACAGACCATTACGGTGGAGGACAACACATCGCCAGTCATTACCTGCCCCGATGACGCCATCGTGGAATGCAACCAGGACATGTCGCCCATGAGTTTGGGAGAAGCGACCGCTACGGACAATTGTACGGACCCGGTGGTCAATATTTCGCCTTCGGATGGTCCGGTCATTCCGGGTCTTTGTACGGGTGATTATTCCTTCGAAAGGACGTGGACGGCTACCGATGCCTGTGGAAATACAGAAGCTTGCATCCAGATCATCACAGTGACCGACACGGAAGGCCCGATCGTGGCCACGTGTGATCCTGATGATATGAACGAGACAGTGGAATGTGGCAGTGAAATGGATAACCAGGCGGCAGCAGATGCCTGGCATGCCTTCAATTTGGCCTACCTCAATAATTGCGTGGATGACGATTGCGGTACATTCTCCATTACCCACGATTACGATTTCGGTAATCTGGTGACCGAGTGTTGCCGGACGGGCACCCTGACGGTGACCTATACGGCAACGGATGATTGCGGCAACATGTCCACCATCCAGGGAATCCTCGTCATCGAGGATACGACCGATCCGGATATTACGGCCTGTGATCCGGACGATTTGGATCAGACCCATGAATGTGATGGTCCGGCCGGCAACGAGGCAGCTGCCGTTCTCTGGGATGCCGCCAATATTGCTTACCTGGAAGGATGCGCCACCGACTTGTGTTGTGACCCTGTCGTCACTAGTGATTTCGACTGGAACAACCGTACTCCGGGATGCGGCAACACCTCTGTCATTACGGTGACCTATTCCGTGACTGATGATTGCGGAAACGTATCCCAGATCACAGGCACTTTTACCGTGGTGGATACCCAGCAGCCTGATCTGGGCGCTTGTGACCTGCCTGGCCTGAGTCTGTCCATGGAATGCCTGGGTGATCCCGGCAATTTGAATGCGGCGGTGATCTGGAATGATGCCAACATTGTCGTCCTGGAAGGCTGTGCCTCGGACGGTTGTGCCGATTTGTTGGTGACCAGCGATTTTGATTTCGGCAACCTGAGCCCGGATTGTGGCCTCGCGGGAAGCCTGTTGGTGACCTATTCGGTATCTGACGGGTGTCTGACCAGTACGGCGACGGCTACCCTGACGATTGAGGATACCACTGATCCGGATCTTTCCGCTTGTCTTCAGGCTGACATTGATGCCACGATACAATGTGTGGGTCCGGTAGCCAATGAGGTGCTTGCCGATGCATGGGATGTGGCCAACCGGCTTTACCTGGCGGGATGTGCCCTGGAAATTTGCGGCGATGTCAATGTGACCAGTGATTATGATTTTTCCAACCTGACCGATGAATGTGCCTCTACCGGCAGTCTGTTGGTGACCTATACCGTCACGGATGAATGCATGAATGCAACGACCATTCAGGCGACCCTTGTCATAGAAGATACCCAGGCACCTGACTTTACCGCATGTGATCTGATGCAATTGAATGAAACCTACGAATGCGACGACCAAATGGGAATTGAAACTGCAGCCACTCTCTGGGATGCGGACAATATCACCTACCTGCAAGGTTGTGTGGTGGATGCATGTGGAAGCTTCATCGTGACTTCCGATTTCAACCTGGCCAATTTCGACCCGGCTTGTTGCCTGACGGGATCTCTGGAAGTCACTTATACGTTGACGGATGAATGCAACAACCAGACGACGGTGACGGGCACCTTTACGGTCGTGGATACGAGTAACCCTGATTTAACGGGCTGTGATCCGGATGACCTGGACGATTCACAGGAATGTCAGGGACCGATCATGAACGAGCAAATGGCAGACGCATGGAATGCCGCCAATATCGTGACGATCGAGGCCTGCGCGGATGATATTTGTTGCGACAATCTCACCGTGACCAGTGATTACGATTTTGCCAATTTTTCAGCGTTATGCGGATTTGCCGGCGAACTGATCGTCACCTATACTGTCATGGATGATTGCGGGAATACCTCGACCATTACCGGAACATTCACCATTACAGATACCACCGACCCCGATTTGAGTGGTTGTGTGCAAGCCGACCTGAATGATACGCACGAATGCAGCGGTCTGGTCGGAAATGAAGCAGCAGCCATTGCCTGGAACGCGGCCAACCTCGCCTATCTGGAAGGATGCGCCGGTGAAATATGCGGGGAGGTAACTGCTTCCAGCAATTTTGATTTTTCCAATCTGTCCGATGAATGCGGTTTTACCGGTGCCATTACAGTGACTTATAGGGTCTCTGATGAGTGCGGCAATTCCAGCACAATGACCGGCACCTTTACCATTGAAGACAATACGGCCCCTGACCTCAGCGCCTGCGACCAAAATGTCCTGGACGGAGAAGCGGAATGCGATGGTGCCCTCAACAACGAGCAAGCAGCCAATGATTGGAACGATGCCAATATTCTGTATCTCGAATCCTGTGCACAGGAAGCCTGTGGTTCGGTCGATGTGACCCATGATTTCAATTGGGCCAACCTCTCCGATGGTTGTGGATTGACGGGTTCCCTGATCGTTACCTATACGGTGACAGACGAATGCAACCACACCTCTACCGTTTCGGCCACCTTTTCGATCATTGACACTACCGATCCTGATCTCACACTGTGTGACGAAAACCAGTTGGACGACGAATTCGAGTGCGACAACATGGCCGATTATATGACGCTGGCCACCAACTGGAATACGGCCAACGAAATGCTCCTGGCATCCTGCGCTTCCGACCTTTGTGGAACGATTGATGTCACGAGCGATTTCGATTTCGCCAACCTGATCATCACCTGCGGGGCCGCAGGTAGTCTGACGGTCGTCTATACCGTCGAGGATGAATGCGGAAATACTTCCCAGATCTCCGGGACACTTTTGATCACGGACAATACAAATCCGGACTTGACGGCCTGTGATGAAGATGATCTGGATGCCACCCACGAATGTGATGGCCCTGCCGGCAACGAAGCGGCTGCGGACGCATGGAATGCGGCCAATATCATCAACCTGGAAGTCTGTGCCAATGACATTTGTGGCGATGTGACAGTTACCAGCGATTACGATTTTGCCAACCTCGTGGCCGATTGTGGCAGTACGGGTACGCTGACCGTGACATATACCGTCACGGACGAGTGCAACAACACCAGTACGATATCCGGCACCTTCACGATTGAGGACAATGTAGCTCCCGATCTTTCTTTATGTGATCCGGATGATCTGGATGACGCCGTGGAATGCGGAGGTCCGATGGCCAACGAGATGACGGCGGATAATTGGAATGCCGCCAATATCATGTTGCTTTCGATCTGTGGTACGGACGACTGCGACGCTATCACGGTAACCAGTGACTACGATTTTACAAACCTGGTACCTGGTTGTGGAAATACAGGCACATTGATCGTGACGTACACGGTGGAAGATGCCTGCAACAACACGACCCAGATCACCGGGACCTTCTCCATTTCGGATACACAGGCGCCTGACCTGACGGGATGTGTCGAGGATGACCTCGACCTGACCCATGAATGTGACGGTCCTGCCGGCAATGAAACGGCGGCCGATGCCTGGAATGCCAGCAACATAACCCTGCTTGAAAATTGCGCCAACGATGTGTGCGGTGACTTTACAGTGACGAGTGATTACGACTTTGTCAATTTCGTCGGTGCCTGTGGATTTACCGGGGCGATTACAGTGACTTATTCGGTCACAGACGAATGCGGAAATACCAGCACGATCTCCGGTACATTCACGGTGGAGGATACTACACCTCCCACCTATACGACACCGCCCATGGATGTGACCGTGGAATGTTCGGTGAATAACCCCACGGAATTCAGCGACTGGCTAACGACGTATGCCGGTGCCGTTGCAACGGATGACTGCGGGACGGTCACGCTTTCTTCCAACGGACTGAACCCGGTTGACGGATGCGGCAACACGGTGGTTTATCACCTGAATATCGTGGCCGAAGATGAATGCGGCAACGAAAACGAAGTGGCTGTCACATTCACGATAGAAGACACCACACCACCGGATCTGTCGGTATGTGTAGAGGACGACCTGGATGCCACCCATGAATGCGATGGCCCGGCTGGTAACGAAGCGGCTGCGGCTGCCTGGAATGCGGCCAACATCACGACCATCGAAAATTGTGCGACGGATTATTGTGCTCCGTTTATCGTAACGAGCGATTACGATTTCGCCAACCTGGTGGCCGATTGCGGCAGCACGGGAACGCTGACGGTGACATACACCGTCACGGACGAGTGCAACAACACCAGCACGATATCCGGCACCTTCACGATTGAAGACAATGTGGCACCTGATCTGAGTACCTGTGATCCGGATGATTTGGATGACGCCGTGGAATGCGGAGGCCCGATGGCCAATGAAGTGACGGCCAACAACTGGAATGCCGCCAACATGGCATTGCTGCTGACCTGTGGAGACGATGCCTGCGACAATATTACTGTTGACAGCGACTATAATTTCGCCAACCTGGTGCCTGGTTGCGGCAATACAGGCACATTGATCGTGACGTACACGGTGGAAGATGCCTGCAACAACACGACCCAGATCACCGGGACCTTCTCCATTTCGGATACACAGGCGCCTGACCTGACGGGATGTGTCGAGGATGACCTCGACCTGACCCATGAATGTGACGGTCCTGCCGGCAATGAAACGGCGGCCGATGCCTGGAATGCCAGCAACATAACCCTGCTTGAAAATTGCGCCAACGATGTGTGCGGTGACTTTACAGTGACGAGTGATTACGACTTTGTCAATTTCGTAGGTGCCTGCGGATTTACCGGGGCGATTACAGTGACTTATTCGGTCACGGACGAATGCGGAAATACCAGCACGATCTCCGGTACATTCACGGTGGAGGATACCACCCCACCGGCTTATTCGACACCGCCCATGAGTGTAGTGGTGGAATGTTCGGTAGATAACCCTACGGAATTCAGCGACTGGCTGACGACGTATGCCGGTGCCGTAGCGACGGATGACTGCGGGACGGTCACGCTATCCTCCAACGGACTGAACCCGGTTGACGGATGCGGTAACACGGTGGTTTATCACCTGAA
The DNA here is from genome assembly GCA_964471595.1 of uncultured Saprospiraceae bacterium. GTDB lineage: Bacteria > Bacteroidota > Bacteroidia > Chitinophagales > Saprospiraceae > JAGNXB01. The sequence continues at coordinate 33,055 of CAYYGN010000023.1, forward strand.
TATCGTGGCCGAAGACGAATGCGGCAACGAAAATGAGGTGCCGGTGACGTTTACCATAGAAGATACCACACCACCGGATCTGTCGGTATGTGTGGAGGACGATCTGGATGACACCCACGAATGCGACGGTCAGGCCGGTAACGAAGCGGCTGCGGCTGCCTGGAATGCGGCCAACATCACGACCATTGAAAATTGCGCGACGGATTATTGTGCTTCGTTTGTCGTGACGAGCGATTACGATTTTGCCAACCTCGTGGCCGATTGTGGCAGTACGGGTACGCTGACAGTGACATATACTGTCACGGACGAGTGCAACAACTCCAGCACGATATCCGGCACCTTCACGATTGAAGACAATGTGGCGCCTGATCTGTCCGGATGTGATCCTGCCGCGTTGAATGTCACGCACGAATGCGACGGTCCTGCCGGCAACGAAGCAGCAGCGGCCTTATGGAATGCGGATAATATTACTTACCTCCAGGGCTGTGCCACGGATGACTGTGATGCGGTCATGGTGACGAGCGATTATGATTTTGCCAATCTCGTCGGCCTGTGCGGCAACACCGGAACGTTGACGGTGACCTACACCGTGACGGATGCCTGCGGCAATTCGAGCCAAACGAGCGGTATATTCACGATCGAGGATACGACGTTTCCCGATCTGACCGGATGCAATCCGGCGGATCTGAACGACACCCATGAATGCGACGGTCCTGCCGGCAATGAAACGGCGGCTGATGCCTGGAATGCCAGCAACATAACCCTGCTTGAAAATTGCGCCAACGATGTGTGCGGTGACTTTACAGTGACGAGTGATTACGACTTTGTCAATTTCGTAGGTGCCTGCGGATTTACCGGGGCGATTACAGTGACTTATTCGGTCACGGACGAATGCGGAAATACCAGCACGATCTCCGGTACATTCACGGTGGAGGATACCACCCCACCGGCTTATACGACACCGCCCATGAGTGTAGTGGTGGAATGTTCGGTGGATAACCCGACGGAATTCAGCGACTGGCTGACAACGTATGCCGGTGCCGTAGCGACGGATGACTGCGGGACGGTCACGCTTTCCTCCAACGGACTGAACCCGGTTGACGGATGCGGCAACACGGTGGTTTATCACCTGAATATCGTGGCCGAAGATGAATGCGGCAACGAAAACGAAGTGGCCGTGACTTTCACGATCGAAGACACCACACCACCGGATCTGTCGGTATGTGTGGAGGACGACCTGGATGACACCCACGAATGCGACGGTCAGGCAGGCAACGAAGCGGCTGCAGACGCTTGGAATGCGGCCAACATCACGACCATCGAAAATTGTGCGACGGATTATTGTGCTTCATTTGTCGTGACGAGCGATTACGATTTCGCCAACCTGGTGGCCGCTTGCGGCAGCACGGGAACGCTGACGGTGACCTATACCGTCACGGACGAGTGCAACAACTCCAGCACGATATCCGGCACCTTCACGATTGAAGACAATGTGGCGCCTGATCTGTCCGGATGTGATCCTGCCGCGTTGAATGTCACGCACGAATGCGACGGTCCTGCCGGCAACGAAGCAGCAGCGGCCTTATGGAATGCGGATAATATTACTTACCTCCAGGGCTGTGCCACGGATGACTGTGATGCGGTCATGGTGACGAGCGATTATGATTTTGCCAATCTCGTAGGACTGTGTGGCAATACCGGAACGTTGACGGTGACCTACACCGTGACGGATGCCTGTGGCAATTCGAGCCAGACGAGTGGCATATTCACGATCGAGGATACGATGGTACCTGATCTGACCGGATGCAATCCGGCGGATCTGAATGCCACCCACGAATGCGACGGTCCTGCCGGTAACGAAGCGGCAGCAGATGCCTGGGATGCGGCCAATATTGCCACCCTGGAAGGCTGTGCATTGGATGCCTGCGGTGATATCGTTGTAACGAGCGACTACGCCTTCATTAACCTGTTGGCCGATTGTGGCAACACCGGATCGTTGACGGTGACCTACACCGTGACGGATGAATGTGGTTTGACCAGTACGATCACCGGCACCTTCACGATCGAAGACAATGTGGCCCCTGATCTGACAGGATGCAACCCCGCCGATCTGAATGACGGCATGGAGTGCGACGGAGGCCTGGGCAACGAGGCGGCAGCAGATGTATGGAATGCTGCCAATATCCTCACGCTGGAAGGTTGTGCGACGGATGCATGCGGGGATTTTGTCGTGACGAGCGACTATGACTTCGCCAATTTCGTGGTTACCTGCGCCACAGCCGGGTCCATCACCGTTATTTATTCGGTAACGGATGGTTGCGGCAATACCAGCACAATTACGGGCACCTTCACGATAGAAGACACTACGGATCCCGATTTGAGCGGATGCACCCCAGGCGATCTGAATGCCACGCACGAATGCGATGGATCTCTCGGCAATGAGGCGGCAGCGTCTGCCTGGGATGTCGCCAATATCACGACGCTGGAAGGATGTGCCACGGATGTGTGCGGCAATATCAGCGTTACGAGCGATTATGATTTTGCCAACCTGGTGGCCGCTTGCGGCAGCACGGGCTTGCTGACGGTAACTTACACCGTCACCGATGAGTGCAGCAATACCAGCACGATTTCCGGCACCTTCACGATAGAAGACAATGTGTCCCCCGACCTGTCAGGATGTGATCCGGCCCAATTGGATGCCACCCATGAATGCGATGGTCCGGCCGGTAATGAGGCGGCTGCGGCAGCATGGGATGCGGATAACATCACCTACCTCCAGGGCTGTGCCACGGATGATTGCGATGTGGTCATGGTGACGAGCGATTATGATTTTGCCAATCTCGTAGGACTGTGCGGCAATACCGGAACGTTGACAGTGACCTACACCGTGACGGATGCCTGTGGCAATTCGAGCCTGACGAGCGGCATATTCACGATCGAGGATACAACGGTACCTGACCTGACAGGATGCAATCCAGTGGATCTGAATGCCACGCATGAATGCGATGGCCCTCTCGGCAACGAATTGGCGGCAGAAACCTGGGATGCCGTCAATATCGCCACCCTGGAAGGCTGTGCATCGGATGCCTGCGGTGATATCGTTGTAACGAGTGACTACGCCTTCATGAACCTGGTGGCCGGTTGCGGCAACACCGGATCGTTGACGGTGACCTACACAGTGACGGATGAATGTGGTTTGACCAGCACGATCACGGGTACGTTCACGATCGAGGACAATGTAGCGCCCGACCTGACCGGATGCAACCCCGCCGATCTGAATGACGGCATGGAATGCGATGGAGGCATGGGCAACGAGGCGGCAGCAGATGTATGGAATGCAGCCAATATCCTCACCCTGGAAAGTTGCGCGACGGATGCTTGCGGTGATTTTGCCGTGACAAGCGATTATGACTTTGCCAATTACGTCCCTACATGTGCTACAGCGGGATCCATCATTGTTACCTACAGCGTGACGGATGATTGTGGCAATACCAGCACAATTACGGGCACCTTCACGATTGAAGACACTACAGATCCCGATTTGAGTGGATGTACCCCAGGCGATCTGAATGCCACCCATGAATGCGACGGTCCTGCCGGCAACGAAGCAGCGGCCGATGCCTGGGATGCCGCCAATATCACAACCCTGGAAGGTTGCGCTACCGATGAATGCGGAAATATCAGCGTGACGAGTGATTACAATTTCGCCAACCTGGTGGCCGCTTGCGGCAGCACGGGCTCGCTGACGGTAACTTACACCGTCACAGACGAGTGCAGTAATACCAGTACGATAACTGGCACCTTCACGATCGAAGACAATGTGTCGCCCGACCTGTCCGGATGTGATCCTGCCGCGTTGAATGCCACGCACGAATGCGACGGTCCGGCCGGCAACGAGGCGGCGGCTGCTGCCTGGGACGCTGCCAATATCACTTATCTCCAGGGCTGTGCCACGGATGATTGTGATGCCGTTACGGTGACCAGTGATTATGATTTCGCAGGTCTGACGGACGGTTGTGGTAATACGGGGATGATCCTGGTGACCTATACGGTCACGGATGCCTGCGCGCATACCAGCACGATCACCGGCACCTTCACCATTGAGGACACTACGGCTCCCGATCTGACCGGATGTAATCAGGCTGATTTGAATGCCCCGCATGAATGTGACGGTCCTGCCGGCAACGAGGCGGCCGCTGATGCATGGAACGCGGCCAATATCATTGCACTGGAAAGTTGTGCCAATGATGCCTGCGGAGATTTTGAGGTGACAAGCGATTATGACTTTTCCAATCTGGTGGGCCTGTGTGGTTTTACAGGAACGTTGACGGTGACGTATACCGTTACGGACAGTTGCGGCAATTCCAGCTCGATTTCGGGCACCTTTACCATTGAGGACAACACCCACCCGGATTTAATTGGTTGCAACCCGGATGATCTGCATGCCAGTGAAGAATGTGCCGGTGTGGCCGCCAATGAGGTGGTTCTGGATGCCTGGAATGCAGACAATATTACCCTATTGGAAGGCTGCGCGGCTGACCTCTGTGGTGGTGTGGTAGTGACAAGTGATTACGACTTTGCCGATTTCTCGGATGGCTGTGGATTTACCGGTTCCATCATAGTGACCTATACGGTGTCTGATGAGTGCAGCAATTCGACGACAATCACCGGCATGTTCACCATTGAGGATAACACAGCCCCGGATCTGACCGGTTGTGATCCGGCCTTGCTTGATCTGACCCACGAATGTGACGGAGAGGACGGTAATGAGTCAGCTGCTGACATCTGGAACGCGGCCAACATCAGCACCCTGGAGGGTTGTGCCGTCGAAGAGTGCGGGAATGTCATGGTCTTCAGCGATTATGACTTTGCCAATCTCGTCATCGATTGCGGCTTCAGCGGAACGCTCACGGTGATGTACACCGTGACGGACGAATGCGGCAATACCAGCACGATCACCGGCGCCTTCACGATCGTAGATACCGAAGATCCGGCATGGGATCAGGTCATGCCAGTGGATGTGACGGTGGAATGCGATGCCATCCCGGTCGCCGTACCCAATCTGCCCGCAAGTGATGCCTGTGACGGCAATGCATTGGTGACATACAGTACCAGCAACACGCAGGATCCGGATCCGGATGCTTGCGGCAACCAATCCTACCTCATCACGCGGACATGGGTGGCCGAGGATGCCTGCGGGAATGCCATTACGCATACGCAAACCATCACGGTGGTAGACACCACGGATCCCGTTTGGGATCAGGTGATGCCTGCTGATGTGACGGTGGAATGTGACGCCATCCCCGATCCGCTCAATCCGGTAACGGCCAGTGACAATTGCGATGAAAATGTGGTGGTGACCTTGATGGAAACCAGTACCCAGGATGCCGATCCGACGGTATGTGACCACATGAATTACACCATTACCCGTACCTGGACCGCTACGGACAATTGCGGCAATTTCATCGTTCACACCCAGGTGATTACCGTTGAAGACACCACCGCGCCTGTCTGGGATCAAAGCATGCCGGGAGATGAACCGGTGGAATGCGACGCCGTACCCGCTCCCTTCGAGCCGGTGGCGGCCAGTGATAATTGCGATGCCGATGTCGTGGTGACCTTCTTGGAACTCAGCACCCAGGATGCCGATCCGGCGGTGTGCGGCCATATGAATTATACCATTACCCGAACCTGGACGGCCACGGACAATTGCGGTAATGAAACGGTACATACCCAGGTGATCACCGTGGAGGACACCACCGCTCCGACCTGGGATCAGTTGATGCCGGAGGATGAAACGGTAGAATGCGATGCCATTCCCGCACCCTTCGAGCCGGTAGCGGCCAGTGATAATTGCGATGCCGATGTCGTGGTGTCTTTCATGGAACTCAGTACCCAGGACGCCGATCCGACGGTGTGCGGCCACATGAATTACACCATTACCCGTACCTGGACAGCGACGGACAATTGCGGCAATGAAACCGTACATACCCAGGTGATCACCGTGGAAGACACTACCGCCCCGACCTGGGATCAGGTAATGCCGGATGATGAAACGGTGGAATGCGATGCCGTTCCCGCACCCTTCGCGCCTGTGACGGCCAGTGACAATTGCGACCAGGATGTGTCCATTGATTTTGACGAGATCAGAACGGACGGGCCTTGTGAAGACAATTATACACTGACCCGTACCTGGACGGCGACGGACAATTGCGGCAACTTTATCGTACACACGCAAACCATCACGGTGGAAGACACCACCAATCCTGTTTGGGATCAGGTGATGCCGGATGATTTGACCGTGGAATGCGATGCGGTTCCCGCTCCGTTCAACCCGGTAACGGCCAGTGACAACTGCGATCCTGATGTGGATGTTTCCTTTGAAGAAGACAGTACACAGGATCCGGATGATGGAAGTTGTGGTCATGAGAATTACACCCTCACGAGGACCTGGACGGCCACCGATAATTGCGGCAACTTCATTGTCCACACACAAATCATCACGGTCGAAGACACCACAGATCCTGTTTGGGATCAGGTGATGCCGGATGATCTGACCGTGGAATGCGATGCCGTACCAGCTCCTTTTGCCCCGGTAACGGCCAGTGACAACTGCGATTCGGATGTGCTTATCGAATTCCAGGAATCCAGCACTCAGGATCCGGACGAAGACAGTTGCGGACATGAGAATTATACCCTCACCCGCACCTGGACCGCTACGGATAATTGTGGCAATTCCATCGTTCACACGCAGACCATCACGGTCGAAGACACCACGAATCCTGTTTGGGACCAGGTGATGCCGGATGACCTGACGGTCGAATGTGACGCCGTGCCTGAGCCCTTCGCACCAGTCAATGCATCGGACAATTGTGATTCGGAAGTGTTGATTGTGTTTGAGGAAGTGCGTACCGATGGTCCTTGTGAAGACACGTATACCCTGACGCGCACATGGACGGCCACGGACAATTGCGGCAATTCCATTCAGCATGTCCAGGTAATCGAAGTGGAGGACACCACGGACCCCGTCGCCGAATGCCAGGATATTACCATATATCTGGATGAATTCGGAAATGTCACCCTGGATCCGGTGTTGGTCGACAACGGATCATCGGACAATTGCGATGCGGATCTGACCTTCAGTGTGATACCCGATATGTTTGATTGCGGGGATGTCGGACCCAATGCCGTAACTCTGACCGTAGAAGACAATTGTGGCCACACCTCGGATTGTGCCGCTATCGTTACGGTCCTGGATACGGTAGCTCCGGAAGCACTTTGCAAGAATGCGATTGTATTCCTCGATGCCAATGGCATGGCGAGCATCACGGTAGGAGATATCGACAATGGTTCAAATGACGCCTGTGGTCTGGCATCTTTGGTGCTTTCCCGTACGGAGTTTTTCTGTTCGGATCTAGGTGACGTCCTCGTCACGTTGACGGTGACGGATGTCAACGGCAATGTGGCCGAGTGTACCGCCTTTGTAACCGTTGATGACATCATCCCGCCGGTGGCGGTATGCAAAGACATCATGGTGTCTCTCAATGGCCAGGGTGAAGTTTATCTGTTGGCCTTCATGATTGATGCGGGCTCGACCGACAATTGTAATGTCGGCGACGCCTACGTGATCCCCGATACCCTGACCTGTGATGACATCGGTGCCAATTTCGTCATTCTGGTAGTGTCGGACATCGCCGGCAATACTTCCACGTGTACCAGTTCTGTTGTCGTCAAGGATGATTCCTCTCCGACGGCATCCTGCAAAAACATTACCCTCACGCTGAATGCCAACGGAGATCCCATCGTCATTCAGCCGGCGGATATCGACAACAACAGTTTTGACAACTGTGGTTTTGCCTCGGTCGAAATTTCCAAATCCGTCTTCACTTGTTCGGATTGGGGACCCAATGTGGTCAAGTTGATCCTGACGGATCCGTCGGGTAACAAGAGTGAATGCTCGGCCATAGTGACCATCGTGGACAACCTGCCGCCGGTGTGGACATTCCTGCCGGGTGATGTTACGGTTTACTGCGTGGAAAATGGCGCCAATGAAGTGCCCCTGGCAGAGGACAACTGTGACCTCGTTCAGGTGACCCTCAAATCAGCCGATCAGGAAGTGTGGCCTGCCGGTCCGCCCAATAGCTATCTCGTTCGCCGGATATGGATGGCCCAGGATGGAGCCGGTAATACCGTATTCTACGAACAGATCGTTTACGTCCTGCCGGGCGGTGAACTGTTTGTCAACTGCAACCAGGACATCGTGACCCCGGAAACAAACATTCCGATCAAAGTCACCTGGCCTGTCCCGTTTGTGGATGATATCTGCTCCGGAAAGGAGGATATGTACCAGATCAGTGGGCCCATACCGGGTAGCTACTTCAATCCGGGATCCAAAACCATCATCACCTACGAATATATCGATACTTATGGTACCCGCTGGCAGTGCGCCTTCTGGGTGACGGTGCCGAACGATTCCAGTGATTATGCGCTGATCCTGAACGAACAGGAGTGTCACAACCTCGTCCTGGAAGATTGCCAACTGTCCGATCTGCCCAGTCCGGATAATTACAGCTTCGAGTACATCATCATCAACCAGGTACCCGTTCGTTTCAACCTGGAGTCGGTGGCTGAAATGGAGACGTATGCCGACGGGTCTGCCCGTGTGCGGGGTCAATGGGTCGATATGTCCGGGCTCTGCGGCTGGGATATGGATATCTGGCTCCACCGGAGGCGGACCCATGACGGTTGGGTAAATGCCGGAGGCAAGATCAACAACCTTGTCCCAGGTGCCAACCCGGAACTATGGGATTTCTTTGAAGTGGACGGAACACGGAGCACCATGACCGGATTCGGCTGTTATGCCGGCCAGGAATACCAGGTGACCATTTCGCCCAACTTCTCGAAGTTCGGCTTCCAGTATGGCGTCGGTGCCAATACGAAAACACTGGCCCATGGTGGATGGGTCATCATCGGTATCCGCAACCCGAATACGGAGCAACTTCTGGCCCAGGGGATTTTCTCCTTCGAGCTCGATTGCCAGTTCACCGGATTTACCCTCAAGGATGCGGCAGAAGTCGTTTCACTTGACGGCTTCGACTATCCGGTGGTGTGGTCCAATGGCGTCTCCGGTCCCGAATTGGGTGACGTGCCTGCCGGCAATTACTCCGTGACGATCACGGACCAAAACGGGAAAGACAGCGTCGCCACCTTTGTGCTCATCCAGCCGACGGATTGCGAAGGGTATTTCGAAAATGCCTGCCGACCGGGCAATGTCGCCACCGATGGTCAGGCCAAACAGGTCAGCACCTTCCAGGGCGCCGTGGCCTCACGGGCCATTGACGGGAACACCGACGGCAACGCCGCCAACAATTCGGTATCAGGCACGCTGGCCGGATTCCAGAACTGGTGGTCGCTCGACATGATCCTGCCCCAGGATGTTCACAAAATCCGGATCTGGAACCGCACCGATTGCTGCAGTGATTGGCTGCAACCCATATGGGTGTTCGTGTCCGAATACGAGATTCCCGAATTCGGCATTCCGGAGGAAATCGCCCAGATCCCGTGGATTACGGCGTTCTATCACGATGGACCGATCGACACCTTCGCGGAATTCGATTTCCAGGGCAAGGCACAACGGATCAAGATCCAATTGGGCGAGTATGGCCGACTGATGATGGCCGAAGTCCAGGTTCTGGTTTGTCAGCCTGACCAGGTGGGTATCAAAACCGACGATTTCGCCGGTGATGGTACCGGTGAAGAAGCCGAAGTCTCGCGGATATCCCCGGATGACCAAATACCTGTTGTATCTACATGGCCAAACCCGGCCAGTGATATGCTCGACCTGGAAGTCCGGCAGGAGAAGGCATTCCCGGTCACCATCTCGGTCATGAACCTCCAGGGCAAAGAGATGTACCGTACCCAATTGCCGGCCGACCAGCTCCATCGCGTGCGGGTCGATGTGGGCAACTGGGCGCCTGGTCTCTATTTCCTGACGACAACCTCACCGGCCGGAGCCACCAGCCAACCGGTGACGATCCAAAGGTAACCGGAGCCCAATACGCGAAAAATGAAGCCGGGGGGAAAATTCCTCCCGGCTTTTGTTTTGTAAGCATTTCGAATTCCCCCCGATGACACATTTCTCTTTAATGGCGACCCGTGTGATGGCCGATTTTTTCTTCTCTCAAAGGGAGATCGGATGAACAAACAGGGGAAGGGAGGCATTTGGTAGGTCTGACCTAACATGAATACCCGAACATGAAGTATTTGATCCATGGGCTGTTTCTGACTGGCATGCTGAGCCTGGCCTCAGCATGCGGAGATGCAAAAGATACCACCACGCCGACAGAAATATCGGCAACAGGAGCTACAGGGACCTATATACTGGATGTTGCCAACAGCCGGGTCAAATGGAAGGGAGTCATGCTCGGCATCAGATTCCATGAAGGCATCCTGAAGTTTTCGGAAGGCAAACTGACCCTGGAGAATGGCGTCATTACCGGAGGGTCCTTTACAGTGGACATGCATTCGATGACGGCGACGGATGAAAATTACCAACCGGAGCAAGGGGCTACGCGGGAAAAACTGCTTCGGCACCTGGCCTCAACCGACTTTTTTGATGTGGACAATTTCCCTTCGGCGACATTTGTCATCCGTGCATCAGAGGGTGTCGCCGCCACCGGCGAGTTGACAGTACGGGGCGTTACGCATACCGAAACCGTTCACAACATTGCCTTGATGGAAGCCGACGGCGTAGTAAAAGCAAACGGCAATCTGGTCTTTGATCGCAAGAAATACAACGTTTCCTGGGATAGCCCCATGCAGGATGTCATACTCAGCAACAATATCGAGCTGTCCATTGATATTGCCGCATCATCCCGTTGAGCTTGTGTGATGCCATGAACACCTGGATGGACAACCGGAAGTAGCCGGGTGTAGGGACGGCTACGCAGATCTTGTACCTTTAGGGCACTTCTATTAACCTCCCAAATTGGCCAAATTCAAAAAGTACCAAGCGATATGAGGCGAATGGAAAGAACATAGCCCGCCTATACTGACGCTTTGGCGGGTAGCCCGGTACTACGTGATTGAAATTCAATGAAATATCGCGCAGTTAATTTTTGAATAGCCCATTCCGGATGGGCGTTTAGCCATTGCGAGGGGATAATAGTGGTGCCCTTTAATTGAAAAAGGATGTACGTACACCGGAATTACGGATTTCTGATGACCATCAATTGGTCCAAACGGCCTTTCATTTATGGCGTTTTGTATGCCACGGTCGTTGTGGTTGCGGGATTTTGGTTGTCCGCGGATATATCCCTGCCCTGGCAACCGGTGACGGTAGTGGGGATTGCCGTCGCCTTTTATTTGGGATTCAAGAACAACAGTTCCTACGACCGGACCTGGGAAGCCAGGAAAATCTGGGGCGGGATCGTCAATAGCAGTCGGTCCTTCGCCTCTTCGGTGATTGCTTTCATTCAGTTGGCCGGGAAAGAAGAGACAGAGTCAATGCATCGCCGGTTGATTTATCGCCATCTGGCCTGGATGACAGCATTGCGTTACCAACTTCGGCTCAGCAGGGAATGGGAACACACGGAAGACCGCATCAACGGTTTGTACATTCCGAACATCTGCGAAGAATATTTCAATCGGTTGGATGATGAGCTTCTTCCTTTGATCCCGGAGGAAGAATTTGTCGCTTACAAGCCCAAGGCCAACATGGCGGCACAGATTCTGGCCCGGCAAATCAAGGAAGTGGGTGAATTGCATGACAAGGGCATCCTGGACGGATTTGAAATGTACCAATTACACCAAATTTTGCTGTCCCTCTACGATGAGCAGGGCCGCTGTGAACGGATAAAAAATTTCCCCTTCCCGCGGCAGTATGCCTCCACCGCCTTGTGGACCACATTGGTGTTCAGCGCGCTCGTCCCTTTCGGTTTGCTCAGTATTTTCGAAGGAGATTACAGTCAACCGGCATGGATGGTCATTCCTTTTTCCGGCCTGGTCATTTGGGTCTTTTTTCTGATGGAGAAAATCGGCGATTACTCGGAGAATCCCTTTGAGGGATCCTACAACGATGTGCCGATCACCGCCATTGCGCGATCCATCGAAATCGATCTCCGCGAAATGTTGGAGGAAAAAGAAATCCCGGCCCCACTGGCGGCTGAGAACGGGTTTCTCATGTAACCCGTTCCCAGCGTGATGGCCTTATCCCAGAGCCACGTCCAGGGTCATCATGACCGAAAATCCCAACAAGGTGGCCAGCGTGGCCAGGTCCGTGTTTTTGGCAAGTTGTGATTCCGGAATGAGTTCCTCGATGACGACAAAAATCATGGCTCCTGCTGCAAATGCCAGGGCATATGGCAAAATGGCCTGCATGCTCAAAACCAGCAAGGCGCCGGCTACACCGGCCAGAGGTTCTACCACGCCGGACAATTGGCCGTAGAAAAAGGCTTTCCGCCGGCTCATCCCTTCCCTTCGGAGAGGAACGCTGACGGCCGTTCCTTCCGGAAAATTCTGGAGTCCGATGCCAATGGCCAGCGCAATAGCCGCACCAATGGTGGCACTGGGCAATCCGTAGGAGACCGCGCCAAACGCCACTCCTATGGCGAGTCCTTCCGGAATGTTGTGGAGAGTGATGGCCAGGACGAGGAGAATGCTCCGGCGCAAACCGGTCTTGGGACCCTCCGCCTCATGCAAGGCCAATCCGGGATGCAGGTGAGGCAGGATTTTGTCCATGCCCGCCAAAAACAACCCCCCTGACATAAATCCAATCAGAGCCGGCATCCATTTGGGCAGCGTGCTGACTTCCTCCGACAAGGCAATCGCCGGGGCGAGAAGGGACCAGAAGCTGGCCGCGATCATCACGCCGGCCGCAAACCCAAGCATCGCATCCAATACGCGCTGGTTCATTTTGCGGAAGAAAAAAACCAGGGAAGCCCCCAGGGCTGTCACCCCCCACGTGAACAAGGTGGCGACCAAAGCTTGTATGGCCGGATGTTCGTTGAGAAACCATATTTTTAAGTCATTCATAAAAATATATTTAGGTGCGGCTAAAATACGACGATATTTCCAATTGGACAAGAGAGGCTACCCCCGCCGTCCCACCCACCAGGGTTTCTCCGTGCAGAAAGTCGGTTCCTCCCCAGAAATCAGTCACCACTCCTCCGGCTTCCCACACCAACATCACCCCTCCCGCCACATCCCAGGGTTGAAGGCTGTACTCAAAGAAAGCGTCATACCGGCCACGTGCCGTCCAGGCCAAATCGAGAGCGGCACTGCCAAACCGGCGCAGACCGCGGGTCTGCTTCATCATCTCCTCCAGAAATGCCATGTAGGATGCCGACCATCGCAAGTCAGCATAGGGAAATCCAGTGGCCAGCAGACTTTCTTGCAGCATTTCCCGGCCCGATACCGCGAGGCGGTTTCCATCGCACCAGGCGCCACCCCCTTCCCAGGCGAGGTATTCCTCACCGGCCATCACATCAATGACCACCCCTCCGACCAACCTGCCGTCCAGTTGCAATCCCACACTAACGCCGAAATGCGGAAGTCCATAAAGGAAATTGGTCGTTCCGTCCAGGGGGTCAATGATCCATCCGTTCACGCCGTCATAAGGGGAGCCGCTGCCTTCCTCGGCCAGGAATCCAACCCCGGGCAACAAGGCCTCCAATCCGGACACTAAAATTTCTTCTGCTCTCATGTCCACGTCACTGACCAATTGGTTTCTGGATTTTTCGTGAGCGTGGCGGGTGGAAATGAATCCGAAACTGTCCCGGATGAATCCGGCGGCTTCGCCTGCTATCCGGGCAGCGTGGCGGGTGAGTGACATGGGGGTCTCGACAGGCATCATCCGGACAAAGATAAAGGCATTGGCTGCCGGCCGGATTATCTTTACGCCCATGGCAGCCTTGTATTCTTTGTGGCGGAAAGCGCTCTTTCAACTCGATCCGGAAATGGCGCATCATTGGACCATGCAAACCCTGCAGGCCATGGCGGATGTACCTCCTTTGCGGGCAGGCATGCGCAGGATATGGGCCGCAGAAACGAACCATGCTCCCAGGGAAGTCATGGGCTTGACATTCCGCAATCCGGTGGGCCTTGCCGCTGGCTTCGACAAGGACGCCCGCTACATCCGGGAATGTGCCCTCCTGGGATTTGGATTCGTGGAGATCGGTACGGTGACACCCCGACCCCAGCCCGGCAATCCCAAACCCCGCCTGTTTCGCCTGCCGGCTGATCACGCCCTCATCAACCGGATGGGATTCAACAATGATGGTGCCGAGGAAGCCGCCCGACGTCTGGCACGCACCCCTAGACCCTCCGGGTTTGTGGTCGGAGGAAACATCGGAAAAAACAAGGATACCCCCAATGAACATGCCGTGAAGGACTACACCACTTGCCTTAGCATCCTCCACGAACACGTCGATTACTTTGTCGTCAACGTTTCCTCCCCCAATACACCGGGGCTTCGCGATCTGCAGGAGAAGCAACCACTCAGGACCCTGCTCCTCGAATTGCAGGATCACAATGCCCGATGGGGGCGACCCAAGCCTCTCCTCCTCAAAATTTCACCCGATCTGAACCCTACACAACTCGATGATATTGTGGAGATCGCCGGCCAGGCCAGACTGGCTGGTCTGGTGGCCACCAACACCACCATATCGCGTACCGGACTCACGACACCCGCTCCGGAGGTGGATCAGATCGGTGCCGGGGGATTGAGTGGCCGTCCCCTAAGCGACAGAGCAGCCTCCGTTTTGAAATACCTGCACCTTCACCGCCCCGCCCATTGCGCCCTGATCGGCGTAGGCGGTATAGATAGTCAGGAGACAGCTAGGGCAAGGGTCAACGACGGGGCGGACCTGATCCAGATCTATACCGGATTTGTCTATGAAGGCCCCCGACTGATCCGGGAAATCAGAAAAGCATGGCCCGCCTGATAAGGCTGGCCACATGTCCGGATGGCCAACATTCGCCGGCATGCATCGTCAGCGGGAAAATCGGGGTGAGCTATTTCCCTCAAGTTAATGCCGGACAAAGGGAAGGGCCGTCTGCCCGTCAACACCTTCTACCGTCAACACATAATACCCACGCGGCAGGGATTGGACCGGTACTTCAATGACGGAAGTAATACGGTCCAGACCGGTTTGAAGGCGGAGGGTGCCTTGCAGGTCTCTGATTTCCAGCCGGAAGGCACCGTCCGGGTAGGCCACGTGCAGAATGGCATCAACGGGATTTGGCCATAAGCGAAAGGATGCCTGTGAAGAAGGAGAATCGGTCGCCGAGGGTGCCGGATTCGTCCGGATTTCGTCGACACAGAAATAGGCAGGTGTATTCATACCGAATGAGCCGACATCGGATGATTGCAATTTCAAAGTCAGACTGTCGGCTGGACCCAGGAGGCTGAGATCCACCCATATCCATTTGTCAAGGATATAATCATCGGCCGGATCCGGCGACCGGTAATCGGCGAGATAAACCACAAGACTGTCCGTACCGGGCAGTCCGCCCTTCCAGGCCCGGATGGTCACTGAAAAGAAATCGGGATCCATGCCGGTGGCCCCACCGAATTTTTTGGCAAAAGCATCCCCGTCCCGCATGGCCATGTAGGCATACGTACTGTTGGTCAGGTACATCCCGTCCATGGGCTGGCCCTGGGAACTACCGGTGAGATGGATGACCGCGCCGGACGGACTGTATCCTACCGCATATTGGGCGGATCCGTTCGCCCCGCCACCCGGAATGGCGCTGTACTGATTTTGATATCCGGGTGTCTGGTTGTCGGTGACAGCTGAAATGGCCCACCCTTCCCAATATTGAAAGTTGGGATCAAAGAAATTGGGGACCATGATCTCTCCGCTGGCAAATCCCGTATCCGGGGAAGCATCATTGATGTATTTGGCTGCCGGCAGGTTGAAATTCTCGAAATCGGCCAATGGCTGACCGATCAACCCATGGCACAAGCCAAAAATCATCCAGAAAGTTGTCGTCCACCTCATGAGGTCAGGATTTTGGTGATGAAAGGAGAAGACTGAAAGTGAACCAACGGCCGGGCATTGGACGCCGCTCCGCCAGCCGGTAATGCTGGTTCCAGCAGTTGTCGGCGACCGCCTGGACTTCCAGGTTCCAACCGGCAAAGGCAAAAGAGGCGGAGACGGCCGCCGTTCCTACCTGGGATGCGGGAAGTTGTTCGTTGATCCCGGGTGAAGAACCGATGAAACGATGCGCATATTCGGCCGTCCAACGGCCCCATGTGGCAGTCATCCTCCCCAATCCCGTATGCGCCGGCGTGTACAACAGTTGCGATCCTGCCCGGATGGTAGGATTGTCGAGGTCGGTCATATGGATGGAAGCAGTGTAATCATAGCCGCCTTCAAGCCGGATGCCAACGGGGTATGGAGTCACCTCCAAGGTAAGTCTTTGTTCCAGGCCCTGACTCCTTACGTGTTGGACATTTTGGGCACTCCAGTATACATGACCTTCAGTAAGCCGCAAAAGGATCCAATCGCGAATGCTGCGATGATAGAACGTGGAACGCCATTC
>CAYYGN010000024.1:0-47055 GCA_964471595.1 uncultured Saprospiraceae bacterium
CTGTGCGGCATCGCAGGTGGTGCCGGACAGCAGGGTGGTGTCTGGTGCCACATACAGGTAGTCGGTGATGAACAGGCTGTCACAGGGACCGGTGGTGACGATGAGCGTATCGGAATGATCGGTACCGGTCGTGCAGAGTGTGATCGTCTTTATTTCCACATGCATGGCACCGTATGTCTTTTCCGTGATCACCATGCTGTCACATCCCCACTGATTGGACAGGATCAGGGTGTCGGCTCCTGCTTCCAAAGGATTGCAGGTAACCAGGGATTGATGAAATTCGGAAGAGGGAAGTACTGACACCCACAATTCCGCTGTATCCGAAATGCCGCAAGTGGTTTTTGCCAAAGACCGGATACGCACCAAGCCGGTATCCAGGGTCGGCACCAAAAGCATGGAATCATTTTCCACTATCCATGGCCAGTCCGGCTCCAACAGCCATTCGATGACAGAAACCGAATCCCGGCTGAAAAAAACCGATATGGTATCTCCCGGACAGGCCGTGTCATTGGCCCATAAAACTGGCATCAACGGTTGATGGGTTTCGCGAATGATTTGGACACAGGAGGTATCCGAGCACGAAATGGACGTTCCCGAATGGGTCACTTCCAGGCAATACAGTCCTGATCGGGAAACCTGAATGGCGGGCATGGTATCCGGACTAAGGATACCACCCGGCGGACCGGTCCATTTGAAGGCGGTATGTCCGGAAGGAAATGAATCGGATCCAGTGCCATCCAGTACGATCCAAAGGGTAGTATCGCATGGTAATGTTTCGTACGGCGCTATGACGGCCTCAGGATGCAACATATTCAGAGTCAGGGAAACAACGCTGTCGCAACCCTGTACACTCTGACAGGAAACCATATAATGGCCGGAGGCAAAAAAAGTGTCCTGGCAAAACAGCACCGTTTCCAGTCCGCAAAATTCTAAGGTGTCTTTGGTGATGGATGGAATAGGGTATTCCATTACCGTACATTGAACAAGACTGTCACATCCTCCCTGAGAGGGAAGGATTACTTCATAGGTACCGGGTTCCTGAAACCATTCTCCTGCACAAATTACCGCTGCCCCTGGACACATGTAAACGGTATCCAAACCGGGCGGAGGCAGGATGTATTCGACTTCGATGCTGTCCGAAACACATTCTCCGTTCAAGGTGTAGGTGACGGCATACATACCCGGCAAATGCCCGTTGTCGGCGACAAAGAATTGATCGGATTGCTGGCCGACCAAAGCCGCACCGTTATAATACCATTGCCAGGTGCCGTCAGGCAATGGGAAATCAGCCTGCAAAACAAAATCAGAGGAACAAGGCGTGCCGAATACCTGAAGTTCGACAGCGTCATAATGTTGCACTTCGTCCAGTTGCAGATTGTCAATGATGAAAAAGGGATTGCACGGACTCCCTGTGTAGTCCGGAGGCAGTGGACATGGAGGCCCCAACATGAGTGCCTGCATGTCCGCAGTGGGTGTGAAAGTGATCGTGAGTGTACTCCATTCCGTAGCAGGGACATAAGCGGCACTGCCCAATAATACCCAGGAGGGATCAGCCGGCAACGGGCATTGAGCGGTAGGAACGTCCAGACTGTTGCAGTCAGGACTCCCGTACACGCTAAATGAAACCGCACCATAAGGAATGACGCCGTTATTACAGGTAGAGCCTGCAAATCCCAAGGGCACTGAAGCGATGTCTACAGAAAGGGTATAATCATATCCGGCCACAAAGGGAGCATTGAGACATGTGCCTACATACTCCATGTGATTGGGATGAAATATCATCCCCAAAACGCCTCCACCTTCGGGAAAAGGGACAAGACCCGCTTCCGGAATGGCCGGCCACAAGAAATTGCAGGTATGCAGGTAATCAGGTGTGGCCATGGTAGCGGATTCCCAGGCCATGACCGCGTTCATCTCGGCAAAAGACCCCGGACACCAGTTCATGGCTTCAAAGGAAGGATTGGGGATCAGGGAGGCGCCAGGATTGTTGATGGTTATTCCTTGACAAATACAGGCCGGGTCATACAAATCAATCATTCCGTTTCCGTTGTCATCCAACCCGTTGTAACAATTCTCCTGGGCGAAAATACCTGACCCTGTCAGCACCTGCAGGATGATTGCCAAAGGGTATGCAATGGACTTGTTGGGCATAACAAACAAAGAATGTTTGGAACCTGCAATTCTTTTTCCTCCTCCTTAAAGGTATTGCATCCTTCTGGATTGTCGTCCGATTTTTCATGAAAATGCCTGCTTTCATTGCCCTTGTACACGCATACGGTGTTGCAGGCCATGAATAAGGCGGAATCCGGGGACAAGTCATCCGGGTATCTTCCGTTCGGGGAGGATACCCCTGTCTGTCAGCGGGAGTCGGAAGCCCGGTGGCGGGTCATGTCGGGTGCCAGACGCTTGACATGAAGGACAAATCCGGCCAAAGCGGGGTCTGCGGTGGCATTTTCATCCTGGGGCACGGACCGTATGACTTCTTCGAATTGGGCGCGGTTGATCCGCATTTCGGCCCAGGCGGCCAATGTGTATTGCCATTTCAATACAGGCAGGCTGCCTGTCCGCGTTGCGTGTTCTTCCTCCCTTTGGACCAATCTGTATTTCCGCGCCAGACGGACGAGACGGGCGGTTTTGTCGCGGTGCAAAAGGATATCGAAAAATACGGTGAAGAAATGGTGCCAGCGGTGATCGAATATTTCATCACTGTAGGCGCGCAGAAAGGATTCCGCATAATTGTCCGCGTTGCGGTACAAGCCTTCGGCGGCCAGGGCGCGCAGATAATGGGTGACGAACAAAAGCCGGTTGTGGAAGGACGTTCCCAGTTTGAGTTCGGGATAAGCACGGCGCATGAGGTCCAACGCTTCCTTTTCGCGGTGCTGCCGCAACAACACGCCGGAGAGCGTATTGACATAGTGCAGGTAATCAGCATTTTTTTCACGGATGGAAAGGTATCCGTACCATACGGCCCGGTCGAGTTCTCCGAGAAAATTGTGCAGGAGCAGCCGGTTGCTGTAATAATTGATCAGCAAACGCCGCGAATAATACATGCCCTGCTGCAGGATACGGTCATAGTCATCGAACATGTCCTTGAGGCGGTCAAACTGCCGGTAATTGAAATACAGGAAGGTAAGCCTCACCAGGGCCATGTACCGGTTGTTGCCGTCGAGGGAATGGTCGTGATAAACATCGGTCAGCCAGCGCTCCCATTGAATGGATTCGGAAGGATTTCCGGCATATTGACGGACGATATCCTGGGTGGCATAATGGATTTTGTCGTTGATGTCGCGGGCGTGTTCGTATTGTGCGCGGTATGTGCGGAGGAACGTGTCGGCTTCTTCATGCTGGCGGTAACGGAGGCGGATGAGCAGAAAATGCCGGTATTGCCTGACCAGTTCGTAAATACGGGCAAAGTTGAAGGCGCGATGGTCCGTCTCGCGGATCATGCGGGACAACATTTTCTCCTCCGCCGGAAGGATGGCATCCGTAGCGATTTGCTGGTCGAGATGCGCGATCTTCCGGAATTGTTCATCCACGTCGATAGCGGCGAGGTTTTCCCCGATCCAGGTGATCAGGGAGGAATATTTGCGTTTGTCGAGTGAGGGGTCAAAAGGCAGCGGTTGGTCGTGGTGGCGACTGTTGTGGTCGAGGATTTCCAGAATGGCCTTTTTGCCGGGATCAGAAAAGCGGGCATGGGCCAGCAGCCACCCGGTCTCGTGAGGGAGCAGGGTGTCGGCAAACTCCTGAAAGCGCACCAGACGGATTTTCATGGCAGCTGGAAAGGTAAGGAGTTGACCGCAACCATTGTTGTCGTTGAGCCACTCTCCCGGCCGGGTTCGGGAGAAACCCCTAACTTTCGGCGATGACGGAATTGCGTTTGGTTTTGGTACTTGGGGTGATGGCGCTGTTGCCGGCTCTGCCGGCTTGGGCGACGCACAACCGGGCCGGCGAGATCCACATTGAACAGATTGGAGCCTGCAGTGACCTGACAGTACGCGCCACCATCATTACCTACACCAAGGCCTCCGCCTTCGCCGCGGACCGGGACAGCCTCGAAATTTTTTGGGGTGACGGAACCAAAGAGTGGGTGTACCGCGTAAACGGTCCCTCAGGCGGCAGCGGTTTCCCCAACGGGGAGGTACTCGCCAATGATGTCAAGAAAAACCTCTACGTCGCCACCCATGCCTATCCGGCGAGGGCCACATACCGGGTCAGCATGCTCGACCCCAACCGGGTGGACGGTATCCTTAATGTCAATTTCCCCAACTCGGTAACGGTGACCTTCTATATCGAAACCGTTTACACGTTCCTCAATCCCCAGTTCCAGGGATGCAACAGCACGCCCCAACTCCTCCAGCCTCCCATAGATTTCGGTTGTGTCGGCCGTCCCTTCATCCACAATCCCAACGCCTTTGATCCGGACGGTGACAGCCTTTCCTACCACCTCATCCAACCTCTGCAAAGCGCAGGCATACCCGTACCCAAATACCTCTTTCCCAATCAGATCGGCTCCGGAGGACCCAACACGGTCACCCTCGACCCGGTCAGCGGCGACCTCCGGTGGATCAATCCCCTCACACCCGGGGAGTACAATATCGCCTTCATCATCATCAGTTACCGCAACGGGGTGGCCCTGGATACCACCATCCGGGACATGCAGGTGTTGGTCTCCTCTTGCGAGAATGCACCACCCGTCATCCAGGCGGAAGAGGAAGTATGTGTCATCGCCGGTACGACGCTCGATCTCCCCGTTGTGGCCACCGATCCCGATGCCGGCCAGCAATTGTTGCTGACGGCCACCGGCGGTCCGTTTGTCAATCCCCTTTCCACAGCCGTTTTCCAGGCACCCGCCAATTATTCCAATCCTCCCGTCAACGGCCGGTTGCTATGGCCCACCGCGTGCGAAGAAATCCGGCGCCAACCCTGGTCCATCGTCTTTCGGGCCGTGGACAACGACGCCAATACCCCGCTTGCCGATTTGCACACCTTGCGGGTCACTGTCGTTGGCCCTCCTCCGGAGGATGTCCAGGCATCGACCGCACAAAACCTCATCCGCCTTTCCTGGGAGAGTCCGTATGCCTGCGAACAGACAGAAGAGGACTATTTCCGTGGATTTTCCGTCTGGAGACGGATCGGCAGCAATCCCTTCCTACCGGATACCTGTGACCCCGGACTCGAAGGCAAAGGCTATACCCGTATCGCTTTCCGGCAGACAACGCTGGAAAACGGACGCTATGTATTCTCCGATACGAATGTCGAACCCGGGCGCACCTATTGTTACCGCATCGTCGCCGATTTTGCCCGGCTCAGCGCCGCCGGCAATCCCTTTAACCAGGTATCCGGCCTGCCCTCTGCCGAAATCTGCGTCCAACTGCAACGCAATGTCCCCCTCCTGACCCGGGTGTCGGTCCATCAAACCGATGAGACCAACGGAGCCATGGAAGTCGTCTGGACCAAACCGCGCATCCCTGACCTGGACACCATCCTGTACCCGGGACCGTACAGGTATCAACTGTTTCGTTCACCCGGTCTCGGCACGGACGACTGGGAGCCGGTGCCCGGGGCCGACTTTACCGCTCCTTCCTATTCCGCTGCCAATGACACATCCCTCCAATTCGATACCGGTCTGGATACGCGGAATCTCGGCCATACCTACCAGGTTCTCTTTTCGGCCAACGGCTCCGAAATCGGCGCCTCCGCCACCGCCTCGTCCGTGTACCTGACGGTCGCAGCAACCGATCGCCGCAACAACCTCGCCTGGAGCGAAACGGTGCCCTGGGTCAATGACCATTACCAGGTAGAAAGACTGGACCCCATTTCGGGCGACTGGTTGCTGATCGGTCTGACCGAAGAACCGGTTTGGGTCGACACCGGACTCGTCAACGGCACCTCGTATTGTTATCGCATCCGCTCATCCGGAGATTACGGTATTGCCGACCTTCCTGCGCCATTGCTCAATCTTTCCCAGGAGGCATGCGGCATCCCTCTGGATACGGTCCCTCCCTGTTCGCCCATCCTCACCGTCACCAATATCTGCGATACGCTCATTCCCGGCGAAGACCCCAATCTTCTCCTCAATCGCCTGAAATGGTCCGATCCCCGGATCCAGTGTCCGGGATTGTCGGATGTGGCCGGCTATACGGTATATCTGCGTGAACCCGGTCAGGCCGGGGCTTCTCCGTTGACCACTCTCCTCGCGGCCGGGGATACTTTTTTCCTCCATTACCCCGAGCGCAACCTGGCAGGATGTTATTCCGTGGTGGCCTTTGACGCCCTCGGCAATGCCTCCGTCCCCAGTGCCGAAGTCTGTGTGGACAACTGTCCCGATTATCGCCTCCCCAACACCTTCACGCCCAATAATGACGGCCAGAACGATTTGTTCCGCCCTTACCCGTACCGCTTTGTCGAACGGGTGGATTTTCAGGTGTTCAACCGTTGGGGCAATCTGGTTTTCCACACCAGTGATCCCGACCTCCTTTGGGACGGTACCGATGACAACGGCAAAGCCCTTGCCGACGGTGTATATGCCTATGTGTGTACGGTGTTCGAACTTCGCCTCGAAGGCGTCGTGGCTGCAGGCCCACCGCTCAAAGGGTTCATCCAATTGATCCGCAACTGAGCCATGTTTACCGGAATTGTGGAATGTACCGGTGTGCTGCAATCTGCCGAAATGGAGGGATCCAATCTCCACTGGTGGGTGGCGTCACCGGTCTCCGACATGCTGCAAGTGGATCAAAGTGTGGCCCATGACGGGGTATGTCTGACCGTGACCGCCCTCCGGCCCGGTGCCCATGCCGTGACACTCGTCGCTGAGACATTGGCGCGCAGCCACCTCGGCCTGAAAAAGACGGGCGATCGCCTGAACATCGAGCGCAGCCTCACGCTCGCCAAACCTCTGGACGGCCACTTGGTTCAGGGGCACGTGGACGGCATCGTCACCTGCATCGAACGCCGGGATGAAGGCGGGAGCTGGATGTTTCGCTTTCGCTTCGATCCCGCTCATGCCCCTCTGCTGATCGACAAAGGATCGGTTTGCCTCAACGGTGTCAGCCTCACCGTGATCCGGCCCGACAGGGATGCCTTTTCCGTGACCGTCATCCCCTATACCCTGGCCCACACCACCTTCAGGGAGCTACAGCCGGGCATGGCCTGTAATGTGGAATTTGACCTGATCGCCAAATATCTCCTGCGCTGGCAGGAATTGGGATACCAAGCCGGCCCATCTACCTCATGAAAAAATGGATATCACCCGGCCGGACGGCGGCCCTGAAACGACTGGCCCTGGATTTGGGCATGGAGTTCGAGGAAAATGATGCCATGCATGACCTGGCCCTGTTGCGTCATTTTCGTTGTTACAGGCAGACCAACCGCTCGCGCAAGGTGTTCCACGTCCTCAAGAAAAAGCACGCCCTCCTGGATCATGTCCTTCAGGTCTTCGACCTCCGCTGGACTGTTTCTACCGGCAAGTCTTCACGGACCTTTTACCAGACCATGTTTTTCATCCGTTCCCAGTCGCTCGCTCTGCCGGATTTCTACCTGAGGCCGGAGCATTTCCTGCACCGGATTGGCGCCTGGCTCGGCATGCAGGATATCGATTTTGTCGAATACCCCGAATTCAGTCATCACAATGTGCTGAAGGGGGAAGACGAAGATCTGGTTCGGCAACTGGTGGTCAAACCCCAGCTTGCCGGTATGTTCCGCCTCAACCGGGAGTGGTTTGTCGAAGGGCTCGGATATTACCTCGTGCTCTACAAACAGAGGCGACTCCTCACTCCGGAGGAGATCAAGGACCTGATCACGAGGGGTGTCGAACTCTATCAAATGTTGCGGACGGAAGAGTCGGTGGCTCTTCCGGATCCGGATCCGGGGTCCCGACCGGGAGTCGGTCCCGGGTCACTGTCGGTTTAACCCTCTCCCTTCAGATAGGCCTCCTCGCTCCGGATGCGGGGGGCAGGAAGTCCCTGGCCGGTCGCCTTCTGTCCCCATTTATACCCTTCGGCCATGAAGCGGTCAAAATGGCCCTTGTGCCTTTCCAACCGGGCGGTCAATTGGGCTGCCATCCGGATTTGACGGTCGGAAGGCGCACCCGGATAACCGCTTATCTGGAGGTAGAGGGACGAGATCTCCTCCCTCAGGGCTTCTTCCTCCGCCACATAGCCGTCGCCGCCCAGGGCCACGAGGGTATCGCGCCATTGATGCACCCCGGCGGCAAAGCGCGCCATGGCCTCGCGATCCTTGCGGGCAGCCAGGCGGCCGGCCGTGGAGTCCGCCCAGGCGGCCAGGTCCCCGGAGGCATACCAGATATAACCCAGTTGACCGGTTTGGTCATAGAGCCGCTGGAGGGTTTGCCGCTGCAGATCCCGGTCTTCCGCCGGATAGTAGCGGGCTGCCTCCTCCTCCAGCACAAGGGTCGTCTCGAAGGTCTCTTTGCCCTTGACTACGCGCACTGTATAGGAGCCTTCTTCCAGGGAAGGAGTCACCATCGAACCGAACAACGCCATCCGGTTGTTGCTGGGGGCAGCTTTCGGCATGGGATAGCGCACCGGCAGTTCGACGATATTGATCCCGGCGCTTTTTCCGGCAGGCAACTCCTGGATGACTGTTCCGTCTGGTGCAAGTACTTCGATGTACATCCTGCCGAAGGTATGCCGCTTGCTCATCGTATAAGCGATACGCGCATTTCCGACGGGATTGGAGGCCACATAATGACCGGCTCCCCCAAACCATCCGCCCGAACGAGGCATACGGATCAGTGTGGTGCCGGTTTCGAGAAAAGCAAAATCCCGGGCGGCCATCTGCGCCGTCACCTGCCGGAGAGGCCGCAGATCATCAATGACATAGATGCCCCTGCCGTGCGTGCCGATGACCAGCGCGTGATCGCGGGGATGTATCGCCAGGCTGCGCACCGGTACTTTCGGGAGGTTATTCCGGAAACGCTGCCAGGACATGCCGTCATCCAGGCTGATGAACAACCCGGTCTCCGTCCCGAGGTACAGGATTTCGGGGCTGACCGGGTCCTTGCGGATAACCCATGCAAAACCCTCCACTTCTTCCGTCACCAGGGACTGCCAGGTACGACCGATATCGCGTGTCACGAAAACATAGCGGCTCATGTCCCCCTGGGTATGCCCGTCGAAAGTGGCATAGGCGGTGTTGGCCTCATAAGGATCGGCCTCGATCCAGGTACACCAGGTGAAGGGAGGAAGTCCCGGGATACGGGAGGAGGTATTGGTCCAGGTGGCGCCGCCGTCATCGGTCACCTGGAGGTTCCCGTCATCGGTCCCGGCCCAAATGATCTGGTCGTCCCGGGGACTTTCGGCGATGCACACGATGGTGGTGTTGTTTTCGGCGGTCGAATTGTCGAGGGAAAACCCGCCGGATTCCTTCTGACGCTGCCGCTCCGGTCGGTTGGAGGTCAGATCGGGCGATATGCGCGTCCAGGAATTGCCTCTGTCTTCCGAGCGAAACAGGAACTGGGCGCCGAAATACAACCGTTCCGGATGGCTGGGCGACAAGGCGATGGGGCTGTTCCAATTGAAGCGGTAGGGAGGCTCCCCCTCCTCCGGCATGGGCTTGATGATCTTGGATTGGCCGGTGAGGAGTTCGATGCGGGCCAGTTGTCCGCCCTGCGATTCCCCGTACACCACCAGGGTATCCGCCTGATGCCGGTAGGCCTGAAATCCGTCCCCGCCCAGGAGAAATTGCCAGTCGGCATTGGCGATGCCACCCGGACTGGACGAGGGGCCCATCCAGGTGCCGTTGTCCTGCAGGCCGCCGTAAACGCGATATGGCTCTGCGTCATCCACACTGACATGATAAAACTGGGATACGGGAAGGTTCATGTACATGCGAAAGGCATAGGCACCGTCATGAGACTCATACACGCCCCCGTCAGTCCCGATGAGCACATGATGCGGGTTGCCCGGATTGATCCATACATCATGGATGTCACTGTGCACGTTGCTGCCCACGGCGCGGAAGCTCTCGCCCGCGTCATCGGAGACGATGAGGCTGAGCCCGCATTTGAATACCCGGGAGGCATTGGCGGGATCTATGGCAAGCCGGGAGAAATAAAATGGACGTACGGTGGTGTTGAAATCCCGGGAGACCAGTTGCCAGGTGACCCCTGCGTCGCCAGAGCGGTAGAGGCCTTTGTGGTTTTTTTCCTTGGTTTCAATGGTGGCATAGACCGTGTCGGGGGAAGAGGGAGCTACCTCTACGGCGATCCTTCCGTAGGGTAATGGAGGCAATCCTCCGCCTTCGAGGAGGGTCCATGTGGCTCCTCCGTCCGTGGTCTTGTACATACCACTGCCCGGCCCTCCCGAAACGAAAAAATGAGGTTCACGGCGGTGCTCCCACATGGCGGCATACACGACATCCGGATTGGAGGGATCCATGGTCAGGTCGGCGCATCCGGTCCTTTCGTTTCCGGCCAGGACGAGCTCCCAGGTTTGACCGAAATCGGTGCTTTTGTACACGCCCCGCTCCTTGCTGTCGGCCCACAATTTGCCCTGAACGGCCACCCAGATGACATGGGAATGCCGGGGGTCCACCAGGACTTTGGCGATATGATGGCTTTCCGGCAATCCTTTGTGGTCCCAAGTGCGGCCGCCGTTGGTGGTCACGTAAATGCCATTGCCGGGCGATACGGAATTACGCACCCAGCTCTCCCCCGTTCCGACCCATACCGTGTCGGGATGGTTTTGGTCGATGGCAATGTCTCCGATCGAAAAATGATGGTCGTCAAATACCGGCTGGAACTGGGCGCCTGCCGAGGTGGACTTCCACAAGCCCCCGCCGGCGGCACCGATCCAAAGGACACGCGGATCCCGGTGTACGGCATCCAGCGACGATATGCGGCCGCTCATGACGGCGGGTCCGATATCACGCGCTCGGAGGTCGCCAAAGGGAATTTTGAGGGGTTGCTGGGTAAAGGCGTCGGCGCCTGCCAGCAGGATCAGCAAGAGGAAGGGTAGTCGCATGCATGTGGAAAAAGGGCCGGCAGGCAGGAATTCCTGCTGCCGGCCTGATGAGCAAAACGGAGATGATTCGTCAAGGTCACCTTATGCCGAAAGGCCGGGCACAGTAGTTACGGCCGCCGGCGATGGCCTGGGGATTATTGACCGGGAAAAGCGAAATCCTCGTCCTTCACAGGGACATTGCACGCAATCTCGTCAAAGGTCATCGCCAGGATGGTCTGGCCGCTGACCTTGGTCGTCATGGCAAACGGCATCATCATGCCTTCCACCTCCTGGTAATCGCTGAGGTATTGCTCGACGGCCATTCCCTTCATTTGACCGGTGGTGGCAAAGGATTTGACTTTTACCGGGACATAATGGTCGGGATCGAGATAGTAAAAGTGATCGTCGCCTTCGGCCGTGGTCAACCGGAGCACCCAGGTCTCGGTCCCTTCGACGGTCTCCCGGCCTTCCAGGGTCACTTTGTGGCCCTTGGCCGCGTAATTCAGCAGTTTGTCCTCAAACATCTGCTTGGCGGCTTCGGTGGATTCCTCGGCGGATTTTTTAGTCGGTGTGCTGGATCCCATGAATGGATTGATGGTCCAGGCTGTCTGCCCGTCAAAAGACTCCACCAGCTTGCTGCCCTGGATATCGACCTCCAGTTTTTGCCGGTTGGGCCGGGCCTGCACCAGCGAGAAAGGAAACTCCATACCCATCTGGATCGCTTTTCCGGTGATGCGGGTGGTCTGAAGGGCCTGCCAACGTTCGAGGCCGCCCACTGCCTCCTGATATTTCCGGACGAGTTGGTCCGCACTTTGGGCTTGGACCTGAACGACGGTCATCAGACCCGTGAGGAAAAGAAGGATGAATTTTTGCATGTCGGAATTTTTGATTTCCGAAGATACAACCGGAGCCGGTTCCGAAGTCTTAAATTTCGGTTAAAACGCGCCTGACTTCGACCACGGGCATGCCTCAGTCGCCCAACGGAAGGATCCCATTGCCCGAATCAGGCCCCGAAAGCCAGGGCCGTACACCATCTTTATTGTGCCGGTGGCGTGTATTTGACCACTTCCTGATGAACGGGCGGTACCGTGCGCAGATAGGCGTAAATGGCCTCCAGATCCAAAGTGTCCATACCGGCATACATCGTCCAGGGCATAATCGTCTGGAACTCGCCCTTTGCCAGTTTGCGGTGGATGATGGTACTGTCGGTATAGGATTTGAATCGCTGCACAAACATCTCGGAGCTCCATCCTTTCAGCCCGGTCTCATGGGGTGTCAGATTGGCTGTGCGCAGGACGCCACCGTCGGGCAAGACAAACTCACGGCCTCCGGCCAGCGGTCTCCCCGTAAACTTGCCCCCCTCGAATTTGGTGTGACACTCGCCACAGGCGGCGGCATTGACCAGATAACCGCCGTAGGCCACCTTGTCATCCGGGGATGGCCGGGTTGTGGGCGAGGCGGACTGGGGGATGGTTCGCAGGATCAGACTGAACGGAAAATCCGGCTCGGAGGCCGGATGGACGGCTTCGATGGGCGGCAGCGTCCGGATATAGGCGATCACGGCGTAAATGTCTTCCGGATCCATCTGTCCATACCGGAGGTAAGGCATGACGGGAAAGATCGGTTCTCCATCCTTGCGCACGCCGGTGGTGATGAGCCGGAACAATTCGCCGTCCGTCCAATCCTGGATACCTGCCGGTGTGATATTGCGCGAGTAGAAAACGCCCGGAAAGCCCATGGTTTGGTCAAAGCGCTCCCCACCGGCTCCAATGGTGCCGGCGAGGGGGGGCGCACTGAATATGCTCCAGTCCCGCTGGGCATGGCAGTCCATGCACAACATCACGTGATGGGCCAGGTATTCGCCCCGGGCGATCCTTTCCGGTGTCCTCTCGACCGTCAGTTGGGGGGCCTCCCCCACATCCGGCTTGGCCAGGCGGATGTAGGTGGCCGCTCCCACCAGGACCACTCCGCCAATTAAAAGGAGGATTAAAACGACTTTGAGTGCTTTTTTCATAAGGTTTTTTTGTAAAATTAGTGGTTTTGATTTTTTCAACCCCTCATGTGGCGACCAATGGTAAAACTTTCGGTCCGAATGGCTCCAAAATGGAGATGAATCCCGGTAGCTTCGGGTTGGAAGGGAGGGCGCGGGCAAAGTGTACCTTTGCAGCATGTCCGATCCCGGTCCCGCCTCCACTCCCATTTCCGCATTGGGCGAATTCGGCCTGATTGACCGGATCACCCGCGATTTCCACACCTGGCAGGCCTCCACGCTGTACGGTGTGGGTGACGATGCCGCCGTGCTGGATTACGGAGGTGAAATGCTCACCCTGGTCAGTACGGACCTTTTGCTGGAAGGCATTCATTTCGACCTCATGTACACGCCGCTCAGACACCTGGGATACAAAGCGGTCGTGGTCAACCTATCGGACATCTGCGCTATGAATGGGCTCCCTACGCACATCACGGTATCCCTGGGATTGTCGAGCCGGTTTCCGGTGGAGGCCGTCGAAGAGATTTATGCCGGTATCCGTGCGGCCTGCGATGCCTACCAGGTGGATCTGGTAGGCGGCGACACGACCTCATCGAAATCCGGTCTGATCATCAGCGTTACCGCCATGGGACAGGTGGCTCGCGATAAAGTCACCTGGCGTCGGGGCGCACGCCCCGGTGACCTGGTCTGCATCACCGGCGATCTGGGGGCGGCCTATCTCGGTCTCCAGCTCCTGGAACGCGAAAAGCAGGTTTTCCTCAGTCAACCGGACCTCCAGCCGGACCTCGAAGATCAGAAATACATTGTGGGTCGCCAGCTCAAGCCGGAGGCCCGTGTGGACATGATCGCGGAATTTGCGCGAAAGGGGCTGGTGCCTACCGCCATGATCGACATCTCCGACGGTCTCGCCTCGGACCTGTTGCACATCGCCAAAGCCAGTGGAACGGGTGTCATCCTCGAGGAAGCCAATATCCCCGTCCATGAAGAATCACGACTGATGGCCTTCCGGTTCCAACTGGACCCGACGACCTGCGCCCTGAGCGGAGGGGAGGATTACGAGTTGTTGTTTACCGTGGATCCGGGCGATCTTGAAAAGGTGCGCTTTCTGCCGGACACCTATATCGCGGGAGAGATCACGGAAGCCGGGGAGGGGTGTTACCTCCACAGTGCGGGGGGGCATCGCCACCAACTGCGCGCCCAGGGATGGGATCACTTCCATCCTGGAGATCAGGGCAAGTCCTGATCCGGCACAAATCCCAGACGGACATACCGGATCTTTTTGCCTGCGGCGAGGTGCAGGCGCTCGTAATAAGTGCGGAATCCCAGGGCAGGAAGGGGCAACGGTCCGCCATAAACGTCGGGTATATCGGCTTCAATCATGACCCACGGATATTGCACTGCCGTTTCGAGGGTGTAAGCGTAGAGGCCGGGGTCGTCCGTCTTGAGGTGCACACTGCCGCCGGGTTGAAGGAGCTGACGGTAAAGACGCAGGAAAGGCGGGCTGGTCAACCGGCGGTTGACCTGGCCTTTACGGGGAAACGGATCCGGAAAGGTGATCCAGATGTCCGCGATTTCGCCAGGGGCAAAAAAATGATGGAGAAACTCGATGCGGGTGCGCAGGAAGGCCACACGGGCGAGGCCTTCCTCCAACGCGATCCGCGCTCCCTGATAAATCCTCGCCCCTTTGACATCCACACCGATATGGTTGCTTTCTCTGTCATGGCGGGCCAGCGCCAGGGTATATTCCCCCCGGCCGCAGGCGAGTTCCAGCACCAATGGGCGGTCGTTTCCGAAATGGGAGGCGGCCCAACGGCCGCGCAGGTCAACCTCCTCACCGCCGGCGCCGGTCAGGATGGGCTGGCTGGCGGTAAAGTTTTGAAAGACGTTGGGGAACGTCTCCAGGGCGGCAAATTTTTCCAGTTTGTTGCGGCGGGACACCGGGTAATGATTGTCGGAAAGCGGGGCAAAGGTAGGGGATGAAAACAGAAAGCCCCGGCGCAGGGCCGGGGCTTTTCGGGGTCAAGTTCCGTGTGGGCGGATTACTTCACCAGGCTGTTGAGGGTGCTCATGCGCGGCAGAATGATGAATTCCGTGCGACGGTTTTGTGCCAGGTCGTCACCCACCGGAGCGTGTTCGCCACGGCCGGCAGCAGTCAGTTGCTTGGCATCTACTCCGTTCTTGGTGAGCTCGCGGACCACTGCGGTAGCCCGGATGACGGAGAGGTCCCAGTTGTCGGCAAAACGGCTCGACGAAATGGAGCGCTTGTCGGCGTGGCCTTCCACCATCAGGATGATGTCCGGATTGGCCTTGAGGGTTTCGGCGAGGGTGGCGAGGAATTCCCGGCCTTCCTTGGAGAGCCGTACGGATCCGCTCCGGAACAGAATGGGCTGGGCATTCGTCAGGTAGAGGCGGTCATCCCGCTCTTGTACGGTGAGCCCGGATTTCTCATAGTAGCGAAGGGCCTTGCGTACGGCATCCTTCAACCCGGCAGACTCGGCGGCGGCCTTCTTGGCAGCATCCAGTTCACCCTTCAGTCCGGAAATGTCCTTGTTGGCCATGTCCACCTTGGCATTGAGAGCATCCCGCTCTTCAGCCAGCTTTTGGCGCTCGGCTTCCAGCATTTTCAGTTTGTTCTGGATGTCGCTCAGCGACTGGGCAAGGGCGTCCTTTTCCGCTTGCAGGGCTTGGTACTTCTTGGAAGAAACACAGGCCTGGCTGCCCAGAAGCACAACGGCCAGCACCGCGATAAGTGAAAGTTTTTTCATGATAAGGGTGGTTTGTGTCAATTTCTCTAAAGCGCAAATATATACAGAAAGGGATATTCGGACCCCCGCCACGTATAAAATTTGCCTTCACGGCCATTTTTTCGGGAGCCTTTGGCCGGTAAGCGGGGACCAGTGTACATTTACCCGCAAAACAGCGCATGTACGATTTCCTGCTTCACTTCCACAGCGGCTGGCGCTGGGTGCTTCTCGTCCTCCTCTTCATGGCCCTTTACACCAACTTTACCGGGTGGCGGAGCGGTCGCGCGAGGAATGCCGGCGATGCCAAAACCAACCTGCACCTTATGGCTGCCGCGCATTTGCAGGGCATTGTCGGACTGTGGATGTACTTTTTGAGCCCCAAGGTCCAGTGGCATGCCTCGACCATGAAAGACGCCGCGCTGCGGTTTTTTGCCGTCGAACACCTGCTCACCATGCTCATCGCGTTGGTCCTCATCACCATCGGTTATGTGCGCGGCAAGAAGGCAACGGTTGACCGCAGCGGGTTCCGGCTGGCTTTTTGGTATTTCCTGGTAGCGGCCCTTCTCCTCCTGGCAGGTATCCCTTGGCCCTTCCGGGAGGCATTGGGTGCCGGATGGTTTTGACGGTATGCGTTTCCCCTGGTTGACGGGTATTGTCCTCACGGGTTCCTGTTGGACGGGAGCCTGCTGCCTGGCCAATGGCCAGCACCCAGGGGCCGGTATCACCCGTCCGGCCGTTTTACTGCCCTGCGCCGGGGCCGCCGAGCCCGCGGCTTGTACGGACAGTATCCTGAGCGAGATAGTGACCCGGTATGGCATTCCCGATCAGGGTTCGGGTTTGGTCGTCCTTTCCTTTCTGGTGGACGATGCCGGCCGCCTGGCTGAGGTGACCTTGTTGCGGGACCCTGACAGTCTGGGGGCAGGGCTGATCGCCGCGATGGACCATCTGCCCGATTGGCAACCCGCCCTGGTCAACGGGCAGGCCGTCGAAGCGCGCTT
Source organism: uncultured Saprospiraceae bacterium (assembly GCA_964471595.1). Classification (GTDB taxonomy): domain Bacteria; phylum Bacteroidota; class Bacteroidia; order Chitinophagales; family Saprospiraceae; genus JAGNXB01. Next base: position 16,694 of record CAYYGN010000024.1, read on the forward strand.
CCGCCTTCCCATTCGCATACAGTCGACAAGGGCAGCGGCCTACCGTTTGCTCTGGGGGCGTCTTGATACCGATACGCTGGAAAAAGCGGCATTGGGCAACCTTCCTGCCCTGACCGCCGTCTCGGAGAACGGCGACACGGTGGTGCCTGCCCGGGTCCGGTGGACCTGGCAAAAGGGCCGCAGAAGCCGTGAAGAAACCGCCCCTGCCATCCCGGATGCCGCCACGCGCCGATGGTTGATGCGCTGCCCCACCGGCGCTCGCCTGACAGCGGAGGCTTTGGTCCCGGAAGGAACCCGATTTGTGACGGTGACGCGCACCTGGATGATTGCTTCCCGCCCCCACCCTTAACGTTCTTCTAACGATCCCGGCCGCCCTTTCCCGGTCATCCGGATAAATGATCCGCTATGAAACACTTCGCCTGGTTTCCGCTGCTGACTCTGCTCCTTACGATCGCCGCCTGCTCTTCGCCCAAATTGCTGTTCGAGGACGGCAAATACGACAAGGCGGTCCGCAAAGCCCTGGAACGCATCCGCAAGGACAAAGCCGACGACCGTGACCTGGACGTACTTGCCCGCGCCTTCAACCATATCAACGGCCAGGATATCGGACGTCTGGAAACCCTGCTGGCGGATACCGACCCCTCGCGATGGGAGGAGATCGTGACCCTCGCCGAGCGGATCGACATGCGTCAGGAAGACATACGTCCCTATCTGCCCATCCGGTGGGAAAGCGGTAAAGAGATCCGCCTGGTCCAATTTGCCGTCAAGGAACTCCTTCCGGCCGCCCGTCTTGAAGCGGCCGAATGGCATTTCCGCGAAGGGAACAACGCCCTGGAGAGGGCCCGTCAGGGCAACAAACGGGCTGCCCGGGAGGCATTCGACCGCTTCGACCGCGCCTTGCACTACCGGCCGGGATTTCCGGGTATCCGGGAGCGCATGGATGAAGCCGAATTCCTGGGGCTGACCCACCTTCTGGTACAGGTGGACAACGAGACCCAGGTGCTTTTGCCCGGCAGCTTCCGACAGCTCCTGGAGGAGACCCTCCGGCGTCAGGCCGGAAGTGATTGGCTGCGGATCACCCTCGGAGACGGGGATTGCAGGGATTGCGATTTCCTGGCGCGAGTGCGGATCCTGTCGGTGGCGGTCTCCCCGGATGGCCTGCAGGAAAACCGGCGGACGGAAAGACGTGAGATAGAGGACGGCTGGCAATACGTGCTCGATGCACGGGGCAATGTCATGAAGGACACCGCAGGCAACGACATCAAGGTGCCGGTCATTCGGGAGGTCTCGGCGGTCGTCTTCGAGACCCGGCAGTTCAAGTCGGCCCGGATGGAAGGCATTGTGGAGATCGTACGAGGGCGCAACGGCGGCGAGGTGGTACGCCGCTTGCCGGTGGCCGGCGAGTCCCGCTTCCTTTCGGAGACCGTGTGGTTTGAAGGCGATGAACGGGCGCTGTCGGACAAGACCCGCAAGCAGCTCAAAGGGCACCCCGTGCCCTGGCCGTCGGCCGACCAGCTCCTCGGCGATGCCGCCGACCTGTTTCGCGAAGAAGCAGGACGGGCCTTACGCAGGGAAAGGGATGTCTTCCTTGAGTAAAAGCCGACACATCCCCGGGAAGGTTTTTGGGGTGTATTTTTGGCGAAAATGTCCCCGATGATCCGGATCCGTTGCCTGTTGTTATTACTGTTTCCACTTATTGTCTGCGCCCAGGAACCCCTGCGTGTAGAACAGATCTTCACCGACGCACGCCTCCAATCGCGGGGAGCCGGTTCCTTCCGGTTTCTGAAGGACGGCCGCCATTTCACCCGCCTCGACCAGCGGGCCGTGACGCGATATGACCTGGTGACGGGCAAGGCGGTCGAGACGATTTTTGACGGTCGCGATACCCTCGTCATACAAACCTATGGTTTCAGCAGTGACGAGCGCTTTTTGTTGATTGAATTTGACCGGCAGTCCGTGTACCGGCATTCCTACATGACGCGGTGCCGGGTTTGGGACCGGCAGGGGAAAAAGGCCTACGAGATAGCGGGCGGTGAACGGGTGATGCTGCCTTCCTTCTCACCCGATGGCCGGCAGGTGGCCTTCGTGCGCCACAACGACCTCTATGTCCAGGACGTGCTTTCCGGCCGGGAGGTGCGGATTACCGGGGACGGTCAGCCCAACGCCATCATCAACGGTGCGGCCGATTGGGTGTACGAGGAGGAATTTGCCCTGAAGCAGGCGTATGTATGGTCGCCCGATGGCACCCGGATTGCCTTCCTTCGCTTCGATGAAACGGAGGTACCCGAATTCACGCTGGATCTGTACGAAGACCAGCTCTACCCGCAACGTGTTTCCTACAAATACCCCAAGGTAGGAGAGCGCAATGCCCGGGTCACGGCAATGGTTTGCGATCTCGCCAGCGGGACGGTGCAGACACTTGAAACCGGCGGGGACGGAGTGCCGGCGGAATATCTGCCGCGGATACGGTGGACCCGAGATCCATCTCTGGTGTGTGTGTACCGCATGAACCGCCAACAGAACATCCTCGAGCTCTGGGAGCACGATGTCCGCAACGGCCATGCGCGCATCCTGCTGAAAGAGCGCGCCGATTTGTTCCTGGAATTGACGGATGACCTTTATTTCCTGGAGAACGGGAAGCATTTCGTGTGGTCGAGCGACCAATACGGATACCGTCATCTCTACCTGTATGACATGGAGGGCAAGCTGGTCCGTCCGCTCACGCGGGGTCCCTGGGAGGTGACCGGATTTTACGGCGTGGACGAGGCGCGAGGAACGGTGTATTTTCAGGCAGCCAAAACTTCACCGCTGCGGAGGGAGGTGTACGCCGTGCCCCTGACCGGGGGGGATCCCGTCGCCCTGTTGGACGCCGAAGGGTGCCATTCCGCCCTGTTTTCCCCGACCTACGACTACCTGGTGGCTACCCATTCCACGCTCAACACCCCGGAAGTGCACACCGTGGTTGGTCGTGACGGGACCCGCCTGAGGACCATAGAGGACAATGCCGTACTGGCTGCTGCTCAGCAGCGTCACGGGGTGCAGCCGCTTGTCTTTTTCTCCTTTCCGGCACCGGACGGTACGGAACTCCACGGGTGGATGATCCGGCCGGCCGGATTCTCGCCCGATTCCCTGTATCCGGTTCTCATGTACGCCTACGGCGGCCCACACTCGCAGGAGGTGCAGGACGCCTGGCGGGGAAAGCATTACTGGTGGTTTCAGATGCTGGCCGGCCAGGGGTTTCTGATCGTATGTGTGGACAACCGCGGCACGGATGCACGGGGCGCCGCCTTCAGGAATGCCACCTACCGCCAGCTCGGGCATTACGAGACCCTCGACCAGATCGCGGCGGCGCGATACATCGGGGCATTGCCCTGGGTAGATGCTTCCCGTATCGGTATGTTCGGGTGGAGTTATGGCGGATTTTTGTCCACGCTGTGCCTTTTGAAGGGAGCGGAGGTCTTCAAAGCCGCGATCGCCGTGGCGCCCGTCACCAACTGGAAGTGGTATGATTCGATCTATACGGAGCGATACATGCAGACGGAAAAGGACAACCCTGCGGGGTACAGGGAAAATTCACCCGTTTATTTTGCCGATCGCCTGAAAGGGGCTTATCTCCTGGCCCATGGGATGGCCGATGACAATGTCCATTTCCAGCACGCGGTGGAAATGAGTGACGCCCTGATCAGGGCCAACAAGGCTTTCGACATGGCGTTTTATCCCAACCGGGACCACGGGATTCGCGGGGGGATGACCCGGATCCATTTGTTCAACCGGATGACCTCTTTCCTGCACGAGCACCTGGGCCGTTGAGCGGTGCTTCAACGGGGATCGAATCCCTCCTCATAGGACTTTGCGGAGGCGGGCGACGGGTACGTTGAGTTGTTCGCGGTATTTGGCCACTGTCCGTCGGGCGATGTTGTAGCCCTTCTTGCGCAGCATCACCTTGAGTTTCTCGTCGGAATACGGCTTGCGCTTGTTCTCGGACGCAATGATGTCGGTAAGGATCTTTTTGACCTCGAGGGTGGACACCTCGTCGCCGTTTTCGGTCTGGAGGGATTCGGAAAAGAAGTCCTTGAGCCGTTTGGTGCCGAATTCGGTCTGTACGAATTTGCTGTTGGCCACCCGTGAAACGGTAGAGATATCCAGACCGGTGATGTCGGCCACGTCTTTGAGAATCATGGGTCTCAACTTGCGTTGATCGCCTGTCATGAAATATTCCCTTTGGTAATTCATGATGGCATACATCGTCCGGAACATGGTATCCTGGCGCTGTCGGATGGCATCAATAAACCAGCGGGCGGAATCGATTTTTTGTTTGATGAAAAAGAAGGCTTCTTTTTCCTTGTTGCCGATGCGCTTGCCCTGGTTGGATTCCTTGAAAGTGCGCAGCATTTCCGTATAGTGGTCGTTGACCCTCAGATCGGGGGCATTGCGCGTATTGAGCTGCAGATCGAGTTCGCCTTCCCGGTTGTAGATGATGAAATCGGGGACGATATACTGGACATGATCGCTGCCGCCACCGGTAAATCCGCTGGCCGGTTTGGGATTGAGTTTGAGGATGATATCGATCGCCTGTTTGAGCTGTGATTCTTTGAGATTGAGTTGTCGCTGGAGGCGGGGATAGTGTTTTTTGGTGAATTCGTTGAAATATTTTTCCAGGATCCGGAAGGCGATCATGAGCGTGTCGAGCTCGTCATCGGTGGCGGCATGCCGGGCGGCAGTGAGGTGCTGCCGGATTTGGATGAGGAGGCATTCCTGGAGGTTGCGGGCCCCGATGCCGGGGGGGTCAAGGCTTTGGATGCGCGTGAGCATGGCCAGCACTTCTTCTTCGGAGGCCGTGACATTCTGGCTGAACATCAGGTCATCGATGATGGCGACCGGGTCGCGGCGCAGATAGCCATCGTCGTCAATGCTCCCGATGATCTGTCGGGCGATGACCATGGATCGCTCGTCATTGATATTGAGCAGTCCGAGCTGTTCTTCGAGGTAGTCATGCAGGGTGTGCTGGACAGCGATGGGCACGTGTTTTTGTTCTTCGGGTTGCCCTTCTTCGACGCGGTATTTGTAGCTGGCGGGATCGTCGTCCTCAATGTAGTCATTGAGGTATTCGTCCATTTCGAAGACCTCGGGTTCGTCGATATTGTCGGCCTCGAATTCGTCCTCCTCACTGCTGGCAGCCAGGTCTTCGCCGGCGGGATCTTCCTCCCGGCTTTCGTAGAGGTCATCCCGATCATCGGACTCCTCGAGAGCGGGATTGGCTTCCAGTTCTTCCTGGATGCGCTGATCGAGGATGGCGGTGGGGATCTGCAAAAGCTTCATCAGCTGTATCTGCTGGGGAGACAGCTTTTGCAACATCTTCTGACTGAGACTCTGCTTCAACATGGGATCATGCGTATTGCCTGGGTCGAAATGGTTTTATCCGTTCGTCCGGGCGGATAGCAGGCATAAAATTAAGGGTTTGTACCATAGGTTCCAATGCCTTGTCCGCCGGACCTTGTATGATACGACCTCCTGAGGGGTAAGGTTACGGCGGTACAGGGGCAGCAGATTTCCGTGACCGGGGTTTTTGGGGCGATGCCGTTCCTATTCAGGCACTTACAGAGGTAAAATTTTCCACGGGCCTGAATGGTCGGGGTGACCAACCGGTACAGGAAGAAACAAGCGAGTGTCCCCGGGAGTTCACAGGTAGCCGCGGGCCTGCAGGTTGAACAGTTCGGCATAAAGACCGTCGGCGGCGAGGAGTTGGGCATGGGTGCCCTGTTCGAGGATGCGGCCCTGGTGGAGGACGAGGATGCGGTCGGCCATTCGAACGGTGGAAAACCGGTGGGAAATGAGGATGGCCGAGCGCCCGGTGACGAGTTCCGAAAAGCGCAGGAAGACTTCGTGTTCAGCCCGGGCGTCGAGGGCCGAGGTGGGCTCGTCGAGGATGAGCAGTTGGGCGTCGCGCATGTAGGCGCGGGCCAGGGCGATTTTCTGCCATTGTCCACCGGACAATTCGACCGCCTGATCGAAACGACGGCCCAGCAACTGCCGGTAACCGCCCGGCAGGTTTCGAATGACTTCATCGGCCAGGCTTTTGACGGCGGCATCGCGGATGCGCGCTTCCTCCTCCGCCTGCCGGATGGACCCGATGGCGATATTTTCGGCGGCCGAGAGGGAAAAGCGCTGGAAATCCTGAAAGATGATGCCCACCTTGTCCCGCAGCATTTCCGGATCATATTCCCTCAGGTCATGTCCATCCAGGAGGATCCTGCCTTCAGTGGGATCATACAGGCGGGCCAACAGTTTGACGAGGGTGGTTTTTCCGGCGCCGTTTTCTCCGACGAGGGCCAGTTTTTCACCGGCCTTCAGTTCAAACGTAAGGTCGCGTAAAACCCAGGAGTCCGTTCCGGGGTAGCGAAACCCTACTTTTTCAAACCGGAATCCCTGACGGAAAATTTCCGGTACAGGGCGCGGTGAGGGAGGGGAGGTGATAGCCGGCCGTATGGCAAAAAAATCGAAGAGGTCCTGGAGGTACAGCGACCCTTCGGCGATGGATGAAAAACGCGACATGAACCCCTGGAGCAAACCGCGCATCCGGTCGAAAGATCCCGACAGGAAAACCAGCGTCCCGAGCGTGATGGCACCGGTCAGGGTGTGCCGGATGATGAGGACGTAGGCGCCGTAATAGGCGGTCGTGCTCACCAGCCCCAGGGCACCTCCCCAGGAAGCCCTCCGCAGGGCCAGACGGCGATTGGCCAGGTAGTAACGTTGGGCAATGGATCGAAAGCGATCGGCGATGAAAGAGGCCAGTCCAAACACTTTCACTTCCTTGGCAGTCTGGTCACTCGCTCCGATAAACCGGAGATAGTCCAGTTCACGCCGCTCGGGTGTCCAGGAGCGGACGAGGGAATAGGTGCGCTCGTTGAAGTAGGTTTCTCCGAGAAAAGAAGGCAGAACGGCGAGAAAGAGGACGAGGATCAGCCAGGGATAAAAGGCCAGCAGACCGGCGCCGAGGCTGATGAGGGAGAGGATGTCCTGTGCCTGGGTCAGCATTTGGGACAACAGAACGGTTCGTCCGGTCGTCTGCCGTCTCGCCCTTTCCATTTTGTCGTAGAACTCGGGGTTTTCAAACTGGTAAAGATCCAGGGTAGCGGCATGCCGGATGAGTTCGTAGCTCGTCTGGTTGCTGACCAGATCCCCGAGCAGGCTGTCCACGAGTTGAATGGCGCGGCCCAGCAGGTCGGAGGCAAACACCAGCCCCATTTCCAGGAGGACCAGGCTCCACAGGACGTCTTTGGATGTCTCTTCGCCGGAAGTGAGCCCGATGATGGCATCGAGGAGCAGTTTGCCTACATAAAGGATGGCCAGCGGAAGAAGGGCTTTGAGGATGCGGAGCCCCAGATTGAGTGTGGTGAGCCGGGGGTCGGTACGCCACACGATGCGGAGGAAGGGCGGCAAATGGCGCAGGGCGCGAAACTGATCGCGGAGGGTCAGTTTTTCAGCCGGCGCTGACACATCGGGGGGAGGCGAGGTTTTTGCCAATGAGGAAATTGAAGATGGGGAAACAGGTGATTATTCGAGGCCTTCTTCACGCAGGACTTGCCGGATGAAGTCGAGCAACGCCGATTTTCCGGCAAAGCCTCTGGTGAGCACATACCGGCGGTTTTCCACTTCCAGCAACAGGGTGGGGAAGCCCGATACCCGGAGGGATTCGCTGCGGTTGAACATGTCGATCATGTCCTGGTGGGTTTGGTCTTCGCGCAGCACCGTTCCGAGCTTTTCGGCATCCACCCCCAGGGAGACGGCGACCTGTCTGAGACCTGCCTCATCCCGGGGCGCCATTCCGTCCCGGAACACGGCTTTTTGAACGGCCGAGGCAAAGGCGAGGTCGAGATCGGGCCGCAGGCGGTGAACGGCGGCCTGCATGAGACAGGCCGGTTCGCTGTCCAGCACGGTTGCCCCTTCACCCAAAAGATCCCGGAGATAAGGCTCGCCAAACCGGACACCGGTATGCGCTTCCACCTGGAGATAGGCCTGGCGGATATAGGGAGCCACCTCGCCCACCGGTCCGACACGATCGCCGCGCATCATGCCACCTGCCACCACTTCGAGGGTGGCGCTGTCCTTGTATTGGTCCCATACGGCATCCATCACGGTGCCAAACCCGTAGCACCAGCCACAGAGCGGGTCATAGACATAAATGAAATGAGGAACGGGTCGGGGGAGTGAGTCCGGTAAAGACATGGGAGAAACGATCCAGGGGAGTGCCAAACACCACCACATGCCCTATCCAACAACGAAGGGCGCGGAAGGTTGGTCCCTTGCAAGCTAAAGGCTTTGTTAATGCCGGGTTTCGGGACAACTTATCGTCGAGAGCCGTGGTTATGCCGGTTTGATACCGGAAGGAACCGGCCATCCTTCCGGGCTAGAGCACGGCCATTCCTCATTGCCATGGAACTGTTTTTTGCCGCATTGGGTTCGCTTTTCTCGATCGTAGATCCGCTCGGCGTCATCCCCATTTACCTGGCCCTGACCCATGACCGGACTACGGCCCAGCGCAATCGCATCGTGCTGGTCACCATGTTTTATTTTGCCCTCCTCCTCCTCGGCTTCTACTGGGCGGGCACCTACATCCTCACGTTTTTCGGCATCAGTCTGGATGCCATGCGTCTGGCCGGTGGACTCATCATCCTGAGCACCGGGTTGACCCTGTTGCGCGGCGGAGGAGCTCCGCGCCGCAAGCCGGAAGGCAGCTCCATGGTCGAAGAAGCCGACCGGGGTCACGACATCACCTTTTCGCCCCTCGCCATGCCCTTATTGGCCGGACCGGGCGCCATCTCCCTGCTCATCGGGATGAGCACCGAGTATCCGGGTCCCGAGAACCGGTTGGTCATCACCTCCGTCATTCTGGCGTTGGGCATCATCACTTACATCATCCTGCGTCTGGCGCCGCTTTTGTTTCGGGTGCTGGGTCGTTCGGGCATACTCGCCATCACCAAGATCATGGGGTTCATCACCATGGCGGTCGGCATTCAATTCATGATCACGGCCCTGAGCAACGTCCTGGGCACCATTCTCGAGTAGGTCCGGGTTTGCCATTTCCGGCAGCAATAAAAGTCCGGCACCGCGCGCTGTGCACGCAAGGGTTCCTGCAAGCCTGACTTCTATGTCGGGCATAGCCTTGCGGGTGGCCGGAGAGTTTTCCATTTCCTTCCTACTTTAGCCTCTCAACGACGCACCAATCATGGCCGAAGAAATCCGGGGCCTTGAGCCTTCCCCTCTCTGGATGTATTTTTCCGAACTCAATGCCGTGCCCCGTCCCTCGAAGAAGGAAGAGCGGGTGATCGCTTTCATCCGGTCATTCGGTGAATCACTGGGATTGGATACGCAGGTGGACACGGCAGGGAATGTACTGATCCGCAAGCCGGCGAGCCCGGGCCGGGAAGGACGCCCGACGGTAGTCCTTCAGAGCCACCTGGACATGGTGCATCAGAAAAATGCCGGCACGGCCTTCGACTTTGATGCGGAAGGCATCCGGATGCGTCTCCGTGGGGACTGGGTGGAAGCCGACGGCACCACCCTGGGTGCGGACAACGGGATTGGTGTGGCGGCCATGATGGCGGTGCTCGCCGCCGAGGACCTGACGCATCCTCCTCTGGAAGCGCTGTTCACGATTGACGAGGAAACCGGCATGACCGGTGCCATGGCCCTGGAAGGAGGTGTGCTGACGGGGCGATATCTGCTCAACCTCGACACGGAAAACGACCGGGAACTGACCATCGGTTGTGCGGGAGGTGTGGATGTCACCGCGACGGGACAGTATCCGGTGGTGCGGCTACCGGAAGGCATGAGTGGGTTCCGTCTCGGCATCTCCGGCCTGACAGGCGGCCATTCGGGCATGGACATTCACCTGGGGCGCGGCAACGCCAACAAGCTGATGAATCGATTGCTGGCGGAGGCCACCCACAAATCGGGGCTGCGGATCGCTTCGCTGGACGGGGGCAGTCTCCGCAATGCCATACCGAGAGAATCATTCGCCCTGATCGCCCTGCCCGACAGCCAGGAAGCCTCCTTCCGCAAATGGCTGGCAGCCCAGGCGGCCGTTTTGGAAGCCGAATACAGGACCACGGATCCCGGGCTGCGTATTTCGCTGGATCCCGTCCCCTTACCGGATCGGGTGATGAGTGAAGAATTCCAGGCAGATTTCCTGAGGGCGCTATACGCCTGTCCCAATGGCATCGGCCGAATGAGCCCGGATATCGAAGGGTTGGTCCAGACGTCCAACAACCTGGCCCGGGTGGAGGTCAAGGACGGTGCGTTTACCGTCATGTGCCTGACCCGCAGTGCGGTGGAGAGCGAAAAAATGGACATGGCGCAAGCCATCCGCAGTGTCTTTGAACTCATAGGGGCCGATGTGACTTTCGAGGGGTCATATCCCGGCTGGGAACCCCGACCGGACAGCAGCCTGGTCGTTATGATGCGCCAATTGTACAAGGAACTGTACGACGAAGAGCCCCTGGTCAATGCCTGCCATGCAGGGCTGGAATGCGGAATCCTGGGAAGGAATTACCCGAAGATGGAGATGATCTCCTTTGGTCCCAACATCCATGGGGCCCATTCCCCGGATGAAAAGGTACAGGTCAGTTCGGTCCGCAAATTTTGGCAATACCTGCGGGAGACGCTGGCGAGGATCTGAGGGCGGGACCGGGTCGTCAATGGCTTTCGAGGGCCGCTTGTTTGACGGCTTTGGCCACTTTCCAGGCCACCTCTTCGTTGAGGGTGGGCGGAATGATCATTTCCCGGGTGGGTTCCCGGACAAATTCGGCAATGGCATAGGCGGCAGCCAGTTTCATCCTCGGGGTGATGCGTGTGGCACGGGCGTCCACGGCCCCCCGGAAAATGCCGGGAAATCCGAGGGCATTGTTGACCTGGTTGGGCAGATCGCTGCGCCCTGTGGCCACGACGGCGGCACCACCGGCATAGGCTTCGTCCGGCATGATCTCCGGGGTGGGGTTGGCGAGGGCAAAAATGACGGGATCGGGTGCCATGGTGCGGATGTCCTCGCGGTTGAGCAAATCACCCACGCTGACACCGATAAAGACGTCGGCGTTGCGGATGGCGTCCCGGACCGTGCCGGTATGCCGCTGGATGTTGCTCCACTTGAGGGTCTCCCGCTTGCTTTCGTTGATGTCATCCCGTTCGGGATGAATGATGCCTTTGGTATCGCAGATCAACAATTCCTTGACCGGGGTGCAGATTTCGCCGGCATAGTCATCCACGCATTTGAGCATGCGGGCAATGGCAATACCGGCTGCCCCGGCGCCATTGATGACGACTTTGAGCTCGGAGAAGGGTTTGTTGACCAATTTGGCGGCGTTGATCAGTCCGGCGAGCGTGACGATGGCAGTGCCGTGCTGATCGTCGTGGAATACGGGTATCCCCAAATCCTGTAATTGCTCCTCGATGTAAAACGACTGGGGAGCGGCGATGTCCTCGAGGTTGATCCCTCCGAACACGGGTGCGATCCTGCGGACGGTGGCGATAATCTCGTCCGGGTCCTGGGTGTCCAGGCAAATGGGAAAAGCATCGAGGGCTGCAAATCGCTTGAAAAGCATGGCCTTGCCCTCCATGACAGGGATGGAAGCGAGCGCGCCAATGTTGCCCAGACCGAGCACGGCCGAGCCATCGGTGACGATGGCGATGGTGTTGCCTTTGATGGTGTAATCATAGGCCAACTGGGGATTGGCTTCAATCGCTTTGCAGGGTGCGGCCACACCCGGACTGTACACGAGGGCGAGTTCGTGTTGATCGTGCAGATCGATCTTGGGATTGACGCGGATCTTTCCGCGGAGCTGCTTGTGCAGCATCATGCTTTCCTCGTAAATGTCCATAGTGCAGGCAAGGCCGGATAGGCGGGGCTAAGATAGGAGGACCAACCGGAATGTTGCCGGACGTCGGGACTGGGCGGGTGGCCCTCACGGCCAATAATCCCTAATTTGGCGGGGAATTTCCGTTATGTCGCTGAACTATATCTCCCTATTGTTGATTGGGTTCACGGGGTTGCATGCCTGTGGCGGGCAGCAGGCTGCGGATCGCGATAATGCGTCCCCCCGGATCACCGTCGAAAATCCGCCCGACATGCACAACGCCGCCAACAGCCTGGATTACACCGGGATTTACAAGGGTATCCTGCCCGGCGCTGACGGCGAGGACCGGGAGGTCGAACTCGAGTTGACCTGGGAGATGAATTTCTCCTTGAAGACACCGGGATCCGGGTCTGCAGAAAATGCCAGGACCGGATTTTACAGTTTTCAGAAGCACGGCGCCATCATCACCCTCATTGGGGCCGATCCCCCCAACCGGTTTTTTGCCGGGGAAAATTACCTGGTCCCTCTGGATGAGGCCGGCCATACCCCGGCCGGGGGTCGTGATGCCCGCCACGCCTTGAAAAAACAGAAATCCCGGTGATCCCCTTTTTCTCCTTGCAGACCGGACGATGAATGACGTGCCGGCCTTCCTTCAAGCCCTGATCCTGATTTATGTTTTGGTGGTGGGGGCCCTGTACCTTTTGCAGTGGTATTTTTTCTACCACCCTGAAAGGTTACCGCTCCACTTCCGGTTCCGGTATCCGGACCCATTTCGGGAAGTACTCATCCCGTGTCCGTCCGGCCACCGTGTCAGTAGTCTGATTTTTACAGCAGCCGGGAGCAAGGGAGTGGTGCTTTATTTCAAGGGAAACACGCGGTCGATCAAAGGTTGGAGCCGTTTTCGGGCCGACTTTCTGCGCTATGGATTTGATTTTTTCATTTTCGATTACCCCGGTTTCGGCAAAAGTTCGGGTCATGCCCGGCAGAAAGACATTTTCGAGGCATCGGAGGCGGTGTACCAATGGCTGTGCCGCCAATATCCCGAACCGAAGATCGTTCTGTACGGACGTTCTTTGGGCGGCGGGTTTGCCGCAAGGATCGCGGCCCTTTTTCACCCGGCCATGCTCATCCTCGATGCGCCGTATTATTCGGTGGAAAAACTGGCGGCCTATTACACCCGTATTGTTCCCGTGCGACTGATTCTGCGTCTTCAAATCCCCGTTCATACCTATCTCCGTGATGTGACTTGCCCGGTGCATATCCTGCACGGCACGAGAGACCGAATCATCCCTTTCAGGTTCAGTGAGGAGCTGGCCCGCGAACAGCCCGACAAAGTGATCCTGCATCCCGTAGAAGGGGCATCCCACAACAACCTGCTGCGATTTCCCGCCTATTTTCAGGCTTTGGAAAGCATGCTCAGCGAGGCTGTACCATGAAGAGGATTTTCCTGGCTATGGCCGTGGTATCCGGATTGTGGCTGCTGGGCAACCTGTTGACCTACGGGCTGCAGTTCCCCATCATTTTCCGGCCTGACCGACTGGACCGGGAATTCCTGTTTGCATGGGAATATCCCTTTGAGGAAGTGTGGATGCGCACCCCTCGCGAAGGAAAAATCCATGCCCTCTGGTTTCATCCGGAAGGGACGACATCTCCGAAAGGGGTTGTGTTGTATTTTCATGGCAATTCAGGTGCCCTGGACCGTTGGGGGCATATTTATGAACAGCAGTTTCGTGCCCGGGGGTATGATGTGTTCATTCCGGATTACCGCCGTTTCGGAAAAAGCAGGGGACCTGTGAGCGAAGAGGCATTGTTTACCGACGCTCTCGCGGCCTATGACACTTTGAGGGTTCGTTATCCTTCCGATAGCATCATCCTTTACGGGCGCAGTATGGGCACGGGCATGGCCAGTTATGTTGCCGCCCATCGCCCGGCGGCCCATCTGGTTTTGGAGACTCCTTTTTCTTCGATGCCCGATCTCTTTTATACCTACTATCCTTTCCTGCCCCGGTTGTTTCTCTTCCGGTTTCGATTGGACAACCGGCTATGGGTGTCCCGTGTGCCATATCCGGTCACGGTGTTGGCAGGTTCAAAGGACCGGGTGGTCCCGTTGCGTTGTGCACGGCAGCTGGCGGTCAGTCTGAAGCCGGATGACCGGTTTATGGTGATCGATGGGGCCGGGCACAACAACCTCCGGAATTTTCCTGCTTTCCACAAAGCCATGGTCGATGTGTTGAAGTAGGGGTGATTGCCCGCTCAAGCGGCGGGGTGTCGTACCTTGGAGGCATGGAGATGGAGGGCAGAGGACATTGGCCGGCCGGTGAGGTATGTGGCATGTTGCTGCGCGCCGAACAGCCGCTGACCAATGTGGAAGCCGAAGAAATTGCCGCTTGGACAGGGGCCCGCGTATTCCGTCTTTCCCATTTTTTCCGGTTCGAGACTTTGCGGTGGGATGAGGTGTATCACCGGTTTCGGGAGGGCATGGGCGACATTCCGGCGGAGACGCGTGTGGTTTTCGTCCTGGACATTCCCCGCGATTCTCCGCTGCAACTGGTCATCCGTTTGTTTCTGCGCGTTTGGTTGAAGGCCATGCGTCGCCAGGGTCGCCGGCTCGTTCCGGCCCTGCTGATCCGGGGTGTGTCGGGGGCCATGGTCTTGCGGCTCGCCCGGCCTGTACCTACGAAGGGACCGCTGGCTGTCGGCGGCAGTGACCGGCTAAGGAGATTTCTGCTTGCCAAGCTGGAGTTCATGGACAGCGCCCTGGAATTGCAACCTTTTTACGGAGAAGAATCCGGAGCGGAGCAAATGCCCTTGGCCTCCCCGGAAAACCATGAGGCCATTGCCGGGGAGATCGACCGTCTGCCGGATCATCAGTGTCTATGCCGGCAAGGTGATTTTGAAGTATGGCTGGCTCAGGCCGGACAGATACCGCATACCCTGCGGGAAATAGGCCGTTTGCGGGAAATCACTTTTCGCGCTGTCGGAGAGGGTACCGGCAAGGCGCTGGACATCGACGAGTACGACCTTTACTATGAACAGTTGATCATTTGGGACATCAAGGACCGGCGCATTGCAGGAGGGTACCGGCTCGGACGCGGAGATCACATATTCGGGACCTATGGCGCGGAGGGATTTTACATCCATTCCCTATTCAGGATCAAGGAGGGATTTTATCCCTTATTCCCGCAGGCCCTGGAGCTGGGGCGATCTTATATCGTGGAGGCGTATCAGAAAAAACGCCTTCCGCTGTTTTTGTTGTGGAAGGGCATCCTGCACTTTCTGCTGGCCCATCCCCAATACCGTTATCTCTATGGACCGGTGAGCATCAGCCGGCATTTTACCGACTTGTCCCGCAGCCTGATTGTTCATTTTGCGCGAAGCCATTTCTTTGACAAGAGACTGGCAAAATTTCTCAAGCCGAGAAAGAGATTCCGGTATCCGGTGGACAAGCGGGACCTTCAGGTATTGACGGAAGGAATGGAAGGCGATTGGGAGCAATTGAGCGGATTGATCGAAGACATCGAACCCCGGCATTTCAAGCTGCCTGTGTTGCTGCGCCAGTACGTCCGGCAGAATGCCCGGTTCATTGCTTTCAACCTGGACCCCCATTTTTCGGATGCCCTGGACGGATTCATCCTTCTTGATCTCCGGGACGTACCTCCGGAAACCATCGAAGCCCTCCGGAAAGAATCCGCGCCGGAACGGGAATGATGGCGGACCCTGACGGCCGCCAGATTGCCGCTACCCCGTGTCCGGATCATGTGGTATCTTCGCGGCCGGTTTGAAAACGTCAACCGAATGCCAAAAGACCCGTCCATCCGCTCGGTGCTGATTATCGGCTCCGGCCCCATCATCATCGGCCAGGCCTGCGAGTTTGATTATTCCGGAAGTCAGGCTGCCCGTTCCCTGCGGCAGGAAGGTGTAGAAGTCATTCTCATCAACAGCAATCCGGCCACCATCATGACCGATCCGGTCACGGCCGACCACATTTACCTGCTGCCGCTCACCGTCGAGAGCCTGGTGACCATTTGCCAGACTCACCGCATTGATGCCGTCCTGCCCACCATGGGAGGCCAGACCGCTCTCAACCTGGCCATTGAGGCGGACAAGCAGGGGGTGTGGGACCGCTTTGGCATCCGGATGATCGGTGTGGATGTGGACGCCATTGAACTCACCGAAAACCGGGAGGCATTCCGCCGTCATGTGATCGAACTGGGGATGCATGTAGCCCCTTCCCGCATCGCCAATTCCTTTCTCGAGGGCATGGAGGCCGCCCAGGAGATTGGTTTCCCATTGGTCATCCGCCCTTCCTATACCCTGGGAGGAACCGGTGGCGGGTTTGTCCACCGCGCCGAAGATTTCGATGAAGCGCTGCGCCGCGGACTCAATGCCTCGCCCACCCATGAAGTACTGGTGGAAAGGGCCGTTTTGGGATGGAAGGAATTCGAGCTCGAGTTGTTGCGCGACCACAAGGACAATGTGGTCATCATCTGTACGGTGGAAAACCTGGACCCGATGGGCATCCACACCGGTGACAGCATCACGGTGGCACCAGCCATGACCCTGTCCGATACCGCTTTCCAGCGCATGCGCAATGACGCCATCACCATGATGCGGTCGCTGGGTCATTTTTCCGGTGGTTGCAATGTACAGTTTGCGCTCAATCCGGAGAACGAAGACCTCATTGCCGTAGAGATCAATCCACGGGTGTCTCGTTCCTCGGCGCTGGCCAGCAAGGCCACGGGATATCCGATTGCCAAAATTGCCGCCAAACTGGCCATCGGCTATTCTCTGGACGAACTCGAAAACCAGATCACCCAGACAACCAGCGCTTATTTTGAACCGAGCCTGGATTATGTGATCGTCAAAATGCCGCGTTGGAATTTCGAAAAATTTCACGGTGCCAATGATTTGCTCGGCCTCCAGATGAAATCGGTCGGAGAGGTCATGGCGATCGGTCGCAATTTTCTGGAAGCCCTGCAGAAAGCCTGCCAGAGCCAGGAAGAAAGCCGGATGGGTTTGGGGGCCGACAAAAAAGAGTGGATCCGGACGGAGGATATCCTCGAGCGACTCCAGCACGCCAGCGCAGACCGGATTTATCGTGTCAAAGATGCCTTGCGGTTGGGCGTTCCCGTTAAAACCGTCCACAAGCTCACCCATATCGATCCCTGGTTTCTGCACCAAATCAAGCGGCTCGTGGATTACGAAAAGCAGTTGGAGCGCTATAACGTTCCGGATGACATCCCGGCCGAATTCCTGCGCGAACTGAAGCAGGTGGGATATTCGGATGCCCAGATCGCCTGGCTGATGCGGGTGGAAGAAAAGCACGTGCGTGACCACCGGCTGAATTCGGGTATCCGCCGCACTTATAAACTCGTGGATACCTGCGCAGCGGAATTTGAAGCCGTGACGCCTTATTATTATTCCACTTTCGACCAGGAAAATGAAAGCCGCCCTTCCGACCGGAAGAAAATCATGGTTCTGGGGTCCGGCCCCAACCGCATAGGACAGGGTATTGAATTTGACTATTGCTGCGTGCATGGCCTGCTCGCCATCAAGGAAGCCGGCTACGAAGCGATCATGATCAATTGCAACCCGGAAACGGTGTCCACCGATTTCAATGTGGCGGACAAGCTGTATTTCGAACCGGTTTTCTGGGAGCATATCGAGGAGATCCTCGAGCTCGAAAAGCCGGAGGGTGTGATCGTCCAGTTGGGCGGGCAAACCGCTCTCAAGCTGGCCGAACAATTTTACAAGGCTGGCATCCCCATCATCGGGACCAGCTTCCGCAACATGGACCTCGCCGAAGATCGGGGTGCTTTCTCCGACTTGCTCAAGGAGTTGGGCATCCCTTATCCCCGTTACGGGGTGGCGGAGACAGCGGATGAAGCGCTCGATATCGCCCACCGCGTCAAATACCCGGTCCTGGTGCGCCCCTCCTATGTCCTGGGCGGACAGCGGATGAAGATCGTCATCAATGACCAGGAACTGGAGCAATCGGTTCTGAATATCTTCAAACACATGCCCGACAACCGGGTGTTGATCGACCAGTTTCTCGAGAGGGCCAAAGAGGCCGAGATCGACGCCATTTGTGACGGCGACGAAGTGCACATCATGGGCGTCATGGAACACATTGAGCCTGCGGGGATTCACTCGGGCGACAGCTCGGCGGTTCTACCCACCTACAGCCTTACCGAAGAGGCGGTCAACACCATGATCGATTATACCCATCGACTGGCCAGAGCCCTCGACATCCGTGGATTGATCAATATCCAGTTTGCCATCCACACCGACAAGATCAGTGGTGTGGAGAAAGTCTATGTCATTGAAGCCAATCCCCGGGCATCCCGCACGACTCCATTCATCGCCAAAGCCTACCAGGTGCCCTACCTGAATATCGCCACCCAGGTGATGATGGGCGTCAAAAAACTCCGGGATTTCGAGATCGTCAAAAAACTGGAAGGCTATGCGATCAAGGTGCCGGTTTTCAGCTTCGACAAGTTTCCGAACGTGGACAAACGCCTGGGACCGGAGATGAAGTCCACCGGCGAGATGATCTATTTCATCAAGGACCTGAAGGATCCGTATTTCCGGGAGCTGGATCGCAACCGCTCCATGTATCTGTACAACTGAGCCGGGGCTGTTCCTGCCGCGTTCTTTGTTGTATTTCCATCCCTGTTACGGGATTATTGTCATCCCTGCCGGAGCCGGGACCGAAATTATGACTACCTTTCGTTCGTAAACCCGAACTTTTGCCGGTGGTGAATCGCCACGACACATCTTTACGGATTTACCCTTCAGGTAGTCACCAAATCCTTATTGCCCTATGAAAACCACATTGCCACTGATGTCTCTGGTATGCCTCCTGGTATGGAGCGCCTGTACACAAACACAGCAGGAACCTGCCGTGGATACGGAGGCGCTCAAGGCGGAGATCCAGGCCATGGAAGACGCTTATGCTGCTGCTGCCGTGGCCAAAGATGCCGATGCCCTCGTCGCTTATTACTCGGATGATGCCGTTAGTTATGGCGCCAATGAGCCTCCGCAGCAAGGCAAGGCAGCGATCCGGGAGGACCGTGCCGCCATGATGGCCCGGGACACGGTCGGCCTCACCCCCACGTTCCGAATTTTGGATCTGTATGCCGGCGGCGACTATGTCACGGAAATCGGCTCTTATTCGGTGGCCAATCCGGCCGGTGAAACCGTGGATGAAGGCACTTATATGTCTTTGTTCAAGAAAGGAGCCGACGGCAAATGGATGTGCATCCGCGACATGGCTGTCAGCTCGAGACCCAAGGAAAAACCCGCCGGGGAAGAAGCTCCCGCCGCAGAGTGAGTCATTTCACATCTGAAGAAAGGACATCCAAGCGGGTGTCCTTTCGTATTTTGGCCTATGGCCTTTGCATTACCACCTTCTGCCCGACGCCCGGCACGTCATGTTTTGACCGCACTTCGTCCCACCCGGGAGAAAGGCTTTCCCATACGGAGCTTCCTGGCTATGGTGCTGACCGGGATGACCTTTTCTCTGCCAGCCCAGGTCCCGGACAATTTTCCGGTGATTCCTGAGGAGGAGAAGGGCTACCTCCTACGGCTTTATCAGGACCTGCACAGAGCGCCCGAGCTCAGCAATGAAGAGAAGGAAACTTCCCGGCGTTTGTGCCGTGAACTGGATCAGTTGGGACTTGCCTATGTCCATCCCGTTGGGGGGTACGGGATCGCGGGCCTGCTCGAAAACGGAGATGGTCCGGTCATCCTTTTGCGGACGGATATGGATGCGCTTCCTCTGGAGGAAAAAACCGGTGCCGCTTTTGCCAGCAAAGTGAAGGCTGAAAAAGATGGACGATCAACTGGTGTCATGCATGCATGCGGGCACGATCTGCATATGGCCGTATGGGTAGGCACCCTGCGCTTCCTTGACCGGTTTCGCCATCTGTGGCGGGGATCCATCCTCTTTGTGGCGCAGGGGGCCGAGGAGACCGGGCAAGGGGCCAGGCAAATGCTGGAGGACGGTCTTTATGATCGTTTCCCCAGGCCCGACCTCGCGTTGGCCTGGCACACCAGTGCCGATCTGCCCTCAGGTTCTGTCGGTATTTGTTCCGGTTGGGCCATGGCCAATGTGGACATGATTTCTGTCCGCGTAAGAGGCGTGGGGGGCCATGGGGCCATGCCCCATTTGGCCATTGATCCGGTATTGACCGCCGCGCGGATCATCGTGGGTTTGCAACCCGTCATATCCCGGGAGACCTCTCCATTCCGGCCGGCCGTCATTACCGTGGGCGCCATCCACGGTGGTACGGCAGGCAACATCATTCCCGACGAAGTCCGTCTGGAATTGACGGTCCGGTCATTCGGGGATGAGCAGCGGCATACCCTGCTGAAGGCCATCGAACGGGTGTGCCGCGGTGAAGCCCTCGCGGCCGGAGTGCCTGATTCACTGGCGCCGGAGATCACCGTACGCGACATGTTCACGCCCGCGTTGTTCAACGACCCGTCACTGGCATTCAGGGCCGGGCAGTTGCTGGGCAGTTGGTTGGGGGCAGACAGGGTGGTGGAGATTTCGCCCGAAACGATTGGAGAGGATTTCTCCCGGTACGGACGTGTCGAACCTCCGGTGCCTGCCCTGATGCTGCGGCTCGGGACGGTATCGGCGGAAGACTGGACCTCCCGCCAGGAAGGGGGGAAAGCTTTACCCGGCCTGCATGCTCCCGACTATTTGCCCGATGCAGAGCAGGCACTTCCGTTGGGAATCGCCGCCATGGCCCGGTTGATCGCCGACCTCGCTGCCCCTTCCTCAGGGAAGGACTGAAAGCCGGTCCCTGCCGCAAGCGGGATGGTCTATGGACCGCTGCAACGATTCTGCATGACTTTTGTCCCTGATTTCAGGGTATTTGTCGAATTTCCGGCAGGACTCGGAGCGACAAAGCGGAATATTGTTGCAAAGTCCACACCATGCGTACGCTGTTTCTCTCCTTGTTACTTCTGGCCGGTCATTGGCTGATGGCCCAGGGCGGTCGGATTTCCGGCAGACTGCAAAGTGCCGGCAACGAGCCCCTGATGTTTGCGAATGTCGGATTGTATGCGGCCGGCGACTCTGCCCTCGTCAAAGCCGAGATCAGCGATGACAAAGGGCGGTTTGCGCTGCAGGGCATCCGGGAAGGAGTTTACCGCCTGGAAGCCACCTATGTCGGCCTGCCTCCCCTGGTCCATCCGGAGGTAACGGTCGCGGAGGGGCAGGAACTCGACCTTGGTGTCCTTACTTTTCCGGAAGCCGCCGTTGAGCTGGAGACGGCCCTGGTCAAGGCTGACCGTGTGATGGTCGAGATCAAGGCCGACCGGACGGTTTTCAATGTACAGGGTACCATCAACAGCACGGGACAGGATGCTCTGGCCCTGCTCCGCAAGGCGCCGGGCGTCCTGGTGGACAACAACGACAACATCACGGTCCTCGGGCGCACGGGTGTCATCCTGTATGTGGATGGCAAACTGATGCCTTTGGGCGGCGATGAGCGGACCCAGTTTCTCAGCAACCTGCAGGCCGACCAGATCGACCGGATCGACATCATCACCAACCCGGGCGCGCGCTACGACGCGGAAGGAAATGCCGGCATCATTGACATCCGGCTCAAAAAGGACAAAAACGAAGGCGCCAACGGTTCCCTGAACAGTACGTACAGCCAGGGCCGTTACTACCGTTCCCATACCGGAGGGAGCGCCAATTACCGCAACAAGCATTTCAATGCCTTTGGCAACGCCAGTGTTTTCCTGCACCGGGGTTTTCAGAACATCGATTTTACCGGTTATCAGAACGGCCTGTTCCTCGATGAAGTCAATTTCATGCGCAACAAGGTCCAGGGTGGCGATTACCGCGGAGGCGTCGATTATTTTGTCAATGACAAACAGACGATTGGATTTGTGGTCAGCGGTGGCCGGTTTGACGGGGCGAGAAACATGGACAACAGTGTCGCCATTGCCCCGGAAGCGACACCGTCACAGCCCGACAGTATTCTGGTGGCCCGCACGATAGGCGATGATACCAGGACGCGCCTGACGACCAATCTCAATTACCGCTACGACAACCGCAAAGGCACCACCCTCAATCTGGATGCCGATATGGGCCGGTTCAGGACGGACAATGAACGCCTCCAGCCCAATCGCTATTGGGATCCCACATTGTCATACGTCCTGACAGAGGCCACCCAGGCCTTTGTCACTCCTACCGATATCGATATTTACACCCTGAAGGCGGATTTTGAAAAGGACCTTTGGGGTGGCAGGCTGGGGATTGGCGCCAAAGCCAGTCAGGTGTCTTCCGACAATGTGTTCCACGTCTTTGATGTCGTGGACGGAAATCGCGATCTGGACCTCCGGAGATCGAATACGTTCAATTACGATGAACGGGTTTATGCGGGGTATGTCTCCTTCAACCGGTCATTGGGCAAGACCGTCCAGGTGTCGGCTGGTCTGCGCGCCGAACAAACGGATGCCACGGGCGACCTTAAAGCCTTCCTTCCCGAACTGCAGGAGCCCCCGGTCGAGCTGAACTATCTGAGCTGGTTTCCATCGGCCGGGGTGAGCTGGCAATTTGTACCCCGTCAGTCGCTCTCCTTCAATTACGGTCGCCGGATCAACCGGCCGGATTACCAGGTATTGAATCCCTTCAACAACCAGCTCAGTCAACTGTCCTTCGAGAAAGGCAATCCTTTCCTGCGCCCGGAGATCGTCAACAACATCGAACTGGGTTATACCTTCGATCAGCGCTACCATATCAAATTGGCTTACAGCCGGACCTCGGACCAGATCACCAGGTTGATCGGACCGGACGAAAGCGATCCGCGAGCGAACTTCATTTCCTGGGAAAACCTGGCTATCCAAACGGTGTGGAATGTCAACATGAGCCTCCCCTTCGAGTTTGGCAAGCGCTGGAATGCCTTTTTCAACATTTCCGCCTCCCATCTCGACAACCAGGCGAATTACGGAGGCGATGCCATCGTGGATGTCCAGGCGTTCACCTACCACATTTACCAGCAACACACCTTCACCCTGCCCTATGCCTTCAAACTGGAGGTGTCGGGTTGGTATTCGGGTCCGGGAGTATGGGGCGGGGTCTTCCTCTACGATCCGAGTTGGAGCCTGGATGTAGGGATCCAGCGCCGTTTCCTCCAGGACAAGATCAATGTGCGTCTGAGTGCCCAGGATATCTTCTATGAGGCCTATTGGTCCGGTGTGTCGGAGTTCAACGGTTTGAAATCGACCGGCACGGGCAACTGGGACAGCCGCCGGGTGAGCCTCAGCGTGACCTGGGATATGGGCAACCGGCAGTTGAGATCCCGGCAAAGGTCAACGGGTCTGGAGGATGAGGCCCGCCGGGTAGGCAGCGGCTCATGACACGAATGAGTGCCTCACCCTTCCGTGTGACCGGGGTGCCGCATTTCGAGATACTTGTGGGTAAAGCCCAGGGATTTGTAAAGTCCGACCGCCGGATTGTCCGGTTCCACATGCAGGGCGATGCCGCCTTGCGCCTCGCGGATGGCGGTCTGCATCAACTGTTTGCCCCACCCACGACCGCGGGCCTTTTGGTGGACGGCAATGTACACCAGGATGTTTTCGGGAATATAACCGGCCATGCCGGTTCGGTTGAGGACTACGGCGCCGATGAGATCATCGTCATGGTGGGCGGTAAGGACAAAGCCTCCCGGTGAATCGTCCATAGACAGGGCGTATCGCATGGCGGCGGCAATCTGTTCGGGAGGGTCGCCGAATTGTTGCAGATGGGTGGCCAGAAAATCTATGGTCCGTTCCCATTCAGGCTGAGGCATGGGTTGCCCCTCTTGATATTTGCGTATGAAAAGCATACTTCCGGAAGGTCCTTCCTGAGAGATGAATAGAGGAAGAACGTGATGGGTGAGGGGCAAAGATAGGCATTCACCGATGGCCGGAGACCCGTGAGACGGTAGGGCAGGGGCTTGCACTGTCTTCCAGGGGCAGGGAAAGGACCTTTGCCACGGCATTCATTTTTCCGGTGCATTCCGCGATGGAAGGGCCGTGCACGGTCCTTCCCATTCCAGCAGGAGGAAAGGCAAGGGTCCGGAAGACAATGTCGGCCACAGTGCGGCCAGTTGTGTGAGGTCGGTTGGCATTTGATACAGGCGGGCATCGGCTTCGGGAGGGAATGACGCCGGATGTCCGAGCCATGAAATGACAGCCAGAAGTTGTCGAACGGCATCTTCATGCGTTAAAGCACGGGCAACCAGCAGAAGCAGGGCCTTTATACGCTGAGGTTGTGTACCCGTCCCAGGCGGCCATTGCCGATGAGTCGCCGCTGGCTGCAAGCACAAGAGCGTTAGTGTCAAGCCTTCCGTCAACGTCTGATCCGGGAAAGCCATTGATGCCCAATGAACCTCGATACCAGTGCCTTCCGTCATTTGCCCGGCCAACCCGAGAAGGGGTGCGCTTTCCATATCGCAAAATAAAGTGCTCCATCCGGTTGGCATTCCTTTTCCCCACAGGCAACGCTACAGCCGCCTGGTGCATCTTCCTTAATGTGTCGTCCGGTCTCTCCATACAAGGTGATATTGGCGGCATTCCCTACCTTTAGATGCTTATGAGAACTGCTCTACGTTTATTCCTCATTCTCTGTGTATTAGGCACAGGAAGTGCTTTGATGGCCCAGGAAGTATGCGACAACGGTGTCGATGACGACGCTGATGGTTTGGTGGACATCCTGGATCCGGACTGTGAATGCACGGGCATATATATCGAAGGGCCTTCCAATGCCATTCCGAATGGCTCCTTCGAGGACCAGATCTGTTGCCCACAGTCTTTCAGTGAAATGAACTGCGCCTCTCCCTGGCAACAGGGCAATAATGCCACGACGGATTACATCCACACCTGCGGTTTCGTGCTTTCCGCGATTTTTGATGTAGGCCTGATACCGTTTCCCTCGGGAAATGGAATCGCCGGCATGGTCTGGGCCGACAGTTGGAAGGAATACCTGAGCAGTTGCCTCAACGAGGAGCTTGAAGCAGGTACAGAATTTACTTTCACCCTCCAGGTGGCCATGATGTCCATCAACAACAACGGTTCCGCCTGCCAGGGCGGGTTTCCCACCAATTTCGGGCCGGTCAATCTGACCTTGTACGGCCATCCGGATTGCAACAACCTGAATGTGGGAGGGACCGGCTGTCCCAGTGGCGTTGATCCCAACTGGATTGAACTGGGATTTGTGACATATACCCCCCAGGGGGCATGGGGTGAGGTTTCATTCACCTTTACACCCCCAACGAACATCAATGCCATCATGTTGGGCCCCCCCTGCAATCTGCCACCCGGATACAGCGGCGTACCGTGCTATGCCTACATGGTAGTGGATGATCTGCAACTATCCGGCGAAACCCTGATCACCGAACTGGATATTCTCACCATCGGACAGCCCTGCAATTTTGCCTACGCCCTCGATGCCTTTGTGGATCATCAGGGGGGCACCTGGCAATGGTATTTCAACGGGGCCGCACTTCCCGGACAAACGCAATCCACCCTTCCCCTTTCGGAAAACAACTACCAGTCCGGCAAATATTACGTGCGCTATGACACGCCGGACGGCTGCATCATCGACAGTATCCAAATCGACATACCCGGATGGGACACCCTCGAAGTGGAGGTTTTTTTCTGTCCTGGATCCAGTATCAGTTGTGCCGGAGAGACCTATTACGTTCCAGGGACCTACGAGGTCAATCTCCTCACACCCCAGGGATGTGACAGCGTGGTGACCTGTATTGTCACGGAATATGACCTCGTCCCGCCCACCATCATCGATATTGATACCTGTGGCCCCGTCGCCATTCCCATCTGCAACGAAGTGGTCACCGAGACCGGATATTACGAGATCTACTGTACGGACTACCGGGGATGTGACAGTATTGTCGCGCTGGACCTGCGGGTGATGACGCCGGAAGCCGTTATTACGCCGCCTCCGCTCCTGGATTGCCACCCGTTGGCCGATGTGGTGCTGGACGGCTCGGTTTCTCCTTTGAATCCGATCCCCACCGGCAATACGTATTACGAATGGGACGGGCCTGCGGACGGTTTCAACAGCAGCCTGGATGAACCCTGGGTCATCGTGATCAAGCCCGGGAAGTATTGCCTGAAACTCACTTATGAAAACAATGGTATAAGTTGTTCGGATACCGCCTGTGTGACGGTCATGTCCAGCGCCGCATTGCCGGAGCAACCCGATCTGAGCGGTCCGATTGGCGGATGTCCGGGTGACACCCTGACCTTCCGGCTGGAAGCCAACGGTACCGTGCCCCATACGGGCTATGCCTGGACACTGCCCGCCGGTGCGCTGATGCAACAGGTCAATGATTCGACGGTATGGTACTTCCTCGACCAGCCGGGCACCGTGACGCTTTGCGGATGGACATTCAACGAATGCGGCTCATCCGATTCCATTTGTGTGCAAATTCTGACCGCCAATACGGATACGATTTACATGACCTCCACCACCTGCGATCCGGGATCGGAAGGGGTTTTCACCACCAGCCAATTAAACCAGTTCGGATGCGACTCCATCGTGGTGGAGACCATCAACCTGGTCCCCTCCTATTTCGCCGAGGTCGTGTTGACCACCTGTGACCCTGCACAAGCCGGGGCGGACACGCTGTTCCTTGCTTCGCAATACGGATGCGACAGCATCATCGCGACAAGGACCGATCTGCTGCCTTCCCACTTCACACCGCTCACGCTTTACACTTGTGATTCGCTGGCGGCCGGCAAGGATACCCTTTGGCTTTCCAACCAGTTCGGTTGTGACAGCGTTGTGGCCATCGACCGCATATTTACCGGCAGTTTTCAGGAAGAGACGACGACCCGGATTTGCGGAGCGGGTACCGACTACACGGATTCCCTCCTGATCACGACAGGGCCGTGTGACAGCCTCTTCATCACGCATTACGAATACGTCCCGTTGGATACGACCTGGATGCAGTCCTCCACGTGCAATCCCGGTCAGGCAGGGACCTTTGTTACCGTTCTGCCGGCGTCCACCGGATGTGACAGCACCCTGATCACGGAGATCGCCTTAGTTCCGTTGGATACCACCTGGCAAATGGCCACCACTTGTGATCCCGCCATGGCAGGTACCCAGGTCACCGTTCTTGTGACGCCGGCCGGATGCGACAGTGTGCTTGTCGTGCAGACGGACCTCCTGCCCTCCGATGCGGTGCAGGTGGACACCTTCACCTGCGATCCCGGCTCGGCCGGGCAGCAGGTCGTTGTCATGTCCAATCAGTACGGGTGCGACAGCATCGTTACCATCATCACCGAATATCGGGGTGTGGACACGCAATTCGTCCAGTTGTTCACCTGTCTGATCCAGGAAGCGGGTATCGCCTCGGAAGTGATTCCGGGCACCTGGTGTGATACGGTGCGTGTGACGGAAACGCTTTACATCCCCTCTTCTTTCTCCAGAGACACCCAGATCGTCTGCGGTGCACTGGGCCCTCTTTCGGATACGTTGTTTTTGACAAACACCGCCGGTTGTGACAGTCTTGCCGTGACGGATTTCGTCTATGTCCTTTTGGAGGCAGAAGTGGAAACAACGGATGAGCGATGTGCCGGTGATCGCAATGGCCTGATAGAAGTTTCAGGGTTGACCGGGGCGTTGCCACCGGTCAGGTTCCGTCTGGGATCAGGTCCCTGGCAAACCGACCCGGCATTTTCCGATCTCACGCCGGGCACATACACCCTCTATGCGGAGGATGACCGCGGCTGCAGGGATACACTATCCGGACTTGTCATCCTGCCCGGAGTCTTGCTGGAGGTTTTTGCCGGCGATGACCAGTTGGTCGAATTTGGAGAGAACGCACCGATACAAGCCACATCCAGCCATGTGCTGACTCAGCTCTTGTGGTCGGCCACCGATCCGGTGGATTGCGAGGATTGCCCTTCCACATGGATAGGTCCTGTTGAAGAAAACCAGACGGTCACCTTGTGGGGCATGACGGCCGAAGGCTGCGAAGACACGGACGAATTGAGCCTCCTGGTGCGCAAACAGGTCAAAGTATTCATCCCCAACAGTTTCTCCCCCGATCTGGATGGCATCAACGACATCTTCTCCATTTACGGCAACCGGTTTGTCAAATCGGTCCGCAACCTGGCGATTTACGACCGCTGGGGCAATGCGCTGTACGAACGCACCGATCTGCCCATCAATGATCCCTCCCAGGGGTGGGACGGTTCTTTCCGCGACAAATTCATGGACCCTGGCGTTTACATTTATGTCGTGGAGGTGGAGTTGACGGATGGATCCTTCCGATTGTACAAAGGCGACGTTACCTTGATTTCCAGCAAAAAGTAAATCATTGTTTTTTCAGGCCGGGACGCGTTTTTAAATGGGTTTTTCGGGATCGTACATGGTCGTTAGCAGCGGCTTCTGCCGTGGGATCAAGCGGGTTGTCCGGCATTCACGGATGATGAGACCATGGCAGAAGACATCCCCGCATGATGACATGGGAAGAATTATCGGGCGAATCGTCTCATGGCATGATTTGAAGGAAATGTCGTAATTTGACATAATAATTCGAAGAGGGCACTGATTTATCCCATAGCTTTATGCTTAAAATGGCTAATGATGA
Source organism: uncultured Saprospiraceae bacterium (assembly GCA_964471595.1). Lineage (GTDB taxonomy): Bacteria > Bacteroidota > Bacteroidia > Chitinophagales > Saprospiraceae > JAGNXB01. The sequence goes on from CAYYGN010000024.1 coordinate 45,171, forward strand.
AACGATTTTTGTTCGTCATGGCGGGCATGATCATCGCAACATCCCTGTGGACCCAGGAAATATGCAATAACGCGTTGGATGATGACGGGAACGGACTGATCGACTTGCACGATCCGGCATGCTTCTGTTCAGGAATTTCGATATCGGATGAAGTTTCATCCATCATCCCGAATAACGGGTTTGAGACCTTTGGATGCTGCCCTTCCTCCTTCTCCGAATTGGATTGCGCTACAGGCTGGGAAAATGGAGCGAAAACCACACCTGATTATTTGCACACCTGCGGGTTTGTATTACCCGGAATGGAGGATGCCGGTCTTATCCCTTTCCCGGAAGGGAACGGAATCCTTGGGGCTATATACAGTTATAGCTGGAAGGAATATGTCGGCACATGCCTGATCGGCCCGTTGGAAGAAGGCAAGGATTACTCCTTGTCGTTTTTTGTGGCCGCGATACCGATCGAAACCAATGGCACCTTGTGCAATGAAGGCAACCATTCTTTCGAGCCGGTGGCCATCACGCTTTACGGCAACAAGTCATGCCATTTTCAACTGCAGACTACCGGTTGCCCCAGCTGGGCGGATACCGAGTGGGTGGAGTTGGGCGTGTTTGTTTATCCACCGGACAAGGAATGGGATACGGTGACGATTTCCTTCACGGCTCCTTTCGACGTCAACGGGATCATGCTGGGTGCTCCCTGTGATCTTCCGCCCGGTTATAGCGGTATTCCCTGTTATGCTTACATGGCCTACGATCATTTGCGCCTGTACCAACACAGCCATTTTACAGCACTTTCCTTCGAACCTGTCAATCTGCCCTGTGATGAGGATTACGGCCTGAAAGCGGAGGTTGATCCTGACGGAGGAGTGTGGCAGTGGTATTTCGATGGTATCGCCATCCCGGGTGAAGATGGGCCGGAATTTTTATTGGATAACAACAACGGTGAAGAAGGGATCTATCAGGTAGTGTATTCCCTGTCAGGAGCATGTATCTCGGACAGCATTTTGGTGGCATTGCCTTCCGACGTGACGGTTTCGCAAGAGGTTTACCTGTGTCCCAATTCTTCGGTGTCCTGTGCGGGTCAAATGTTTGACAGCGCCGGTATATTTCAGGTCATCATTCCCTTGCCCAATGGTTGCGACAGCATCGTGGAATGCGTGGTCAAGCCCCATGAAATGCCCGAGGCCACCTGGTGGCAGGTGGACACTTGCGGACCGGTGGTCCTGATGGTCTGCGGCGAAGTTTTTTCGTCCACTGGCGTGTATGAGATCACCTGCAGAGACGTATGGGGATGCGATAGTCTCGTAATGCTTGATCTGCACGTTGTGTCGCCGGTCGCCGCTATCGCCAAACCAGGTTTCCTGGAGGAGGGTTCCCATGCCAGCGTCTTGCTCGATGGAACCGGATCGTCTCCGGGTCCTTTCCCCGGAGGGACGACATCCTGGCAATGGCTGGGGCCTCCGGATGGATTTTTGGGGGCGACGGACGCCCCTGTCGCTTTCGCCGTCAGGGAGGGATAATATTGTCTGGTGGTGCAACAAGAGTACAACAGCACGGTCTGCACGGATACGTTATGTGTGACCGTGAGAAAAAAACGGATACAGGAAGAACCACCGGTCAAAACCGGAGACGGGAAGGGCCATCTGAGTGACACAAGCTACTTTCAGGAGATGGTCGCTCCCTATCAAAACGGATACCAGCCTGGCGTTTTTATTCCCAACAGTTTTTCGCCCAACGGAGACGGGGTCAATGATGTATTTCGGTTATATGGAAGCAAGGGAATGAAAAAGGTGCTTCGTCTGACCATTATCGATCGTCAAGGCGATATGGTTTTTCAACAATTGCAAGACGCTCTTGGCGATTCATCTCCCGGATGGGATGGTACCCA
>CAYYGN010000025.1:0-46622 GCA_964471595.1 uncultured Saprospiraceae bacterium
GACGAGACGAGACGAGACGAGACGAGACGAGACGAGACGAGACGAGACGAGACGAAGTGCAAGTTTGTCATGACATTACAATATCAACGGGTGAAAGGAAAAGGATGCAGACTTTATCGTGATCTTTACCGTAACTCTTGTCGGGAATGCGGAATGATGATCACAATAAACCCGAATCCGATTGGACAAATATTATTCTGTTCATGCGGCGTGCATGAAAATCCATTCAACAACAATCACATCCTTACAGAACAAATATAACCCATTTTTCATCACCCGGGATGTCAGACCGGAATAAAAAATGTCATTGTCTGACATTTTGAACATATACTATTGTTATTCAGCTACTTGGATAGGACATATCATTACAAACTATTTGATCAGCCATGAAAAATGCCCACAATCCGGCCATGAAAACGAGGTGCCCTGAAGCCATTCTCATCAGGGGGTCTCTGAAGTGCGCTATGGACGGTCAGCCGCATCAGCGAAATAACTCATGGGATATGGAGCAACACTTCGGCCCTCGAATCCTCTCCTGGAATCACCATCCCGGGAAGTTTGGCCAAGGACATCCGTAAATCCCATCCTGGCCCTGATGGCCGGCTGGGCCTTTCTGAATGAGCGACTGAATGCCCGGGTGGGCATCGCGGCCCTGCTCATACTGGGAGGGGTGTATCTCGTCAATGCGGATTACCGGCGGCGTCTCTCCCTGCAGCGGGGACTCCCTGCCATACCGCCGGAAAACGGAGGGGAATGATTATTTTTGCCCGGTTACCCGGCCCCAAACCCCATTGGGTCTTTCCCTCATCCAAATCGTTGCCATGCGGATTTTGCGCCTGTTGCTTGTTGTATGCCTCATTCCCTTCATCAACCCTGTTTCGCTCCAAGCCCATGAAGGCATGTGGCTCCCTCACCTGCTCCAACAACTGGAAGGCAGGATGCAGGAAACCGGCATGCGGATGTCGGCAGAGGACATTTATTCCGTCAACAACACGAGCCTGAAGGATGCGGTCCTTCATTTCGGGGGCGGGTGTACGGGCAGTGTGATCAGCAAGGAAGGACTGGTATTGACCAACCACCATTGCGGGTATGGCCAGATCCAGGCCCACAGCACCGTCGAACGCCACCTGCTGCGCGACGGGTTTTGGGCCGGGACCAAAGCGGACGAGTTGCCCAATCCGGGCCTGACGGTCACCTTCATCCGCCGCATCGAGGACGTGACGGATATCGCCCTCGCCGGCGTGACCCCCGAAATGACGGAATCCCAACGGCAGTCCGTCATCGACCAAAACCTGAATGCCCATGCCCCAAACGTCATCCGGGAGAAGGATGAAGACATATTCTTCCGGCCTATCTACTACGGCAACCAATATCTGCTTTTTGTGACGCTGACTTACCGCGATGTGCGCCTCGTTGGCACCCCCCCCGAATCCATCGGCAAATTCGGGGCGGACACCGACAACTGGGTATGGCCCCGTCATACGGGTGATTTCTCTCTGTTTCGCATTTATGCCGGTCCCGACAACCGGCCGGCGGATTACAGTCCGGACAACCGACCTTATGACCCGGTCCACCATCTGCCGGTATCCCTGGGTGGCGTGAAGGAGGGCGATTTTACGCTGGTATTCGGATTTCCCGGACGCACCCAACTGTATCTGCCAGCCTCGGCGGTAGCCATGACCCTTGAATCAGTCAATCCGCCGCGGATCGCCATCCGCGATACCGCCCTTCAGATCCTTGACCGCGCGATGCGGGCCGACGAGAAAACGCGGCTTCAATACGCCTCCAAATATGCCCGCATAGCCAATGCGTGGAAGAAATGGATCGGAGAAAACCAGGGATTGACCCAGACCCGTGCCGTTTGGAAAAAGAAGTCCCTGGAAGCCGAGTTTCGCGAAAGAGTGGAATCCGATCCCCGCTATTCTTCTTTGCTGGAGGAACTCGACAGTCTGGTAGCTGCCATCACCCCTTTGGAGGAGGCGGCCCAATACTATAACGAGATCATCCTCCGGACGGTGGAAATCTTTACACCGGCCCGTTGGCTGCAAGCGTTGGCCGCCCGCTATGCCGAAAATGGGGAAAAGGGGTACACGGACTATTTACCCCGGGTGCGATCGGCCCTTACGGGGTTTTACAAAGACTATCGCCCCGACCTCGACAAGGAGGTGTTTGTCGCCTTGATGCAGCTTTATGCACAAGAGGGCGACCCGCGACTGGCCCATCCGGTCATTTTCCAGTCCTTTACCGGGGATGGCGCGGCGCAAATGGCCTCCATGCTTTACAGCGGCACCCTGGCGGATGGTGCCCGGACCCTGGCCTTGCTGGACCTCTCCCCCGAGGCATTGATTGATGTCGTCCATGCCGATCCGGTCATTGGCCTTTATGACCAGCTCCAATCGCATTACAAGCGCGAGGTGGGTCAGCCTCTGGCCCGATTACAGGACGAAATGGACCAGCGGATGCGGCGTTACATGGCAGCCAGAATGGAGGCATTCTCCGACCAGCACCATTATCCCGACGCCAATGGCACCCTGCGGGTTACTTTCGGCAAAGTGGAAGGTTATCAACCGGAGGGAAGACCCCGATACGAATGCCAGACCTGGCTGAGCGGGGTGATTGAAAAATATGTGCCCGGCGACTACGAGTTTGACGTCCCGGCCCGGCTTCGGGAATTGGAAGAACGGAAGGACTACGGTCCTTACGGCGAAGGCGACCGGATGCCCGTGTGTTTCATCGGCTCCAACCATACGACCGGGGGCAATTCGGGCAGTCCGGCCATGAATGCCGACGGCCATTTGATTGGGCTCAATTTTGACCGGGTATGGGAAGGGACCATGAGCGACCTGAACTTTGATCCCTCCATCTGCCGTAACATTATGGTGGATGCGCGATATATCCTTTTCATCATCGACAAATTTGCCGGCGCCCGTCATATCGTGAACGAAATGTCCCTTGTGCATACCGGCAGGTAATAACTTTGGAGCGATTTTTGAACTCCGCTTCGACCTGAACAACCCATTAATCCAAAATTCCATGCGTTTCCCCCTGTTCCTTTTCGGGCTGCTCGCCAGCCTTTCCCCGGTCATTGCCCAGGATTGCGAAAACAAGATCACCTTGCTGGGCGGTGATTTCGATTTGATGGAAATCAACCGCGTCATCCGGACGCCGGACAACCACTTCATCCTGGCCGGTCAGAAGAATGCCGATGCCGTGGTCATGAAACTGGATGGATGTGGCAACGTGATCTGGGAGAAGACCCACACGTACGGCACTGAGCAATCCTTCCGGGATATCATCCTCAACGGTAGCCAATTTATTGCCATCGGCTATTGTACGGACTGCCGCGCCAACGATACGGGCCGCAAGATCCTCATCCAGGAACTGACGACTACCGGGGACAAAACCGGTACTTCCAAACTCCTGGGCCCCACCAACCTGGACGCCGACGCCTACCGCATCCGCCCCGTCAGCGGCAATCGTTATGTGGTGGCCGGCACACGGACCATCACGCAGGGCAATGTCTCCGGCAATGCCATGTTTGCCTACCTGCTGGACAATGCCCTCAATACACAAACCCTGCAGTTTTTCGGACTCAAGACCCTTCACGAAATCGCCTATGACGTGGTGGAAATTCCCGGCACGGGATTCGTCTTTGCCGGCAAGTCCTCCCAGACGACGGCACCGGTGACCTCGCAAATGCGGCTGGTGGGCACCAACAACAACCTGTTGGAGATCTGGTCCCAGGAATTCTTTGCGGTATCCTCTGCCACCGAACAAGCTGCCCGCGCCATCGGCAGGCTCCCTGACGGCGATCTCGTCATTGCGGGATCCAAGCTGGAAGGCAGCCAGACGCAACTCTTTGTCGGCAAGGTGAACCCCCTGAACGGAGCGTTGAAATCGCAGGCTACGTATGGTGGCAGCGGCGATGATTTTGCCCGCGACCTCCAGGTGATCAGCCAGCAGGAAATTCTGATCGGTGGCTTGCGTTCGGAAAGCGGATTCACCGAAAACCCCTGGGGTTTGCTCGTCAACAGCAGCCTGGCGCTGACCCACACTTACCCGATTCCCAACCAGGGATTGTTCAACAGCGTGGTGGCTTTTACGGACAACGGCAAGCAGCATTACGCCTTTGCCGGTACGGCGATCGGTTTTCCCGCACGAGGCATTTTCGCCCGTACAACTACGCTGCCCTCCGACACCGAAGCCGTCCGGGAGGCGGATGCCCGGTTGCAACTTTACCCCAATCCCGTCCGGGATGTTTTGCACCTCAACGGATGGGAATGGCCCGCCGGTACGCGGGTGTCCCTGCTGACGCTGGATGGTCGTACGCTTATGGAAGGCGCGGCCATGCCAACGCTTGATCTGGGCCGCATTCCTGCGGGATCGTACCTGCTGCAGTTCCGGTGGGAAAACGGGCAATTTGCCCGGCAGATCGCCGTAACGGACTGACCTTTCTTTACCAGATCACAAAAGGCCTGGCGTTCAATGAGCGTCAGGCCTTTTCATTGGCAGAGAACGCATCAACCGGCCCTGCCGAGGAGAAGGGCCATATTGGTCAGGCTTTTGACGCGATCCTCCACTTCTGCCACCGGCAGGCGATCCTGCCGGAGTGTATCGCGATCGCGCAAGGTGACGGTACCGTCTTCCAGCGTCTGAAAATCGACCGTCACGCAGTAGGGGGTGCCGATGGCATCCTGCCGGCGGTAACGCCGGCCGATGGCGTCCTTTTCATCGTACTGGCAAGGGAAATGCGCCTTGAGCTGATCGAATATCCCGCGGGCTTTGGCGGTCAGATCCTCCTTGTTTTTGACGAGGGGCAGGACTGCACATTTGACCGGGGCCAGAGGGGGCGGCAGTTTGAGGACGGTGCGGATGGCATCCTGACCTTCGGCATCGGGAACGGTTTCTTCGGTGTAGGCATGACTCATCATGGCGAGGAACATCCGGTCACAACCAATGGATGTTTCTACGACATAGGGAATGTAATTCTCGTTGAGTTCGGGATCAAAATACTGCAGCTTGCGCCCTGACAATTCCTGGTGGCTGGACAGGTCGAAATCCGTGCGGCTGTGGATGCCTTCCAATTCGCGGAATCCGAATGGGAATTCAAACTGGATATCCACGGCGGCATTGGCATAATGGGCCAGGTTGTCGTGGTCTTTGAACCGGAGTTTGCCGGGCGGTGTACCGAGGGCGAGATGCCATTGCATGCGCTGCTCCTTCCAGTACCGGTAAAAATCCATTTCCGTGCCGGGACGCACGAAAAACTGCATTTCCATTTGCTCAAACTCCCTCATGCGGAAAATGAATTGCCGGGCGACGATCTCGTTGCGGAATGCCTTGCCGATCTGGGCAATTCCGAAGGGAATTTTCTGCCGTGTGGTTTTCTGGACATTGAGAAAGTTGACAAAAATGCCCTGGGCGGTTTCCGGCCGCAGGTAAAGCTTGCCTTCTTCTCCGGCGATATTCCCCATCTGGGTGGAGAACATGAGGTTGAATTGGCGGACTTCCGTCCAGTTGCGGCTGCCGCTCACCGGATCGGCGATGTCGAGGTCGGCGATCAGTCTGCCCAGTCCCTCCATGTCGTTGGCCGACATGCAGGCAGCCAGCCGCTGTTCCGTTTCATCCACTTTTTGCAGGTACTCCATGACCCGCGGGTTGGTTTGGCGGAACATGGCCTCGTCAAACTGGTCGCCAAAACGCTTGGCGGCTTTGTCTACCTCTTTGTCCGCTTTTGCCTGGATCTTTTCAATGGCTTCCTCGATGAGCTGATCGGCCCGGTAGCGTTTTTTGGAATCCTTGTTGTCCACGAGGGGATCATTGAAGGCGTCCACGTGACCGGAGGCCTTCCAGGTCCTGGGGTGCATGAATATGGCCGCATCGATGCCAACGATATTCTCGTGCATGCGGACCATGGCCTGCCACCAGTAGTCCTTGATGTTGTTTTTCAACTCCACCCCGTAAGGTCCGTAATCATACACGGCACTCAGACCGTCGTAGATCTCACTGGAGGGATAGATGAATCCGTATTCCTTGCAATGGGAAACGATGTTCCTGAACAGATCTTCGGGCTGGGCGGACATGGTGGTGATTGATCGTTAAAAAACCGGGCAAATATAGGGGCATTCACGATGGGAGGCCTGCTCCGGGGTTGTACGCCCCAGGGGGCTGTCCGGTTGCGCCCGTGCCGACCGGATAACGCAGGCGGGTGACCAGGGTCATACGCCATTCTTCCCGGCTTTTCGAAATTTGCCCTGAACCCAAAAAAGATGACCGTGCGCCCATTTGCCATTTTGCCAACCCTGTTCCTGATGGGAACAGCATTCTATTGCTCTGCTCAAACGGAAACCCTGACCGGCAAGTCAGGGGCCGGAGGATTTGGCGGACCGATCATGGAGTGGAGTGAATTGACCGCCATTACCGGATTGGGCATGGGTGGAGGTGGTGCCCTGGTGATCGGCGATTTTTTTCTAGGAGGATTCGGCATCGGTGCCGGACACGGGCGTCGAACCATTGACGGCCTGCCGTATGAAATCTCCTTCGGGGCCGGAGGGGTTTGGCTGGGGTACACCCCGAGGACCCAAAAGCTGGTGCATCCCTGGTTGGATTTGCGCGCAGGCTGGGGAGGTGCCGATGTCCAGCCTGCCCACCGGAATGATGACGCAGCGTCGTGGAACAGCAGCATGACCTTCATGCACCCCGGCATCGGTGTCGAGGTCAATGTCACCCATTGGTTTCGACTGGCGGCCACCTTTGGATACCGGGCTACCTTTGGTGCTCGCGGTCTGCCGGCCGGGCTGGGGCCCGACAATTTCAGCAGCATGACCGGCGGGCTGGTTTTCCGGTTCGGGAGATTTCCCGGCAACTGAAAACCAACGCATCCGATGTGTTTCACTTTCAAACCATACCCATGTCTGACACCCCTCTTCTCACCACTCCGGAAGCCTATCGCGAAGCCTACGATCTCAGTATGCGTGACCCGGAAGGGTTTTGGGCGGAGTTGGCCTCCACTTTCCGCTGGCACAAGCCCTGGTCCCGGGTGCTTTCCTGGAATTTTGACCGTCCGGAGATCCGGTGGTTTGAAGGGGCCCGGCTCAATATCACGGAAAATTGCCTGGACCGCCACCTGGCAACCCGGGGTGACCAAACGGCCATTCTGTGGGAGCCCAACGATCCATCAGATCCCACCCGGCGCTACACCTACCGCGCCTTGTATACGGAAGTGTGCCGGGCTGCCAACGCCCTGAAGGAGCTTGGCGTGCGGAAAGGGGACCGGGTCTGTTTTTACATGCCAATGGTCCCCGAACTGGCCATCGGCGTGCTCGCCTGTGCCCGTATCGGTGCTGTCCATAGTGTCGTTTTTGCCGGCTTTTCCGCCAATGCGTTGGCCGACCGGATCCAGGACGCCCAATGCCGGATGGTCATCTGTTCGGACACCAATCAGAGAGGTGCCAAAAACATCCCCGTCAAGGAGGTGGTGGACGAAGCACTCGCCTCCGGCTGCCCTTCGGTGGAACACGTCCTCATCCTGCGTCATACGGGCGATCCCGTCTCCATGACGGCCGGGCGCGATCTGTGGTGGCATGACCTGGTGGACAGACAGGAAGGTGACTGTCCCGCCGAAATCATGGATGCCGAGGACATGCTGTTCATTTTGTACACCTCTGGCTCGACAGGCAAACCCAAAGGGGTGGTCCATACCTGCGCGGGATACATGGTGTATGTGTGGTACACCTTCCTTCAGGTGTTTCAATATCGCCCGGGAGACCTGTATTTCTGTACGGCGGACATCGGCTGGATCACCGGCCACAGTTATATCGTTTACGGACCTCTTCTGGCCGGTGCCTCTGCCGTCATGTTTGAAGGCGTACCTACGTATCCCACCCCGGCCCGGTTCTGGGACATCATTGACAAACACGGCGTCCATCAGTTTTACACGGCCCCGACGGCCATCCGGGCTTTGATGGCGCTGGGTGACGAGTGGGTGGAAGGGCATGACCTTTCCAGCCTGAAAGTGCTGGGGTCGGTCGGCGAACCCATCAACGAAGAGGCCTGGCATTGGTATCACCGGCATGTCGGCCGTGAAAAGGTCCCGATCGTGGACACGTGGTGGCAAACCGAGACGGGCGGGATTCTGATCTCCCCGATACCCGGCGCCACTCCCATGGAGCCCGGCTATGCCACCTTCCCCCTCCCCGGCATCCAGCCCTGTCTGGTGGACAACGAAGGCCGTTTGCTCGAAGGCCCTGTAGCCGAGGGCATGCTCTGTTTCCGGTTTCCCTGGCCGGGCATTCTGCGCACGACCTACGGCGACCACGAAAGGTGCCGCGCCACTTACTTTTCCCAGTTTCCCGGCCTGTATTTCAGTGGGGACGGCGCCCGCCGGGATGCCGACGGGCAGTACCGCATCATCGGCCGGGTGGACGACGTCATCAATGTGTCCGGGCACCGGATCGGAACCGCCGAGGTCGAGAACGCCATCAACCTGCACCCGGAGGTCGTCGAATCGGCCGTGGTGGGCTATCCCCATGACATCAAAGGCCAGGGCATCTATGCGTATGTGATCACCCGGCATCCGGTCCCGGATGCGGCTGCCTTCCGCAAGGAAGTGCTGGCGGTGGTCACCAAAGAAATCGGTCCCATTGCCAAACCCGACAGAATCCAGATCGTGTCCGGTTTGCCCAAAACGCGGTCGGGCAAGATCATGCGGCGCATCCTTCGCAAAATTGCCGCGGCCGACTTCTCGGGAATGGGAGACACTTCCACCCTGCTCAATCCGGAAATCGTGGAGGAAATCCGCGCCGGGGCGATGAAGGTCTGATCAGTTGGGCAGGTTGCGCAGTTTGTCGCGGTTCTGAATGTGGATGGCGTTGTCCTCTATCCGTATCAGGCCTTCCTCGCGGAAGTCGCTGAGGGTCCGGATGAGTGTTTCCTTGGCCGTTCCGATGATTTGGGCCAGATCCTGGCGCATCATCGAAATGGGTTCTTGTCTGCCTTCCTGGGTATATTTGTCGCTCAGATCGAGCAGCGCATCGGCCACGCGTTTGCGCACGGAATTGTAGGCGATGCGGATCAGGTTTTGTTCCTGCTCGGCGAGGTTGCTGGCGAGCATGCGGATCAACCTGGCCGCTACGTCGCGGTTTTGGTGGAGAAGCCGAAGAAAATCCTCCCGCGCTATATAATAGACCTCGGCGTCGTCAAGGGCCATGGCGGAGGTGGTATAGGTGGTATCATTCAGCATTTCCATGTAGCCGATAAAATCGCCTTTGACGGCTACCTGAACGATGAGTTCACGACCATCCTCACTGGCCTTGAACACTTTGATCCGGCCTTTTTCGACCAGATACACGGCGCGGGGATAGGAACCTTCGTGATAAAGGGATTCCTTGGCTTTGAGGATGCGGACACCCTGTTCGTGGGAAATGTCCAGAAGATTGGAGTAGCCTCTTGCCTCGTCGATAAATGCCTGCACGCCGGAGGCATCCCGGCTGAATTCGCGCTGGATCTTCTCGCTTTTGCGCAAGCGGGTTTCAATCGCTTCGAGCAATTCCACGTCGTCAAACGGCTTGGAGATATAATCGTCCGCTCCGAGGTTCATGCCTTTCCGGATATCGCTTTTTTCCGTTTTGGCGGTCAGGAAAATGAAGGGGATGGAGGCCGTGTCAGGGTTTTTGGATAGAATGTGCAAAACACCAAACCCGTCGAGTTCGGGCATCATGACATCACAGAGGATCAGATCCGGGTGATGCCCCACGGCGAGCTCGACGCCGACTTTGCCATTTTCTGCCGCCAGCACCTCGTATTTGGAAAGGGTGAGGATTTCGGCAAGGTTCTCCCTGACATCGGGATTGTCTTCGATAATGAGGATCTTTTTCATGCTGTCTAACGCCTGTCGAAGGTATGGCTTCCCGGACAATTGACGAGGCAGGGTCAGCGGACCGGTGCCTCGAGGGGAATGGTCACGGTGAATACGGTGCCCCGTCCTACTGCCGAACGGAAGGATATTTCTCCACCCAGAAGCGATACATAATGCCGGACAATATTGAGTCCGAGGCCAGTGCCCTGAATGTTGATGGCATTCTTGGCCCTGAAAAAACGGGTAAACAGGTATTGTTGGTCCTGAGGGGGGATACCGATCCCCTCGTCTTCCACTTCGATGACAAATGCCTGATCGGACGGGGTGCAGCGGGTATAAATGGGTTGACCCTCTCCGGAATACTTGATAGCGTTGGACAACAGGTTGTAGAGCAGATGCTTGATGAGGGTGCGGTCCTGAAAGGGCCTGATGCCTGCACACCCGTCTTCACAACGGATGGATTGGCCGGCCTTGAGATTGGGGCGCAGTTCTTCGGTAACCTCCGTTACCAGATCGGACAGCTCGAACGATTCGGGTTGGACAGAGATGCGCCCTTCCTCGAGCTTGGCCATGGACAGGAAGTCGTCCAGGATACCGGTGAGCATGCTGACGGATGCTTTGATGCGCTCTATATGTCGCAAGCGCTGCGGTTGTTGGCCCTCATCCGGATACCGGGCAATAAGACCTGCGGAGGAAAGAACGGTACTGAGTGGCGTGCGAAATTCATGGGAGGCCATGGATACAAACCGGCTCTTGAGTTCGTTGAGTTCTTTTTCCTTTTCCAGGGCGGCCTGGAGTTCTTTTTCATTCTGGCGCAGGATGGATTCTATCTGTTGCCGCTCGCTGATCTCCCTGTTTAACGCATCGTTGATCTCGATGAGCTGCGCATTTTTCTCTTCGAGCTCCAGGGTGCGCTGCATGACTTTCCGTTCCAGCTCGCGGTTCATGCGTTCGATCTCGGCTTCGGCAGCGCGGAGATCGGTAGTGTCGTGGATGACGCCGGCAAAGAAAACGCCGCTCTCCACTTCGACGCGGGCTACCGAAAGACGCATGGGAAACAAGGTGCCGTCCTTTCGCCGGCCGTATTCATCCCTTCCTTTGCCTATGATCCTGGCCTCCCCGGTCCGGATATAGGAGCGGATGTAGTCATCGTGCCGTTCGGCGTGGTGAGGCGGCATGAGCATACTGACATTCTGCCCCACCAAATCATCGCGGTCGTAACCGAAAAGACGGACGGTGGCGCCATTGATCATCCGGATAATGCCCCTGTGATCAATCACGATCATGCAATCGACGGCCGAGGAAAAAATGGCTTCCAAGATCCGGGCCTGCCCGCTGGCAAATGCTTGATTGTCAATACTTGACAGGCCCGAGGATTCGCTTTTGGGCCCTGGGCCGCTAGTCAATGTCATAATTGCGGGTGATTTTGATCATCTGCCACTGCAAAGGAAAGCCTTTTTTTTGCCTCATCAATCAAAGTCCACCTTATGAACTTCCAGGCCCCGGTCAGCGAATATATGACCAAACAAGTGATCTCCGTGAGCGCTGAAGACAGTCTCGAGACCGTGAAGGAGATTTTCGACAAATACAACATCCACCATGTGCCTGTAGTCCGTATCCGGCAGATCGAAGGCATCATTTCCAAATCGGATCTGCTGCATTTCCTGCGGGGATTCACGCACACCCCGGAAAGCGAATTGCTGGATGCCGCCCGGTTGCGCAATTACAAAGCCAAGGATCTCATGACGACCCGGATGGCCAAGGTCGAATCCAGCGACCGGATCAATGTGGCTCTGGAGGTTTTCAAGATCAACCGTTTCCATGCGCTTCCCGTCGTGGACAACGGCGAATTGGTGGGCATTCTGACCACCCATGACATCATCAGCGCTCTCGTGACCGAAGACCCGGTCAAATCGACCCTTTAAACCAAAAACTCCAGCCCCCCATGAAATGGTACCTGGTTCCGACGGATTTTTCCACCGCAGCCACACACGCTGCGCGCTACGCCCTGGAATTGGCAAAGAGGGGGGATTACGGCGTTCATTTCTTTTATGCCTTCCAGCCGGACCTCGACGTCCAGTCCCCTTTTCTGTACGACTCGATGGCCAAATTGCAGGAGATGTGGATGGAAAAGCTGGAGCACTGGTCGGAGGACATGCGGAAAAGTGTGGAAGGCATTGACCGTTCCCGCGTCCGCAATGAGGTGAGTATCGGGTTTGCGGCCGAAGAAATCATCAAACTCAGCGACGAGGACGACTACAGTCTCATCGTCATGGGGACGCGCGGTGAAGGCGATCGCATAGGCACCTGGCTGGGAACCGTTTCTTCCAAGGTGGCACAGGAGGCCTATTGTCCGGTTTGGCTGATTCCGGTGGATGCCACCCTTCAGCCCCTTCGCAACATCCTCTACAGCAGCGGGGGGGATGCCATCGAAGAGGAAATGATCCACCAGGTGGTGCGGTTTACCCGCAAGCTGGAGGGCACCCTGCATTTCGTCCATATCCACGACACCCACGGAGCCCCGGACGAAAACGTGATCGAGCGTATCTTCGACACCTTGGGTGCCGGTGCGTTTGGAGACCTCTCCTATATCGTGGAAATGATCAACGGCCAAAAGGTCGTCGACGAGTTGAATGCCTATATCCTGGAAAACGAGGTTGACCTGCTGGTGGCGGTGACGCATCACAAGTCCTTTTGGGAAAAGCTGGTCCAGCACTCCGTCACGCGCGACCTGGTCCGGCATGCCGGCATCCCCACACTCGTGCTGCACAAAGACGACCATCACACCCTCAATGACTTCATTGATACCGTCAACTGGCCGCTGGTGCTGACCAAGTGATTCACCAAATCCTTACAGGACCTATCTTGCGGTCATGATCCTGATCGCTACCGATTACTCCCTTCACGCCCTCCACGCCACCCGGGTGGGTCTTCATCTGGCCCAGCATACCGACTCCCGGGTGATGCTGCTGCACACCTTCAAATCGCCTTCGAGGGCCGGCCGTTTCATCAACATGGACCTTTACATCCGCAAAGCGGCCGAGGAGGACATGGAGGAGTTTATCGGACGCATTGAGGAACGCTATATCCCCTATATCGACGAAACCCGCATTCTGCCGGGATATACGGAAGAAGTCATCCGTCATCTGGAGGCGCGGTTGCCCGTCGGGTTGGTGGTATTGGGCACCCAGGGTGACAGTGCCATCCGGGAAATTTTCATGGGGCGCACCGCCACCAGTCTGCTCAACAAACTCTCCTGCCCGATGCTGGCCGTCCCTCCGGAAGCAGAAATTGCGGCGCCCGCAGCGCTGATTTTTGCCTGGGATGGCGACCCGATGGATCCCCATGTCTGCCAAACGCTGACGGAATGGTCGGCCAAAATCCGGTGTCCCCTGCAAGTGGTTCACCTGCACGCTCCGCACAAACCCGACCCGGATCCGGAGACCGCCCGCTATTTTACCGCCCAACAAATAGCGATCCATGCATTGCCGGTACCCGGTGACCTCAAGACGGGACTGGACACCTATCTCGCCGGACATCCCCGCGCCTGGCTGGCCATGATCAAGCGGAAAAGAGGCCTCTTCGAACCTCTCTTCCACGAATCCATGGTCAAGCGTCAGCTTTTCACCACCACGGCACCATTACTGATTCTCTGACCGGCCGGCCCGTCACATCTTTATAGGCAAACGGCCGGCCATCTGGGTGTTTTGCCCTACCTTCGCCCCACCTACCAACACCTCTGAAGATGGCCGATCCAACCTCGCTTGTACGCACCGCCACTCAAGTGCGACGGGACATCATTCGCATGGTGGCGCAGGCCAAAAGCGGTCATCCGGGCGGGTCCCTGGGATGTGCCGATTTTCTTACGGCCCTCTACCTGGGCGTTATGGACCGCAAACCGGGATTCCACATGGAAGGCCGGGACGAGGATATTTTCTTTTTGTCCAACGGACACATCTCCCCCCTCTGGTACAGTATCCTGGCGCGCTGCGGATATTTCCCCTTGTCCGAACTCGGCACCTTCCGTCAGATCAACAGCCGGCTGCAGGGCCATCCCGCCACGCACGAGGGCTTGCCCGGTATACGGGTGGCCTCCGGATCACTCGGCCAGGGACTCAGTGTCGCGATCGGCGCTGCCCTCGCCAAAAAATTGAACGGAGATCCGCATTTGGTCTATTGCCTGACCGGGGACGGAGAACTTCAGGAAGGACAAATCTGGGAAGCGGCGATGTTCGCCGCCCATCACCGGGTGGACAACCTTCTGGTAACGGTCGACTGGAACGGCCAACAGATTGACGGGGCCAACGAAGACGTCATTTCCCTGGGCGACCTGCCTGCCAAATGGCGCGCTTTCGGGTGGGAGGTGCTTGCCATGGATGGCCATGACATACCCAGAATCCTGGAGACACTGGCCGATGCCAGACGGCGTTGCGGACAGGGAAAACCCGTGGTCATCCTGATGAAGACCGAAATGGGCAAAGGTGTCGACTTCATGGAGGGGTCGCACAAATGGCACGGGGTGGCTCCCAATGCCGAGCAAACCGCATCGGCACTCGCCCAGCTGGAAGAAACCCTCGGAGACTATTGATCCATGGAGACTGCATCATTGAAAACCGACCTTTTCGACCGTCTGGAAGTCACGGGCAAGAAAGCCACCCGGGACGGGTTTGGTGCCGGGCTTTTGGAAGTCGGCACCCGGAATGCCGACGTGGTGGCCCTTTGCGCCGACCTGACGGGCTCGCTCAAAATGGATGATTTCCAGGCCCGATTCCCGAACCGGTTTTTCCAGGTCGGTATTGCCGAGGCCAACATGATGGGGATCGCCGCCGGTCTTGCCATTTCCGGCAAGATCCCTTATACGGGGACATTTGCCAATTTTTCGACGGGCCGGGTGTATGATCAGATCCGGCAGAGCATTGCCTACTCCCACAAGAATGTCAAGATTTGCGCCTCCCATGCCGGCCTCACCCTGGGGGAGGACGGTGCCACGCATCAGATCCTGGAAGATATCGGGATGATGAAAATGCTGCCCGGTATGACCGTCATCAATCCCTGTGATTTCAACCAGACCAGGGCCGCGACGATAGCCATTGCCGAACACAGCGGCCCGGTCTACTTGCGTTTCGGCCGTCCCAACTGGCCCGTATTCATACCCGAAGATCAGCCTTTCCGGATCGGCAAGGCCCTGCCCCTCCGCCATGGTTCGGATGTCACGGTATTGGCTACCGGCCATTTGGTTTGGCTGGCTGTCGAAGCGGCCCGCGCCCTCGCCGCGGAGGGCATTTCCTGCGACCTGATCAACATCCACACCATCAAACCCCTTGATGAGGAAGCGATCATCGGTTCCGTGCGCCGAACGGGCTGCGTTGTCACCTGCGAAGAGCACAACCGGATCGGAGGACTCGGCGACAGCGTGGCGCAATGCCTGGCCCGGCACTGGCCCTGCCCGCAGGAATATGTGGCCGTAGATGACCGGTTTGGCGAAAGCGGCAAACCCGAAGAACTCCTGGAGAAGTACGGGCTGACCACGCCGGCCATAATCGCCGCCGTCAAAAAGGCGGCCGCACGCCGTACAAAATCCTGATTGTCCGAAGACCCTTTTCAGTCCCTCATGAAGTTCAACACCAAAGTCATCCATGCCGGGATCGAGCCTGATCCCTCCACCGGGGCCATCATGACGCCCATTTACCAGACATCGACCTATGTCCAGGAAGGCCCCGGCCAGCACAAAGGGTATGAATACGCCCGGACGGGCAATCCGACCCGTCGGGTCCTGGAACAAAATCTGGCGGCGCTCGAGAACGGCCATGACGGCATTTGTTTCGGTTCGGGTCTCGCTGCCATGGACGCCATCCTCAAACTCCTGAAAGCGGGTGACGAAGTGGTGGCCTCGAATGACCTGTACGGTGGTTCGTACCGGTTGCTCCGCCGGATATTCGAACCCTTCGGACTGGCCTCGCGGTTTGTCCCCATGCATGATATCCGTGCCCTGGAGGCGGCGCTGACACCGGCCACGCGCCTGATCTGGATTGAAACCCCTACCAACCCCCTGCTGCAGATTGTCGACATCCGTGCCGTATGTGATCTGGCCCGGAGCAAAGGGATCATGACCTGTGTGGACAACACTTTTGCCAGTCCCTATCTGCAGACCCCTCTGGACCTTGGTGCCGACCTGGTCATGCACAGCGCCACCAAATATCTCGGTGGTCATTCCGACCTGGTCCTCGGGGCGGTGGTGGCCCGACAATCCGAACTGTCGGAGCGACTGCACTTCGTACAGAATGCTTCGGGTGCCGTGCCGGGCCCCATGGACTGTTTCCTGGTCCTGAGAGGTATCAAAACCCTCCACCTGCGTGTCCAGCGCGCCTGTGACAATGCCAGGGCAGTGGTACAGTTTCTGAGGGACCATCCCAAGGTGGGACGTGTGCTCCATCCGGGATTGCCCGATCATCCCCAACACGATGTGGCCGCTCGCCAGATGCGCGATTTCGGCGGTATGGTGTCTTTCGATCTGAAGGACGACCGGCCTGACCAGGCCTGGAAGGTCCTTTCGGGTACCCGGCTGTTTTCGCTGGCCGAGTCGTTGGGCGGAGTCGAATCGCTGATCGGCCATCCGGCATCCATGACGCATGCTTCCATCCCGCGCGAAGACCGGATCGCCAACGGATTGACCGACAGTCTCATCCGCCTCAGCGTCGGCGTGGAGGACGCCGGCGACCTGTTGGAGGATCTCGACCAGGCCCTGGCCAGGGTCTGAAGAAAGTGCCGGCGGATTTCAGGCAACCGTATTAACTTTGGACGACCAGCCACAGGGAGTGTCACCTCACATCCTTATGGTTATGGCCTATTCCGTTTCCCCTTCCCTGCCCATCAAGTCCTGGGCCGAAGATGACCGCCCCCGCGAGAAATTGCTGTTGAAAGGGCCCAGGTCTCTCTCCGATGCCGAACTCATCGCCATTCTGCTGGGATCCGGCACGCGGGAAGAAACCGCCCTCGGCCTGGCCCGGCAGTTGCTGCGCCGATTTCACGACAACATCCCGGAGCTGTCGCGGGCGACTTCCGCGGAGTTGATGGCCATCCGGGGCATTGGCGAGGCGAAAGCGGTAGCTGTCCTCGCAGCTCTCGAACTGGGCCGGCGCCGGCAAATGAGCGAGGCCAGATCCCTGCCTGCCATCGTCTCCTCCCGCGATGCGTACGAGCTACTCGCCCCCCTGATGGCCGATCTCGACCGCGAGGAATTCTGGCTTCTGCTCCTCAACCGGGCCAACAAGGTCCTCGCCGTCGAACAGATCAGCGCCGGCGGCATCACCAGTACCATCGTGGATCCCAAACTGGTCTTTCGCAAAGCCCTCGACGCGCGTGCCACCGGCATTATCCTGTCGCACAATCACCCCAGCGGGCAGCTCAAACCCAGTGACCCTGACATCGCGTTGACCCGCAAACTCCGGCAAGCCGGCCAGGTATTGGAAATCTCGATCGTCGATCACATCATCATCACCCACTCGGGATATGTGTCCTTCGCCGACGAAGGATTGTAGCCACATCCACCAAGGCATTTGGCTGGGGATTGACCTACCTTTGTGCCTTCATGGCCTCCGGCAGGTTCAACTTCTCTCTCTTCGCCCGGGTGCTTTCCCTGGCCGCCCCTCACCGGGGTTTGTTTGTGCGGTCGCTGGTGCTCGCCGTGGTGCTGGCTCCGTTGGCTACATCGCGCCCCCTGCTGATCCAGCGGATGGTGGACCACCACATCCTGGTCCCCGATCCGAAAGGGTTGTTGACCATGACCCTGTTGATCGCCGCCCTTCTGGTCGCGGAGGTGCTTTTCCGCTACTCCTTCATTTACATCACCAGCCTGCTCGGCCAAAGAGTCATCCGGGATCTCCGCATCCGGGTGTTCGATCATGTCACCCATCTCCAGCTCCGGTATTTCGACACCACCCCGATCGGCACCTCCACCACACGCACCATCAACGACATCCAGACGATCAATGACGTTTTCTCACAGGGCACCATTACCATTCTCGCCGACTTGTTGACCGTATTCACGGTTTTGGCGATCATGTTCATGACCAGTTGGAAACTCACGCTGATCTGCCTGCTGACCATGCCACTCCTGGTCATCGCTTCCTGGATTTTCAAGGAGAAGGTCAAAGCTGCCTTCCAGAAGGTGCGGCATCAGATCCAGCAAATGAATGCCTTCCTGCAGGAGCATATCAGCGGAATGCGGGTGGTGCAACTTTTCACGGCGGAGCGCAGGGAAAAAGAGAAATTCAGAAATATCAACCGGGCCTATACCCGGGCCAACCTCGATTCGATCACGGCTTACGCTCTTTTTTTTCCGGCCGTAGAAATCATTTCGGCGACATCGCTGGCCCTGATGGTCTGGTGGGGTGCCCAGTCGGCCATAGGAGGAGAGGTCACACTGGGAGCCCTCATTGCCTTTCCCATCTATCTCAACATGCTATTCCGCCCCATCCGGATGCTGGCCGACAAGTTCAACACGCTTCAAATGGGACTGGTGGCTGCGGAAAGGGTCTTTGCCCTACTGGACAACCGACAGTTCATCCCCAATCAGGGACAACGGCAACCCGACAAATTGCACGGCGATATCGTATTCGACCGGGTTCGGTTTTCCTACGACGGCACGCACACCATCCTCCACGATCTCAGCTTTTCCATGCAACGCGGTCAAACCCTCGCGATCGTCGGCAGTACCGGGTCAGGCAAATCGACCATCATCAATATCCTGAACCGCTTTTACGAAATTGACGGAGGTGCCGTGCTGATCGACGGTCACCCCATTCAGGATTATGAACTTCATCACCTGCGACGACACATAGGCATGGTCCTCCAGGATGTCTTCCTTTTTTCGGGAAGCATCTATGACAACATCACCCTGAATGATCCCTCCATCTCCCGGAAAGCGGTCGAAGAGGCTGCCCGCCAAATCGGTGCCGATGCCTTCATCCATCGGCTGCCGGGAGGTTATGATTTTGAAGTGAGGGAGCGCGGCGCCACGCTTTCAATGGGTCAGCGGCAACTCATTTCTTTTGTCCGTGCCCTCGTCTTCAACCCCGACATCCTGATCCTCGATGAAGCCACTTCGTCCATTGACTCCGAAACCGAAGCCGTCATTCAACACGCCATTGAAACCCTGATTGCCCGCCGCACATCCATCATTATCGCCCACCGCCTTTCGACCATACGGAATGCCGATCAGATCCTCGTCCTGGAGAAAGGCCATCTCCTTGAAACAGGCACCCACGATGAACTCATGCAGAAAGAAGGAGGGCGATACAGGGAGCTTGTCGAGATGCATTTTGCTGCCGCCTTGTGATTGTTTTACGTATCATTTTTCCCTTATATGTAAATTATATCTTAATAATGCCTTCGGGAGTGGACATTTTCAGCGGAAGAGCGTTAATTTGTAAGACGCTTTGTCCGAAAACACCACCCCATGACCCTCTTTTTTGAACGCAACCGACTCAATCCCTTCGCCAATCTAACGGGCATCCTCCTGATGGCCGTCATGATGGTGGGATTATTTTACGTCGCCAAAGGCCTTTTCTGGCTTCTGGCCAAAGCCGCCATTTTCTTCCTGGTCGGCGCACTGATCCTGCATTATCCGACCGTCCTTGGATTTTTCAAGTGGTTGTGGAACATGCTGAGGCAAAACGTCCTGCATGGACTGGTCCTGACCGCGCTCAGCGCTTTGTTGTACCCGGTGGTATTTACCGTCCTGTTTTTCCGGGCTTTGCTCAACCGGAAAATTGCCCGCATCGAACGCTCCATTCGCACCTCCCAGCAAGGGGAATTTGTGGATTTTGAAGAACTCGAATCCACGCTCCAGACCCGCAAGCGCCGGGTGGAACCAGCGGGAGCCATGACCGAGGATCCCTACAAGGACCTGTTCGAGTAACCAGCGCCGGTATCATTCTTCTTCGCCCATGGAATCGCCGTCCGCATCGTGCGGCGCACTGTCCGTTATTTCCTCCTCCCGGAGGTCGGGCGTGTCATCTCCTTCTTCGTTGGCTGAAAGCCAGAAACGGTTCATCCCTTCGCCTCCGGTGATCTGAAGGGCTTGCTGATTGAGAAGTTCGAGGAGGGCAAGGAAGGTGACAATGGCGTGAATCCGGTTTTCACAATCCCGGAAAAGATCCTCGAAGCCCACCTTGACCCCGGGCGTCAGGAGCGACTGGATATATTGCTGCTGGTCGCGGATGGTATAGGGCCAGCGGACCACCTGATGGACGGCTTGTTTGCGCCGGTTTTCTTCAAACCGTTGCATGACCTTTTCGAAAGCCTGCAGCAGCCGGAAGAGAGAGAGCGACTCCAGCTCCACATCGACCAGGGCTTTGGTAGCCAGTTGCCGCAATTCTTCCGAAGCAAATCCGCGTGCGGAACGGAACTGGCGGTCCTCCTCGAGCTGCCGCATTTCGTCCAGGACATCCTTGTACCGTTTGTACTCCAACAAACGATCCACCAGCTCCTGTCGGGGGTCGATCTCCCGGCCGGTCTCATCGATTTGTTTGCGCGGCAGGAGCATTCGGGCTTTGATGCTCATGAGCTGGGCGGCCACCAGGATGAATTCGCTGGCGAGGTCCACATCGAGCGATTCGAGGTGATGGATATAGCGGAGGAAATCATCGGTGATTTGCGAGATCGGGATATTGTAAATATCCAGTTCGTCCCGCTCGATGAAAAACAGCAACAGGTCGAAAGGCCCCTCAAACTGGGGGAGACGAATGGTGTAGGTATCGCCTTGTCGGAGTTCGGCCATGGGCGGCAAAGGTACACAACACCCCGCTATGCCGGGACGTCGTGACGGCAGTTGACCAGGGTGCTGCAGACTACGCCCACGACCCGCTGATATCCCATGTGGGCCATGTCGTCTGTTCTGTCATCAGGACACTGGTTTATGGATCCTTTGCCGCCACCAGGCGGGCAAGGGGCGCCATTCTGGCGCGGTGAAGGGAGAGGGTGTCGCCCGTGATGGCATAGCTGTCCGTGTGTTCCAATGCAGACAGGAAGGCTGTCTCCACTTCCATTTTGCCTTCACACGCCATCATGGTGGACCCCATACCGGCAAACCGGAGCCGGTCTGCCGGACCGGCTTTGTAGGTGCCGAAAAATCCGTTGCACCCGCCAAAACCCTGCACCAGGCTGTCGGTCCCGCCCGGTAACAGGAGATAGGGAGGTTGACCCGTATTCATTCCGGCAATGATATGATGGCCGTTGACTTCGACCAACTGCCAACGCGTCCCTGTCAGGGGTGTGGGGGATGACTTTACATCCGGAGATGTTGTGCCCGGCGGATAACAGCCGGCCAGACAGACCAACGGAAGCATAAAGAAGGATGACCGGAAGATGGTGGGCATGGCAACAAGTATTTTTCGTAAAACAACAGATGCCCGATCCTGTTATTAACGGAACGTTAAACCCCGTACAATTCCCGGGGAATGCCCGTTACTTTGTCCCATGATATTCAGACGGTTTCCCGCCATGGCCTTTTCAGGCCTTTTTCTTTTGCCTGTACTTCTCGGTGCCCAATTTCCGGGCGCGCCCGGAGGCGGGGCCCAGGTCATCAAAGGCACCATCAAAGGCATCCTGACCGACAGTCTGAGCGGCTCCCCGCTGGAATATGCTTCGGTGGTTCTCACCTTGCCCGGAGGCAAAATGCTGGATGGGCAGATCACGGATGAAAAGGGGCAGTTCCGGTTCAGGGATGTCAATGCGTCGACCTATGACCTCCAGGTCACCTTTATCGGGTATGAACCCAAAATATTGTCCGGCCTCACCACCACGCCGGAAAAACCCGATCTGGATCTGGGTCCCATAAAGATGGTGCCTCAGGGTGTCAATCTGGAAGAGGTGGTGGTGGACGGGGAGGCTCCGGTCATGGAATCCAGGATTGACAAGATCGTGTACAATGCGGACAAGGACATCACCAATCTGGGTGGTGACGGGGCGGATGTGTTGCGCAAGGTGCCGTTGCTCTCCGTGGATCTCGATGGCAATGTCAGTCTGCGGGGCAACAGCAATGTGCGAATTTTCATCAATGGCAAGCCGTCTTCGATGTTTGCCGGCAATGTGGCGGATGCATTGAAAAGTCTGCCCGGTGACCAGATCAAATCTGTTGAGGTCATCACGACCCCGACGGCCCGGTATGACGGGGAAGGGGGAACGGGCATCATCAACATTATCCTGAAAAAATCCGAACTTCAGGGATTGACGGGTTCGGTCAATGCCAGTGTGGGCACCCGGTCCAACAATGCCGACCTGAGTCTGGCTTCGGCCCGCGGCCGGTTCGGGATCAACAGCAATCTCGGCACCCGCTTTACGTGGATGCGTCCCGGAACACAAAGTTTTTACCGGGAGGATCTCCTGGAGGGCGGCGCCTTGCGGATCCTGGATCAGGAAGGCCGCAACCGTTCGGCATGGGCTGGATTCAACGGCTCTATCGGAGCGTTTTACGATTTCAACGCCTACAACAGCCTGAGCAGCAGTGTCCGTTTGAACGGCAACCGTTTCCTGCGCAACGGGACCACCTTTTCCGTGTATGACGATCCTGTGGAGGAACTCCATCAGGAATATGGCCGCTACAACGACGATATCAACCTGGGGACGGGACTGGACTGGAGTACGGATTACCGGCGCACTTTTGCCGGACAGAAAGAACGGGAGTGGTCGATGGGCTACCAACTCAGCGGTAGGCTCAGCCAGGAAAGCACCCTGATTGATCAAACCGGCGACCCCGCTCTCCTCCTGCAACAGGAAAACGATAACCTGGGCGTCAATCTCGAGCACATCCTCCAGACGGATTACATCCATCCCTTTTCCGGAATATTCAAACTGGAAACCGGTCTCAAGGCTACGCTCAGAAGGCTGCAAAGCGAATTTGACTACAAGAATTACGATGAAGGGACAGGACAATACGTCCGTGACCCGGCCACCAGCGGCCGGTTTGATTATCTGCAGGACGTCGGCGCCGCCTATGCCAGTCTGCATGTCAATCTGAACGAGCGCTATGCCCTGATCGCAGGAGCGCGTTACGAGTACACCGCCATCGAAGGGGATCCGGTCAACGGGCTACCAGCATTTACCAACCGTTACGCCAACTTGTTGCCCAGCGCCATCCTTTCGCGCAAATTCGGTCCGTTCTCCAGCCTTAAAATTGCATACAGTCAACGCATCCAGCGGCCGGGTCTGCGGTATATCAATCCCTACCAACAACTCAATGACCCGCGCAACATCACCCAGGGCAATCCGTCTCTCCTGCCCGAGCTGACCAACCAGGTTGAGCTCACCTACAATACCTTTTTCAAAGGAAGTGTGCTGAATGCCTCCATTTACTTCCGTCAAACGGATGACATCATCGAACAATTTCTCGAAGTCACGCCCGAGGGAGCGTCGCTCAACACCTTCCGGAATATCGGACTCAACCGATCCATTGGTGCCAATTTGTTCGGGACAGCCAGTTTTTTCCAAAAGCGGTTCACTGTCAGGGGTAGCCTGGATGCCAACTCCTACAATTCGGAGGGCACCATCAACGGCGAGGAATTGTCCAACCAGGACATCAACTGGCGCAGTTTTCTCAATCTCAGCTATGACTTTGGCCAGGGATACAAAGCGGAAATGTTCGGGATGTTCCGGTCACACCAAACCACACTCCAGGGGCGCATCCCTTCTTTCTGGATGTACAGTTTTGCCTTCCAGAAAGAGTTCAGCAAGCGTTTCCAGATCGGCCTGACCATCATCGAGCCGTTCAACCTCAACAAATCGTTCCGCACCCGATTGAGCGGGGAAACATTCCGGCAGGAAAGCAATTTCTCGGTGCCATTCCAGAGTTTTGGCGTCAACGTCCGGTATTCTTTCGGCAAGCTGGAAGGCCGGCAACGGACCCGTTCCACCCGCATCCGCAATGACGACCTGAAAGGCGGGGAAGACACCCAGTTCTGATCTCTGTCATTGATCCATGTCCCCGCATGCGGGTATGGATGGCGAGCTTCCCTCCCGGGACCTTATCTTTGGGGAGATGGCATTCCGCGCATTTGTCCGGTCCTTGTTGTTGTGGCTGCAGGTCGTCGCCTTCCTGGCCGTATCAATCCCGGTGGCAGGTCAAATCCCCATCATCCGGCTGTCGGAAATTTCACCGGACGCCCGGCCGTTGTGTCCTGCCCTGGAGGCCTACCGTATTTTTCAGGTTCATACGGACGATTGGGCATTGTTCAGGAACAAGAATGACTCGACTTCCTCCCTTTTGATTGAACTGGGTGGGGAAGGGATACTCCTCGATCCTGACCCGGTGGTCCGACATAGCCCGCCCACTCGTTTGATCCTGTATACCCTGGACGGGCCGGCCGTTGTAACGCGGGCTCCTTCCACCCTATGGCGCACCCGGTCGGAAGAGGGTGTCTGGATGCTCAGAGACAGCCTGTTGGCCGGCTCCTTCGGACCTGCGTCCCAACGCCGCATCCTGGAACCCCTGTGGTTTTATCAGCCGGAAGCGCCGAGGGATCTGATGATCGTTTACCGGGAATCCGATGTCAAGCCGATGCCGGCTTCCCGATGCGGCACCGGGGAGGGGTGGCAGATCCATGCCTCACCCGACCCCGGCCATTCGCCTCCAGCCCGCAGCGTCCCGGGCTGCAAGGAAATCGAATACATCATTGCCGTCGATTGGCTGTTTTACAACACTTACGGGAGCGTCTTCCAGGTCGCCGACCGCATCGAGACCATCATGGCCCTTGTCCAGGGGCAGTACACGGGATTTTTCGACAACGATTACCTCATTCCCATTGTGGACATGATCATTTCCACATGCCCGACCTGCGACCCGCCAGAGTGGACGGCGACCACCAACGCGGGCACCCTCCTCACGAATTTCAGAAATTGGGCGGAGGCAGGCGGATTCCCTACCAATGCCTACGATATCGGGGCACTATGGACGGGCCGTGATTTCGACAACAACATCATCGGGGTAGCCTATATTGACGGGGTATGCGATGACAACCGGTACCAATGCATCAGCGATTTCAATCCCAGCACGAGCCTGATGCGGTCCATGGTGTCGCACGAGATCGGCCATAATTTTTCGGCGGTCCATGACCCAGTCAGCAACTTCATCATGTCTCCGACGGTCAGCCCGACGACCCAATGGTCCGGACAATCCAAAACGGCGATCAACGGGGCGACACCTTCTTATCCCTGCCTCGCCAATTGCACCATCAATCCCCCTCCCGTCGCTTATTTCACGGCCGGGCCGGTATCCGGATGTGCCCCGCTGACGGTTTCATTCACGGATCTGAGTTCCAACGACCCGGATGGCTGGTCCTGGCAATTGCCCGGTGCCACTCCCTCCATGTCCGACCAACAACATCCGGTTGTCACCTACGGGACCTACGGCACCTACTTCGTTTCACTCACGGCCACCAACCCTTACGGGTCGAATACTTATACACTGTATGATCTCGTCACGGTCAATGACCTTCCGGAAGCCTCCTTCCAGGTCATCCTCGACGGGCCCACAGTCTATTTTCAGGATGAAAGTTTCAACGCCGTTACCTGGTTTTGGGATTTCGGAGACGGATCCACCAGTACGGCGCAACATCCGGTTCATACGTACGGCAAGGACAGTACATATATCGTTACGCTGACGACCTCCAATGTCTGTGGCCAGGATGCGGCTTCGCAGGTTTTTTCGGTGTGGACGCCTCCCGAAGCCGGTTTTATGGCCGACACCACAGAGGGTTGCTCTCCTTTGACCGTGCATATCCACGACACGACTGTTCAATCCATTACGCGGAGGTTCTGGTCGTTTCCTGGAGGCTCTCCCGACACCGGCTCCCTCAATCCGATAGCTGTGACCTACCAGGATACAGGATGGCATTCAGTCATGTTGATCGTGGAAAACCCGTCGGGTATTGACACGTTGGTGCAAAACGCCTTTGTCCGGATCCATCCCCTCCCGGATAGTGCCTTTGTGCATCAAGTGTCGGGGGACACATTGGCCGTGCAGTATGAGGGCCAGGTGGATACGATGTGGTGGGACTTCGGTGACGGGACTCAAAGTCCATTGCCCGTAGATACACACGTCTACGCCTCGGAAGGTCCATACCAGTTGACCCTTCATGTCTCGTCGGCATGCGGGCCAAGGTCATGGTCGGTGCCGGTTCACATTCTTCGGGTACCGGCAGCTTCTCTGACAGCCGAACCCGACACCGGGTGCATCCCGCTGGAAGTGACCTTCCGTTACACGGGCACCCCCAATGTGGACAGCCTTTTCTGGTCATTTCCAGGCGGCGCACCGGCCGTGTCGTCCGATACGATGGCCATTGTCACCTATAATGACGCCGGCATTTTTCCCGTCACGCTTGTGGCGCAAAATGCCGCTGGCGCCGACACGCTGTACTGGACGCCCGGTGTCCGGGTGGATGATGAGCCGGATGCCGCTTTTACGTGGGAGGCCATGGATTTTGCGGTCACTTTCACTGCGACGCACCCGGCTCAAAACGAACTTTTATGGACATTCGGGGATGGTCAATCAGGGGCCGGCAGTCCTGCTCTTCACGAATATGGCGGACCGGGAACATTTACGGTTCAATTGCTGGCACGCAATTCCTGTGGAGAGGATTCGCAGGACGTTCAGATCCATTTGATGCCTACAGCCACCTGGTCGCCTGCACTGCCGGAAGGGCTACAGATTTGGCCCAATCCTGTTGCCGAGACGTTGAATGTCCGGATGGATGGCGAAGGCCGGTGTCAGGCCGGCCTGTACGACCTGCTGGGGAGGCCCGTTGCTCACGCTGTGGTCCAGGGGGAAGCCGTCCGTATTCCGACCGCCCACCTTTCGCCCGGGATTTATTTTTTGCAGGTCACTGTCCGTAACGGTCGATATTATGTGCGGGTGGTAGTATCTCCCATACCCGGTGGTTGATGACGTATAGCCGCTCCGGTCAGGAAGAAAGAACGAAAATTTCCCGGACCCATTCGGTCAACAGTTCATAGAGTCGCTGCCTTGCATGGGCCACTGTATCTATGACCGAGGCGTGGGTGGTGTGGCTGATGCGTTCAGGGGGATAGCAAACATTGGAAACGACGGACAGTGCGGCAACGCGCATACCGCAATGCCTGGCCGCGATGACTTCCGGGACAGTGGACATCCCGACGAGGTCTGCCCCTATCCGGTGCAGGAACAGGTATTCGGCGGGTGTTTCCAGGTTGGGCCCTGCCAATCCCGCATAAACGCCTTCGTGGAGAGACATTCTGAGGTGACTGGCGGCACGATGCGCGGCATGACGCCATGCCGGGTCATAGGCTGCCATCATATCGGGGAACCGAGGCCCCATCCGCTCGTCATTGACACCTCTGAGCGGATTGTCGGGCATCAGATTGATGTGATCGCGCAGAAGGACCAGATCACCGGGGTTGTGGTCGGGGTGGAGTCCACCGGCGGCATTGGTAATGATCATGCCCTCACACCCCAACCGAGCCATGGTCCGAACGGGATGCACGATGGCGGCCATGGACCAGCCTTCGTAGTAGTGAAAACGGCCCGACAAGCAGATGACGGGTACGCCTCCCAGGAAACCAGTAGTGATCTCCCCGGCGTGGCTTTCGACGCCTGTGGTCATGAAATGCGGAATTTCGCGATAGGGAATGCGCACTTCGACGGGGAACAGCCCGGTGGTTTGCCCCCCTCCCGTCCCCAGGGTTATGGCCAGTCTTGGACGGCTGCCGATCGCCTGCTGCAACCATTCGGCCGCTTCTCCGGCCAGGTCCCAGGCATGGGCAAAATCAGCGGTTTGGGTCATGAGGGACTGCAGGTCTGGATTCTCCAAAAGCCATTCGGTACGAAACATTCAAAGGTAAGCCAAAAGGGAGGGATCAGCCTCCCGGCGGTATGGTCCTGCCGTGTGGCACTACCCGCGACGTCATTGGTGAAGTCTAAGGTGCCCGCAGGAGAAAATCCTGAAGACAACCGGATGTGGGGCCTTATTGTGACAGACATCACCGGGCAGGTAGCTTACGGTGGCGAATTTTGACGTTTATGTCACGCGGTTACCATACAGCTCCGGTTTTGGGTCTTGGTTTCAATAAAAAGGCCTTTGCCTTATTGGTGCTGGTCAATGCCTTTGTAGGAGCCATGGTAGGACTGGAACGCACCATCCTGCCGGGGTTGGCTGAATCGGAATTCGGGATTTCCGGCCTTACGGCCATGCTGACTTTTCTGGTGTCATTCGGCATTACCAAGGCGGTGAGTAATTATTATACCGGCGTACTCACCCGGCGTTTTGGTTCCAGAAGGCTGCTCTTGGCCGGATGGATATTGGCGTTACCTGTGCCGGTGATGCTGATCCAGGCTGATGCCTGGATTTGGGTGGTCGTCGCCAATGCCCTTTTAGGGGTTCATCAGGGTCTGGCCTGGAGCAGTACCGTGATCATGAAAATCGATCTGGTTGGCGAACGTCACCGGGGTTTGGCCATGGGGCTCAACGAATTTGCCGGATACCTGGCGGTGGCTGTTGCAGCGTACCTGAGTGCCGTATTGGCCGATCGCTACGGGTACCGACCCGTCCCATTTTATGCCGGTCTGGCGATAGCGATCACAGGGCTTTTGCTGACGCTTTTCTTTGTCAGGGACACGAGGCATTTTGTCCGGCTGGAAAGTACTGATCACCCGGCGCCCCGTTTGGCCTCACCTTTTCGGGATACAAGTTGGCGCCACCCCGGCCTCGGACCTGTAACGGTTGCGGGATTTGTCAACAACCTGAATGACGGCATGATGTGGGGACTGTTGCCTGTATTGCTGGCCGGTCGGGGGCTGTCACTGCCTGAAATCGGCCTTGTTGCCGGCATTTACCCGGCCGTTTGGGGTATCGCCCAGGTCGGGACCGGTTTTCTGTCCGATCGCATGGCTCACCGCCATTTGTTGACGGCCGGAATGCTTCTCCAGGGCGCAGTCATTCTTTGTTTTCCGGCTGCCGGCACCACCGCATTGTTTGTGACCCTGGCCATCCTGCTCGGTCTGGGTACCGCTTTGGTTTATCCCACTTTCCTCGCCGCGATCGCAGCCGTCACACACCCGGAAGACCGGGCCCAAAGTCTGGGCATTTTCCGGTTTTGGAGGGATCTGGGATATGCGGCCGGTGCCTTGCTGACCGGTATGGTAGCGGACCTGTTCTCGGTGCCGGTTGCTGTTTTTTTCGTCGGTATCCTCACCGTACTGGCGGGCCTTCTGGTGCGGTGGCGCATGCCCTTGCGGGCGGCCATCGGGCCATAAATCCTGCATATGGCCGAATTGCCGTATCTTTGTCCCGTAAAATACCTTTATGTCGTTTTCAGGCCCCCGGTACAACCGGGCTTCGCTCCCCGAGTTTTATCCTACTCTCCGCTCCCGCGTCAACGCCTACTTCCAGGAAAACCAGATCTCCCGACATGCCAACGCCGCCATGGTGA
This sequence comes from uncultured Saprospiraceae bacterium, assembly GCA_964471595.1. Lineage (GTDB taxonomy): Bacteria > Bacteroidota > Bacteroidia > Chitinophagales > Saprospiraceae > JAGNXB01. Next base: position 29,315 of record CAYYGN010000025.1, read on the forward strand.
CCAAAACGGCAGCGCTGCTTCTGGTGTATCTGGTGCCGCTGGGCCTGTTTTATACGGGTGCGGTATCCAACCCCTGGGTGATCGCCGGTCTTTGGCTGATCATGGGATTGGGAATGGCCGGAATCGGAATGGGCGTCATGCACGACGCCAATCACGGCGCTTATTCCCGCAGTGCCCGGGTGAATACCTTACTGGGCTACCTCCTCAACCTCGTCGGCGGTAACGCGGACTTCTGGAAGGTGCAGCACAATGTTCTCCACCATACCTATACCAATGTCGAAGGGGTAGATGAGGATATCCATGTACCGGTACTGCTGCGGTTTTCGCCCAATCAAAAGCGTTACTGGATCCACCGGTTTCAGCATATCTACGCTTTTTTCCTGTACGGATTCATGACGCTGCCCTGGATTACGAGCAAGGAGATCTTCCAATTGATCGACTACCGCAAGCGGGGACTATTGCCGGAAGGCAAGGAATTCCGCCGTTTGATCATTCGATCCGTGGTGTTCAAATTGGTCTATTATGTGGTAATCCTGGTGATCCCCATGATCATGTTGCCGGTATCCCCGTGGTTTACGCTGCTCTGTTTTTTCCTCATGCATTATGTAGCGGGATTTTTGCTGGGCCTGATTTTTCAGACGGCTCATGTCATGCCTTCATCGGAATTCCCCCTGCCGGATAACGATGGCAATATGGAGACCAACTGGGCCGTCCATCAGTTGTTGACCACGACCAATTATGCACCCAAAAGCCGGGTGTTCTCCTGGTATGTGGGCGGATTGAATTTTCAAATCGAACACCACTTGTTCCCCAATATCTGTCACGTCCATTACAAGCGGATCGCCTCCATCGTAAGGGACACGGCGAGGGAGTACGGCTTGCCCTACAACTCCCAGCACAATTTTCTGGCTGCCATCCTCGAGCATGCCCGGATGCTTCATGCATTGGGTCGTGCAGGAGCGCATGGTCCCCTTGCCCCGGTCAGGGCCTGACTTTCATTGATCACCCCGTCTAGTTCCCTTCCCTGCTCTCTTTTTGTCAGATCCGGTCCGGGCGTCAGGCGAATTATTTTCCATCATGCAAAACACCAAACCGCGGTTCAAACGCAAACCGAACCGATCCCTTTCCCCCCGTCCTGCCGCTTTCAAGCCGGCCGTATCCGGGAAGAAGAAAAACAAACAACAGGATATTCCGCATCACCGGTTTGTCCAGGCGGCCCTTCCGCTTGAGCCCGGTGTCACGCCATTGGAGACCCGGCTGTATGTTGCCCTGCCTCTCCACGAACAGCTTCTGAAGAATATCGCCGCCAAGGGTTATACCAAAACCACACCCATCCAGGACCAGGCCATCGAGCCGGTTCTTCACGGGCGGGACGTTTTGGGCATCGCTCAGACCGGCACAGGGAAGACGGCGGCCTTTCTGATCCCGTTGATCCAGCAATGGCTGACGGCCAAGGACACCCGCCCTACCCTGGTGCTCACCCCGACCCGCGAACTGGCCCTGCAGGTGGAAGGCGAATTCCGCGAGCTCAGCGCCGGCATGTCCTTGATTTCCCATTGCTATATCGGTGGTGGCAACATCAATGCGGACATCCGCAAATTGACAAGGTTTCACCATTTGGTGGTCGGCACGCCGGGCCGTCTTCTTGATCTGGTCGGCCGTCGCGCCTTCGATCTCAACAATTTCGGCACCCTGATCCTGGACGAATTCGACCGGATGCTGGACATGGGTTTTGTCAACGACGTTCGGAAACTCACGGCCGCGATGAAAAACAGAAAGCAAACGCTCCTTTTTTCGGCGACGATCGAGCCATCCATCCAGGAACATATTGACCAACTCCTGAATGATCCGGTGACGGTACAGGTAAACTCCGGGGTCACCAGTGCCGAGCATATCGAGCAAGACATTGTGCGGATCGAGCACGGGTCAGACAAGTTTGTCGTCCTCGAGAATATGCTTCACAACCCGGAGTTCCGGAAAGTGCTGGTCTTCACGGAGTCCAAGCACCGTTCGGGCAAACTGGCCATGAAGCTGGTCAAGCACGGGTTTGCCGCCGATGCCATCCACGGCGACAAGTCGCAAAGTCAACGACAAAGGGCGCTGGAGTCTTTCCGTACCGGAAAGGTGCGCATCCTTGTCGCCACCGATGTCGCGGCCCGCGGACTGGATATCAGCGACGTGACCCATGTCATCAATTATGAAGCGCCGCGTACCTACGACAGCTACATCCACCGGATTGGCAGGACGGGACGCGCCGGAAAAACGGGCAAGGCCTTTACTTTCGTCGAAGTCTGAATGCCCTCCCTCTCTTGAAAAAAGGCGGCCATCGTAAGGATGACCGCCTTTTTTCTTGGGGCTTGCCGGTTTAGCGCAACCGGATACTGATCCCGGATTGCAGATAGAACATGTGATAGCGGGTTTCGTAACCGGTCAGCTTGGGGTCGGTGCGGCTGTCCGGCAGCCATTGCCAAACCGGTTGGATGAAAACGCCGTAACCCAGGCGGGGATACCAGGCCAGTCTGCCCTGGAGAACGGCCCCCCAACCCAGTCGCGGGCGGTACATCAGGGCAGCATCCTCATTCCAATAGGACGGGCGGCCATCCATGCCGGAAGAACGGCCGTCCACTTGCTGGGACAGGTTGATCTGGGCGCCCAGCGCCACATCTCCACTCCATGTGCCCCAAACATGCCGATAACCCAAAAGGACGGGCACATCCCAGGTGGCGACACGGTTATAATGCCGCACGGTCCGGGTCAACTGACGGGCCACCCAGGTCGAGTCGGCCCATGACTCAGTGATTTCGCCTCCCGACCACAAGTCTCCCTCGGCATATTCCCAGGAATAGCGGGTTTCCGTGCCCTGCCAATCATAGCGCTCCCGGATCTCATGGTAACGGATGCCGGATTGAAGGAAAATGCCGGAGGGACTGTAACACCGGACATCCGCTCCGGCCGACCAGGAAAGCAGCGTCGTCTCGCTGGATCGGCGATCGGCGACTATCGCGGCGCCTTCCTGGGTGGCGGCCTTGAAATCCCGGGACGGAAATCCGACGCCGCCGACCACATCCACAAACCATTGCCAGCTATGGAACACCCGCTGCAACAGCAGGGGTTGACCGGCGCCCGTGACGGGGTTTGTTCCTTCCACACCGTTCAGCAAGGTAGGCAGACCCGTCATCCATTCTTGCTTATACCCCATGGATGCGGTGGATTCTTCCTCCGGAGCAGGCAATAGCAAATTGTGTGGCGTCGGTGCTTCCCCTGGCCTTTCTTCCAGAACCATCGGCGATACGGATGGCCCGATGGCAGGAGTCCTTTCCGGCTCGGTTGTCCCTGACTCCCGGACCCTCTTCGAAGAGGAATCGGGCTTGCCCGGAAGCGGAGATGTCCGGAGAGTGCCACCGTAACCTGGATCCAACCCACCACCAGCCGGGCGGGAGGACGGGTCCCTCTTTCCAATCCGGGAAATGGTCATGCCGGATCCGGTATCGGAGTCCGCTGGCTCCAGGTCTGCCGCTGAACCGTAATCCGGAACTCCGGCTTCAACAGCCCCCTGGCCGGTTGCTTTCACCGGCGAAGGTATTTCCTTCATGGAGGCGGTCGCGCTGTCAGGGACGATGTCCCGGGAGGTCAGCATCCAGCCAGCCACCAACAGGATGCCGGCCAACAGGAACGACCACCACACCGGCCACCTTTTCTTGCGGCGCCGCTGAGGCAGACGTGGTTCCAGTGATTGCCAGAACCGGTCGGTGTCCAGCGGGCTCGGATGCCGGTCGAGCGCGTTCCGCCAGCGGTCATCCCTCTCATTTGGATTCATAAGTCATATACATTTTGGCGGACCAGTTGATGCTGGAGCATCTTTCTGGCCCGGCTGAGACAGGAACGGGAAGTACCCGGCGCGATACCGAGCAGGGAAGCACATTCATCGTGGGTATAGCCTTCGATCGCTACGAGATTGAACACTTCGCGGTAGCCGTCCGGCAGTTGGCGAATGAATGCGAGAATGAGTTCGGCTTCTTCCGGCATTGGGACCTGCTCCGGCCCTCCCGCTTCCGGATGATCATCCATGGGTTGGCTTTGCAAAAACCATTTCCGGGTGAGCCGATGTTTCTTCAGGGATTCCCTGATGGCGATGGTTTTCATCCAGGGCCACAGTTGGCCTTTGTTTTGGTCATACTGATCCAGGCAGGAAAAAATGCGGACAAAGGTATCCTGCAGGATATCCTCCGGATCCAGGCGTACAGGGGCATACCTGCGACACACTGTCAAAAGCCGTGGGCCGAACTGTCGGACCAGTTCATATTGAGCGGTTCGTTCTTCGAGCAGGCAGGCCTGCAACAACTCGTTTTCCGTCATACGGCGGCACAAGATAAACTGCCCGGCAGCCAGGCCACCGGGCAGTTTGTTAATGGACTCAGTAATCTCTTATAAACCGGAAGGAACCATTCATGGAGGTCGGTCCCTGACCCGGAACTTCAATTGTGCCGGAAAAGCTACCCTGTACCGGCTCTCCAAGGCCACCTATCTGACTGACCGTAACGGTCATTCCCTGGCAATTACTTTGATAGCAACTGGCCTGTACAACACCGGACACCGGATCGGGCAACAAGACAAAAACAAAATCCGGAGAGGCCTGTCCTGGTGCCAACAAAGGAACTCCGATTTGGCAAATGGTGCTGTCCGGCCCGAAAGCCGCAAAGGTCAACAAGGGACTGTCAATTCCTCCTTGGACCTCTGTCCATACCATTTCGGGCTCTCCGTCCAGATCGACGATGATGTATTCCTGGAGATCGTCGCAGGCCGTCAGGACACCCAGGTCCACCGTTGAACCACCGGCAACGGGGTAGGTCTGAACGTCCCCCTGTTTCAGATTGACGACATCGATCGCCTGGGCAGTGAGTACGTCCAACTGGCAATTCATTACCGTCCCCGAAACGCTGCCATCGGGCTGGACGGGTAAGAACAGCTTGTAGTTGCCCACATGGATGACGGCGTACGAGGGTGAGACCAGGGCATTCCCCTGGCAATCTTCCAGCCACCCGTTCACCTGGATCAGGTTGTCATTCCATTCGATCAGCATCGTGCCCAAATCGTGATCTGCCGTGAACGGTCCTACATTCATCGCATGGATCACTTCACCGCAGAATGACAGGACCTCCAGTACAAATTCCGCATCAGCGGGTACAAAGCCGCAAAACGATCCGTCGGCCCCCGACCAGGCAGAGGCCAGGGCACCGGGTGGGAAATTGGCTCCGCCTCCGGACAATACCGTAAGCCGGATCTGAGCGCCGACCAACGGCGTACCGTTCTCCGCGATGGTTGTTCCGCACAAGCGGATGGCTTCAAACGGAAAATCGACGTTCCAGAAGGAGAAGTGGCTCACTTCGCCCACATAGGCGCTGCCGTCCAGCTGGGCCTCCCCCTCTTCGATCCATTTCCCCTTTTCCTGGTCGAAATACCAGAGCGGAATGGTGGCCGGAGCTGCATTCCGATATTCCGCCGTCAAAGGAATGGTGATCACTGCCTTTTTGCCGGAGGCGAGCTGGAGGGGTGCTCCGGTGGGCGTCTCCAGTTCAACGCCGAGCATGCCGAAAGTAGCCAGCACGGCATGCCTGCCATCCTCGCGAATGGCGGTCAGATTGCCCGGCATCCGGCGCTGCATGTCCGGTGAGGCCGGATCGAGGAATGTGGCGTGGACATGTACCTGTCCGGTCCAGGCCTGCCCCTGGGCATCGACAAAGGCTTGTGCAGGAAACCGGACGCTGGCCCCTGCCACTGCGACAATCCCACCCGATGTAGCGTTCACCATGCCGCTCAATGAGCGGGGTGACATCCTGGCATCCAAAAGGGTCCAGGCATCTGCTATCGGAACAGCCACCCGGCTGATGGCAAACCAGCCATTTCCGGAAAAACGGACAACGCCGCCTTTTTGGTCCAGATTGATCCCGCTCAGTGCATAATACCCTTGTTCGTCTGTCATGGTCTGGGATGACCCCACTTGTACCGTTATGCCTGATAGTGGTTGTCCCTGCGGACCGGTGACTTCCCCGTACAGGTTGGTACGGACAAAGACCACCGGATCCGGATCCCCGGTCAGGTCATCCTTGTTTTTCTGGCATGCTCCGGCCAGGAGGAAAAAAAGGAGGAGATATGCAATTGGAAGAAGTTTCATGAAATGATTTTGTTTGGGTTGGAAAAAGGTAAAAGGCGCCTTTCCCCTCCCCTATCCCGCTTCAGGGGTCAACGTTGCAGCGCACAAAAAAAAATACGCTTTGGCGATCACCGGACGACAAACCGGCCGATGCCGTCCGCCCAAACCACCACATACCATCCGGCCGGCAGATCGTTGACTTCCCAATCCGCAGTCCGTGAAGGCCAAATACCAACCTGACGACCTTTGGCATCCAGGACCGTCCCTGCATGAGCGGAGGCCTGGCCCCGGCTTATCCGCTGGTCCAATCCCACCGGATTGGGGTAAAGGTGGACGGTCTCTTTGGCCGTGATGACCGATCCCGTGCCGGATGGCGCTTCGCGGGTCACGAAATGGGCCAGAAGACGGACATAGGCCGCCTGGTAGCTGATGGAGGGTTCGGAAACCTCCCAGGAATTGTCGGGCCAACCGGTGTTGAAATCCAGGTAGGCCTTCTGGGGAGGCTGATTGGCCGGTGGCGACAGGGCAGTCTGGGTAAAATACATGTTGGGGCCGCCGGACAAAAATCCGGGAGGTGGCCCGTATGGCGATTGGAGAGCATGGTCCCATGGAGTGCCATCGCCAAACCAGGTGTGGTAGATCTGGTTGACACTGCGCGAGACCCCCATGTCATACATGTTGCTGAGATACACGAGACCCTGCGGGTTGACGCCATGAAAATAATGGAGTTGTTCTTCGGCTTTGAAACGGAAGGCCAGGCTGTCCCAGGGCGCCACGCCATAACGGTCGAGCAGGAGATTGAGCAGGGCGTAATTGGCCTTGGGCAGGTTGCTACCCCAGTGATAGGACCATTCCGGCATCCAGGCCCGGTACAGGTCCTGTTCGGTATATCCGAAGAATTGGCCCCAATTGTTGAATGATGCCGTCTCCAGGCTCTGGCGGATGGACAGTCCGGTCAGGGAATCGGAGTCAGCCATCGCGGAATAACGCAACAGGGCATCCGTCAAAGGGATCTGGTAGCAATCCCACCATCCGGATGCCATGGGACGGGTGGCCGGGGCGTTTTGCCGGACAAATTCCCCGTAATACGGCAGTCCGGTCAGATCCAGGAGATATACCGCCGCTGTGACGGCGGCTTCGAATTGCGTCTCGGCATCCCAATCCGCGTCTCCGGCCTTGATGGTACCGTCATCGCATTCCAGGTCGGCCTCCCCTTCAAGAATATCCGGGGCGGACCAGTGGAAACAGGCGATGGCCCTGTCGCGCCACATCTGGGCGCGGTCTGCCCACTCCGGGAAATCCCGGAACACCAAAGCCGCATGGGCCAGCATGCCGGCGGCCGCTATGGCCGAGGCCGTGCATCGCGGTCCGTAATAACGGGGATCCACATTGGCGCTTGGAGGCGCCGAAATATTGTGGTCCCATTGGATGGAACCCATTTTGATCAGGCATCCGCCCAACGGATCCGTCATTTTGTACAACCAATCCAGTTCCACCAAAAGCTCGTCGAGTATATCGGCCCGGCCGTTGCCGCTTTCAGGAATATTCCAGTCATCCCCGAAAGCCTGCGGGTTTTCTTCCCAGGCGCGAAGGAGATCATGTACCGGCGAACGGGCAAAGGTGACATACTTGTTGTAGTCACCGGCATCAAACCATCCTCCGGAGAGGTCGCGCCACATGTCGGGGTCGTCCGGTGAAGACAACGCCCGGCATGCCGTATCCTGGAGAAAAGAGGCGGCATCGCTCCATCCCGGTCCGGTGTGAATTTCCGGTTTGACGGGCCCACAGCGGTTGTAATAAAACATGCGCCCGGCCGCTTTCAACGTCCCGAGGTAAGGATCCTCCCCGATGAAAAATCCCGGGGATCGCTGATCATTGACGGGATCATACAGGAAATAACGACCCGGTGTGTCAAACGATGAAAAATCCGCCCACCATCCCCGGTCCCCGCTTTGATCATGGGTAGCGCCGGCATTCCAGGCCACAGGAATTGTGTGGGCTACCGTCATCTCCCCGGGCAGGCTTTTCAGTTCCAGCATACCCGGTGGTGTATAGGTATCGCTCTCATTATACCCTGACTGGGGGTCGCTCAATACAGCGACTTTGTAGGCATGGGTCCGGTAGCCGAACTGATCGATGTGGATGAACGGAGAGGTCTGGGCGGTCAGCCACACGGAAGCGGCCATCCATGCCAACTTCGCACCTGCAAAGCGAGATGCATGCCTTATTGTCGCCATAACCCTCAAATATACCCGTAAACCGGCACCATTCAATATCAACCCTGTGGCAAAAAGGGCAGAGGGATTCAGGCCCCGGTCCAGACGACGCCTGAAGTGGGTGTTTCGTTGAGGATGATTCTGGCCAGTTGGGGCACCCGTGGTTTGATGCGGTCCCAAAGCCACACGGCAATCTTTTCACAGGTCGGATTGTCAAGGCCTTCCAACTCGTTGAGCAGTTGATGGTCCAACTGCTTGACCAGGGGATCCACTACTTTTTTCAGATCCGCAAAGTCCATCACCCAGCCGAGACGGGGATCGAGCGGACCTTCCACACAAACGCGAAGGCGGTAAGTGTGACCATGGATCCGCCGGCACTTGTGATCCTCCGGAACATATGGCAGCCAATGGGCGGCATCGAAAGTGAATTCCTTGAATAGTTCCATGTCATGGCCGGTTCGGCCTGTTGTGTCGCAAAGATAACCAAGGGGACAAGGCCCTTACTTTGTCATGTTCAGGCCATGGTCGTGAATACTTCACTGACATCATCATCCTCTTCCAGTTTGTCGAGGAGTTTTTCCACCTCGGCGACCTGGGCGGGCGTCAATTCCTTGGTGACGGTAGGGATGCGGACAAATCCCGAAGAAAGGACTTCGATCCCTTTGTCTTCGATGAATTTCTGCAGGCCGCCGTAGGCGCTGAATTCACCGTAAATGGCCAGGCTACCCTCTTCTTCCCCGAGTTCTTCCCCCCCAAAGTCGATCATTTCCAATTCGAGTTCTTCCAGGTCCATGCTTTCCGGTTTGGCAAAGCGGAAATAACACTTGTGCTCGAAGAGGTAATCCACGGATCCACTGGTGCCCAGGCTCCCGTTGTATTTATTGAAATAGGATCGCACATTGGCCACGGTCCGGGTAGGATTGTCCGTGGCGCACTCCACGAGGACGGCTATGCCGTGCGGGCCGTAGCCTTCGTACACGAGCTCTTTGTAGTCCTCCTGTTCTTTGGAGGTGGCTTTTTTGATGGCGCGCTCCACATTTTCCTTGGGCATGTTGGCGGCCTTGGCATTCTGGAGGGCAGCCCGGAGTTTGGGGTTGGTAGCCGGTTCGGGTCCGGCTTCCTTGACGGCGATGGCGATTTGTTTGCCTACCCGGGTGAATGCCTTGGCCATGCTGGCCCAGCGTTTCATTTTGGTGGCCTTGCGGTATTCGAATGCTCTACCCATGACGTCTTTGATGAAAACGGTGCAAAAGTAAGGGGAATCCGTCAAGGGTGAAAGAAAAATGGAAAGGAGACGTGGATCAAATTTGACGGGAAATCAACTGGACCAAACGGGTCTCGATCCTGCTGTAATGTCCTTCCGAACTACAGAATTCCCTCATTTCCGTTTCGAGAGATGCCTTGCCGAGGTCGCCCGGATAAAACCGCTGGCGAAGAGCTTGCATGATCTCCAGGCATTGATGATCGTTGCAGTCTTCCGACACACGCCGGATGCGATCCAGGCTTTCCTCCCCTATGCGGGCGTGGATGTAATGCACCTCCTTGGGATCCATGGTTCCGTCAGCCCTGGCCAGATAAAGCAATACGAATCCCAGGTAGTCTCTCTTGTCCCAATCGCCGGTATCCGGATCCATGTATTTGGCATTGAATCCCCAAATGTAGGACATACCTGCCATTCCCGGGGACCGGCCAATGGGTCATTGTTCGCACCTCTGCCGCAATGCTTCATTCATGGCGTGAAAGCCTTGCTCCGTCCGTACCAGCGCTCCGCCCAAAAGCGGCACCAGCCAGCCGGTGAATTCTTCCTCGTGATGAAAGATCGTACCACCTCCGTCACCCGCCTCAAGCAGGAAGGCATGCAGGCCGTCAAAGAGGCCTTTGATCAGCAGCTTGCCTTTCCATTTAAGGACAACCGGCATGGTGGCTTCGAGGACGACCGGGCGGAAACGCATGGCCGATCCACCGGGAGGATGGATTTCCACCTCGAGGCGGGTACCCGGAGCAGGCATTCCCTCCAGGCGACGAATGAAAGGATTCCATTCCGGGTAGGCCGTGAAGTCGGTCAAAACTTCCCAAACCTTTTGGGGGGTTGCAGCGATCCTAATGGAGGTCGAAATGCGTTTCATGCCGCAAATATATGCCGGGCAAAGGCGGTCCGATGAGCGTGTTACAGGAACTTTCGCGCGGCGTCCGCCAGCGCCGAGGCCGTCGGAACGCCCGACTGCCGCCAAACCGACTTCCCGTTTTTGAAGATCATGATGGTGGGTACGGCCTGGATTTTGAGCGAGGAAGCGAGGGCGTTGTTGCGGTCCACGTCAATCTTGATGATGTCCACATCATCACCCAGTGCCTTCTTCACCTCGTTGAGGATGGGCGGCATCATGCGGCAGGGGCCGCACCACTCGGCGAAGAAGTCCACGATGACGGGGCGCGGCCCTTTGATCAACTCGCTGAAGCTCACCTTTTTGGGGGCATCAGCCGTTCCGGATTTTTTTGAAGTGCCAAACATGATGCAAAGGTAGGGCGTGTCATGAGGGCAAGTTTGTGACGGGAATCACAGGAAGGGAAAGGGTCCTGAAGATTCCCGAACAATTGCCTCCGGCGATCCATTTTCCTCCACCTACCGGTAAACGACCACGCGTGTCACTTCCATGATCCGACCGGTGCGGGACAGGCTGATAAACCCGTACACCCCGTCCGGCCAGGCTCCGACATCAAGCGACAATGATGATGCGGGATTCCGCACTTCCTTCATCTCATGCCCCAGCGCATTCACGATCCGAAGCCTGTCAGCTCCCGGTGCCGGTTTGACCGTTACCGTACCCCGGGCAGGATTGGGATAGACCTCCTGGTTACCTGGACGGGAGGTAGCCTCAACACTCGTTGGCCCGTCTGAGGTCGGATCTCCGATGAGTGGGTCTGGTTCGGACCGGAGTGATGCCAGGACATCCACCATCACACGCGCTACGTCAATATACTGCCGGCACCTACCGGACATCCCGCTTCGTACCGTATCCGGAATCGAGGCTACCGGTTCCAATCTTTCAAAGGACTCATCAAAATCCTCCCAGTAAAACCAGTGCATGCCCCTGATATAGGCATCATGGATGAGTTGGGTATCCGCCGGCACGGAGGTGGTGATCCGCACACAATGCACGGACGTATCCGGAGCGGTGGCAAAATGGCCGGAACCCGATGACCCCGGCCCTTCGGGCATCCGGGGTGGCTCAGGGCAGTAGATCACTCCTGCCGATGCCATGGGCGTAAGGATGACCGGAACGTTGGGAGATGACAAAATACAATTGCCACTGACAGACCCTGCCTGTTTCAAAAAGTAATCATAATAGGGCTCCGGCGCTCCATTGGTGCCGGAGCCTGCCCACAGATTTTCCCGAGCCAATACCTGTTCGATATCATCCCTTTCCTTGTAGCACACCTGAAAGAAAACACCCTCATACGGGATCAATTCAAATTCATTGGGCGTAACCCCCACGTCCGTATGCATGGCGGCATTGGTCGTGGCATCTATGGCCAACAGTGCGTCCTTACCCCGGATGACATAATCATTGTCGAGCGCAATACAACAATCCATCAGGACCAGGCCACGGTCCGGACCTGTGCCTCCGTCCTTCACCGTGATCCCTTCCGTACAGTTTTGAATGTTTGTATTGTACAGGAATACATTGGACCGGTTTTCATCCGTGTTGGGTTCGATCATGTATATTCCTTTCTCGTATCGGGAGATCGTACTCTGATGCAGACGGAATACGGGAGCGTCAGACAATTGTATGGCTACCGGTCCGTATTCATTGGGTTCCACTGAACGGATGTCGAGGTTGAATCCGTAGAAATACGAGACATTTTCCCACAGGTTTATGGCCAGATCGCAATGAGTGAAATCCGAATTTTTGACCGTAACAAAGGTACTGTTGGAGGCATTGATGCCACTGGCACAGGTCCCGAATTCACAATCGTCCACCAAAAAATCTGCAATGCCGCCCTGGTAATCATTTACATAGATACCATTCACTCCTTCAAAGGTACAGCCGGTGATCGCGACGGAAGCTGGCGCTTGCAATGCCAACGCATCGGCGGTTTGCTCTCCGATGAAGGTCATGTCGGTCGCTTCCAGGCTTCCGTCGTCCAGGTAAAATCCGCTGCCGGACTCATACTCGATGGCACCGCCTTCAAACGCCACATGCACGCTCTCCAATTGTACATGCGCATTCACACCCAGCCGCATGAACCGGAAGCCTTTGCCCATACCGGTCAATTGGACATCATCCAACGCCAGGAAGGCGCTTCCGGCCTCAAACCAAAAATACCCATTGCCGGAAAAATTGGGATTCCCCTGCCACTCGAGCGTACCGCCATCCCGTATGCGGATACACGCCTGACCACCGGGCTCCTGCCCGTCCCATAGTTGGATGATGGCACCGGGTTCCAGAACGAGTGTGCCGCCATCTTCCACCTCCAATGCGGAATGCTGGGAGAGCCGCAGGGTGCCTCCGGTTTTAACCGTAAGCGTGCTGCCATCACGGACGATAATCCGGCTTCCCCACATCGCATTGACAAAACCATCCTCTTCAATGGTCATATGGCCCCCCTGGAGGGAGAGGATATTATTGTAACCCTCTTCAAGCAACACCTGCCCTTCCGACTGAACTTCAAGAAAAGTTGAAGGATGAAAATACATCTGTCCCATGTAGCCTTCTTCCGAATCTCCGATCCGGATCAATCCTCCATCTGCCAAAGATACCGTCACATCATCACCCGTACAGAATTCCGGCACTACATGGACATCGTACACTTCCTGTCCTGCGATGAAAGGATTGGATGTGACATCTGTAAACGCTATCCGGTCGTCTCGGTGGATCCATAACTGACCCTCATCGGATATATGCAAATCAAAGTCAATGTATTTTGTAGTAGCCAACGGAAGAACCAAATCCGGATCAACTTCAGATAAATCCAACGCTCCGAAATTGAAAGTCCGGGATGTCAAAGGGCTGTCGGAAGCCATCAGCCTGTGCTTTTTCAGCATTGATTTGAGGAAATTTGCTGTACGCCTATCGAATGTGACATGCTTTTGATTATATTGGTCCTGCCAGTATTGGGTAGATTCTTCCATGGCGCCTACGTAAGAGCGCAGGCTGGTCTGACCCTCTTCGACTGTTTCCTTTACATTTTGCAGATTGAATCCAATGTAAAATGGATCCTGGGTATCCAGATAAAGCGCACTTACAGTAGGTATGAAGCAAAAGGATTTTCGCTTCCAGGGGAGGGCAACTTCTTCAATGCCCTGATCATTCTCTGAATTGAAGGACCTTAACCCTCCTGGGGCATTATCCCAGCTAATTAAGTTTCCGGCAGTATATGTCTCATATTCTGTAGGAAAAATTACACCTAAGATTTTGACCCATACATCTTTTGCGTAATGCACATCTGACTTGTGACCTTCCAGACCTACAATTCCAGAATATCCCGGACTGGCCCACACATTAAGACCCATGTAATAACCTCCAATAAGTAGCCCTACAAGGTTATGAGAACATGATTTAGAAACCGCAGATAACCAATCACCAACATTACCATCATCCAGCAGTTTTTCACCAGGTATAATGGCATTCCCTCCGCCATTGATCGCGCCATTGCTTACGGCAATATGAGGTATTTGTAATGTGCCAAGGGCATCAAATTCAGTAAAAAAAGAATTATGTTCATCACTTAAACTTGACCCGTTGGTAGCACGATTGTTTACTGTCATCCAGTTGTAATATAGCATCTGCCTTGCACCGACACTATTAAGCGACTCTTTGTTAAAACGTAATGCCGTATTGATGTCTTTTAGATCTTTTCCAGCCAATGAGGTCTTCTCCAAATCTTTGACCATTGCCTGCAAGCCCAGGGGTATGTGCGCACCCCGCAGGGGACTATCCACCGTCATGAACAACTCGGTCTCGTGATCGACATCATCATTCTGCATGGTGAGCAGGGCCCACTTGCTGACCAGGCCACCCATACTGGCGCCTATGACCACGTTTTTTTCTTCGCTACCGGCGGCGGCTTTCATGCCATTGACCTGCTCGATGAGCTGGCGCAGCCAACCGGCATTAGTGCGAATATCTCCGGTGGCATCACTGAATGTGACGTAGATGATGTCGAATTGCTCGTCGTGGAGGTGGTCGGAAAGCAATTTGCTTTCAACATCATTATAGTCATCTAATAACAATCCGTCCTCCCCCATTACAAACTCCCAACCATGACTCCTGGCCGGGTCGAAGCCATTGACCAGGAAGAGCGGCTTGCGGAGCGCAGCGGTCTCGCATTCTTTATTGTAGAAGATGTACGCGGTCAGACCGGCGGGTAGATCCCGATTTATCTGGCGCCATTGCTCATTGCCACATTTGTCCCGATAGGATTCCCATACTCGCCAGGTGCTAATATCACCGAGATTGATGATATCGTCCGGCTCGTCGCCAAAGCCTCTGGTTTGGTTGTCATGCAGGCTGTTCTCCGCACGTACATCCATACTGGCCGTGCATATCAGGGTGTCGCCGGTAGATGTGATCATGCGAAAATCCAGGTATCGCAGGCCTTCCTGTCCATACTGAATGGTAAGCACATCCCCGGGCGTGACTGAGCGCCAGCCTTGTCCGTCGCCCGCATCCATTTCCAGTGTGTTCCAGCCACCGGGCTGATTGGTAAAAAACCAGTCAGGGTCAAAGTGGAGCACCTGGGTCAAGCCATAGCGGACATCATCCGCCATGCTGAGGGCGAATACGACATCCTGCTCAAACGGGGATGCGGCACTCGGGACCGTATGGAAGTAGCTGCTATCCCATGTGACCAGGTTGCTGTCTATCGCCCAGGGCTTGAAGCGATCGTAGCGCATCCACAGACCACCGATGAGCAGGGTATCGTGATCGTCCCACTTATGCCACTCGGCAGAGAGGGTACTATCCATGAGCGGTAGTGGGAAGCTGTCCACCTGGCACCAGGCTAGCATACTGTACAGCAGGCTGAGTGCCTGCCAGGAGACCTCCACACTGTCGGAGGGCCAGGTGCCATCAAAGGCCTTTACCGGAAGATACTGCGGTACCCTGTCGATGTGGATACCAGTGACGAGGGAGTCATAGCTGAGCTGTGACATAGCGGTGAGTATGCGCTGCTCAAGGGTAGAGTCGGGCGACTGGGTCATGCCTGAATGGGCAAATACCATCAAGGCGATGAGAAGTATGAGTCGTTTCATAATTGAAAGATTGAAGAGGGTTAAAAAAAGGGTATAGAATGGGCTGTCAAGCCCCGTGATTTAAGATCTGTTGTCAATAATATCCGTTAATGCGGACGTACTTTAAAAGCGGAAATTTACATGAAAATAGCCGTCAGTGATATGCATGGTATCCTGGCAATCGTTTATAGCGGTAAACTCGAAGGTGCCTTTGATCAGGAATTTGATGGTATCTACCTCTAATATTGTAAGTCGTCTAATAGCAGTCGTGTCTAGGTCATGAAATCTACAGCCGGCGGGTTTGTTCCAGTCAATATATTCTTTAGTCCTTAAGCTAAGCGTATTATGTCCAAGTTCAGTCATATACTTTGAAAATCCAATTGATTGGTTAATACTTTTATTATGAAGTCTTCGTACGACACCCATTGAAATTCCCTTCGTATCCTTCCAGTAATACTGACAATCGATGGGCTCACACCCAAACAGGCCATCAGAGGGGCAGGTGGCCACCCATTCTATGCCATTGACCTTGCAGCGGAATATGTCCTTGTGGAAGGGGGAAGGGGGGTCTTTCTTCGTGCATCCGGCTACTACGGCCAGGAGGAGGGCTGTGAGGAGGAGGACTCGTTTCATCATGTCCATAGAGGGTTTAAGGTATATAGTACTTGATCCGAATGAATAAAGTTAAGGATTTTATTGGAAATCAAGCGGCTATGTGAAGCTTTCCCACTGTGAGCGACTGAGTGCCAGTGTGTCGTGGACATGCACGCCGTCATAGATACCGGGCCAGATGAATATCGGCGTTTGCTGGATGAGGATACCGCTCAGCACCTCCGCCTTATCGAGAGGCTCGTGGGCCCATCGAAACCAACCGGTGAGCGTACTCGTGTCCTGCTGGGCCGCCAGCGGCGAGGACAGGAAGATGCACCATAGTGCGATCAAAAAATGGACTAAAGTTTTCATGTGAAAAACGTTTTGGTTAGAATATAGATTGGTTGGGGGACTGTGTGTTCACAATCCTATATCGTTGAAATTCAGCTTATACTGCCCCTCGCTTACGAAAAGTGCCGATCAGCGAGGTTCATACCGGGCATCAAAGCGCCCGTGGCGGATTTGCAGGATTTCATTTGAATCAATAGTCCTTCGCAAATCCATTTCAAATGTGCCGGACACGATCTTTTTTACCGTATCCAACTTCGTAATTTGTATATGAAAGGGTGATAGGGAGTCCAATTCGTAGATTCTTGTTGGCCCTGGACTTACAATTGTATGACTTATTTTATATGTTTCAAGATTATTCTTTTCGTAGGAACCTATGCCTAAAATAGGGCGTATATCAAATCCAAAACTACTTGCAAGCGAATCCTTGTTCCAATCATAAGAGGTAATGATTCGATAACTAGCAAGCCACAATCGGCGGTTATAGTCCGCACCATAGTACTCCTCATCATAGGTAGCACGAAGCTTCCCACCGATAGGATTGAAAGGCGCATAAGCCACCCAGGGCTCGCCATTGATGATGCAGCCGAAGGTGTTTTCCCCGGATTGTGTGGCATGGGGCAGCTTGTTGAGCGGATAGGGGACAGGGTCGTCCTTCTTACAGCCTGTCATCAGGGCTAAGAGGAGGGTGGCGGTGAGGAGTACTCGTTTCATCATGTCCATAGAGGGTTTAAGGTATATAGTACTTGATCCGAGTGAATAAAGTTAAGG
>CAYYGN010000026.1:0-37506 GCA_964471595.1 uncultured Saprospiraceae bacterium
AATTGGCCGATGGCAGCGTGCGTTTGTACAAAGGCGATGTGACGGTGGTGCGGTAGGTTGTCGAAAAGAAGGAGCGACTACCAATCCATCCCTGGACAATCGTTCAGTACCACTTTTCCCGCATGCTGAAAAATGGCAGGCATTTATCCCGCAAAGGACATGAAAGCCCATAAGGAACGATGATGTAAATATCCAGGATCGTCATCACAGGCAAAGGCTTCCCGTTCAAACCGTATTTTCCGATAGGCGCGTTGATGGGAATAACACTGCAAGCGGAACCAGAAGTACTCAACCAGGTACCACAAATAAAAGGGAAGGACGGCCAGCTCGAGTTGTTGCTGCAGATGAATGCGTTCATGCCGCAAAAGCCGATCGGAGGGGTTTGGGGATCTGACAAGAACAAACGGGAACAAGGCCATTCCCTGGTAATGGGATGGAATCAATTTCCACCACGGACCTCCGGTAATCAAACAGCCTTTCATGTTTTGTCCTCCTGTAAACGATCGGTTTACAGTTATAATACTTGTCGAACCTTTTCAAGTCGCCTTGGCCCGGACCTGACTGGATGACATGGAGACCTGACCGGCCGGAAAGTGCACCACTGTCCCTCCAGAACCTCCGGAAAGCTCGGCGAAGCACTCCAAAGGCATCGTGAACCAACGTCCGGTATTAATCCCGGTAAAACAGCCATTTGCTCAATTCTTTCAGCGTCACTTTTTTGCCATACATGAGAATACCCACCCTGTAAATCCGGCTGCTGAGCCAAACAAAAAACCACACCGTGGCCAGCAGGAGAACGACCGACAGGAGGATCTGCCACCACGGCACATCAAAAGCCAACCGGGATGGCATGACAATCGGGGAAAACAGCGGAAAGATGGATGCCCATACAGCCAGTGAACTGTGCGGCGACCGGACTGACACCATCATGATATAGAAAGCGATCAGCACTGGAATGGAAATGGGTAAAGTCAAGCTCTGGCTTTCCCCGATGTCATCGCCAACCGCCGAACCTACTGCCGCAAACAACGAAGCGTACAACAAATATCCGCAAAGGAAATAGAGCAGGAACAAAGGCAGGATCAGCCACCATTCTATCCGCCCGAGTTCCTGCATGCCCAGCGCCACCATGGCCTGCATGTCGTCGGGATGAATCGTGTCGGTTGTTGTCACCGTGGTCATATTGCCGGCATCAAATCCGAAGATCAATTGAACCAGCATGGAAATGACGGGTATGACGATCATCCACACCAGAAATTGGGTAAGACCCACGCCTCCTACGCCAATGATTTTTCCCATCATGAGCTGAAACGGACGTACCGAGGAAATCATCACTTCCACAATCCTGTTGGTCTTTTCTTCCATGACGCTGCGCATGATCATCATGCCGTAAATGAATACCCCCAGATACATGATGATGCCCATCACAAAACCGATTCCGGCGCCTATGGCGGTGCGCAGGGAGGAGAGTTCGCGGGAGGCATCGGCTATGGGCCGGGGGTCAATCCGGATGCGCGTGTCGAGATTCTCGATGACCCGGGGATCGAGTTGCAGGGTCACCATTTTGTAATCCCTCACCCGGCTGCCAACGGCTTCTCGAATGGCCATTTCGGCATCCAGACTCAACTGATCGTCACTGTAATACTGGATCGTGTGTTCCCTGCTTTGGATGTCGCTCAGCGGGGGTATGACCAGCACCCCGCTGTAAGTACCGCTGGTCGCCTGGGCTTTGAGACTGTCGAGTGGCGCCTTGGGAAAAACAAAGGTGAGACGTGAGGCATCGCGAATGGCGCCACGGAGCATTCCGGTATCATCCACCACCGCAATTTTCCGGCCTTCATCCCCTTCGTAATTCATGATGAACCCGATGAAAATGAAAAAGACCAAAAACGCCAGAGGGGTCAGCAGTGTCGTCAGGACAAAGGAGCGTTTCTGGACACGCGAAAGATATTCGCGGCGTATAATGAGCCACAGTTTGTTCATACGGCAGGAGTGTTGGACGTCAAGGTCGGGGCATTCTCCCCGACGGTGCGAATGAATATTTCATTGAGGGAAGGAAGGATCTCCGTAAAATCCGTGACGTACACCTGGTGATCCATCAATCGGCGCAGGAATACATTCGATTCACGGTCGTTCTGAAAATGGACCACAATTTGTCCATTTCTTTCGGATACCACCTCCACCGATTGACGAATGGATTCCGGCAATTCCCCTTCAAAGGAATATCGGAAAAGGTTTTGCTTTCTGGCCTGTCGTATTTCGGCCACATTGCCTTCCAGGACATTGCGTCCGCGATGGATCAAAACGATCCGCTCGCAGATTTCTTCCACCTGCTCCATCCGGTGCGTTGAAAAAATGATGCTGGCACCTTGCGCCCGGAGTTGGTATATCTCGTCTTTGATCAGATTGGTGTTGATCGGATCCAGGCCGGAAAAAGGTTCGTCCAGAATGATGAGTTTGGGTCTGTGGACGACGGTGGCGATAAATTGTATTTTTTGCTGCATCCCCTTGCTCAATTCCTCGACCTTTTTGTTCCACCAGTCGGCGATGTCGAATTTCTCCAGCCATTGATCAATCGCCCTTCGGGCCTCGACAGGGGAAAGGCCCTTGAGCCTTGCCAAATAAAGGAGGTGCTCCCCTACTTTCATCTTTTTATACAAGCCTCGCTCCTCCGGCATATAACCGATGACCTCGGGATGGTCACCGTGGAGCGGCTCTCCCTGAATGAGCACGGTACCCTGGTCGGCCCGGGTGATCGAGGTGATGATCCGGATGAGGGACGTTTTGCCGGCACCATTGGGGCCGAGGAGTCCGAATATACTTCCTTCCGGCATGGCAAAGGACACGTCGTCCACGGCTACCGTCGTCTGGTAGGTCTTGACCACGTGTGAAAGCTCCAGGATATTGGCCATATACAGGGTTTGGGGGCCAAATTAGGGTATGAAACCCATACCGCCTTGCTCTTTCGAGCAACGGCCGGCCTTTTCGGACAAAAGTGCGAATTTGCCGGATGGTTCATCCGGACGATCCCCCAGGGCTGCCATGGCTTTTCCTGCTCAATCCGGGAGCGGGGCGCGGCAAAGCGCTCGAGAAATGGGGCATCCTTGAACCATTGCTCCGCAAGGCAGGTATGGCCTTCGAAATGCGCTTCTCCGACGCACCGGGTCGGATAGCCGATCTGGCGGAGCAGGCCAGCCGGGAAGGATTCTCCTCGATCGTCATCCTCGGTGGCGACGGGTCGGTGCATGAAGCGGTCAACGGACTGCTCCGAAGCGGCCTGCCCACGGATCGGCTGCCGGTACTCCGCCTGTTGCCATGCGGGACGGGCAACGACTGGGCCCGGTGGTGGCGCATCCCCTCCGATCCACAGCGATGGATCCGGCAGTCCTCCCATTGGCCGGTCCAATCCCATGCCGCCGGGAGGATAGACTACCAACGGGATGGCCAAAGCCGGCTCCGGTATTTTGCCAACGTGGCCGGTCTGGCCTATGATGCCTGGATCGTCAGGAAGGTGGAACAACAACCCGCGACCAAAAGACATCCGTTCATCTACATCCTCCGTGTCCTGCAATGGCTCCTGAACTACAAACCCCAACAGGCGATGGTCACGGCAGATCAAAAATCGTGGAAGGGGACCTTCTACACCATCAATGCCGGTATTTGCCCCTACAGCGGAGGCGGCATGCGCCTCACCCCCCATGCAAGACCGGACCAGGGTCTCCTGGCCGTCACCATCGCCAAAGCCATGCCTGTGTACCGTATTCTGCTGAATATCTGGCGTTTTTATACCGGCTCCATTGGCCGGGTGAGCGGGGTGGAGACCTTTATGGCCCGCGATCTGGACATCCGCCCTGCCAGCCATCCGGTCATGGGCGTGGAAGCCGATGGCGAATGGCTGGGCGAAGTACCCTGCCGGATAAAGGTACTCCCCGACGCCTTCCGGATCGCCGCCCCGCCCATCCGGCATTGACCGGATATTCACCACCCTCTCCTCTTCGCACATCCAAGCCACAGGCGCTATCTTCGCACCAATATCGCGCTATGTACCCCGCTCCTGAAACCCTGACCATGGTCCCCCTCGACCGGTTGCTGGAACAAATGCTCCGCCTGCGTCCCCAATACGCGGCAGCCATGCCCTATCCCCACATCCACATCGACCGGTTTCTGGAGGAAGAAGTGGCGCGCAAAGCCATGGAGGCCTTCCCCGCCGTACAGGATGCCGGATGGATCCATTATGTCCACGTCAATGAACGCAAGCACGGGCTCAACAAAATGGAGCTCCTGCCGCCTTATATCCGGGCCCTCATCCGTGAATTCAATCAGCCCGAATTCGTCGCCTTCCTCAGCGAGCTCACCGGCATCCCCGGTCTCATGGCCGACGATTCGCTCGAAGGCGGAGGACTTCACCAAAGCCGTCGCGGCGGATTTCTGAATGTGCACGCCGATTTTACCGTGCATCCCCACCGCCGCCACTGGCGCCGCCGGGTCAACCTCATCCTGTACCTGAATGAAGGCTGGAAAGATGAATACGGGGGCGCCCTCGAACTCTGGGAACGCGACATGAGCCGCTGCACCAGCCGGATCATGCCGGTGTTCAATCGCGCCGTCATTTTCAACACCGATGAGGATTCCTACCACGGCTTCCCCGATCCCGTCGAATGCCCCGAGGACATGACCCGGAAAAGCATCGCGCTGTATTATTTTACCGAGGAAACCGCACCGCCCCCGATGCGGTCCACCAACTATCGCGCCAGGCCCGGTGACGGGATAAAAGGCCTGTTGATTTGGCTCGACAAAAAAGCCGTCGCTTTTTACACCTGGTTGAAAAGCGCTTTCGGCATCAATGACGATTTTGTCAGCCGCGTTTTGGGTTGGTTTTCTACCAAGAAAAAACCCTGATGCCGTTTACATTCTCCGTCAAAACCAAAAACATCCTTCTCCTCACGGGGCTGGGTGCACTGTTGTTCTTCCCGGGACTTGGCGGTGTCCGTCTCTTTGACTGGGACGAAATCAATTTTGCGGAGATCAGTCGCGAGATGATCGTCCTCGGCGATTACCTCCGCGTACATGTCAATTTCAAACCCTTCTGGGAAAAACCTCCCCTCTATTTCTGGATGCAGGCCGGCGCCATGCATGTGTTCGGTATCGGGGAATTCGCCGCGAGATTTCCTAACGCGATCAACGGGATACTCACCCTGATCGTGTTGTACCTCATCGGATGCCGGTTGCACAATTCCCGCTTCGGTTTTTTCTGGGCACTGGCCTACATGGGCAGCGTGCTCCCCTTCCTTTATGCCAAATCGGGCATTATCGATCCCTGGTTCAATTTTTTCATTTTTCTCGGATTATACGGTTTCGTTCTTTTTTATTGGAAAAAGGACGGTATGCCCGGCCTGCGCCTCACGAAGGGGCCCTGGTTTTATCTCCTGGCGGGAGGCCTCGCCATCGGATTGGGCATTCTGACCAAAGGCCCCGTAGCTTTTTTGATCGCCGCGCTGACCCTGGGCGTGTACTGGGTCATGAAACGGTTCCGGTGGTATGCCATGCCATGGCATTTCCTGGCATACACCCTGGCGGCTGCCACGGTCATGTTGGTGTGGTACGGACTGGAGACCTGGAAAAACGGGCCCTGGTTCATTACCGAATTCAACAAATACCAATACCGCCTGTTCAGCACCCCTGACGCCGGACACCGGGGATTTCCGGGCTATCATTTTGTCGTGCTTCTCGTCGGCGTTTTTCCGGCTTCCGTTTTTGCCATCCGAAGCTTCTTCCCTTTGGAAAACGGAATGCCCGAACACCGCCGGGATTTCTTACTGTGGATGAAAATCCTTTTTTGGGTGGTGCTTGTCCTGTTCACCATTGTCAAGTCCAAAATCGTTCATTATTCCTCCATGTGCTACCTGCCCATGACGTACATGGCCGCCGTGGTCATACAGGAATGGTGGGAAGGCCGTCTCGCCTTCAACCGGTGGATGCAAACCGGATTGATCGCCCTGGGTGCCATTTATGCCCTGGCAGTAGCGTCACTGCCCTGGGCAGGCATGCACATCGAATACCTCAAGCCCCTTTTCCGGCATGACCCCTTCGGAGCGGCCAACCTCGAGGCAGACATCATATGGACCGGCTGGGAATCGATACCCGCTGTTGTGTTGGCGGCCGTCCTCTTTTTTTCCGTCCGGTTTTTTCGCACCGCCAATTTGCGGTGGGGCATCCCGTTTTTGTTTTTGGGAACGGCCGTTTTTGTCATGGCCACCCTTGTGGCCGTGATCCGCAAAGTGGAAGGCTACAGCCAGGCCGCCGCTATGGAATTTTTTGAACAACGACAAGGCGAAGATGCCTATGTGCGCCCGGTAGGCTACAAAACATACGGCCATCTTTTTTATACCCGCAAACCGGGATTGACACGCCCCGAATCCCTTGACCAGGATTGGCTGTTGACCGGCCCGGTGGACAAACCCGTTTATTTTGTCGCCAAGGTGCACAAAACGGACAAACTGCAGGTGCATCCCGAAATCCGGGAGATCGGACGGAAAAACGGATTTGTTTTTTACCGGCGGGAAGCCGTCACAAACGGTCAATAGACCGGTCAGCGAAAACGTTATCCGTATAAACCGGTGACCGATGCCTTTCTTGCCCACCTTTTTTTTCCTCGCCGCGTTATTGGTCACTGCCGCCTGTCAATCCTGCGGTATAAATCTCCCCACCCGGTTTGAGGCCCGGCCGGCTGATGCAAAGGGTGATACCTCCGGCCTTCCCGTGTCATTATTGATGACCGATCCGGGATTTTCGATCACCGTTTGGGCGTCCAGTGTCCCCAATGCACGAGGCATTTCCCATGCTCCGGACGGCACCGTATTTGTGGGCTCCCGGAGCGACGGGCGCGTTTGGGCCTTGCGCGACACCGATGGAGACGGACAGGCCGATCGGCGCTGGCTGCTCGCTGAAGACATCTCCATGCCTGCGGGTGTAGCCTGGCA
The DNA here is from genome assembly GCA_964471595.1 of uncultured Saprospiraceae bacterium. Lineage (GTDB taxonomy): Bacteria > Bacteroidota > Bacteroidia > Chitinophagales > Saprospiraceae > JAGNXB01. Next base: position 6,981 of record CAYYGN010000026.1, read on the forward strand.
CAACGGAGATCTCTATGTCTCGGCGGTGTCCCGCATCCTCCGGTTGCCCGACATCCTGCGCCATCTGGACGCCCCTCCGGACCCCGTGACGGTGTATGATGACTATCCGGCCGACACCCATCACGGATGGAAGTACATCGCTTTTGGGCCGGATGGAAAATTGTACGTGCCTGTCGGCGCCCCCTGCAATAATTGCCTGCGCGACGACCCCGTTTATGCTTCCATGACCCGGATGAACCCCGATGGGACCGGAATGGAGATCGTCCATCGCGGCATCCGCAACACGGTCGGGTTTGCCTGGCATCCCGGTACCGGCGAGCTTTGGTTTACCGACAACGGGAGGGATTGGCTGGGGGATGACCTGCCGGCCTGCGAACTCAACCGCGCCACCGCCGATCATCTGCATTTCGGATACCCGTATTGTCATCAGGGCGACCTGCCGGATCCCGAATTCGGACACCTGAAGCCCTGTAATTCCTTCACGCCACCGGTGAGAAAACTGGGGGCTCATGTCGCACCGTTGGGAATGGAATTTGTCCACGGCCCCATGTTCCCCGACAGCATGCGCCATCACATTCTTGTCGCCGAACACGGATCCTGGAACCGGTCAACGCCCGTGGGCTACCGCATCATGCGGGTGGATCCCCTGGCGGAAGGCGGCCCCTCCTATGTGCCGTTTGTGACCGGTTGGCTCCAGGGAGACCGTTGCTGGGGCCGGCCTGTCGATCTGGAAATGCTGCCCGACGGTTCATTCCTGCTGTCGGATGATTATGCCGGTTGTCTGTACCGCATCACTTATACGCCCCTGCCTTGACCTGAGGGATCCGGCATATATCAAAAAAACTTTCATCCGAACGTAACCTTTTTCCGGCGGATCAGTATATCCCCTTGAAGAAGAGTGGTACGGCAATCCCTCCCTTCCCGAATTCCGATTTAACCGCATCCCGAAACCGATTTCACGCCGTACCGCTGATGCGGGGATTTATTCCCAAACCACCGGGGCGTGCCCGGCCAGGCAGGTCTATACCCGCCCGGAAACGGTACGCCGGATCGCAAACGACATGTTGGTCCGGAAAAACATTCCGGCCCATCCCCGGCTGTCCACAACGGACGGCCAGGCAGAGGCATGCCGCACATCGGACAATCTGGGCAACGGCCCGTTTGCACCCGGCATTTCCTGCGATCTCTCCCACCGGTACTTTTTGGCGAACTGATCCATAAGAATCGGAAGACCCTTATGGCAGATGGCTCAAAGACAGCCGCCGGAAGGTATGCACCTGCCGGGGACAGCCTTTGTCATGCCTTTCCGGAAGAGGAAGGCACCATCGACCAGTTCGTGAGACAGTGAATCATTTATCGCTTTCTAAAACCTGTCATCATGAACCTGTTCACACTTCGGAAACATCCGGATGGACTCCATTCCGGCAAAGATCCGACACGCGTTCACCGGCCTTTCGGCCTGTTCTGGCTGCTGTTGCTTGCCGGGCTTTCTCTCACCGGTCCTGCAAGGGCCGAATCCCCTCATCGGGTATTCCCCGGCTTGCCGGCCGGGGCGATCACACGGCCCGCCGGACCGGCGGCCCCGGATCACACTAAAGGAGGCCATCCCAACGCAGCCCTTCGCAAAAAACCGATCCTTTCCAAACGGGTGGCTCCAGGTGGAAACCAGCGTACCGGCCATGGCCGAAAACCACTGGTACTCACCGTGACCTGCCCGAACGATGTCACGATCTCCTGTACGGACGATACCGATCCTACCTCAACGGGCGAGCCCATGATCGCGACCGATTGTCCCCTCATGGGTGACATCACCATCTCCTGGACGGATACCATCCAGCCGGCTTCCTGCGATATCCTGCGCACGTTCTTCGTCACCAACCCCTGCGACGAAATGGACACCTGCCAGCAGTACATCACCATACCGGATGATGAGGATCCGACCTTTGATCCTCCGGCGGACATCCCCCCCTCCCAACAATTGTCGTGCAACGACGACCTGACGCCTGTGACTACCGGTTTCCCGCTTAATCTGGAGGACAATTGCACAACGGACCAGGCATCCGCCTCCAGCGGATACACGGCCAATGCTACCATCTGGGTCACGGCCTCAGGGTACACCGTCGCCTATGCGGATGCCGCCACCGATCCCCAGCCCTGGGCCGAATGCTCCCTCTCTCCGGAAATGGATATCCGCAAATTGGAAATCAGCCGGCTGTGGACCATCACGGACCGCTGTGGCCGTTCGACGACAGCCCTTCAGACGATCGCCATCATCGACAACGATCCACCGGAATGGGACCAGCCCATGCCCGCCGATATGACGGTCGAATGCGATGCCATCCCGGCCCCGCCTGTCATTACAGCCACTGACGACTGCGACGGCAACCGGCCGGTCAACTTCCAGGAGCAATCCTCCAATGGCCCGTCTCCCTATGTGGAAACCATCACCCGCACGTGGTCCGTCGAAGATCTTTGCGGCAATACAAGCGTACACACCCAGGTGATCCGTGTGGAGGATACCGTGTTTCCTCTGATTACCTGTCCCTACGATATTGTGGTCCTGACGGATGGGTCCGGCCTCAACCAGATGGCCATCGACTACGGGATTACCGCAGATGCGGTCTCGGGTGATTGCCAGGTTTTCTTTACCGGTACCGCCCCTCTGACCAGCGACAACTGTGACATTGTGGACCAGACCTGGACCCTGGAAGCCGGGGGCGGTATGGTCACTCAGGGTGACGGCATGATTGACGGTGTCGCCATTTGCCCGTTTGTCAATATCGTGACTTACCAGGTCCTGGACGGAGGTGGAAATTCCTCCACCTGCTCCTTCACGATTACCGTTTTTGACAACGAGGCTCCCGTCATCACCCAATGTACCAATGACCCGAATCCCGTCCTGGATGCCGACGAAAATTGCCAGGCGGCCCTCCCGGATTATGTGCCGGAGGTGATCGCCGAAGACAATTGCTTCGCCAAATCCGGCCAATTGACCATAACCCAATCCCCCGCACCGGGCACCCTCCTGGACGGCCCCGACATGGACCATGTAGTGACCTTTACCGCCACCGACGGATTCGGCAATTCGGCTACCTGTACCATTACGGTGACGGTTCAGGATGTGACCAATCCCGTCGCTGATTGCGTGGATGACTTCATCCTGTATCTCGACAACAACGGCATGGCCTCACTGACACCGGCCGATGTGGACGACGGCAGCAGTGACAACTGTGGCATCGTGCAGTACGAACTGGACCGCGATACATTTACCTGTGCCGATGCCGGAGAGGTCATACCCGTCACACTCACGGTGACAGATGCCAGTGGCAACAGTGATGCCTGTACGGTCAACGTTACCGTCAAGGACCCCGAACCTCCGGTGATCCTCAATTGCCCCGACATGATTATGGTAGGCAATGATGTGGATCTGTGCAGCGCCAAAGTCAACTGGTCGCCCACCCAGGCGTCCGACGATTGCGAAACGGACGCCGGCATCTCCTTTTATTTCTGGGCCACCGGCGCCACCGTGTATGGTGGTGACGATGTTCCCGCCGTGTTTGGCAACGGAGACACGCCCGAAACCTCGGACGACCCCCTGCCCGGCAACGGTAGCTCCCTCGTGTACAATGTGGGTATTACCACTGTTCACATCATTGCAGTGGATGAAAGCATGAATGTGTCCGATACCTGTGTCTTCGACATCATGGTGATGGACACTCAACTCCCGATACTGGAGGATTGTCCCGACGACAGGACGGTCGCTACGGAGTCCGACATATGTCAGGGCCTGGTGCCGGATCTGACCATCGAGATGATCGTCAACGATAATTGTCCCTTGGAATTCACTCAGGATCCGGCTGCAGGCAGCCTTTTCGGATCCGCCCACGGCGATGTGCAGACCGTAACGGTCACAGCGACGGACCCGGGAGGGAATGCCGTTTCCTGCGACGTTCAGCTGACCCTGAACGACACGCAGCATCCGGAAATCACTTCCTGTCCGCCCGCTCGCGACATCGACACCAACCCGGGCGTCTGTGAAGGCACTGTGCCGGATCTCTTGAGTGAACTTGTTGCCACGGACAACTGTATCATCGCATCTGCCACCCAAACACCGGCATCCGGAGAAGCATTCGGAGGCAGCCACCTCGAGACCCTCGACGTGACCATTGAAGTCGCGGATGAAGCAGGTTTGACGGACACCTGTCTGGTGACCCTAACCCTGATCGACATCGAAGCGCCTGTCATCCAGAATTGCCCGCAGGACATGACGGTCAATCCCAACCTGGGTTGCACTTTCCAGCTTCCGGATTACTTCGCCACCCTGGATTACAGCGACAATTGCACGGCCCAGGAGGATTTCCTCACGGTCCAGACGCCTCCTGCAGGCAGCACCTTCGGCGACAAGTCGGGAGGCAGTCAGATGGTGACGCTGACCCTGACAGACGAAGCGGGTCTGGAGGCGGAATGCATGTTCACACTGACCCTCAATCCGACACCCACCCCGGTGGTGAGCCTTCCCGAAGCCGCCTACTGCCTCGGTGAACCCTTTGTGCCGGTGACGGCCACCTCTCCGGTACCCGGTGCTGTGTTCTCCTGGTTTACCCAGCCGGGAAACATTCCGGTGCCCCCCGCACAAATCAGCGGCGCCAACAACCAGACGTACACACCCGCGGCCGTGTTGGGCATTCAGACGGTGACCGTCGTCGCCACCTATCCCGGCAACACCTGCGAGTCCGATCCGGACACGGTGACGACCACCATTGTATCCTGCGAGATATCCATCTCGGACCCCTGTCTGTGCAAAGACAACGCCACGACACTCGAAAACGGACAGTTTGACGAGACCATCACCCTGACGGGTCCTTCCGGACAAACGTGGACGGTTATCGCTTCCGCCGGATTTTATCAGTCAGGAAGCCCGGCCCCCCCGGCAGCTCCCCTGCCGCTGCCGCCCAACACCACCATGACGGAAATTCCGTTGGGCGGTGGCTTGAGCCAGTATGTCCTCAGCGGTATCCACGTGGACGCCCTGGGCTACAACCTGACGGTTTCCAATACGGAAGTGGAGCGCAGCATCTCCAACCGGTGTTATTATCCAAATCCGGAAATCGCAGGTGTTTTCGACAACTACTGTATCAACTGGCCTCCTGTCCAGTTGGTCGGAACGGCCACCTATCCGCCTGTCCCGCCAATGAACAATCCGTTCCCGGCACCTCAGGAATCGGCCCGGTTTGATCTGGTGAACGCCATGGGCCAGGTGGTTCAGTCCAACATCACCCAGCTTGTACCGGCCAACATCGTCCCGGGTCAATACACCCTGCGGTTTACCTACAATGCCCAGGATGACATTCCTTCGGAAGCCTATCCCGGTTGTACCCAAATCCTGAATCACCCCCTGCAGATATTCCCCCAACCACCCCTGGCGCTGAATTGCAACAACAAGGGGAATGTCTCTCTCGGGATAGACGGGACGGCCGAGATCACGGCCGATGATATTCTTGAAGGCAACTACGGATGCTATGACCAGTACCAGGTCGTCATCACCGGCAAGCTGTCGAACATCGTCAATTGCTGGGATGTCGGCAAAACCTTCGAGGTTAAAGTGATAGACCCCATCACCGGCAACTCTTGCTGGGGCAAGATCCTGGTGGAGGACAAACTCGCGCCGACTTTCATCACGTGTGAAGATGTGACGGTGTCCTGCAACAACGATGCGCTGACGCCCGGCTCGCTGGGATATCCCGAGGTGTACGACAATTGCGGTCCGGACAACATCGAACTGACCTACAGTGAAGTGCCGCAAAATCTGACCTGCCACCCCCTCTATGACGAAATCATAGAAAGACACTGGTATGCCAAAGACAAAACCAACGGCATGACAACGACCTGCATGCAGCAGATTTTCTTGCGCAAGGCCAGTTTGGGCGAGGTAGTTTTTCCGGCCAACCGGGACGACATAGCCCTGCCTTCCATCCCTTGTGCCCAGGCCGACACCACACCGGCCAATACCGGATGGCCGGCCATTGACGGACTCCCCGTCGGCGGCTATTGCGAAATGGCCATGTCCCGCAAAGACAAAGTCCTCCCGATCTGCGCATCGAGCTACAAGATTGTCCGTACCTGGATGGTCATGGAGACCTGTACCAATACCATGATCTCCCATGACCAGATCATTATCGTGTCCGACAAACAGGGCCCGGCCATCACTTGCCCGGCACCGGACAAAGTGGTGATCGTCAACCCGGCGTGGAACGGTTGCGGTGCCCGGATCTTCGCTCCGACCATCAACGTGACGGACAACTGCACACTGCCCCCGGGTATCGCCATGCAGACCTCCATCCTGGCCGGTAATGTTCTCCAGCAATTGCCCTCCAACGGAGGATTCTTCAACGTGCCCTACGGCGAACACACCATCACCTACCGGGCCACGGACCTCTGCGGTAACGTGACTACCTGTACTACGGTGATTCTGCTCGAAGACAAGGCACCTCCGACCGCCGTCTGTAACGACAAAATCGTGGTTTCCCTCATTGACGAAGTGACGTATGTCCATGCCAAAACGTTCGACGACGGCAGCCATGACAACTGCAGCCCGAAGGTGGACTTCCTGGTGCGCCGCATGGACAATACCCTTTGTCCGGGCAATGACTCCACCGGTTATGCCGCGACGGTGCCCTTCTATTGCTGCGATGTCCTCAACGGGCCCGTAGGTGTGGTCCTGAGGGTCTATGTGGACAAAAACCACAACGGCCAGCAGGATACCAATGAGCCTTACAACGAGTGTATGCTTCAGGTGACCGTCCAGGATAAAATCCCTCCGGTCATCCAATGCCCGGCCGACATGACGGTGGCTTGCATCGAGGACCTGGAACCTCAGGCTCCAACGGTCACCACCAAGATCATTTCCCCCAATACGCCCATTTCCGGCGCCTATGCCTTCACGTACAAGGATTCGGTCGTCATTGCCGGCCTGCCGGCCAATGCCTCCATCCTGGACCTCGCCGTCATGGTCGATATCGATCACGAAGTGGTGGATCAGCTCCTGGTGAAAGTGATCAGTCCGGCGGGTACCGAAATGGTCCTGTTCAACGGGGGCAGTTGCGGCGTAGGCAAGAAGGACATCCAGGCCGTTTTTGACGACCAGGGAAATACCTTCTCCTGCCTGGGACATCCCAAGGCCGTCACCGGGATCATTCAGCCCCAGGGCGCGATCCTTTCGATCGTCAATGGTCAAAACCCCAATGGAACCTGGGTATTCGAAATCACGGACAAAGCACCGGTTGGTCACGGTTTGATCCGCAAACTCGGTGTGGAAATCACTTCCGGCACGCCCCAGGCATTGCTGCCCACCGGGTATGACAATGCCCAGGCCTGCGGACTGGAATTCGAGAAAGTCGATCTCGATGTCAAGGAACAGTGCGCCGCCGGACAGGTCATCCGCCGTGAGTGGAAGGCCACCGACCCATCCGGCAACACGGACGTCTGCCTCCAAAGCATCACCCTGGAGGATACCACCCCTCTCATCGTGGACTTCCCGGAAGATGTAACCATTACGGACTGCCTGCTGTCTGGCCTCGATGCCACTGGCGAACCGGAGCACAACGGAGATTGTGAACTCGTGGCCGTAAGCGCCGTGGATGAGATGTTCGATGTTGTTCCCGGCGCCTGCTTCAAGATCGTCCGTACATGGACCGTCGTTGACTGGTGCAAATACGACCAAAGCCAGTCCTTCACCAACGGGGGCATCGTCCTCGACCAGATGCAACACCTCTGGCAGGATGATGGCGACGGATATTTCAAATACGTGCAAACCATCAAAGTCATCGACAACGTCCCGCCGGTCGTCGATTGCCCCGATGATTTCACGGTGGAAAGTCTCGCCGCAAACTGCGACTCCCACGAAGTGACCATCACCCTTCCGGCCGCCGATAGCTGCACACCTGCTGGTCAGCTCAAAGGCTCCTGGACCCTCGATCTGAACGACGACGGCAGCGTGAACATGAACGGAACCGGGCTGACATTCACCCGCTTCCTGCCCCTGGGCAGCCACCGTGTCTTCTTCACGGTCACCGATGGTTGTGGCAATTTCACCCATTGCTCCTTCCTCTTTACGGTGGTGGATGTCAAAAAACCCACACCGATCTGTATCACAGGTATCTCGGTGGACATCATGCCCACGACCGGGATGGTGACCATCCAGGCGCCCACCTTCGAATCCGGTGACAGCTACGACAATTGCACAGACCACGGCGATCTGAAGTTTCTCATCGAACGATTCTCGACGATGGACTTCACCAATCCCGTCCCGGATGCGGATGCCCAACCCGAACTGGTATTCGATTGTGCGGATGTCGAGCTGGGGATCACTTTTGTGGCCCTGTGGGTCGGCGATGCCGGATTTGACCACAACGGCAACGGAACCATTGAGGATGAGGAACGCAATTGGGATTACTGCGTGACCTACGTAGAAGTCCAGAACAATATGGGTTTCCCTTGTCCGGGCAATATCTCCGGAACAATTTACGGCCATATCAAAACCGAATGGGACAAGGAGGTCGAGGATGTGAAGGTCAGCCTGACCGGCTCCGGGGCAGAGACCATGTCGGCCCAGACCGGATGGTTTAACTTCCCTGCCATGACACCGGGCGGCAGCTATGTGGTGGTCCCCGAAAAGGACGATGCCGCTCTCAACGGCGTCTCTACCTACGACATGTTGCTGATCCAGAAACACCTTCTGGGTATCAAGCCCATCCAAAGTCCCTATGGCCTCATCGCGGCGGATGTCAACAATTCAGGTACGATCTCGATTTCGGACATCATCGCGATGCGCAAGACCCTGCTGCAGGCGGGTACCACTTTCACCGACAACACCTCCTGGCGTTTTGTGGATTCGGAATACACCTTCCCCAATCCCAAGAACCCCTGGCAGAGTGCTTTCCCTGAAACGGTAACCCTGCACCCCTTCACCGGCAGCACGGAAGTGAGTTTTGTGGGGATCAAGATCGGGGATATCTCCGGTGATGCCCAGACGACCAAACTGCTGGAAGCGGAAACACGCACCCAAGGGGACCCGGTTTACCTGGTAACCGATGAGCGGATTGTCGAACCCGGGGAAGAAGTCACTATCCCGGTACGGCTGGCCGACAGCCGGGACCTGGAAGGATTCCAGTTCACCCTGAGTTTTGACCCGGCCCTGGAGTTTACGGGGATGGATGCGGGCAATCTCTCCGCCGACCACCTCGGATTCCGGTTCCTCGAAGAGGGGTTGGTTGCCGTGAGCTGGCATGGGGATTGGGACGATGCACTCCCCGTCTTTGACCTGCGGTTCCGTGTCCGTGACGAGGGATGGCTCAGCCGGATGTTGGCGGTGCATTCCACCTTACTCCGGGCCGAAGCTTACCTGGCCGATGGGCAAGATCACCGCTTCGCTCCTGTCGAATTGCGATTCGACCGGAAGGACACCCCCGCTGAAGATGGTCTCGCTCTTTACCAGAACATTCCCAATCCTTTCACCGGCCACACCCTTATCGGGTTCAACCTGCCGACGGCAGGCCAGGCCGTGCTGGTGTTCCACGACGTCAGCGGCAGGGAAGTACGCAGGATACTGGGTGAATACCCGGCCGGATTCCACCAGGTCGAATTGACGGCCGCTGACTTCCCGGGTGCTGGCCTTTATTACTACACTCTGCAGTTCAAAGGGCGGCAACTCACACGCCGGATGAGCTTGCTCAAGTAAAATCGTTGACGCTACAGGCGGAGTGCCTGTGCCCCGGTCGCCGCAAGGTGGCCGGGGTTTTTTGTTTCGGGATGGAACCGTTCCCTTCTTTTGCGAACTTTGCCCGATGAGCCGGCTGCTTTTCTACCTCCTCATACTGCCGGTCAGCAGGTTGCCTTACCCGGCCCTTTACCTGTTGTCCGACGGGCTTCGCCTCGTCCTTCATCGCCTCATCGGCTTTCGCCGGAATGTGGTCCGGTCCAACCTGACCCGTTCGTTCCCCGAATGGCCGCATGACCGCATCCTGTCCCTGGAGAAAGCCTTTTACCGCCATTTCTGTGACCTTTTGGTGGAAACCATCAAGCTGTTTTCCATTTCTGGCCCGGAGCTGGACCGCCGTTGCCGGGTCGTCAACCCCGAGATCTTTGACCACTATGCCAGGCATCATCCCCGTATCATCATCACCTCCGGCCATTTCGGCAATTGGGAGATGGCCGCCCAGGCTTTGAGCCGCCTCGACGCATACATCCAAATGGGGATCTACAGCCCGCTGAAAGACCGTTTCATGGACGAACAAATGAGACGCTCCCGCGGGAAATTCGGAATGGTCCTCGTATCGCGCAAAGAAGTGGGCAACGCTTTCCGGCAGACCCCGGAAAGACCCGAAGCATTCCTGTTTGCCACGGACCAGACTCCCTCCAATAGCCGGAAAGCCTGGTGGACCGTTTTTTTGCATCAGGAAACTCCGGTATTTTTTGGCGCCGAGAAATACGCTACGGAATACGGCTGTCCGGTTTTCTATACGCACTACGCCAAACCGAAACGCGGATTTTATGAGGTGACCTTCCATCTGCTCACCGGGGATCCCCGATCCCTGCCACCCGGCACCGTCACCGAATGGCACACCAGAGCCTTGGAAGAGGATATCCGGCAGCATCCGGCCCTTTGGCTATGGTCACATCGCCGGTGGAAAAAAATCCGGCCCGATGATGTCCCTTTGCACAACCCCTCTTCCTTCCCTCAGCGCCCGGGCACCGGGATGACCTCGTCGTACATGGCCCCCGACATGACCTCCGGAAACTGATCAGGCGTGCAGGCAAATGCCGGAATCCCCATCCCGGCCAAACGGCGCGCCAATTCCGGATGATAGGAGGGCCTGCCGTCCTGGTCAAGAGCAAGAATGACCAGCAAACGGGCTCCCGTATCCACAATGGCTTTGGCCTGACCGATGAGTTGAGCCTCACTTCCCCCCTCGAACAAATCGCTGATCAACACGACCACCGTATCCGCAGGCCGATGGATACGGGAGCGAGCCTCATCAAGCGCATTGGCAATATTCGTTCCGCCGCCCAGTTGGAAACCCAGCAACAAATCGACCGGATCATGACTCAACGCCGTGATGTCCAACACCTTCATGTCAAAGGCAAGCACCGTCAATTGGACAGCCGGCAATTGCATCAGGACATTGGCATACAATCCCGCATAGATCAAGGAGTCCATCATGGACCCGCTCTGGTCCACCAAAAGGACAAGATCTTTCTGTTGGCGGCGATGTGGGCGGAATCCGATCCTGCGTTCGGGAATGATCGTCTTTTCTTCAGGCAGGTAATGCCTCAAATTGGCCCTTATCGTCGCCGCCCAGTCCAAATCCCGCCAAGGTGGATTCGTCCGACGGTGAGGCCTGAGCGCCCGGCCCCGTATGGCCTGCACCATTGGAGGCCGGAGTCGGGCCAGCAATTCATCCGCCACCTGACGGATCAATGACCTGGCCGACGCGCGCCGCTTCGGATCCAACGAGGCATATGTCTGCAGCAACACCCCCGCCAGATGGACATCCGGATTGAGCCGCTTCATCAATTCTGGCTCCAGCAGGACATCTGTCAGGCCCAAACGGTCCAAAGCCTCCTGCTGCAGAAAATGCAGGGTACCGGTGGGAAACAAACGACGCAAATCGCCCAGCCACCGGTGCAATCGGGGTGCGCTGACCTCCGTCCCGCCTTGTCCATCCGGTCCGTAAAGAAATTCAAGACTTTCGTCCATATCCGCTCCCTGGCCGGAAAGGGGATCCAATATCCCTTCGGCAGGCCGTCCCAGGATAAGCCGCCATCGTTGCTCGGCCGTAAGCGGCTCTTCCTTCACCGACTCCTGAACAGACTGATGATCCACAATAGCAAAATGGCCCCCAATACACCGGAAATTACTGTCCCGATCCAATTGGTCACCGCCAGTCCCGTCAGACTGAACACCCATCCTCCGATCACCGCCCCGGCGATACCGATGAGGATATTCCACAAAATGCCGAATCCGCGTCCCCGGATGAGCTGTCCCGCCAGCCAACCCGTGACGGCTCCGGTGATCAGGGTGTAAATCAGGTCTCCCATGACAATTGGTTTGGTTCGGCTACCAAAATACGCCGGCATCCCTTAACCATTGCCGATGTTATTGCGACCCGGACGAAAATCCCTCCTCGTGGTTGCTTTCGATGGCATCCCGGGTCTCATCCCAAAAGTCGGCCAGAATGGGTCGAACCCCTTCATACGCGCGGACCGCTTGTTCCGGAACAGTAGCCAACAAACCCCAGGTCATGGAATGACGTTTGGCCTCTTGCGGTATGATATCCGCCTTGTCCAACAATCCGAGCAGGGTGGAAAGGATCAGGGTTGCGCCCGTCGCAAAAAGCAAACCGCCCACCCCCTTATTGACGACATTGAGCCTGACCGCGCCAAGCCCTTTTTCCAATAGCCCCCCAGTCCATCGGATCAGGCCGATCACAATCAGGAAAGTGAGCAAAAATCCCCCCAGAAAAAACAGGGAATGATCCGACCCGAAAAGGTCCTGCAACAACCCTGTCATAGGACCCGCAAACCGCATGGCCAGCAACAAGGCGATCAGGACCGAAACGCCCAACAGGACGACCCGGATAATACCGGCTTGATAGCCACGGTAAAAAGCGTAACCGGCCATTAACAGAAATACGATATCAATCCACATGGGATGAGTTTGCGCAAAGATACACCCGCGTCCAGGCCCCACATCCCTACCCCCGGGTCACCACCACACAGGCCACATAACGCATGCCTGCCACCATGACTTCCAGAAAATACATGCCGTCGGGGACATCCAGTTGGATTTCCGGGCCGGCCGTCTCATTCCTCCATACTGCGCTGCCCGTCAGGTCGTACAATGCCATCCGCGACGGTTGTCCGGGATAAGGATGCGCCAAGCGGAACAGACCCTGGCCCGGATTCGGCCAGACGTGCAGCATTCTGGTCCCTTCCTGCGGACCCTCCAGCGCTACCGGACTTCCTTCACAGATCAGGTCCAGCAACGCCTGGTATTTGGGCGCGGTGGCCATGTATGGGGGCGCCACATCAATATCATCCAGCACGCCCCAGGATCCATACACGCTTTCCTGCCGGCTGGCCAGACTGAAATTGGTGGCAAGGCGGCATCCCCAGCTCCGGATGCTGTCATGCAACGCCAGGTAGAGATCGTAAATGCCGGGGTGAAACTGGGCATCCCACATCGCTTGCTGATAATCATACGGGATGCCGAACACATTGCCTACGAAGTGTTGCCCTCCTTCGTAAGTGACCACCTCCTTGCCATACACCTGGATGTTGCGGTAATCCTGTTTGACCGACTCTTTGAATCCAAGGAAAGTATTCCAGGCATTCTCCAGGATATCCTCGGCACTCGAGCCGGCATGGAGGACCGGTTGACCTCCCGATCCGTGGTCAAGGCCGATATAATGCGTGGGCGATCCAAGGTCCCAATCCCCGGCCGGCAGCTGGGCCAGGATCTGTTCATTCAGCCAGTTGAATCCGGCCTGAATACCCAAAACCCGTTTGACGCGGTGCTTTTCCGCACCAAATACATCATGCCAGATTCGAAATACACGCCCGGCTTTGTGCGCCATGGCCCGGCCGTAGTTGAGATGGGATGGCCGGTTTTGATCATTGAAATGTGCCTGATCAAAAATCCAGTTCCACACTTCGTTGCTGTACTCCACATAGACCGTCAAGCCGGGATCCAGACTGTCCCTGAACAACTCCGCCATGCGGGTCACATAATCGTCATCAGCCGCATGGGGCACACATACCCACACGTCCTTGCCGGTTTGGTTGGCCAACCGGATCATCAGTTCATAGGGCACCCCTTCCGGGTGGGCATAGGTGAAGTGCGTCATTCGGGTGCGGTCTTCCCAATGCACCACCGGGTTGTTGTTGGTATGGCCCCAATCCATAAAACGCAACGTTCGGAAAGGCGCGATCTTCTCCAGAAATCCGGGATAAAAAAGATCATTCCCGACATCGATGCCTTCATCCGCCAGCCGCACGATTCGGATCCGGCGGACCGGATTTCCGGCCTCTGAGGCCAGCAGGTTCATCCAGATATTGCCACCGCCGGTGGAGGTAAACACGATGCGGCCCGGCGCCGAACTGATCACCGCTGCTTCACCGGACATGACCAATTCACCCTGCCCGTCATAAAGCACGACATAATCCTGCCCGGGAGGCAAATTGGCCCCTTCCGAGCTGAGGAAAAATCGCACCACAGCCTCTCCCTGTGAAGTGGTCTGCGGGATATGCGTCGGATAACCGTCCCCGTCGAAGCTCATTTCACTCAACAACCCCTGAATCTCCCAGCAAAAACAATTCGGCGTATACGGGATCAGCCCGGGTCGGACATGCTTGAGCAGATTGCGGAGCGGTCGCTCCGGCACCCAATCGGCAAATCCCGAGAGGTTGGTGCCGAGTGCCATGGCACAGGAGTCGGGCACCCATCCGGTACACGTCGTGCTGTCAATCCGAATGGTCAAAGCCATCGTGTCCCGACATCCGTTCATTCCAGCCGTAAGGGCCAGATAGGACCCGGCCGCCAGTCCACTATAGTCATCGCCCGGTCCGGGCGGTATTTCCTGCCCGCCCGGTCCCAACAACGTGACTTGCATGTCGGGTCCTGCTCCTATTTCCAAATAGCCACCCGTACCCGAACAATCCGCCATGGAGAGGCAGTTGACCGTTGTCTGGCAGGAAAACGTGTTCTCTGCATTGAGCACCGTAATCAACCGGGAGGCGGAATGGGTCTGCCCGGAGGCGTCCCTGACCGTGAGGATAGCTGTAATCTGTCCGGCAAAACCGTCATAGATGTGGTCAATGGAAGCCATGTCGGAAACGGGCGTACCATCCCCGAAATTCCAGGAATAGGCAAGGGGCAACCCGTCAGGGTCCCAGGATGCGGTTCCGTCGAACATGACCACCAGCGGAGCGTTGCCTGATTCGGGTGTGGCCTGGATCATAGCTACAGGTGGAAGATCCACCGGGGTTTGGCTGTCTGGCGTGGCGCACCGGTAGGTCCCGGCCATCCTGATCTCATCCACGGAACCATTGTCCGGGCTGTTACCCAGATAAACGGCGATGCTTTGAAAAACAACCGGTTCCGAAGAGGTGAAGGTGAGGTCCGGTATCTCCGGGTCGTCGCCCGCCAAAAAGGGTGGGTCCACAAAGAGACCGATCTCCGTTGAGCCGGGCGCAAATACCAGTCGGAGAACCATAAGGGCGGTTTGCCCGGTCACCACGTCTGACTCGGTAGGCAAAATGAAGGAACCGACACGCAGGGACCACCGGCGTTGCCCGCCCACTTCCGAGCCCGTGCCGAAATACCCCATTCCGACCCGGATATCCGCGCAGTTGTTGCACCAGGCGGTAGGACTGTCATGGAGGTCGGCATATACCTCCTGGTTGTTGTTTTGGTCTTTGCGCAACAGGGCGGAGACCCATAAGGTATCGCCCTCCTGCTTCGATCCGATGCCAAAACCGAAGGTCTCCACATACCGGCTGAACGGGCCTTCAGGACCGGATGAAAGCCGTCGGCCCGCTGTCAACCATACCCGTCCGCCCCGGGCATGCCCCCCGATCCCTTGCAAATCGGCATAGACAAGTGGCTGCGCAAGTGATCCGGTCTGGTATCCGGGCAAGCCAACATCGTCATTCTGGACCATCCAGGGCGAATCAAAACCACTGCCACCGGCCAAACCATTGAGGGCAATGCCTTCGGTGTGGTCAAAACCTTCGTAGGCATGGAGGACACAGGGCTGAGAATGGCTGGTCAGCCAGGAAGTCAGCAGGAACAACAGGACAGAAATCCGGCGCATAATCAGGGATTAGAAAAGGGATCCTAAAAATACCTGCTTTGCCGGAACATCGCCGGAGGAACCTATTTACCAACCGATCTCTTTCCCCTTGGGGTATTTGACGCGATAGGCAAACCGATCCTCCCTTTGCTCTCCGGCCGACAAGGCATATTCCCAGGTAATGACGCCGGTTTCCGCCGAAACCGATGCTCCGGGGCCCGTCTCGTATTCCACCTTGATATCGTCCTGCCGGCTGAGCGGTATCTGGTCCAGTACGCGTATCCGCAAGGGAGACGACTTGTTGTTGCGAACCCGTATGACCCATCCCTGTGACTCCTCGACACGATTCCCGAAGAAATTCCTGGATGACTTGTCCTTGACTTTTTCCCGCGAGACAGCAACGCCGATGTCCGCACCCAGGGACAAGACCAGGCTGTCGCCTGATTGACGGCTGTCCAGCCAGGTCTCTCCGATAAAGGTCTGTCCGTAATAAATGCGGGCTTTCCCGCTGCTGAGATTGTAGGTTTCAAAATCGCGTAGCGTCGCTGTGAGATGGGCGTAGGGCTGGACCCTGGGCGCCGCGATATGCACATATTCGGCCGGGGCCGTGCGCTGCTCCAGCAGGACCGTGTAAGGCTTGCCGTCGGCCGGTATCGTAAAAGCATCCCGGATGGCAAACTCCATGGTCGTCAGGTTTTCACTGCTCTGGGCCAGGGCCTCCGGTGCAACCATGTCTGCCGCTGCCGCATCGGGAACACCGCGCACATTACCGGCTTCCATGCGCATGGCTTTCTCGTAGGCCATCACCGGTTGGAGAAAGTCAATCCACCAGGGATACAACGCAGGTGTGGTGTGCTGCCGGGATGGATCACCCGTGGACAGCGTAAGCCTGACCTGCTCCCAGTCTTCTCCGGTGCGGTTGAACACTTCCCCCTTGCTTTCGATACCCAGCGGTTGGGTCAGGTCGCTGACCCGCAGATCGTAGCTGCTTTGCCACCCGGCGTTGCGAACCAGGTACGTAATCCGCAAATCCGCTTTTCCCGCTGTCTGGGCCTGCAGACGGACCACCACCGTCAGCGCATTGTCCGGACGCAATCGCTGACGCAACTCAGCCTGTTGCTTTTTCAATTTGTCCAACTGACGCCCGTTTTCTCCCAATCGTTCCTCCACAACGATCCGATCGGTTTTGATGGCCGACAAGCGGGTGCGGAAATATTGAGCCACCTGTTCGAGTTGGGTAGCGTTCAGTCCGTTCTGTTGGCCACCGACCTGGCGGTTGGCCAGCAGAAGACCTTCCTCTTCCTTGAGCACCTCCGTAGCCGCCTTGTCCTTTCGGATGGCAGCTTCCAGCTTTTCGATCTGCTCCTGCAGGGACATGTAGGCCGGAGGCATAGGCAATTCCGAGAGGAATTCCCTTGTCGCCGACACACTGTGCAGGGTAAATCCACGGCTCACCTCCACCTGGACCGTGCGTTCGTCCAGATATGGGCTTAAAACCGGAAAGTGGACCTCCGACACACCCGCCGGCAAGGCCACCGTGGCCGAGCGGGTAACTGATGCCCCCTGTCGGAACACCTTGACCGCCTCCACAACAGAGGTAACAGGTACCGGGTCTGCCGCCATGAGGGTCACAGGCAAAAGGAAGGCAAGAATCAGGGCGGGAGTGCTTGATGTCATGGCTATTGGATTTACCGGGAAACGAATACGCGGGCTCCGTCCGTTTGTCCCGGACCGGTATTGAGAAACCCTTAACAGAACAGGAACCGGGATTCGCATTACCTTCGGCCCGGCTACAAAGATGCAAAGGGGATTTCGCTTTCGCTCCCTGTTCGCACAGACCCCCTCTTCCTTTCGCCACCCATCATGTCGCTGGTTCGTCTTCCGCCGATTGCTGCAGTCTTCTACCTGTTTGCTTGCAGCACTTTAAACCTATGAAGTTGGGCATTGCCTGGTTTCCCCTAACAATTCCGGCATTTACTTGTTTTGTACGGAAGGGTTACGTACATTTGTATAGAGAATTTCCGAAACATGGAAGGCATATCCAAAGAACGGGCAGACGAAAGAATTGAACTCCGGGTCACGAAGAGTGAGAAACAATTTTGGATGGAGGTCATGAGAATGGGTCACTATTCCTCCATCTCGGAGTTTATACGTACCCTGGTCAGCAATAGCGCAAGAGACCTGTATACCCGAGAGAAAAGAATACTTGATTCAAAACGGGATGCGGAAGCATTCTTTGATGTCATGTGTCAAGAGGATTTTGAATTGAACGAGGCACTTACTTCAGCCATAAATGAATACAATGACCTTCGATGAAAGGTCTCTTTACGGTTGGATTTGATCCTGAGATCCATACAAGGGAGAGCTTTGCCTGTGGCCACGCATCATTGGATAACTATATTCTGAGAAACGCCAGGGATGACCAAAAGGAGGGGTTGGCAAGGTGTTATGTGGTCCTTGAAGATGAAATCAGGATCATAGGATTTTACACCCTCTCCATGTCCAAAATTCTTAAAGAGGAAATCCCTCCCGCGTTTCTGAACAGGAAAGTTCGTTATGAAGACATTCCCGTAATACTTTTGGGAAGACTGGCTGTACATGAACAGAGGCAGCATCGAGGCATTGGCAAATTCCTCCTTGTTGATGCCCTCAAAAAGTCAGTAGAGGCAAGTGATCGAATGGGCGCCAGAGCAGTAGTTGTTGATCCCATTGATGATCGAGCCCTGCAATTCTATAGAAAGTACGGCTTCCTTCAACTCCCGGATAGTCAAAGAATGTTCTTGCCTATCAAGGGTTTGCGCAACTTATTTACAAGCAATTAAGCTGGAGATCTCAACACCATCGTCCATCGGGACTTGTGGCGACCGGGACTCGTTTTCGGGTGGGACATTCGGCCCAACCGCATCCAGGCGTGGTACCTGCGTACCCACCTGCGATGGGCACCCGGCCTCGACGTCCGCATGCCGTCCGGACATTCAGTGCGTCAGGACCAACTCGAATTCAACTTCATCCAATGGGTGGTATTCCCGGGAAGGTTTTTCGGAAGGAGGAAATGATCGGGTAGTCCCCTCCCGGATATCTTATATTTGCAGGATTAGGAAAAGATTAACGACCTTTTGGTCGTTATGGCGGTATTACCGTTTTACGGTTCCGAATTGCTACTCATGTTCAAAAGCCTGGCCGGCCTCTTCCTCCTCAGCAGCCTGTTCACGGACGTCGTGCAGGCACAGGTGTCTCAGCCCTCCAGGGCGGTGGCCTCTCCGGCTCGTGATGTCTTGGTGGAGAAGGGTACGCGTCAGGCCTCCGGGCGCATTCGTCTGGCACGTCTTCGCGATTATGTTGCCGCCCGCACCCGCGAATTTGGCCTGATCGAACCGGAAAGGCGCGCTGAATTGGTCCAGCTCAGCCGTTATATCGAAGCCATGAGGGCCACCGGCAAACCGGTCAGGCTGACCTTCGTATGCACCGCCAACAGCCGGCGCAGCCAACTGGCAGAAATCTGGGCAGCGACTGCCGCCGCTCATTACAATGTGCCTCACATCGAAACCTATTCCGGCGGGACCGGGGTTTCCGCTTTCAACAAACGGATTTCGCGTACGCTGACTTCGGCCGGATTTGACGTGGTCATGCGACCGGGTTACAACAGTCAGGTGCAGGTGCGGTATTCCGATCGCGAGCCCCCCATAGTCTGCTACAGCAAACCGTACAATGATCCCGTCAATCCCCGCGAGGACTACATTGCCGTCATGCTCTGTGAAGATGCTGATGCCGCTTGTCCGGTCATGCCAGGATCGACCTATCGGGTTTACATTCCCTATATAGATCCACGCCTGTCGGACCACAGCGAAGACGAAAGGGAAACTTACCACGAACGCAATGCCCAGATCGCCCGGGAAATGCTGTTCGTCATGTCACTGATCCGTTGATGGCCAGAGCGGCCTGGCCTCCTCAGCCGGCCTGGTCCTCCACATCCACCCATACATCCACCCGCAAAGTGTCATTGGTCAATTCGCGGAAACGCAGGTCGAGCTTGCCGTCCACCCCTTCACGGTCTTTCCAGGAGATGCGGAGCGGTGTTGGTTCCGTCCCGGTCAAAGTGGCTCCGGGAATGGCATACATGCCCTGATCGTTCGTTTGGCCGCTCAAATCACCGGCCGTGACCACCGTGGCCGAAGCAAACGGACGCCAGGCCTTATTGTGGCATGCCCCGCGAACAATGGGGGTATCCGATGTATTGCCGGTGTGGTTCATGTAAAAAATGAGGCGCTTGACGCCTGTGATGTCGGCAAACTCGAAATCCAACGTGTGGAAACCCTGGGCCTGAACGCGGTAACGGGCTCCGGGCTCAAATGGCACATTCGCATGGCCATGTTGAAACTGAAAGACCGTGCCGCTGGCGCCGTCTTCAAAGCTTTCAAATACCGTGTAAGCCTTGATCGGTTCCCCGGATTGATCGTGGACCTCAAACGGAACGATTGGATACTTGCGCTCCCGGGTGCGCGGAGCGTCCTCCTCCGTTGTAGCCCCGGACGCCGTGCCGGCCTCCTCGTTTTGACAGGCAGAAGGTAGGATGAGCATCAGAATGGCCGCCAGGAAAAGACGGGCAGGCGACAGGCTGGTCAGGTGAAACATGGTGGTGGTTTTCCGGATTAAAACTTTGAGGGGGCAAAATTACATCGTCCGCCGGCCCGGTGCAAGCTCCGGGGATGCTACCTATACGGGAATACCGGTGGTGAGGTTGCGCATACAGGGGAAACGGTCAGTCCTCCACTCTTTCATCTTCCCCTTTTCGGAAGGTATCCCTTGTCTGAAGGGGATTGGCATGGTCCTCGGCATATTGACTCCGCCGCCGCCATATATCCGTGGCAAGAAAAAGAGCCTGACGGAATGAACCGGGATCGGCCACTCCCTTGCCGGCCAGATCAAAGGCCACACCGTGATCGGGACTGGTGCGTACCACCGGTAGCCCGGCCGTAAAATTGACCCCTCTGCCAAAACACTGTGCCTTGAAGGGCACCAATCCCTGATCGTGATACATGGCCAGTATGCCGTCCGCTTTTTGCCAGGCACCGGATCCGAAAAAGCCGTCAGCGGGATGGGGCCCGGTGGCCATGATGCCACTCTTTTTACCCTCGAGAATGGCCGGTCGAATGGCTTTTTCTTCCTCATTCCCGATCAGGCCTTCATCCCCTGCATGGGGGTTGAGTCCGAGTACGGCGATGACGGGACGTTCTATGCCGAAATCCACCCTCAAGCTCTGATCCATCGCGCGAATGTACTGGAGCACCCGCTGTTTGGTGATCAGCGGAGCCACCTCACCCAGCGGCAGGTGGCCGGTCACAACACCTATCCGCAAATCGTCCGCTACCAGCAACATAAGGGGTGTTGCCCCTTCAAACCGGCGTGCCAGATACTCGGTGTGTCCAATGTCTCCGAATCCGGCAGCGGCCACCGCCTTCTTGTGAATGGGGGCCGTGACGAGGGCGTCTATCCTGCCCTCCTTCAGGTCGTTGACGGCCTGCTCGAGCGCCTGAAGGGCACACCGCCCGGCAGCTTCTGACACCTCACCGAGGTGGATGTCCACCATTTCCGGCCAGCAGTTGATGACGTTTACTTTCCCGGCTTGTGCCTGGGAGGCCTGTTCGATAGTCTGAAAGGAAAAGCCGGCCGGTGCCGCAAAATTCTTGTGATAGCTCAATACTTTGGCAGACCCGTAAATCACGGGAGTGACCATCCGGGATACCGCTTCATGGGCGAGGGTCTTGATGATGACTTCGGGACCAATGCCGTTCACATCGCCAATCGTAATACCAATCCGGGGCTGCTTCATAGGTGGCGGGGGCCGGTGACTCCACCGGTATTTGCGTAATCTTGGGCCTCAAAATTAGCAAATTAGCCCTTGCGCGCGAAAAAGTCCTACGGCCAGCATTTCCTCCGGCATCCGGCCATTGCCTCCCGGATTGCCGACCAGCTCGACCATCCGGCCATAGGCGGTCACGTGTTGGAAGTCGGTCCCGGCAAAGGCATTCTTACCCGTTTTGTCGCCGAACGTTGGCCCGCTTTTCTCGCGGTGGAAGCCGATCCCGACATGGTGGTCTGGCTGGCTTCCCGCCACCCGGAATGGACCGGTCATATCCGGGAGGGCGATTTCCTGCACCTCGATCTGAACGCGCTTTTCGATGGGCTTCCCTTCGGACTCATCGGCAACTTTCCCTACAATATCAGCAGCCAGATCGTGTTCCGGATGCTGGAACACCGCTCGCTGATCCCGGTCATGGTGGGCATGTTCCAAAGAGAAGTGGCCCGAAGGATTGTGGCGCCCCCGGGAAACAAGGAGTACGGTATCCTGAGTGTACTGGCCCAGACCTGGTATGCGGGCGAATACCTGTTTACCGTCAACAGGGAATCCTTCGACCCGCCCCCCCGGGTGCAGAGTGGCGTGATCCGTCTGGTCAGAAGGGAAAACCCGATCCTCCCGTGCAGGGATGCCGACCTGTACCGGGTGGTGAAAACCGCTTTCGGCCAGCGGAGGAAGATGTTACGCAATTCATTGCGCGAAATGGTACCGGAGCCCTCCTGGCTGGAGGAGCCCGGATTTGCCCTGCGACCCGAACAACTCCGCGTGGAAGACTTTCACGCCCTGACGGCCCGGCTGTATCCCGTCGAATAGCTGAATGCCTTCATCGAAAATCAGCGGTTCAAAGGCACTTTGCATCGCTAATTTGCCCGAAACGCAAAAAATGTATGAAATTGCACGCCAACGGGATGTCATGAAAAACCGCTACGTCGCCGTATTTTTTGCCTTCTTCGGGGGCATTCTCGGTTTGCACAAAATGTACCTCCGGGGCTTCAATGCCGGATCGGGGCGGTTGGTGTTTTTCTTTCTGGCCTTGTTCCTTCGGTGGCCCATCGTGCTTGTCATCCTCGCCGTAGTGGCCATCGTGGAAGGCATCCTGATGGCGGGTATGGATCCGGCCGCCTTTGACGCCAAGTACAACAAAGGCCAACCCGCAGGATCCATGCCGGACAAAGCATCCCGAAGGGCCGGCCGGCCGGCCGCAAGACCGGTGGCCATCTTTTCCCGCGCCTCCAAATGGATAAAAAGCGGCACGAAAAAATTTCGTGAAATGGACATGCAGGGCGCTTTGGCTGATTTTTTGCAGGCATTGGAAAGGGCGCCTGCCAACCCGGTGGTCCATTTCAACCTCGCATGCACGTATTCCATGCTCGAGGATGTGGAGCGGGGTTTTTACCATCTGGAGCAGGCCGTGGCCTGCGGATTCAGGGAGACCGAAAAGATCGCCGACCATGACAGCCTGGCTTTCCTCCGCATACAGCCCGGATTTGCCGCTTTTGTGGCTGCCGGCTACAAGCGCACGGATGCCCCTGCCCTCCAGGCGGGCGATGACGGATCGCTGCTCGAATCCCTGCGGCGCATCACCGAAGCCCGGCAACGCGGAGAGATCAGCGAAGCTGATTTCGTCGCCCTGAAGGAGAAACTCATGCGGTGACGGCAACTTTTTTCGCCAAATCCGCATCTAACGGATAAAGGGCCTTCGGGCCGGAAACCATGTTGGCCAAAGAACTGATCACGACGAGCCTCCTTCCCCTCCGCACCTCCACCTCCGGAGAGGATGCGCTCGTTCTCATGCGCGACGCCGTGGTCCGGCATTTGCCCATCGTCAACAATACCCAGTTCCTGGGCCTGGTATCCGAAGACGACATTCTCGCCGCCGATCTCTCCGAGCCCATTGGTTCCTATGAATTGGGTGCCCACAAACCCTACGTCAACGAGAGCGACCACCTCGTGGAAGTACTTCGGGTCATGGGGCAAGGGCGACTGACCGTAATTCCAGTGCTCAATGAAAAGGGCGATTACCTCGGCCTCATTACCCAGGAAGACATCCTGGCCCACCTGGCCAGTGCCACTTCGCTCGCTGAGAACGGCAGTATCCTGATCCTGGAAGTCAACCGCCGCGACTACATGCCGGGCGAGATCGGACGGATCATTGAAGGCGAGGACGGCATCATCCTCCTGATGTACCTCAGCAGTCCTCCCCAGGCTGAAGTCCTGGAATTAACCCTCAAACTGCACGCCCCCAGCGTCAGCCGCATCGTGGCCAGCCTGGAACGCTTCAAATACCGGATCCGGGCCAGCTACCAGGAATCCGACTACAATGATGCGCTCAAGGAAAACTACGAAGCGCTCATGCATTATCTGAGTGTATGACGACACAGGGACAGGACCAGTCCCGACGGCAATCCTGAAGCCACCCGTTTCCCGACGATTAACGTTCCATTAACCCCCCGCACGTTAAATAGGCGTACCTTTGCGCCTCTTTTACCCATACCCCATGCAGGAAAGCATTCGCAACATCGCCATTATCGCCCACGTCGACCACGGTAAAACCACCCTGGTGGACAAGATGCTCCACGCCGGGCAGCTCTTCAAATCCCATCAGGAAGTGGGAGAGCTCATCATGGACAACAATGACCTGGAAAGGGAGCGCGGCATCACCATCCTGGCCAAAAATGTGGCCATGTCCTGGAAAGGGGTCAAAATCAACATCATCGACACACCCGGTCACTCGGATTTCGGCGGCGAAGTCGAACGCGTCCTCAATATGGCCGACGGAGTACTCTTGTTGGTGGATGCCTTCGAAGGGCCCATGCCGCAGACGCGATTTGTCCTGCAGAAAGCCATTGAAATAGGTCTCAAACCCATCGTGGTCATCAATAAGGTGGACAAGGAGAACTGTACACCGGACGAGGTCCACGAGGAAGTGTTCGAGCTGATGTTCAACCTGGAAGCTACCGAGGAACAACTCGATTTTCCGGTCATTTACGGCTCGGCCAAGCAAGGGTGGATGAGCACCGACTGGAAAAAGCCCACTTCCGACATCTCCCCGCTGCTCGATGCAATCCTCACCTATATTCCGGCTCCCCATCCCCCGGAAGGCAACCTGCAAATGTTGATCACATCGCTGGATTTCTCTGCCTACGTGGGCCGGATAGCCATCGGCCGATTGCATCGGGGCGAATTGCGGGAAAACCAGCAGGTTGTCCTTCTCAAAAAGGACGGTACCGTGCAGCGCCAGAAATTGCGGGGACTTTTTGTCTTCCAGGGCCTGGAGAAAGTCAAGGCCGATGTGGTCAAAGCCGGTGACATCTGCGCGGTGGTTGGCATGGAAGGCTTCGAAATCGGCGATACCATTGCCGATGCCGAAAACCCGGAAGCCTTGCCGGCTATTGCGATCGACGAGCCCACGATCAGCATGACCTTCACGATCAATGACTCCCCCTTCTTCGGACAGGAGGGCAAATTCGTCACCTCCCGGCATGTCAAGGACCGTCTCGTCAAAGAGTTGGAAAAAAACCTTGCGCTGCGGGTGGAGGAAACCGGTTCGGCCGACAGCTTCAAGGTCTATGGCCGGGGCGTGTTGCACCTTTCGGTTTTGATCGAAACCATGCGCCGCGAAGGGTACGAGTTGCAGATCGGCCAGCCTCAGGTCATCATGAAAAAAGTGGACGGGATCCTCATGGAACCCGTGGAAGAGCTGCGCATTGATCTTCCCGAACTGGTATCCGGGAAGGCCATAGAAATGGTCACACGGCGCAAAGGCATCATGCTGTCCATGACCCCCAAGGGCGACCGCATGTTGTTGCAGTTTGAAATCCCCTCGCGAGGCATCATGGGCCTGCGGTCCATGCTCCTGACCGCCACGGCCGGTGAGGCGATCATGAGCCACCGATTCAAGGAATTCCAAGCCCATAAAGGAGACATTCCCGGACGCCAGAACGGATCGCTCATCGTGATGGAAACGGGTACGGCCATCCCCTACAGCCTCAACAATCTCCAGGACAGGGGATACTTTTTTATTGAGCCGGGCGAGGAGGTGTACGAAGGCCAGGTGATCGGTGAAAACAACCGCCCTGGCGACCTCGTCGTCAATGTAACCAAGACCAAAAAATTGACCAACATGCGGGCCTCCGGTTCGGATGACAAGGTCAAACTGGCTCCTCCCGTCGTGTTTACGCTGGAGGAAGCCCTGGAGTACATCCAGGATGACGAATATGTGGAGGTGACGCCCAAATCCATCCGCCTGCGGAAGATCCATCTCAAGGAACACGAACGGAAGCGCGCCAAAAATGCCGCTGTAGCCGTTGTGTAAACAGCCATCTGCATGATAGCTCACCGTATGACACTGATAACTCCGGAGTAATCAGGCGAACTATTATTGGGCTCCCTTGCATCTCCGGATATTTAGGCTTGCCTTTGGCGTTAGTAACGCCAGGCGTCAGCATGATCAAGTCATTGGCCGATACTCCTACGGGAAAAATGTGGAAGGGCAACCCGAATGCTGTCCGGGCCTCTGATTTGCATCATATCCCCTCATAACGGGCATCATTGGCCACCACCGGTCCGGAGGGGCACCTTTGCGTCAATCCTGAAACATGTTCAGGAAAAACGCCGATGTTTTTGCCCGACACACACCCCAGCCCGTCCACCGGATTCGAGATCGGTCACCGATCACTGACGGGAGACCGATCCCATTGGGTGGTGCGTCCATTGTCGCCCGCTCCGGATCCCGGCAAGGCGTTCGCCATCATCCGCTGGTCGGATGGTCCCCTCCGTGAACGCAATTTTTTTCGCCGGCATCCCGCTGCATCGCAGGCCCTCACCCACGCCCTGCTGCCCCTGGAAAAACGGACCGGACTTTGTTTCGGATGCCCGGATCGCCCGCTATTGCTGAGCGCCACACTGACCCGCTGCGGGAATGTCAAACTGGCGGACCTCACCGTATCCCCTTTGGGACTGACGGATCAGACCATCCCCGGACTCCTGCAGTCCGGTGTGCCTCCTGTGCTGATATACCGGTCTTATGCCGAACTCATCGCTACCTACGCCGATATCGTGATGGAGCGCACCCACCATCTGGCCCGGCAGCACGCCTCCGGAATTCGTTTGCAAATGGCGAGGAGGCGCGCGATGCTTGCAGAGCGCAAAGGAAATGGCCCGCACCAGGAGCTCGCCGCCTCAGATGAAGCTTTTCTCGCCGGGACCTACAAGGCCATGTTCCAGGCCGCTTTCCGGGAGGCATTCCCCGACAATCCCCGCGAACAATTGGAAGGCATGCTCACGGCTCTCTTTACGCTGGAGAGCCACGGCGAATGCCGGGAGATCCGTTTGGAGCCCGCCCACCTTTCCGAGCGCATTTCGTAATTTCGGGCCGGCCGGATACCGGTATATTCCCGTCTATGATTCGATTGCCCCTTCCGCGGGTCCTCCTTCACGGTGCCCTTGGCAGCGCCGCCCAAATGAAGCCCCTTGCTGAACGCCTTTCCCTGAATGGACCGGTCCATACCTGGGATTTTCCGGGGCATGGAGGCAGTCCTGTTCCCGAGGATGGCTATGATATGGCGTTCCTGGCCGAATGTTTGGCCGGCTACCTCGAAGGCGCCTTTAACGGACCAGTGCCCGTTTTCGGCTACAGCATGGGCGGTTATGTGGCTGCTGCCGTCGCTGCCCGGTTTCCGGGTCGCATTGCCTCCCTCGTTACCCTCGGGACCAAATGGGAGTGGGACCCCCTCATCGCCGACCAGGAATGCCGGATGCTGAACCCGGACGTGCTGGAAGCCAAAGCGCCGGCATTGGTCACCCTCATCGGAGAGCGGCATGCCCCCAATTCCTGGCGTCAGGTCATCCACGCCACTTCAGCCATGCTCCGCCGATTGGGCCACCAACTCCTCCTCACTCCCGACATCCTGTCCGGAATCCGTATTCCCGTGACCATCCTCCGGGGTGAAGCGGACCGCATGGTGACGGCATCGGAATCCAGGGCAGTTGCCGATAGCATACCCCATGCGCGTTATTTCGAATTGCCTGGCCAGAAACACCCGTTTGAACAAACAGATTTGAACGCCCTGACTCCCCTGTTCGGAGAGTAGTTGTCATCTGTCTTATCCGCATGTACCCTTCCCCCATGTTGCGCATACCTCTTCTGTACCTTGGCCTGTCGATGGCCTTTGCCCTTCCTGCCCAATCTTCCTTCCAACCGGATGACCCGCTGATGCAGAGGGCCGTATCCCTGGCCCGAAAGGTGATGATCCTCGATGGCCATGTGGACCTGCCTTATCGCATGGGGGTGAAAAACTTTCGCCCCACCCGCGAATATCTCGGCATTCCCATCTCGGGCGGACACGGTGATTTTGATTATGAAAGAGCCCGCGCGGGAGGACTGGATGTGCCCTTCATCGCGATTTTTGTACCCGCTTCCTGTCAGGACGGGGGGGCCAGGGCTTTTGCGGATCAAACCATTGACATGGTGGACACAATTGTCCGGGGACATCCCGGCAAATTCGCCCACGCTTATTCCGTGGCCCAGGTGCGCGAAAATTTCCGGAATGGTCTGTTGTCCCTTCCCATGGGGATGGAAAACGGTGCGGGGATCGAGAATGACCTTTCTCATCTCGCCCATTTTCACCGCAGGGGCATCCGGTATATCACGCTGGTACACGCCAAAGACAACCTGATCGGAGATTCGAGCTACGACAAGGCCCGGACATGGGGAGGACTGAGTCCATTCGGCCGGAAAGTGGTGGAGGAAATGAATCGTCTCGGAATCATGGTGGACATCTCCCATGCCTCCGATCAGACCTTCCACGATGTACTGGAGGTTACCCGTGCCCCCGTCATCGCCTCGCATTCATCCTGCCGACATTTCACTCCGGGCTGGGAGCGCAACATGAGTGACGAAATGCTGCGTGCATTGGCCAAAAACGGCGGCGTCATTCAGATCAACTTCGGATCTGCCTTTCTCGACAAGAAGGTCCAGAAAACGAATGATGCCAACCGGCGAAAACTGGACAAACTTCTTGAGAAAAAGGGCCTGAAGCCGGATGATCCCGAGGCAAAGCCCCTGATCGAATCCTTTCGCCGCAAACACCCGACGCTTTATGCGGATGTGGAAATGGTGGCGCGACATATCGACCATGCGGTCAAGGTGGCAGGCATCGATCACGTCGGATTGGGATCGGATTTCGACGGAGTCGGAGACTCCTTGCCCACCGGATTGAAGGACGTTTCCCAATATCCCAACCTCATATATCTCCTCCTTCAAAGGGGTTACAGCGAGGAAGACATCGAAAAAATATGTTCCGGCAACGTCCTCAGAGTCTGGGAACAGGTAGAGCGGTTGGCTTCCAACCCGACGCCCTGAACAGAGACCGTTGGGTTAGCTGGGATGGCCCTTGGCACGGAGCGGAAAATACCGCCTATCTTGCAGGTCCGAGCCGGATGGCGTCCAGGCGGGGACGGAGCATTTTGCCCTTGTTTCGCGGACGGTTGGCCATCTGATATGACAAAACCTTTTTGACCGGCCCGGGTTATTAAGCGGTCCGGAGAGAACCGGAGAAATTACGGATACGAAGGCAGGAGAATCTATGCAGTATTGGCTCATCAAGTCAGAGCCCTTCGTTTACAGTTACCAGGATCTGGAACGGGACGGGAGGACAGTGTGGGAAGGGGTGCGCAATTTTCAGGCGCGAAACAACCTCCGGCAAATGAAGATAGGGGATCGCGCCCTGTTCTATCACAGCAACGAGGGACTGGAAGTCGTCGGGATCGTTACGGTCGTTCGCGAAGCGTATGCCGACCCTACCGCAGCGAAAGGAGAATGGTCGGTCGTTGACTTCGCCCCCGAGCAGGCCCTGCCCCGGCCGGTGCCTTTGCGCGTCATTAAATCAGACCCTCAACTCAAGGATATTGCGCTCGTTCGCAACGGCCGGCTTTCCGTCATGCCGCTCAAGCCTTCCGAATTTCGCCGCATCCTCGAACTGGCCGGACATTGACATGGCGACGGCAGTCCCTCAAACCTGATAGCGCAGGGCCTCGATTTCCTCAACGGTTTTGGGGATAGGTTCGCCCAGCACCACCCTGCCATCTTCCGAGATCAGGATGTTGTCTTCAATGCGAATCCCGCCAAAATGGCGGTATTTTTCCAACGCCGGGTAGTGGATGAAATCTCCGTGCCGATTCTCGGCTTTCCACTGGTCGATCAGTTCCGGGATGAAATACAAGCCGGGCTCCACCGTCACGACAAAACCCGGTTGCAGCGTGCGGGCCATACGCAAATACGCCAAACCAAACTGGTCACTGCGTGTCACTTCGCCGGCATAGCCCACATGGTCTTCGCCGAGATCCTCCATGTCGTGGACATCCAGCCCGATCATGTGACCCAGTCCGTGGGGGAAAAACAACGCGTGGGCACCTGCAGCGACAGCCTCTTCAGGATCCCCTTTCATCAATCCCAGGGAACGAAGACCGTTGGCCATGATCCTGGAGGCTTCGAGGTGAACATCGCGGTATTTGACACCCGGGTGACAAGCCTGAATGGCGCTGATTTGGGCATCGAGAACGATCTCGTAAATCTCTTTTTGCTGATCCGTAAAATACCGGCTCACGGGGAAGGTGCGGGTGATGTCTCCCGCGTAATGCATCGGTGATTCGGCACCGAAGTCGCCGAGCACCAACTGGCCATCCAGCAATTCATGGCCGTGATGGTGATTATGAAGGACCTGTCCCTTTGTGGTCAGAATGATCCCATATGCCGGCAGGACCTCCTCGGCAGCACACATGCCGGCCACAATACCTGCAAGGTCGGATTCCTGCAGCC
>CAYYGN010000027.1:0-37087 GCA_964471595.1 uncultured Saprospiraceae bacterium
TGTTCACGCTTTTGCCCTACCTGCCGATTTACGAAAATTTCAATCTGACCGTCCACGAAGCCATCCGCGGTGTCATGCCAGGTACGGCAGGCGATTGGTTGTTTGAATTCCTCGACGACATCGCCACCCGTGAACGCCGGGGATTGCTGTCTTTCAGTACACTGCTTTTCCTGTATTTTTCCACGAGTGGCACCGCCACACTCATGTACAGCTTTGAAAAACAATACCCGGAAATATTCAAGAATCGTGGTGTGCTCATGATCCGGTGGATCGCTCTGTGGCTTACCCTTTTGCTGGCGACGCTGGTCATCTGCTCGATCGGTCTCATCATCGCCGGAAGCGCCCTCATCCATCTACTGGCCGACCATTTCCATTGGGATCAAGGCACTACTTTCAGTTTGGACCTCCTCCGCTGGATCCTGGTCATCATGCTGTTCTATGCCAGCATCGCTTTGTTGTACCGGTACGGGGCCCCCACCCACAGGAAATTCCGGTTTTTCAGTACCGGTGCTACCGTTGCTACCGTTCTCGCCATCGCCTCCTCCGTGCTTTTTTCCCTTTACATCAATTCCTTCGGTACCTACAACAAACTGTACGGATCCATCGGTACGGTCATCGCCCTCATGCTTTGGTTGCAGATCAATGCCTTTTCCATCATTTCGGGCTATGAACTCAATACCGCCATACTTTTCCACCGCGTAACAGCCCGTCTGAAACGGGAAAGCGAATTGGCGGAAAAGCAATCTGCCGAATCCGGATAATTTCGCGATCAGCCGTACCGGTTTGATCCGGACGAAAGGAGACACTGGCCGCAAGGAAAAGTATGGCCCGTATGGGTAAGCTCATACCTGCATGCGCCCCAACCATTGTTGGGCCACCTCCTCCAGGGTGGCGAGGGTATTGCCTTCATCCCTCCAGACACGCAATGATCCCGCTCCTTCCGATTTGGACAATTTTCTGCCCCATTCGTCCTTCCACAATGGATGATGGCAGAAAAAGGCCTGATGAAAGGCTGGTTCGTCCAGGATTCTGGCCAGATAACACTGCGCCCCGGTAGAGGGCCGGAGGTCTTCACCCCGGACAATCCCGTCCACCCCGAAATACAGATCATCCGTCAGGGAGGCCACCTGATAGGATGGCTGTCCGTCCTTTTGCCGGATAACGAAATCTCCCATGGCCGTGTCCAGCCGGATGCTGTTCATCCCCGCTCCTTCGCGGAAGTGTACTGTCGTATTTTCCGGTACACGAATGCGCCAGGCCGCACCGGGCGTATCCAGGGGCAACGACTTTTCTCTGCAATGCCCAGTATATGCAATGGTATCGGCCGAACTACGGGTTTGTCTCCTGCTGCAGGTACAGGCATACACCAGCCCGGTGGCGACCAGACGCTCCAGCGTTTGCCGGTACAGGTGCCTGCGATGTTGTTGGGACCAGACCGCATGGAATTCCGCCGGGTTGCGAGGACCCTCGTCCCAGTTTATTTCCAACCAATACAATTGGTGGAAGAGGTCTTCCAGGTACCTTTCGCGATATCGACCGCGGTCAAGATCATCCACACGCAGGAGGACGCAGGCCCCGTACTGTCGGGCCAGCAATCCGGTGAACAGGAACGATGCCGCATTCCCGGGATGGATATATCCGCTCGGTGTTGGAGCGATGCGCGTCAGCCGGAACACGCCGCTAAGTTAATGGGTCAGGAATGCTGACGGGTGTCCGGAACGCTTATCGCCTCCCGGGCAGGAGGATTGTTCTTTGGCAGGAATTGGGCATAAAGAATGAGCGCGACACCCAGCGGCAAGAGCACGGACACGGCGAACAGCGATTCGTGATAAAAAGGTATAAATCCCTGGCCCATCCAGATCAAAAGTCCCTGTAAAAACAGTAAAGCTTCACTTCCGGCAAAGCCCGACAGCAACAGGACCAAGCCCCAGGTAGCAAGCCCACGGTCCAGTAGGACCAATCCCGTCCGGCGGGCATAAGCGAGGACGAAAAACGTCACTGTTCCCAGGAGGATGAGGTGGATGAATCCCAGGACAAAATTTCGGATGGTAAAGGAAATGGTCGCCACCGCCGGCCAAAATACCACAGACTGTATCAGGATGCGGGTGATGAATGCCCCGAAGGCCACCCCCAAAAGCACCCGGGTCCAGCCATCGGCCATTCGGCGCAACCTGTGATGGACCTTCTTCAGGCCGCCGAAAAAATAAAGGAGAGCTACCAACTGACAGACGACGCCCATACTGTTGATGCCAAAAACCAAAGGACCGGGATTGGACCATGCAATGGACAAGGCATAGGTCAATAAACAGGATATCGCGAGCAGGAGAAAAAATAAGCGGCCGTTTTTGACCGGCCATTCGGTACCTGCACTGGCGGCCCAATGGAAAAAGAGCGCCAGACAGGCAAAGGTGAACCATCCATTGAACTGGAAGTGCAGGTAAAACTGAACGGCCATATAATAAATGGCCTTGCCCTGCAGTCCCTGTGTCAATATGACGGGCATGGACCACAGCGCCAGCGTGGAGACTACCAAAAAAATCAGACTGCCCTGTAGAAACAAACGCGCCAGGCCCGTTGCCTTTTGGTCCTTCCACAAACGGAAAACAAACACATAAGACAACAAGCTGTGCAGGACAGAAAAAGTGATGGACCAGGTCCCGTATCCTTCAACGGGAAATGCGATCATCATACCCGCAACTGAAAGTCCGGTAATGACAGCGAGGCGTCCGTATTTCCAGGCTTTTTCTCCGGCAAATACCCGCACCATCAGGGCAAACAATGCCAGGTACAGCCAGCCCAGCATGGCGACATGGGAGTGGGCATGTACCCAATACCGGTAATGAAGCCAGGATACTTCTTCGACAAAAGCCCAGCGCAACAACGTCC
Organism: uncultured Saprospiraceae bacterium; assembly: GCA_964471595.1. Taxonomy (GTDB): domain Bacteria; phylum Bacteroidota; class Bacteroidia; order Chitinophagales; family Saprospiraceae; genus JAGNXB01. The sequence continues at coordinate 2,887 of CAYYGN010000027.1, forward strand.
CGATAAGGGCAGCCACCAGGAAAAAGCCGAGGCCAATACGGAAGATGGTGGGTGGAAGCATGGGTCAAGGAATGGCGGACCGGACCGCCTCGCCAGGCAGTCCGGTCCCATCGCAGGATTCTTCGGAATTACTGACCTACGGTTTTGCCGTCGTTGGCAAACATGAATTCCAAAACGGCACGGGCATCATCCGGGGTGAGGTTCTGGTTGGGCATGCGGACCAGGCACTCTTTCAGGAGGGCCTGAGCGGTCGGATCCGCCTCCAGCATGACATCCACATTCGTGATCATGTTCATGATCCATTCGGGTTTCCGGCGTTCGGTGATGCCTTTGAACCCTGGCCCCACCACCCGTTGGTCGGTGGTTTTGTGGCAGGCGGCACATTTGAGGTCTACGATCGACTGGCCCTGACTGACAAGGGAGGCCACAAGCGGATCATTGAGCGCGACCTCCTTGTACTCTCCTACCCCTTTGCCGTCATCCGCAGGTGCATCCGCCACCATGCTTTCAGGGGCCTCGGCTTCGCCGGTGGCATTATCGTCACTGCCTCCACAAGCAGCGGCCAATATCAACAGAAGGAAGAAAGGGAAAATGACCTTTTTCATAGGACAAAGTTTTGAGTGAAGATGGAAGGTTGATATGAAGGTACTTCATAATGATCAAATTTTCATGTCTTCCCGGGAAATCCGCTGTGCCAAATCACCAATTGCCTGGTATTTGAGCTGGTAGTGGAGTCCTTCCCGGTAGGCCATGGCCTGAAAGTGCAGCGGACAAGGATGGGTGCCGGAACAAACCGGCAATCCCAGGATACAGGACGTGAATGCGTCCGGTCCGTCAATGCTCAGCACGATTTGCTTGAGCGTCACCTCCTGGTTGCGTTCACTGAGAAAAAAACCTCCCCGGGGCCCTTTGACCGAGGAAATGAGGTGCCCGCGTACCATTTGCTGGAGCACTTTGGCCAAAAAAGGCTGGGGTACTTCCAGTTGGTCGGCCAATTCCCGGACGCCTATGCGCGCACCGTCCACGGCGTGGACGGCCAGATACAGGGCAGCCCGAATAGCGTATTGACAGCTCTTGGAAAACATGTACGTGATTGTGAAGGCAAAATTAAGAGAAAAAGACTTTTTTATCCCTTTTATGAAGTCCCTGGTGCCAATAGTTCCGGACTTTACAATCCAGGCACGGTCGAAATATCAATAAAAAACAATCTTATTTATTGGTTTTACGCAAATTATGAAATTTTTGATCAAGATCACTGGCATCCATGACTTTCGTCATTCCCCTTCGAAAAAGGGCACAAGTACCTTTGTAAAAGATATGCGGGTCCTTTATTTGGATACAGGGATCACGCCATACCCACCGGCCTTTTCCAACTCACTATTCAATAACCCGTAAATTTTGAAAACATGAAAAACACGCCAGGCATTTTGCTCGCAGGCTTCGTGCTGTTGGCAGCGGCCGCCCTTCTGGGCACCGGCTGTGGCAACAAAGGCTCCGGTAAATTGAGTGCCGGGGCTCTGGCCGGGGATGCCGCTTCCGCGGTGTACATCCCGCCAGGAGAACATGACGAATTCTATGGTTTCTTCTCCGGTGGATTCAGCGGCCAGGTCAGCGTAGTGGGCCTGCCCTCAGGCCGGACACTCAAAGTCATCCCGGTTTTTGCCCTGGATGCGGAAAAAGGGTACGGATTTTCGGAGGAAACCAAACCCCTGCTCAACACCTCGTGGGGATTCATCCCCTGGGACGACGCCCACCACCCCAAACTCTCCCAAACCAAGGGTGAGACCGACGGGCGGTGGCTGTTCATCAATGGCAACAACACACCCCGTGTAGCGCGGATCGACCTTTCCACCTTCGAAACGGTAGAAACCATCGAACTGCCGAATAGCGGTGGCAACCACAGCTCTCCTTACCTGACCGAAAACACGGAATATGTGGTCGCCGGCACGCGATTTAGTGTGCCTTATCCGCAAAAGGACGTCCCGGTCAGCACCTTCAAGGAGAACTTCAAAGGCGTCATCTCCTTCATCAGCGTGGAACAGCAACACGGTCACATGGATCTGGCCTTCCAGATCATGATGCCGGCTTTTGACTACGATCTGGCTTCTTCCGGCAAGGGACCATCCCACGGGTGGACCTTTTTCACTTGCTACAATACGGAGAAAGCCTACACGCTCAAGGAGGTCAATGCTTCCCAGAATGACAAGGACTTCATTGCCGCCATCAACTGGAAAAAGGCCGAAGAATATATCCAGCAGGGCAAATTCACGGAAGTGCCTGCCGAATACGCTTCCAATCGCATGAACGAGGAAACTCAATCCGCGGAATCCACCATGAAGAAAAGCGTTCGGATTCTTGATCCCGCCCAATGTCCCGGCGTGGTTTACTTCTTGCCTACGCCCAAATCCCCCCATGGTGTGGACGTCAACCCCACCGGGGAATACATTGTCGGCTCGGGCAAATTGAGCGCCAATCTCACCGTGCATTCCTTTGACAAGATGTTGAAGGCCATTGAAAACAAAGCCTTCGAAACCGAGATTGACGGCATACCCGTGCTGAAATACGACGAGGTGGTGGCCGGTGTGGTCAAGGAGCCCGGTCTGGGACCGCTACACACGGAATTTGACGACAACGGGAATGCCTACACCACATTTTTCATCTCCTCGGAGATCGTCAAGTGGAAAGTCGGTACCTGGGAAGTACTGGATCGTGCACCCTGCTATTATTCGGTCGGTCACCTCATGATCCCCGGTGGCAGCTCGCGCAAACCACAAGGCAAATACATGGTGGCGCTCAACAAGATCACCAAAGACCGGTATCTGCCTACTGGCCCGGAAATGAACCATTCGGCCCAGCTCTACGACATCTCCGGAGACAAGATCAAGCTCCTGCTCGACTTTCCGACCCATGGTGAACCCCACTATGCCCAAGGAATTTCAGCCGACCGTGTGGCGCCCAAATCCAAGAAGTTTTTCCCTATCGAGCAAAACAAACACCCGTTCCGCGCGCTGGGAGAAAAGGAAACCAAGGTCGTCCGCGAAGGCAATGTCGTCCGGATCTACATGACCACCATACGCAGTCACTTTGCCCCCGACTGGGTTGAGGGCATCAAAGTGGGTGATGATGTGTACTTCCACATTACCAATCTGGAACAAGACTGGGATGTACCGCATGGATTCTCCATGATGGGCGCCCAAAATGCCGAACTTCTCGTCATGCCCGGTCAGACCCGGACCTTGCGCTGGTCACCTAAAAAAACCGGGGTTTATCCGTTCTATTGCACCGACTTCTGCTCGGCGCTTCACCAGGAAATGCAGGGGTACATCCGCGTCTCTCCCAAGGAGGCCAATGTGCCTGTCAAATGGGGATTGGGAGAGGACACTTTCCCTCTCTGATCCCGTTCTCTTTGCCTAAGTAACCGGGAGCCAAAATGCTCCCGGTTACTACCCAACCCAAGTATCATGAAAACGCTTCCCCGCATCCTCATGGTTTTTGCCGTCGGCGCCCTGATGATGTTGTTCCTTTTCCCCATGTGGCGAATAACGCTCTATGCACCCCAGTATCCGGACGGCGTCACCATGTACATCTGGATCAACAAGTTGGAAGGCGAAACACCCGGTACCATCCAGAACATCAACATCCTCAACCACTATGTGGGCATGAAGTACATCGAACCTGATGCCATTCCCGAATTGAAGTATTTCCCCTCGGTCATTTTGGCCATGGGATTCCTGGGTTTGCTGGCAGCAGGACTCAACCGCTATTGGGGCTATTGGGTGTGGGCAATCCTTTTTGTCATCATGGCGGCGCTCGGCATGTATGATTTCTATCTGTGGGAATATGACTACGGGCACTCGCTGAGTGATACGGCTCCCATCAAGATCCCGGGTGCCTCCTTCCAGCCTCCGCTGATCGGCACCAAAGACATTCTGAATTTCGTAGCGGAATCCTTCCCGCACACAGGGGGATATCTGGCCGGACTGGCTGGCCTGCTGGCCCTGGGAGCCGGCTGGCTTTCCCTTCGCCTAAAAAAGCAAGCCGCATGAAAAAACTGATATTTTCCTGCCTGAGTGTCGTTGCCCTGATGGTAATGGCCTGTGACTCCACCCCGCGCGATGTCGATTACGGATCGGATATGTGCGTGTACTGCAAGATGTCGATCGTCGATCAACAACACGCCGCCCGGGCGGTCAGTGACAAGGGCAAGGTGTTCATGTTTGATGCCATAGAATGCCTCGTCCCCTTCTTGGCCTCCCAGGAAGGCAGTTCCTGGAAATCACTGGAAGTGAATGATTACGACAAGCCCGGAACGCTGATACCCGCAGAGAGCAGCTATTATCTCATCAGCCGCTCATTGCCGAGCCCCATGGGGGCATTCCTGAATGGTTTTGCCTCGCGGGAAAGAGCCCTGGAAATGCAAAAGACCCACGAAGGACAAGTGTTTGCTTGGGATGAACTGATTCAACATTTGCCTCACCATTAAAACCACCCTGACATGAAAAACCTCTTTCTTTGTCTCAGTCTCGGCATAGGCATGGCCCTCGCCGCCCATGGATGTGCCGATGGTGTCGAACAACCTGCTTCTACGGCAGATGCCTCTATGGCCAAAGGCCAATCGGCCGTGGTGGATGCAGAATCCGCCCCCAATATCCTCGCCATCGCCATCGGCTCCAAAGATCACAGCACGCTGGTTGCTGCCGTCCAGGCGGCTGCCCTGGAAGATGTACTGACCAACGCAGGTCCGTTGACGGTATTTGCTCCGAATAATGCCGCCTTTGAAAAATTGCCGGCCGGTACATTGGAAAATCTTCTGAAGCCGGAAAACAAAGCCACTCTTGCACGGATCATCAAATACCACGCAACTCCCGGCACTTTTACCTCTGACAATCTGCGCGACGGACAGCAATTGTACATGGCCACAGGCCACTACATTCCGGTAAAGGTGGAAAGCGACCAACTCTCCCTCCAGGGAGCCAGGGTCCTGGGTACCGTAAAAGCCTCCAATGGCATCGTCCATGTCATTGACGCCGTCCTGCTTCCTCCTGAAGAATAGCACCGGAAATCAGCCACCCGCTCCTTCGGGACGCGGGTGGCCACCGGCCTTCCGTTTGATGACCACTCCTGAATTTCTGTCATGAAATATTTCCTTCACCTGTTGACCCTGATCCTGTGGACAGTCTGTCCGCCGGCGACACCGGCCGGGACCATCCGGGTAGCGCCCGGCAGTACATGGGCATCGGTACACGAAGCTGTATCCAAGGCTTGTGATGGAGATACCCTCTTGATCGCCAAGGGCCTGTACCTGGAGCACGGCATCACCGTTTCCCGTCCACTGGCCCTGATAGGCGAACCGGGTGCCATCATCGATGCGCAAGGCAAAGGCACCATCCTCGTCGTGGAAGCCCCCGGTGTCACAGTCCGCGGACTGGAATTTCACAACACCGGGTACAGCTATGTCGAGGATCGCTCCGCCATCCGAATACGCAAAACGGATGGCTTTACCATCAGTCACAACATCCTGAAAAACACGACTTTCGGTATATATCTCGAATATGCCCGACAAGGCACCGTTTTCGCCAATCATCTGGTCGGCAAAGCCGTAGAGGAAGCCAGCTCCGGCAATGGCATCCATCTCTGGTATTGCAAGAACATCCTCCTCGAAAGAAATCACATCATCGGCCATCGAGATGGTATCTACCTGGAATTTGCCGACAGCAGCCATATCAAGGACAATGTAGCTTATCAAAATCTGCGCTACGGACTTCACTTCATGTTTTCCAACGACGACACATACTCCGGCAACAGGTTCAGTGAAAACGGAGCCGGCGTCGCCGTCATGTTTTCCAGAAGAATCCAAATGTGGCACAATGAATTCAGCCGCAACTGGGGCAAGGCTTCTTATGGCCTGCTGTTGAAGGAAATCTACGACCTCGAAATAAGCCACAACACATTTCGTGAAAACACGATTGGCATCCTGGTGGAAGGTTCCAACCGGGTCAATTACCTGAACAACGACTTCATCCGCAATGGTTGGGCCATCAAAATGACGGGGGGATGTCTGGAAAATACCATCCGGGACAACAACTTCCTCTCCAATACCTTCGATATGGCCATGCACAGCAGCACCGCCAGCAATTCCCTTGATGGAAATTATTGGGACAATTACGATGGCTACGACCTTGATCGCGACAAGACGGGTGACATCCCCTACAGACCGGTCAAACTCTTTAATTTCATTGTCCATCAGAGTCCGGAATCAATGATTTTGCTGCGAAGCCTGTTCATCGATTTGCTCAATCTGGCGGAAAAAGTCAGCCCGGTCTTTACCCCGGAAAACATCGCCGACCGTAAACCCCGCATGCGCCGGGTGGTCCATCCGGCTGTTCCCACAATTCACCTGTCATGATCCGATTGAACGCTCTCGAAAAAAAATTCGGTCGCCTGGAAGTCCTGCGGGGCATTTCCCTGAGCTTCCGCGATCAGGGAATAACGGCCATCCTGGGACCCAACGGCTCGGGGAAAACCACCCTCATCAAATCCATCCTGGGCATGGTGCTTCCCAACAACGGCAGCATCCATTTTAATGGCAGGGATATCAAGGGTCAATGGGCCTACAGGGAACAAATAGATTATCTGCCCCAGATGGCACGGTTTCCGGACAACATCCGCGTTAGGGAGCTGATGCACATGATCCGCGATATCCGGGGCAAAGCCCCTGCCCGGCAGGACCGCCTGGTCGAACTGTTCGGCCTTGCACCCTACTGGGAAAAACGACTGGGTGACCTGTCAGGAGGTACCAGGCAGAAAGTCAATATCGTCCAGGCATTCATGTTCGACAGCCCCGTCATGATCCTCGACGAACCCACCAATGGCCTGGATCCGGTTGCCCTGATCCACCTCAAGGATCTGCTGCGGGAAGAAAGAAATAAAGGCAAACAAATGCTGATCACCACCCATATCATGCACTTCGTGGAAGAAATGGCTGATGAACTCATTTTCCTCCTGGAAGGCAACGTGATTTTCCAGGGAAGAACAGCAGATCTCCTTCATCGTGTCCATGAAGAAAACCTGGAAAATGCCACAGCCGCCATCCTGCGCGACCGCAAAATAGACCGGGTCAACGGCCACGCGTTCAACAAAGTCACCCCCGCCTTCCACCTTACCTGATGCCATTATCGCCATGTTCAAGATCCTGAAATACAGCTTCTACGACCTGATGAGGGGCCGCTGGGCCTTCTTGTATACGGCCTTCTACCTGACCCTGACCACCACCCTTCTGTGGCTGAGTCCCGACTTGTCCAAAGTCATCATCAGTCTGATGAATGTCGTTCTCATCCTGGTACCGCTCATCGCCACCATGTTCGGGATCATGTATTACTACCATTCCCGTGAATTTACCGAACTGCTCCTGGCACAACCCGTCCGCAGGACATCCATTTTTTTCGGCCAGTATCTGGGAATTGCCCTGTCCCTCTCGGCCAGTCTCATGGTCGGAATCGGACTCCCGTTCGTCCTGTGGGGCGTATTCAGCTCCGACTCGGCCGGAGAGTGGCTGATGGTTCTTGTCACAGGAATTTTCCTCTCGTTCATATTTGCCGCCGTGGCTTACTTCATTGCCCTCAACCACGAAAACAGGATCAAAGGATTTGGCCTGGCGATCCTGGCCTGGCTGGTTTTTGCCGTGATTTATGACGGTGTCTTTCTCCTTTTGCTGACCATGTACAACGATTATCCCCTGGAAGGATTTGCCATCGCCGGCACAATGATCAATCCGATCGACATGGCGCGCGTTCTTATCCTGCTCCAACTCGACATATCCGCATTAATGGGTTACACGGGTGCGGTATTCCAAAAATTCCTGGGACAATCCTTCGGGTTGATGCTGGCCTTCGGTGCCTTGGCGATGTGGGTTCTGCTCCCTGCCCTCGGGATCCGTTGGGTAGCCCAACGCAAAGATTTCTAACCATACAACAGACGAGTCATGCAAACAATACCCTTGACCTCCATGAAAGTAGGTGACCTTGTCGCCGAAGATTACCGCCGCGCGGCTATTTTCAAAAAGAACGGCATCGATTTTTGCTGTGGCGGCGGAAAAACCCTGCAGGAAGCCTGCAAGCAAAAAGGAGTGGATGAATCCGAACTGGTAGCCGATATCCAACAATTGGACCATCGCCCCGCCGGTCAGCCCGCCCATGACTTCATGTCCTGGTCACCAGCTTTTCTCGCCGATTACATCGTCGAAGTCCACCACCGTTATGTGCGGGACAAAATGCCCGTCATTCTGGAATTTGCCCAGAAAGTAGCCCGGGTACACGGACACGCCGCACCCGAAACCATCCGGATCCATCAGTGGCTGACGGTACTTGCCGATGAATTGAACGACCACCTGGGCAAAGAAGAGCGCATCCTCTTTCCTTATATCAAATTGCTGTGGTCCTATGCCCGGGAAAACGGAACACCGGAACCACCCACATTCGGCCATCTGCAAAACCCCATCCATGTCATGCTGAACGAGCATGAATCCGCAGGAGAAATATTGAGAGAAGTGCGTTCCCTCAGCCAGGACTTCCAACCCCCGGACTGGGCCTGCAAGACCTACAAGGTATTGTATCAGATGTTGGAAGAATTCGAATCCGACCTCCATCAACACATCCATCTGGAAAACAATATCCTTTTTCCCAAGGCACTGGAGGTGGAAAAATCCGTCATACCCCCCACCGGTAAATCCTGATCCGGCATCTCCGGACTTGGATGTTTTAGGGGGCCCTGCTTTTACATGGTGCTGACGCCACACCGGTGGTGCTCGACCATTATTTGCGATGCGAAACGTTTTTCGCCCAACATGGCATCAACAGAGATATGCCGGCCCAAACCTGCGCCGGCAAATGCTTGTTGCCAATGAAAAAGACATGGGTACATGGCCATTGCCATCGCAACAACACCAACGCACATTTCTGAGGCCGGCCGCCATATCTTTCTGACGGCCGGCTTCAGTCTCCAGGGCAAGGTGAGGCGCAGGAAAGGGACTTCCACGGAGGGCCTCCCTATCAACCATTTCCAAGGGCAGATCTCACGGGCGTTGCCATAAGGCAGCTTCTTCCGGGACATTGATGCTTGCCGTCATCGGAATATGGTTTGGAGCGTCGTGCATCGGCCACCGGTTATTCAGCGCGGGGAATCCGGACTACCCGGAAGCCCACCCGGCTTTGACGCGTGTTAAGGGGAAAGGTTTCGCCCAGGTCGCGCTGCAACTCCGGCAAATAGGACATGAATGATCCTCCCAGGGCCAATGCCCTCGGCTCGGAGCCCTTCCCCAGGGAGGGCACATCATCGGAGACCCATTCGGCTACGTTGCCAATCAGGTCGTGCATGTGCATGGCATATCCTCCCGGTTTGAAGGTACCCACCGGGGCGGTAAGGCTGTAGCCGTCATTCCAATCCTTATGGATGACGGGCCTCCGGTCAGGAAATAATTCGGCCAGACTCTGGTCGGCCAGATTGGCCAGACCCGATCCGTTGGTCCACGCCGTTCCCGGTACCCATTCATTGGATTCCCGGCCCGAAAGCAAAACATACATCCACTCTCCGCGCGTGGGTAGCCGGTACATGTAACGGGGGTCCTGCTCCGTCAACCACCGGCAAAAAGCCTCCGCCTCAGATCGTGTGACGAAACAGGCCGGATGGTGCTCTTCATCCCAGGTACGAAGCCGCCCGTCCGGACGGTGGGAGAAATTTATGTTCCGCTGCAATGGCTCACCAGGCCGGATGGAAGGTATGGTGACGGCACTTTCCGGTCCTTCTCCCAGCTCATGAGGAACTCCGGCCACTTCGTCGTACAGACGATACTGGGAAACCGTCACTTCACGGGAGGCCATTTGAAAACCACCCAGGGTACCCCCGGCAGCTTCATTGCCGAGAACCGCGACCATTTGGCGATCCATGTCCCGGAACAAACGACGCATCCTGATCTGCCGGTCAAATCTTTTGCTCAGGTCCTGGTAGGCATCGGCAACCCGGACAGCACAGATCACTTCCTGACCTGCCTGGTCCTCCGACATCACCACCTCGGTGGCTGGTGAATGGAAAAAACTGTCCTGGTCAATGAATCGCCAACTGAACCGGGCGGGGGTCGAAAGCAGCAGAGGCTTGCCCGCCTCGATCGGCTGGGCCGTATAGTCAAGCAGGATAATCCCGGAAACATCGGTGGTGAATCGCGCCCTCCCGAAAGCCAGTTCATCCTTCATTTCTACGGTACCGGGGGCTTGACGCAGTACCTGCAACAAGGAGTCGGAAATGGGCTGAAGCGTCATTTGCGCGCAGAGGTCCGAATGAAAAATCAGACCTGCCAGCATCAGGGCGATAGCTATAACACGGAAAGGATGGCGGTAATGGCACTGTATCATGGGATAAAAATGCATGAAGGATTTGCTGGGAAAGAAAACGTCAAAGGAGGCAAAAACCCGGCCGAATCAGGTACAATAGGGGTTCAACCCTTGCGGGCCATGACAGGAACATTTTTGGCTACAAATTGTACGGTGTTCCGGATGCGCTCCTCGAAAAGAACGATCCTGCCTCTGCGCATATTCTCCATAACACCATCCTGTGGATGCCGGATGGTGATGAGTTCCAGCCCGTCCTCCCTGGTTACTTTGAACTCGCTTTCAATGTTGTCGATGAAAGCCTGCACCTTTTCCGGGGCGCGATTGACACAAATGGAAAAGCTGATGGCCGAATTTTGCATCATGTTCACCTGGAGCCGCTGATCGGCGATTTTCTGGAACAGCAAACTGAGATGATGCTCCGCCACAAAGGAAAAGTCCCTCGTGGCAATGCTCAACAACGTCTGGTCCTGTTCAACCGTGACAATGGGTGGATAATGGTCTTCGACATCGGCGGAGATCAGGGTGCCTTCCCCATCCGGTTCGACGAACGACTTGACAAACAGAGGTATGGATTTGTTTTGCAGGGGTTTGATGGTTTTGGGATGGATGACCTTGGCACCGTAATAGGTCATTTCTATCGCTTCCTTGTAAGAAAGCCGGTCCAGCTTGGTCACATTGTCAAAAAGCCTGGGATCCCCGGTCAGCACACCTGGCACATCTTTCCAGATGGTCATGTTTTCCGCGTTCAGACAATACGAAAAGATGGCGGTGGTGTAATCCGAACCCTCCCTGCCCAATGTGGTTGTGGCGTTATCCCTGGTACTGGCGATGAACCCCTGAGTAAGCAGAAATCCGGGTTGCGTCACCATGGGTTTCACTTTCTCTTCCATCCGGCGGCCGGTTTCCGTCCAATCCACCCATCCTTCCCGGTGTATTTCATCCGTGATGATGACTTCACGGGCATCCAGCCAGGCCGTCACCAATCCGATGTGGTTCAAATAGGCATGAACAATCCGGGACGAGGCTAATTCGCCCACACAAATGATCTGGTCGTACATGTAGTCGAAGTGGGGATGTGGCGGTTCCTCCAGGACCCAATGCGCCTCCACAAAGGTGTCATTCAGGGCTGTCAGAATCTCCTCGTTGCCAGGCAGCAATTCTTTGGCGAGGGTGTCATGCATCCCTTTGATCCCTTCCAGCAGCGCAAGCGCAGTGCCATCCTGCCGGGCATGTGCATAAATGACCTCTTCGAGCGCATTGGTCGTCTTGCCCATGGCTGAGACCACGATGACCAGGTTTTCATCCTTGAATCGCTGCAAAATGGTGCCCACGTTTCTGACAGCGGCAGCATCTTTGAGGCTTGATCCGCCAAACTTGAATGTCCTCAACTTCCCGTTTTTTAAGAGGACAAAGGTAGCGCTCCACCAAGGAATCCCGCCCTATGGTCCTCCGGCCGGCCATGGAAAGGCAATACGGCTCACCATACAAATCCCTGTTTTTTGCTTTCGGCGTCGTATCCTTGTCTGTCCGCTAACTGCCGCACCCACCCAAGCTGTGCTACAACGCCTCAAGACTGCCCTGGTATTTGCCCTGATCGTCATCCTGGGCATCTTTTCCGGTGAATGGGGATTCATTGCCCTCTTTTCCGCCGTGCTTGTCCTTGGCCTGTTCGAATATTTCCAAATGGTGGCCCCGCGCGATCAGTGGAAGGACCGATGGAGACGCTACAGCGGGATCCTTTGGGGATTGGTGCCTTTCGGCATCAGCCTCTACCTGATCCACGGCGGCCAACTTTCCGGCAAAAAACTGGCTCTCAACATCTTACTTTATCTCACTACCCTGCTCGGTTGGTTTTTCGTACCCGAGCTTTTCTCCCGCAGGACCCAGCGGTTTTCCCAGGTAGCCCTCGGTCTTACCGGACTGATCTATGTCGCTTTGCCGATGGGGTGCCTTCCGCTGCTGGCCTATTGGGAAGGCACCTACCAGCCCTGGCAGGTATTTTCCGTGCTGTTGCTGGTATGGGCCAATGATACAGGGGCTTATATCTCCGGGATCCGGTGGGGCAAACGGTTCATGCTGCCGGAGATTTCTCCCAAAAAGACCTGGGAAGGCTGGGCAGGAGGATTCTTGCTGACCTTGGTTACCGGAGGCTTGCTGTCCAGCGGACTGGCATCCTGGACCCTGAAAGACGGGTTGATCACCGGCGTCCTCGTTGCCGTTTGGGGCCCGTTTGGCGACCTGGTGGAATCCATGCTCAAACGGGAATTCGCGGTCAAGGATTCCGGCAAACTCCTTCCCGGACACGGTGGCGTCCTCGACCGTTTCGACGCCTTCCTGTTTGCCCTGCCGCCGGTAGTGCTCTACTGGTACGCACTTCGCTGAAAAAGGGGGAATTTATGGGTATCCTTTTACCTTTGATCGCTATACATCCCCATGCGATACCATAAAGAAGGCCACCGTACCCTCATCTTTACCGCCGTCGTTTTTCTCCTCGGTCTGTCGGCCATACAAAATGGCCTGCCCGCCCTTACTCCCTGGGCTTTGATCCTGTTTGCCGCCATCTTTGGCCTGCTTCTCCACTTTTTCCGGCACCCCGAAAGACCCGTTTTCCGGCCGGATGACCAGGTCGTACTGGCACCCGCCGATGGGAAAGTGGTGGTCATTGAAGAAACGATTGAACAGGAAATCCTCCGCGAACGCCGTATTCAGGTGAGTATATTCATGTCTCCCCTCAATGTACACGTCAACCGCTATCCCGTCGGAGGCAAGATCACGCACGCCATTTATCATCCCGGCAAATACCTCCTGGCGTGGGACCCGAAATCCAGCGCGGAAAACGAACGGACGACCGTCGTCATTGAAAACCGGTTCGGCAAACTGCTGTTGCGCCAAATCGCCGGCTTCCTCGCCCGCAGGATCGTTTGCTATCCCGAACAGGGTGAAACCGTCAAACAAGGGGATGAATTGGGATTCATCAAATTCGGATCTCGCGTGGATTTGTTCCTGCCCCTGAACGCCACGATTGAGGTGCAACTCAACCAGGTCGTCAAGGGAAATCTCACAACCATCGCCCGCCTCGCCGAACCCAACAAACCGGATTAACTGCTTCCCCGAAAAGCGACACTTCCATGTGTGGAATGGGGAACACGGCCTTCCTTGGCCTCAATCCGTGACGGTCAAAACCTGCGAGGAGGTCCACCCGTCGCCGAACAGGGTGAGGACACATGTTCCATTCCCTGCAACGGCAGGCACCCGGAATCCGGCATTTTCCGCCGGTACCATATTGGTCTCGAACATCGTTTTGCCCTGCATGTCCGACAAAACCAAGCGGATCCGTTCCCCGGTGACCCCGGCCAAATCAATGGTTACCCATTGCCCAGGCCGGGCCGGTTGGGGAAACATATGGATGTCGGGAGCTTGCGCCACCCATTGCGCGGAGGTGATTCCTCCTTCCACAAGGGGTTCCATGACTGCATTGACATACTGGTATTTACCCTGCACCAGCTTCCACAATACGGCCAGTACATAGCGCCTTTCCACGCCCGGCAGGATTTTGCCGTGCCGGGCCTCCCACACCTCGACAGTGGCATTGTCATGCGTCACCTGCTTCAGGACGCCAAAAGAGGCATATTGAAAGGCCAGATGAATGACATTGCGATGAATGGCATTGGGACCTTGTGCCGATTGCTGGTGCACCAGGCTGTCTTCCACGAGATAGAATCCCAGGGCATATTCGCCTGATCCCGTGCCGGTCCAGGTGACTGTGCCTCTGGCTTGTAGCGAATCGGCCGAATACCCGGTCTCCAGATCAATGCCCGCTTGAAGAGGGGCATCGGCAGCCGCCAATGCGGCATTCAGCAATCCCTGATAATTGCTGTAATGCGTCCCGTTCACGTAGAACATGGGGAATCCGCCTTCCGTGTCAAAATGAGAAAGCCAGTCACCGTCGAGATCGGCTTCCGGCTTCAGCGCACTGGACGTACTGTGCAACGAGACGGGAATCACCGATTCATCTTGGGTGGCGGCAATCAGGTCCTTGAACCAGGTCCACCCCCAGGAACCGCAATTGCTGCACCAGGTAGCCGTTTTCTTGACGGCAAGGGCATTTTGCTGGGGCTGAGAAAGGCCAGCCATGGCCCATACCAGCGAAAACATCAGGATAAGAGTTGACTTTTTCATGGGATATGGATTGAATGGGTAAAATTAACCCGAATGGCCCACAACGGCAATCCTGCCTGCATGCAATCAGGACGAAGAGAGCACCGTATTCAGACGTGCTCCCGGGAGAGTTCGCCCTTCAGAAAATCAATGACCCGCACTTCGACGGCGTCCACTCCCCTGTGTTCGGCCAGATGCCAGCTGACCCAGTCGCCCAGATGAATGAAATAGAAGGCCTGCCCGATAAGACCATCTCCCTGACTGTACACTTCAATGAAAGTGCCCGTGTAGTGGGACACAATCTCCTTGACCAGATCGCAGCGCAACTGATTGCGGGGATGATCGTCGCGGTTGCGCAAAAGGATGACCGCAAGATCATCCCGGCGGTCTCGCCATCCCACCAGTTCATTGTGGTTCATTTCAGGAATGACATGATGCCAGCACAACACTTTGGCATTCTCGTTCAACTGCTGGCGAAAGCGTACGGCTACGGCTTCCATCCGGTCGGTCGTGTAAATGACCGGAGTCTTGCCCACCATCAGGTCAGCGATCCGGGAAGCCCAACGACGGATGTCTTCTTGTTCCTGCTCCAGCAGGGAAGCTGCCTGGCCCAACGCATCCAGGAGCCGGGAGGGAATCAGTCCGAATCGCTCCAGAACGACCATTTGCTGGACTATGGAATAACCCAGACAAGCCCGGGGGCTGGACCATTGATCGGGCAAAGCGATATGATCCCATCCGGCCACCTTTGCCTTTTCGAGGAGTTGTCCTCCGGACGTAATGGCGATAATATGGGCCCCGGCCCGCTCCAGCAACTCCAGGGCGGACAGCGTTTCTTCGGTGTTGCCTGAATAGGAAGAGACCAACGCCACAGTTTCGGGTCCGACCCATGCCGGGATATCATATCCCTTGCTGACCAGATAAGGGACCCGGCAATGATCGCGGACGAATTCGGCGACAAACTGGCCGCCAATCCCCGAACCGCCCAAACCGGCGACGAGCACTTGTGCCACCTTGCCTGGCTGTCGAAGCTGCGCATTCCGCCCTATCTCAAGAGCCTCTTTCACCTGGCCCGGGAATCGCCTGATCATCTGGTCCATCATAGGGAGCCGTCTATTGGGCTGCGAAGTTACGGTCTGCCCCGTTCTTCGTACCTTTTCACCGTGCACAACAAGGCCTTTGGCAATGAGGGTGAACGGATCGCCGGGGAATATCTGCAAGGATTGGGCCATACGTTGTTGGCGCGCAACTGGCGGTCCGGCCATCTCGAGATCGATCTCGTCACCAGGGAAGGCCAAACGATCGTTTTCACCGAAGTCAAAGCCCGTTCAGGCGATGGGTGGGGCCAACCCGAGGAATTCATCGACGCCGACAAGATGGATCGCCTGGTCCGAGCCGCTACCGCCTGGCTGACAGAAAACGAACATACCGGCGAATTCCGTTTCGACGTGGTGGCCATAACCCGCAACGATCAGGATGACACCCGTATCCGCCATATCCCGGATGCCTTCTTCCCCTATCCCTGAATCGATGTGGCCATATTTGGTGGATTGGATGAAAATGTTTACCTTTGCGCTCCGTTAATCATCTTTCCGTCAGGATCATGAAAAAAGATACCCATCCGGAGAACTACCGCCTTGTCGTATTCAAGGATTTCTCGGCTGATGAAGCCTTCCTGTCCCGCAGTTGCGCCAATACCCGTGACACCATCGTTTGGGAGGACGGCAAGGAGTACCCGCTGGTCAAACTGGAGATCTCCAGCAAATCCCATCCTTTCTTCACCGGCAAAATGAAGTTTGTGGATACGGCCGGACGTATTGACAAATTCAACAAGAAATTTGCCAAGACCCGGTTCGCCAAGGAGGACTAACGCCTCGCTTCATGCGGCGAAAAAGCCCCTTTGCTCTGGCAGAGGGGCTTTTTTTTAATTTTACCCCATGCGCAACCTGATCCTTTTCGACACGGACGACTGGAGGCACCTCCTGCCCCTCACCTATACCCGACCCGTTGCTGATTTGCGCTGTGGCATCCTCCGGATCCGGGAGAAATGGGCGCTGTTGCTCAATGCCCAGGCCTCCTTCATCACACAGGAATACCTGACCGACCGGTTTCCCATCCGTTTGGAAGCCGACAATTGGCTCATCCACGGCGGGCTCCTTCCCACCGAAGACCTGGTCCGGCTCATCCGCAAGCTCGACCCCGGAGAAGCCCTCCTCCGCCATGACGAACTGATCGCCGCCCGGTTGGCACGAGACCAGTTTGAACGCCTTATCGGCCAGGATGACATCGGCAGCATCCGCGGCTTTGAAATAGGGTCAGAGACCATGGTGACCATCACCCGTCCCTGGGACCTCTTTGTCCGGAATGCAGAGGCCATCCAGGCGGACTTCGACTTGCTGACCAAAGGCAGGACCAGCATTCCCATCCCCCCCGGCGTTCAGGCCCATACCCCAGAATCCGTATTTATCGAAGAAGGCGCGAAAGTGTTTCCTTGCTTTATCAACGCCTCCGAAGGGCCCGTGTATGTCGGCAAAAATGCTGTCGTCATGGAAGGAGCCATGATCCGCGGACCAGTGGCTTTGTGCACCGGCGCCACCGTCAAAATGGGCGCCAGGATTTATCCCGGTACCACCATTGGTCCCTTCAGCAAGGTGGGTGGCGAGGTAACCCGCAGTGTGATCACCGGTTACTCCAACAAGGGCCACGAGGGATTTCTCGGCGATTCCGTCCTTGGCGAATGGTGCAACCTGGGTGCCGACACCACCGTCTCCAACCTGAAAAACACCTACGCCGAAGTGCGGCTCTGGAGCTATGCCAACCGCAGGTTCGAACCCACCGGCCAACAATTTTGCGGACTGCTCATGGGCGACCACTCCAAGACAGGGATCAACACCATGATCAATACCGGCACCGTTGTTGGCGTCGGGGTCAATTTGTTCGGGGACGGCTATCCCCGCAATTTCATACCTTCCTTCTCCTGGGGAGGAGCGGCAGGATTTCGCACCCATCCTTTCGAAAAAATGCTGGAAACGGCAGAAGCCGTGATGTCCAGGAGACAACGCACGCTCAAACCCGAGGATATCGTGATCCTGCGCCGCATCTATGAGGATTCTGCCGAGTACCGCACCTGGGAAAGACAATCCGCTTCTCCTGCATCATGATTCCGAGGTGGAAGCGCTGGTTGAGCTGGATATGGCCTATGACCATCCGCACCTGCCGGTCGGCCATCCACCCTTCACTGACCTTGCTGCTCAGCAAAGGGCGCTACCAGCTTTGCACGCCACATGCGATCTATTCATTTGGGGATCTGTACGTCAATTTCGCCCGCGCCTTTCGCGCTCTGACCCTGGAACGTCTGCCCGGCAGGGATGTCCTGGTGTTGGGCCTCGGTCTGGGCAGTGTCATTCAGATACTCGAAAACGAACACGGGTTGGGGGGTGACTACACCGCCGTTGAGGTGGACGAGACCATCATAGAACTGGCGAAAACCTTCACCCTGGATGACCTGGATATTCCGGTAACCATCATTACCGCTGATGCCCGGGACTTTCTGGAGGTGCCGTCTTCCCGGCAATTCGATCTGATTTTACTCGATATTTTCCAGGATGTCCGTATCCCTGACTATTTCTGGACCTCGACATGCCTGAACCGTCTCGCCGCCCTCCTGCGCCCGGGAGGTTTGTTGCTGGACAACCGGCTGTTCAGATCCAGGGAAGACAAAGTCCGGACAGAGGCCTATCTGAAGGATGCTTTTCTCCCCCGCTTCCCCCATGCGGCGTGGATGGATGTGGAAGGCAACAGGATACTCATTCAAGACGAAAGCTTCCTCAAAAAGGGCCTGCTATAAGCAGGCAATCCCATTAAAGCAGGACGGGATTGAACGGATAGGACGTACCTTTGCCCCCATAACCGCCCCCTTGCCATGATCCTTATCCCCGTCTATCTCCGGTTTGCCCTCATCGTCTTGTTCCTCGGAGGCGGCATAGCCCTTTGGATGACCATGGGTATCTGGTACGGCATATTCTTTGTCCTGACAGCGGTGTTTCTCCTGGTCGGTTACTTGTTGCTGGGCACCATCCAAAGTGCGGCCGCATTGATCCAGAAATCGGATTTTCAAGGGGCGGAATCCCGCCTTGGTCTCACCTTGTTTCCACGACTGCTGTACTCTGCCAATCGGGCCTATTACTTCCTTCTGAAAGGCACTTTGGCGATGCAGCGGCAAGATTTTGATCAGGCCGAGGCGTTCATGATGCGGGCTGATCAGATCGGTTTACCCAGTGACAACGAAAAAGCCATGATCTACCTTCAATTGTCCAACATAGCCGCTAACCGCAGCAACTGGACGGGCGCCATGGCCCATTTCCGCAAGGTCAAGGACCTGAAAGTGACCGAACCCGCCATGAAAGAGCAGATCCGGGAATACGAGAAGGCACTGGGCAACCGGGGATTGGCCAAAGCCCAGATCAGGTCAGGCATGCAGGGTTTTCAGGCCGGAGGCAAACGCCGACGCCCCAAGATGCGCTGACCCCGGCAACTACCGACGCCAAACCCGGGGTCGGATTACTTTTCCTAATTTGGCACCTCAAACAAAACGCATATGCCGGCCGGAATTCTGCACGGGAAAAAGGGAATCATCTTTGGCGCCCTGGACGAACAATCCATTGCCTGGAAAGTCGCCGAACGCACCCATGCCGAGGGTGGGCAGTTCGTATTGACCAACGCGCCTGTGGCCATGCGATTCGGCAAGATCCACGAACTGGCCACCGCTTGCCAGACCGAAGTCATCCCTGCCGATGCCACTTCCGTCGAAGACCTCGAGAATCTCATCCGACAGGCACAGGAGAAATTGGGGGGCAAACTGGATTTCGTCCTCCATTCCATCGGGATGTCGCTCAATGTCCGGAAGGGAAGGTCCTATACGGATATCCAGTACGACTGGATGCAAAAGACCTTCGACATTTCTGCCATCTCCTTTCACAAACTGATGCAGTCCCTTTATCACATGGATGCCATGAACGAGTGGGGAAGCATAGTTGCCCTGACCTACATAGCGGCACAGCGGGTGTTTCCCGACTACGGAGAAATGGCAGAATCCAAGGCGCTGCTGGAATCCTTTGGCCGGAGTTTCGGCTACCATTTCGGTGTGGCCAAGAAGGTGCGTGTTAACACCATTTCCCAGTCCCCGACCATGACGACTGCCGGGTCAGGGGTAAAGGGGTTCCGGGAATTTTTTGATTACGCGGACAAAATGTCTCCGTTGGGCAATGCGCCGGCAGAGGATTGCGCCGCTTATTGTGTTTCCCTGTTCAGCGATTTCACCCGCATGGTCACCATGCAAAACCTTTACCACGATGGCGGATTCTCCAGCATGGGGATGAGCCCCGCCCTACTTTCTTGATGTCTCTTTCCCCCGGACGATTTTCCGCAGGGCATAAAGTTCATAAGCAGCGAAAGAGGTGTACAGAAGGAAGAACATGAGCAAATATCCTCTCCCCCGGGGCGGGAAATACTTCTGATAAACAAGCAGCAGAAGGACGGCGAGCACTAATTTGGCGAGGGCTGACCCCAGCGTGACGCCGGTGAAGAGGTGGGGATTGCGGTGGTCCACCATTCGTTCGCCCAGCCACAGGATCAGGGCTGTAATCAGAAAGAAGAAGCACCATTGGACGAAGATCCCGTTCCGGGACAGGGGAAAGGTTTCCCAGGCCGTTGGAATGATCACCCCGGTCAGAACAGCCAGGGAAAACAGAAAAAATGAATTCCAGGGTATGCGTACGGGCGATGTGATCATTGCAGACTGCGAATGACCCGAGAAATCGCCGCGGCGGTAAACAGGAGGGTAAACAGCAACATAAACCAGGGTTTTTCAAGGTGCAACCAGGCATCCACCTTCTTGCCGATCCACAAGCCGATGAAAATGAGGACACCCATTTCCAGGGCCATGCCGGAAAAGGTGAGCCATCTGCGGCTCCCGGGTGATAGCCGGGTCATGTCTTCAGCTGGTGGCAAGAGCGGGCTCCTTGCCGGCAACCATGGTCTTGGGCCGGTCAGAAGTACCCATGGCACAGGTCACATTGAACACGGCACCCGAGTGTACGATCAGTTTGTCCGTCTTGACATCTCCCGTCACGGAGGCCGTTTCCTTGATGTTCAACACCTCCTGTACCTTGAGATTTCCCCGGAAGGAGCCTTCAATGATGGCATTGACACACTGGATATCACCGACCACCTGACCGGTGGCGCCGATGATGACTTTGGCCTGGCAGACAAGGTTGCCTTCCAGCTGGCCATCGATGCGAAAATCACTTTCGGCCGTTACATTGCCTTCTACACGGGTACCCTGGACCAGGGTATTCACGGAGGCGGAGGAAACGATCGTGTTGATGTTCTTCTTGGCCTTGTCGTCGTTTTTTGTTCCGAACATGGCAATTCAGGTTTTGGATGACCGGAATCGGCAGGGAAAAAATGCCCCGGAGAAACCCCCGGGGCATGACAAAAGTAAGTCTTTCCGGACGAAATCAGAAACTCGGACAGTAAACGCCGCGGCGCTCAGGTCCACATATCTTGTAGAAGGCCGCCAATTCGAAACCGCCCTGGTTGTTGGAAGCGTTGCTCAAACTGGAGATGTTGAGGTCATAGCTAAACCCGACCCCGAAGCGGTCGTACTCGAAACGGGTGCTGAGAATAAGGGCATCGGCCAGGATGCCGCTATCGAGCTTGTTGGCCAATCGCACCCATGTTCCAAACATGAAGGCTTGGTAAAGACGGGTGCTGCCCAGGTTGAATTTATAGCTGGTACCACCGTTGATTTCGAGGCTGGGGCCCTGCATGAAGGTCACAATGCCGGGTACGAGGGCAAACCTTCTTGACAAGGCAAATTCACCGCCGGCATGGATGGTGAAACGGCTGTACATCAACTCTCTTCGCTCCTTGCTGAAAGACACATTCGCCCGGTTGATGTGGTTGAAGGCACCGCCGATATAAAAGTTGTTGTCGGCATCAAATACCGAAAACCAAAGCAGACCTGCAGAAAGATCCGGATAAAAGAAATTACCCCGGTCAAAACTTTCAAAGGAAGGACGGGTCGGGTCGAATCCGCCATCGCCATCGTGCTGGGTCCCCCATTGAAGGGCATTGAAATCAATGCCTCGTTGAACGATACCCACATCGGCACCGGCTACGAGGTAATGACCTGAATTGCGACCGCCGGACATCTGCTTGCTATAGGAGACGGACCCCATGAACTTCAGGGTGCTGAAATCGGCCGATCCGGCGACATCTCCGTAGAAATTGGCCCCTACCCCGAGATAATCCCTCCGTCCGACCGCAATCCGCTGGTCATAGGACACGTTGTAGGTATTATAGGCATTGGAGCGGAGAATACTGGCCCATTGGTTCCGGTAGTTCCCCATGATGCGGTGATTACAGTTCATGACCCCCGTCATGGCCGGATTGAGATACAAGGGAGCCATATAGAACTGGGAAAAGTGGATATCCTGGGCTTGACCCGATCCCGGCGACAACATGAAGGCCATGAGGATCAAGACTTTAACTGGCAGGAAAAGTCGGGTAAAAAGCTTCATGAGCAGTAGGTTGAACAACTTTTGGATAATGAAGAAGCAATATTACTCATTTGTAACGTATCTCGCTACAATTCCGTGGGTATTTTTTCCCCATTAACCTGAAATCCGCTCGGCGCCGAAATCATTGATCAGGATCTGATCCAGACGATCCGCCTGCTCCAGCCATTCGGAAAGCATTCCTGACGTACGCGCCGAATCGAGGAATCGAGCCGGAATGACCAGGCTCATGACCACCACATCATTCAAAAGACCGAAGCCGTATCCATGGGTCTTCATGTTGGCCCTGAGAAGATACCGAAACAGGCCTTTTCGATCCGTTTGGGTACCCAGGGCTGCCATGTGAATCTCCGCGGACAAGGCGGACTCGGGCGTGGTATAATCCAGATGCAGGGTCGCTGTGCCCCTGGGTATGCGCCAACTGTATCGACCCCTTCGGTGAAAAGCCGGCTCTACCCCCATCTCCCGTATCATGGATTCAACCGTATAAAGGACTCCTTCCGGCTCATACTTTCTTCCGGGAAGACGCTTGCCGGTCCCCGCAGGATGGGATTGCGGTCCATAGGTGGACATCCATTCCGACAATCGGAATTCCTTCCATCCCTGCGTACCAGCCTTCCACAAGGCCAGAGGGAGTCCTTCGTCGTTGACCGCCCAGCAGGCAGCCCCCTCTGCGGCGGCAGGAAGCATGGCCAAGGGTGATTCCTGCGGTGCATAGGCATCCCAATAGGCCACTGTTCTGTCTCCGGAGACCGGAGCGGTCAATACCGGCTTTTGCGGCAAATCCCCTTCCGTATCCGCCAGGCACAGTATGCCGCCGGGATCCGTTGCCACCAATCGCAACAAAAAGAGGCCGGCCGGAATCTCGAGAACGGCATCCCCGTATCCCCCCAATACATCCGCAGGAAATAAAAATTGCCTGGGTCCTACGGTGAGGACCGTAGATCGATAATCCACCCCATTGACCCAATGTGTGCCCCATCCCGGAGCAAAATCCCTCTTCATTGCTCCTCCACTTTGATTTGGCTCACCATTTCCAGCCAACTGCGCCCCAAGGCATCGCTGTCCCGGGTTCGTACCAACCCGGGATCCAGCCCGCTGATCCGGTGCCGGCCCTCCCATTCTCCCGCCACAGTGCGAATGGAGCGCTGTATGGCATGCCGGTACCAGCTCCCGTCTTCCTTCCGGAAAACCGGATACCCCATGGCCGAAGCAAATCCCGATTCCCGCACCAGGTAATACAAGGCAAACAGATCGCGGATCAGTCCGGGGATCGCGTATCGGTAAAGACAATACCCCATGATGAATCCGGGGATGGCATGGGCATAAGGACGCTTCCCGGCTTGCATCCAGGTATCCATTTCCTCCAGTTGGCCCCTGATCATCCATCTCAACCTTTCCTGGGAAATGGACTCCGATTGGCCGAATGTGGTGACAACGTCGTAAAACTCGGCACGAAGCTGCTCCTCCGGCCATGCCATTATCTCTTCGAGCTGGCCCATCCAGTCATTCAGATAATGTGGAGCGGGATGCACGCGGTGCCGCAGATAACTGTCGTGCAACCCTGCAATGACATTGCGCAACATCCCCTGCGGTGTCATCAGGAATTCGACCTTGTACATCAGGTCGAGGACGGCATAGCTGAATCCTCCGGCAAACCGGTCGTGTTCTTCTTTTTCATCGCGGTACCAGGTGACCAACCGGTTCAGTTCGCTGCGAAACCAGGCCATTCGGGCAACCGTTTCCCGTTCGGATCTTTCCCGGATGTGTAGCTCCCTCAGGGGCTGCAATTCAGGATAGGTACGCACAAAGACGTCATCTTTCATGTCGGCCTCGAAGGCCAGCTCCCGCAGTGCCGCTTGCAGCCGGAAGGGATCGGCTTCAGCGGCAGCCAGAACGAATCGCAGCACTACCCTGCCGTCTTCTTCCCCGTACCAGGCATTCCGCAATCGGTAATTGGTCCGCAGGAGCTCCTCCAGAAAACATTCGGGCAAATCCTGCCCCAGACCGATATTCGTCTGGAAAGAGCATTCCTCCCCGCCCAAATACCCGCTGATACGCCTTGACCCCTGGAAAAGCTCGAAACTGAAGTTGCCGTCCCGGTCCGTTACCCAATGTATATTCTGTTCGACCGGGTCATAGAGATACACGAGAAAATGCTGAAAGCTCTTCAGGATCTGGCCGGAAGCAAAATAACCGATCGATCGCTCCCAGGAGGCGATTTGGTCCGCACTCTTGTAGGCATCCGTGTACCTGCCCAAACGGAGGTTCTCGGAACGGATAACCGGCGTGCGCGATGAAGGAGACAGAAACCAGGCCATGGGAGGATCTGCTGAAAAACAGGCGGAAAATACTACTTTTGGCCATGTGGACGCCCGACCCGAATATCCCTTGCTTACCCGGGTACCGGTAAATCCCGCCGGCCCCAGGGCCTCGCATCAGCACGGCTGGCTCCTGATGGGGTCCTGTTTCAGCGAATCCATCGGTCATTGCCTCACCCGTGATCACTTCCGGGTAACGGCCAATCCCTTCGGAATCGTTTACAATCCCCTTACCTTGGCGTTCCAACTGGAACGATTGCTAGATGACCGCTCTCCGGCACCCGAAGAATTGGAATGGCACATGGGCCTGTGGCATTCCTTCTGGTATCATGGCCGTTTTGGCCATCCTGACAAAAACCGGGCGCTCGATGCCATGGAAGCCTCCTTCCGGCAAGGCCGGGACGCGTTGTACACCGCGCGATACCTGGTCCTCACCTGGGGCCACAATCAGGTATTCACCGACGTCCAATCCAACCTCCCGGTAGCCAATTGTCACAAGTGGCCCTCCTCGCGATTCAGGGAGGACTTCCTGACCGCTGCCGATATGCAGCCTGCCTGTGAACGGTTGCTGGCGCGTTTGAAAGACATCCGGCCCGACCTCCAGGTGATCGTGACCGTATCGCCGGTCAGGTATCTCAGGCGCGGATTTTTGGCCCATACCCGGGGTAAGGCGCAATTGCACCTCCTGGCTGAATGGATGGAAACTATGGGGGCTGTTTATTTCCCATCCTATGAAATCCAGATGGACGAACTCAGGGATTACCGGTTTTATGCCGATGATCTCCTCCACCCCAGCCCGATGGCGGTCGAAATCATTTACGAGCGTTTCTTGGACACATGGCTGGACCCGGCCGGAAAATCCCTCCTCCTCGAGATCCGACAATTGCAGCGCGATCTGGACCATCGGCCATTACACCCCGAAACCCGCGAAGCCGAAGAATTCCGCCAGCTGTGCCTCCGACGTATCCGGGATCTCAGAGAACGTCATCCCGATTTGCCTCACCTTTTTATCCGGCAGGCACCAACACAGTGACCCGGGACTCCGTATCCAAAGTGAAAGCAGGTCCTGCATTTTCCAGCAGAAGGATTCCAGGACGTTTGCCTTTGTCCAGCGAGCCCAGGTCCCGATCAAAACCCAGGGCTTCCGCCCCGTGGAGGGTGGCCCAACGCAGCAGGACTTCAAACGGGATCCAGCTGTTGTATTTCCGGATGGTTTTCATTTCCTCCAGGATGGACAACTGCCAGTTGGAAGTGAGGCTGTCGGTGCCGATGGTCATTCGGGCATTTTCGGCCACGAACATCCGGTAGTCCGGCAAACGGTTTTCAATATAAAGATTGGCATTGGGACAAGTGGCCCAGTAAACCCTGTCGCTCCAGGCATGAGCGGCACGCACGTCCTCCGACCCGGTGCAGGTGTTGTGCACAAACAACGTCCGCTGCCCGGGATCCATATGGGCCATAGCGTAATGGATGGAACGGGTACCGGTTGGCTGGAATGCAGGGAGGAAAATGCCAAACCGTTGATAGAAGTCTCTGAACGCGCTTTCTCCGGCTTGAAAAAGCCTGTCTTCTTCCGGGGTTTCCTGATTGTGAATGGAGATGGTGGCCTCCGTGTCCTGTTGGGCCGAGCGGATCATACCGAACAAATCGCCCGATACGCTGTACGGCGCATGCGGAACCAGGGATTTGCGATGGCGGTCGGAAGCCCTTATCTCGTCAAAGGCAGGCCTGAAGCGGGTTAGCGCCTCCCGGGCCTTTGACCCTCCTTCCAGGAAGTCAAAGCATTCCACAAACGTGTAATACCTCAACGGGCTGTTGTGCTTGACCGGCACCGTATCCTTCTGGTTGGAAATATCGCCCACAGCGACAATGCCTGAAGCCCGCATCTCCTCTTCGGCTTTCTCAATGGCATCCCGGATCAGGTCAGGATCGGAGTTGCGGTCGCGGACCACAGCCTCGATAAAGGCTATCAGACCCGTGCCGGTGGGCGCCCGGCCTTTCATGTGGCTGAGTTCCAGGTGACAGTGGGTATTGATCAATCCGGGCACCAGGGCTCCATGCCGTTTTTCCAATGAGGCCGGGTCGTGATTTTCGGGTCCCTCTACTTCCAGGATGGTCCCCTGATCGTCCACGATCACGACACCATGAGGGATGGGCGGTTGACTGACGGGGAAAACCCAATCAGCGCTCAGTTTGCGGACACGGGACATAAGGGTCAAAATTCATGGGCGATGATCCCGTTCTTCAACCGGGGTTGGAACCAGGTGGACTTGGGTGGCAACACACCTCCTTCGTTGGAAAGCGTCATCATGTCCTTCAACGACACGGGGTACAGGCAAAATCCGACACGGATCTCTTTTTCGTTGACCACATGGCGAAAACCCTCCTCACCGTAAACACCCGGGAAGTAGAGGATCCTGCTGTCGGACCGGATATCGGTGACTTCCATCAAACCGGTCAGGATCTGGTCATCAAAAATCCTTGCATCGAGGACGACGGCATCCTGACGGTATTCTTCCAACACTTCCGGCTTCCATTTCAACCGGTACCACTCGCGTTGGAGATACATGGTAAGTTCGTGGGGGGCAGCCGGCTTGACGGGGCCTTCCGCTTCTTCGATGTCCATGATCCGTGACAGCCGCGCCATAAACTGGGTCGGAGTGATCTCGGCAAAGACGTCCACAATCCGGTTGAAATCGAGGATCTCGACCTGGTCGGAGGCGAAGTAAGCCGCCAAAAGCCCATTGCAATGAGCGAGTTCCGGGTGATTGGCCCGGCGATCGTACAACAAACTGACGGCACTCGACCGGTGATGTCCATCCGCAATATAGGCATGCCCGATCTCCTCTCGAAAAATGCGGGCCACTTCACGTATGCGGCCGGGATCGGTGAGCGCCCACCAACTGTGGTCCATATTGCCGTCTTCGAAGTGCAAAGTGAAATCCGGTTCCCGGCTGGAGGAGAAATCAAGGAGAAGGCGGCTTAAGGCATCCACAGGCGGGTGGGTCAGCAATACCGGTTTGACGATCGCGCGGTTGCGCAACAACAGATTGAGATGGATTTGTTCTTTTTCAGCCAGGGTGTTCTCATGCCTTTTGATCAATCCCTCCTGATAATCGGCGATATCAGCCAGCGCCAGAATACCGGTAAATGAGTGGTCGCCATGGCGAATCTGGTACACATACAGACCTTCCTGGTCCCGGTGCTTGAATAGTCCGCTTCTCCGGTATTCGGGATACTGTTCCTTGATGCCTTTGAAAAAAGAATCGGACGATGTCACATAGTCCAGATCAGGGTACAGGGCCCGGAAAGGTCGGATGTGCATATACGGCGGGATTTAAGGCAAAAGTAAGGCAACGCGTCCTAGCGGCTGAGTCGCGTGAGTCCGTTGATGACCCAGGCAGCATCCCTGCTGATCAACTTGTCGATCATGGCATCTGCTTTACAGGAGAAAAATTTCAGATCGCGGATCATTTTCTGGAAAGCTTCGGAATCCGGACACCCCGCCGACACATCTGCCAGATCGTCCAGGGCATGAATCACCGGCTCGAGTTCTCTCTTTTTACGTTGTACCGCTATGAGCCGAAACACCTCCCACACATCCTTCTCCGCGATAAAAAACTCCCTCCGTTCCCCTTCCTGGGAAGCCCGGGTCACAAGGCCCCAATCCATCAGCTCTTTCAGGTTCATGTGGGCGCTGCCACGACTGATATCCAGATCCTCCATGATCTCTTCCGCGCACAAGGGGCGGGTGGCGATCAGGAGAAGCGCATGGATTTGGGCCATTGTACGTGTAACGCCCCAGGATCCGGCCAATCGGCCCCAGGTATCGATAAACTTCTCTTTGCCTTGCTGTAAGTCCATAGCGTTCAGGACCAAGTCCATCCAGCCTTTAATGTGATTCCGACCCGGATTGTTCACCAGGCCCGTTCACTATCTATCCCATCCTTGCATTCAGACAAAGTCCTTGTCTGACGGATGACGGATCAATCGTCTTTCCGGTAAAACGGCAATGCGCAAATCTCCGCTTCCATGTTGCGCGAACCGGCCTCAATCCTGATCAAGGTTCCCGGGCCCGCAAAGGCAGGTGGCACATACCCCATCCCAATCGGCACATCCAGTGACGGGGACTGGGTACCGGAAGTGACAATCCCGATTTCCACGTCATTTTCATCCAGGATCCGGTAGCCGTGCCGCGGAACTCTCCGGTCATTCACCCGGAATCCGACCAGCTTTCGGGACAGCCCGCCCTCTTTGAGTGC
This sequence comes from uncultured Saprospiraceae bacterium, assembly GCA_964471595.1. Taxonomy (GTDB): domain Bacteria; phylum Bacteroidota; class Bacteroidia; order Chitinophagales; family Saprospiraceae; genus JAGNXB01. The sequence goes on from CAYYGN010000027.1 coordinate 31,590, forward strand.
CAGGATCCTGTCACGCCCGGTGAAGGGTCCCTTCTGGAGCTTGGTGATCCATCCCAGACCGGCTTCCAGCGGTGATGTCGTGTCGTCAAGGTCGTTGCCATACAGACAAAACCCCATTTCCAGCCGGAGGGTGTCACGGGCGCCAAGACCACAGGGCTGGATGTCGAACGCTTTTCCGGCTTTCATCACCGCATCCCATAACCCGGGCAGGGCTTCGTTGGTCGTGTAAAGTTCAAACCCACCACTCCCCGTATAGCCGGTGGCGGAGATCAGGACATTATCCACCCCTGCCAGATTCCCTTTGGTAAAATGATAATAGGCAATGGAGGAGAGATCTACCCGGGTCAGCGACTGCAGCGTCTCTAACGCTTTGGGGCCCTGAACGGCAATAAGTCCGGTCTCGCCGGAAATATTGGACATGCGGGCATCGAATTGGTTCCGGGAGGAGATCCAGTTCCAGTCCTTCTGCATGTTGGAAGCATTGACCACCAGTAGAAAGGCCTGTTCGCCCTCGGCACACTGATCTTCCGCCAACCGGTACACCAGGAGGTCGTCCACAATACCGCCTTCCTCGTTGGGCAAACAGGAATACTGGGCCTGACCGATGGAAAGCTTGGAAGCGTCATTGCTCGTTACCGACTGAACCAGATCCAGGGCCTGCCTTCCTTTGATAATGAACTCGCCCATGTGCGTGACGTCAAAAACCCCGACGCCCGTCCGCACGGCCTGATGCTCTTCCCGGATCCCTTTGTAGGATATGGGCATCAGATAACCGGCGAAGGGTGCCATGCGGGCACCGAGGGATTCATGACGGGAGGTCAAAGGCGTATGCAGCAGGTTTTCCATCTTGTAGGTTTGCTTCGGGGGCGAAGATAGCCTGTTTCGCCCATGAAGGATCAATAGATGATCTCCACGGATTCCATGACATCACCGGGCCGGATGGCATGGACGACATCCATGCCCGAAGCAACTCGCCCAAAGCAGGAGTAACGCCCGTTGAGATGGGGAGCAGGGGCATGGGTGATGAAGAATTGAACGCCTTCGGTGTGAGGTCCCGCAGAGGCCATGCCGAGCAGACCCGACACTTCGTACAGGGCTCCGGTCAGCTCGGATCGAAGGGTGTAATTGAGCGATCCGTACCCGTCTCCCCGTGGACATCCACCCTGAATCACAAATCCGGGCACTACCCTGTGGAAGGTTTTGCCGTTGTAAAAACCGGACTTGGCCAGGGTAATGAAGTTGGCGACGCTCCCCGGAGCATGACCCGGATCCAGGGCCAAAAGAATATTGCCCCGTTTGGTCTTGATGACGGCCCGGGTTTGTTCTTTGACGCCCTCCAGGGCCTCCCATTCCACGGGATGATTGAAGGGTACTTCCGCGGGTGAATAGGTGGTTCGCTGCAGGAAAGCTCTCGTGGCAGAAATTTCGCGATACGTTTCGATCTCTTGAGGCAAGGTACAGGCTTCCAGCGCTTTGCGAAAAGTGGAGTCCGCCTTGATCAGGTCGCGGTAAACGCCGGAGGAGTGGCGTAGCGCCACGGATGCCGTGGCCACACTACCTGGATCACCGCTGGCAATGACCTGCATGAAAAAGTCGGCCAGGTTGCGGCGAATACTGCGGGCTGATTGACCGAACACAACCTGGAAGTCGGGTCGGTCGGAAATGTCCTTCAGCGCCTCCATGGCACTGGTCCGGAGATATGGATGCCGGGCCCGGCTCCATTCCTCACGTAAAATGCCCACGTTCCAGCCAAACTTGCCCAAAGCCCGCAGGTAAACACCCCTGAGGTAAGGATCACCGGAGCTGGTCAGGTGGTACCGGATATCCTGCTGGATGGCCGTGCGGGTTGCCGGCAGGAATACCGGACAAAACCGGCTCAGCGACTGGTAAAGATGCGCCTTCACCCAGGGATCCTTGATCGTGCGGGCCATGGTCAGCCACTCCGGACTTTCTTTGGGATCCACCACTTTCGTCAGTATCTCCGCAGCCACCACGCCCACATGGTAGGAGCTATCCTGCAGACCTTTGATAAGTGTTTCGCGGATGCTGGCAAAATCATGCAGGGCCAGACCCTTGAGCATGGCCACCCTGACCCGGTAATCCTTTTCCAGCGGAAACAAACCGATCAGGGAGGATTTGGCCAGTGCATTTGTGCTGCGTCCCACTGCCAGCGCCAGGACCAGGCGAAAATCCGGATCGGGCTCGGACCGCAGGGCATTAACCATTTCCAACATCAGGGTATCCAGCCGGATATCAGGTGCTTTGGCCAGGTAATGCCCGGCGTAAAAGCGGGCTTCCCGCGGGGCCTTCTCATCCGCCAGGACCGCCGCCATCCGCGCTGTAGCTTCGGGGTCAGCCATACCTCGCCGGGCAAAATGGAACAACCCTTTCGCCTGTCCGATCCGGTAAAGGGTGTCCGCATCATCATACGTCTTGACCGTAGCCATGGCATGGAGATGGCTGGCATCACCCAACTTGCCCACCGCCTCGAGGATCGCAGCATTGAGCACTGCCGAATGGCCCAGGCTGTCCCAGGGATCAAATACCTCCAGGAGCCCGGGTACCGCCAGGGGCGATTCCGTCTGACCCAGCGCAAAGACCGTCCAACGGCGAATTTCCGGATCCTCATCTTTCAGCAACGGTAGCAATGGTGCTACGGCTGTGGAATCGCCCACAGACACCAGCGCCCGGAGGGCAAAGTACCTGTAGGTCGGATCTTCATGAGCAAGCCATTGGTAAAGACTGTCCAATTCCCGCCGGTCCTCTTGCCTCCTGATCGCCTGGACACGCGCATCATCGGCATCCTTCCGGATGGCCCGCGCCGATTGCTTTTCGGCCGGTATGCATCCGGGCATCATACCCATCGCTCCGGCCAGCGTGGCAATTACCACCATCCACCGGGTCAAAACGCCCACGCCCGATAAGAGCCTCCCTGTCATAGACTATTGGAAAATGTCTTCAAAGATATCCTGATCGTCATAGGGGACCTCTTCGCCACTGGGACGCTTGTAAAGCTGGCAATTGAGTTCAATACTGATTTTGTCCGGCCTCCTGAATTTCCGGTTTGCCTCATATTGCGCATTCGGATTTTGCTCAATCCTCCGCAAGGCTTCGGAAAAGATGGGGCGAGCCAGCACCGAACCCTGCCCGTCTGACGGATTGGTAAACCGTATCCAGCGGTCTTCTCCTCCAACCCAAACACCGACGACCAGGGAAGGCGTAATGCCCATATACCACCCGTCGGCATAGTAATTGGTCGTCCCTGTCTTGCCTCCAAAGTCACTTTTGACCCCGCTAAAACCTGCCGCTCCGCGGCTGGCGTATCGCAGCATTTCCACCATTACGTAATTGGCTTCCTGACTCAGGGCCCGGCGTTCCAGAGGCACCTCCTGATAGATGGTGCGACCGTACGCATCTTCTATCCGCAGCACCATGACCGGCTTGTTGTACACACCGTCATTGGCAAAACAGGTGTATGCCCCGGTCATTTCCAATACACTCAGATCGGCAGATCCCAGGCAAATGGAGGGCTGACGCGGTATCCGGAGCCGGCCGTTGGGCAAACGCGCCGAACTGTCGATACCCATGTTGTTGATCAGGCCCAACACCGGCTCGGTATCTCCCAATTGTTTCATCAGATACACGGAAAAGGTGTTCTTCGACTTCCGAAGTCCTTCAAAAAGGGTCATCCTTTCTCCCGTGTAGGTATCGAAATTGCTGGGCGTCCATTCTTTGGCAAGCCCGAAATTGCCCTCCCCGGGAATGATCGTCTGGGGTTGATCATCCAGTTCGGTACAAGGAGAAATGGATTGAAGCGCAATGGCCGTCGCATAGACAAACGGTTTGAAGGTCGAGCCTACCTGACGCGCGGATGTCACGTGATCAAACTGGAAATAGCGATAATCCACGCCTCCCACCCAGCCCCGGACATGCCCGTTGCCAGGATCCATCGCCACAACCCCGGTCTGGAGGATCATCCGGTGGTATTTGAGGGAATCATAGGGCGACATCAAAGTATCTTTCTGAAAACCCGGGGATTCATAGTCAAAGACAAGCATGGGGACTTTGGTCTCCAGCATTTCCCGGATCATCTTGTGATAGCTTTCCCAGGTGCGCTTCAAATCCTTCCAGACGGCGCTTCCCATGATCTCCCTGTAATCCCTGGTCATAACCGGACTGATGATTTTCCGGCTTTCCAGGTCCTTGAGGTACCCTGCTGTTTTTTCCTCCTTCAACATCCGCTCCATATCCAGATCCCGGAGCATGAGGCGGCCGATTTTCAATTCGTGTTCCTCGATGAAGGGTTCGAAATGCGCCGAGCGAATGGCCTGGTATCGCTCCATCCCCCGGATCTGCTCTTGCAGTACCTGATCCCGCAATTCCATTTCGGCATCCGTGATATCGGGATCCCGGTGCAGCCATGGATCCCGGTTTTTCCATGTGCGCCAGAACTTTTTCTGAAGGACCGGCATATGCAGGGCAACCGAGGCTTCAAGTTCGCGTTGGATAGCCGTATCAATGGTCGTGTAAATCCGTAAACCGTCGCGGTAAATGTCGTATTTCTCGCCATTGGGTTTCCGGCATTCCGGACGCTCGAGAATCCTGAGGATCTCTTTGCGCAACTCCATGCGGAAATAGGGCGCCAGCCCGGTATCGTGCGACACGCGGCTGTATCTCGTGATATCCAGCGGCAGTGCCTTCAGGGAATCCGCTGAAATTTTGTCGAGAAATCCGTGCCTGACCATCTGCTGCAACACCACGTTCCGACGCTGCCGGGTTTGCTCCGGCCTTCGAAGGGGATTGTACAGGGAAGGGTTCTGCAGCATCCCTACCAGGGTGGCCGCTTCCTCGATGGACAATGAGTCCTGCCCGACCCCGAAATAAATCTCCGAGGCCGCCTTGATCCCGTATGCCCCGTTGATGAAATTGAAGTGGTTGAGATACATGGCAATGATCTCATCCTTGGTATATGATCGCTCCAATTTGACCGCCGTGATCCACTCTTTCATTTTGGTGGTCACCAAAGAGAGCATCCGGCGAAAGCGCCCCATACCACTAAAATCCCTGTCCGAATAAAGTTGCTTGGCGAGCTGTTGAGTGATAGTACTGCCACCTCCGCTGCTGGTCTGACCCAGGAACACCGTCTTGAAAGCAACCCTGGCCAAAGCGCGAAAGTCAATCCCGGAATGCCTGTGATAACGCACATCTTCCGTCGCAATCAACGCATCCACCAAATGTCCGGACAGTTCCTTGTAGGACACCGGCACCCTGTTCTCCAGATAATACCGCCCCAGGGTGGCATTCCGGTAGTCAAAAATCTGGGAGGCCTGTTTGTTGTTTGGATTTTCGAGCTCGTCGAAAGTGGGCAGGTCCTGGTAACTGAGGAAGACAAACCAACAGACCATGGCCAAAAGGCCTCCGAAAAACAGCCGCAACAACCAGAGGACGATGCGTTCCTCTCCGGGCTTGCTGTCTCGGTGCATCCAATTGACAGGGAA
>CAYYGN010000028.1:0-36185 GCA_964471595.1 uncultured Saprospiraceae bacterium
CGGACGTTGTTGACATCCATATCGGTCTCGCTGGTGGAAGGGCTGCATATTTCCCTCAGGCTCGCCGTCTTGGGCGTGGAGGGTCCTTTCTTCTCTCCCGTTTGAGGGTTGATGTAGGCTTGGGCCGTGAAGGCGAAAGCCGCAATCAACCAACCGGTAGAGGCGAATTTGAGCATGTTCATTTGCGCCAGTTTTTTTTCGTTTACAGATTAAAATTCGAATATGGCACCTAAGTAAATTCTGCGGGGCAGGTTGAAAAACCCGGGGTTGAGCAGCGCCCAACTGTAGACATCCAGATAGTACTGCGGATCGCGGCCCAGATCCACCAGGGTCTGCACGGCCGACTGTCCGAAGGACGAGGCAAGGAATCCGGAGTCATCCGGCGAACCGCTCACCGAGTACACACCCAGGGTGTTGCGGATATCCAGGACATTCTGGACCCGGAGGTAAGCATTCAGCCAAAGAGGGCGGGCGTTTTCGACGGTTTTGGACGTCAGGTCAAAGCGTTTGTCGATCCTGAGGTCCATGTTGAAACGCCAGGGCAAACGATCGCCGTTGATGGTCCCGGAATTGCCCGACCCGCCGAAAGCGGTGGGCACCAGTGTCCGGGTGTAGGGCCGGCCGGAAACGGCCGAGGTTTGAATGTTGATCCCTGCATCGGCGAAGATGTCGGAACCTAAAATGCGTGGGCCATTGTATTTCTTGCCGCGACCATACCGGTAATCAAAAATCAGGTTGAAAGTGTGCCGCTCATCATAGCTGAAGGGGAAGAGGGTCCTGATGTTCAGACCGCGATTGGTCAGACCTTGCTGTGAATTGGCATCGGAACCGGTGCCGTCGGCAAACTGCAGGGTGTAGTTGGCATTGACTGTGATGTTGCTGGTCCGGCGAAGGTCATATTCAATGGAAAAGGCCTTGACCGTCCCGAAATCGATATTGCCGTAGGTGTCGTAATTGGATACGGGAGCCGGCACATACAGAATAGTCCTGCGCTGGATGAGATCACGCAACTCGCGATAGTAAGCCGAGAGGCGCAGTGCGGAAGAATTGGTCAGCTTTTGCTGGAAGCCCACTTCGTAAACGATGGTGCGCTCCGGCTGCAGGTTGGGGTTGTTGGCCGGTGTGCGTCCCTGGCTTTCGAAATAGAAATATTGCAGTGGCGTCACAATGGTATTGGAGGTGGGCCGGCTGACCAGCACATCGTAATTGGCAAAGAAGTTGGCATCCTGGCTGATGGGAAAGGAGAAGGAAAGGCGGGGTACCAGGAACAACTTGGCCTTGAACTCCTCGAAAGAGGATTCCACTTCGAAATTCTCGGAGCGGATATCCCGGAGGTCGCGGTTTTGTTGGACAAAATAAGGGGTGGCTGTCGAGGTGCCATAGATGGCTCGGCCGTCGGGTGCCGGTGCCCCGTTGGGATAAAACCACTGATCGCCCCGGCGATACGCCTCCACCGATGTGCCGCCTTGTTCGGTAACATAGACCTTGAAATCCGGGTCGATGTTGTCCGGACGGAAATCCGGCACAACGCCTGCCTGGCCATCCCGGGAATAGAAATTTTCGGCGGCGATGACCTCGTACAGGGAATAGGGATCTTTGAGTACGCTGGTGTTGGCATCATAACGATCCGCACGTAGTCCTATCCGGAAAATGATGTCGCGGAAGGTGAACTTGTCCTGGACCCACATACCCAGGTAGGTAGGACGCCAGGGCGCCACCGGGAATGTCCGTTCATTAGTCACCGGATCCCGGGCTGTGAAGAAATCCTTAAAGGTGATATCTCCGGAGGTCAGGTTGCCGAGGTAGTCATAACCGTAATAGTTGATTACGTTGGGCTCGTTGGTCAACTCGGTGGAGGAAAACATGTCCAGGGTGAGTTGGCTGGGATCGAGTTGGCTGACTTCCACGTATTCATTGATCGGGATGCCCAAACGGTTGCGCAGTTCCTTGTAGAAACGACCGTTGACATCCGCCACCAGAGGTTGGTAGATATAGAAGGTGTCATTGGGGAAAATGGGATCATCCGTGATGGTCCCGATGGGGCCACCTTCATAATCCACTCCAATGAAGTGCTTGTTGGCTTCCAGGCCTCCGATGATCCAGAGGCGGTTCGGGTTGATGGTGTAAAACCGGTTGTCCCTTTGTTCGTACATGGCGCCGATGGAAAGGGTATGCCGTCCTTTGGAAGAACCGCCCGGCATAAGGTCGAAGGAAAGACCGCCCGTGAAGGTGTACTGGTTGTTCTGTCCTTTCTGGTAGTTGTTGTACACGCCGTGGACGTTCTGGAAGAACTGGTAAATGGAGGACAGGTTGTTGGTGATCTGACCGTTGATGGCCTGATAGGCGCCAAGGTCCTCATTGTCGGCCGGGATCAGGGCATTGTAGAGAGAAAGGCCGGGATTGCGGCTGTTGGAGGGGTCAAACCCGGTAAACAGACGGGTATATCCTTCGAATCCGTATCCGAACTGGTTGGTATTGGGGTCGTCATCGGCATTGAAACCCAGGGACGGAACACGTTCAAAGGAAAATCGTCCGATGTGGCCATAGTCCCAAACCCGGTCTTTGTGGCGGGGATCATAGGTGGTGGTTTTGTCAAACTCCCATCCGAACTGGAGCCAGTAGGAGGCGTTTTGGATGACGGCACTGGTCCCCGAGGCGGACCCACCACCCAGGCGGTGCCGGAACCGGGAGATCACACGATAGCGGTCGTTGTAGGTGGTGGGATTGTTTTCGTAGTTCATCAGCGACCAGTCGAAGCCCGCATTGGCGCTGTGGTCGTTGAAGGACGGGGTAAACCTGTCCTGGTCGGAATTGAGGGTACCGGTCACTGATAGATCGATATCCTTGCTGAGGCGGAAGTCAAGTTTGCCGGTGAGGTCCAGACGGGTCTCCCTTTCATTGGGACGCGCTTTGCGGAGTTCGACATCCTGGTTGTTGATCTGCTCGCCGGCAGGTACCAAAATGTTGCTGGAGCCGATGAATTCCATCGGGTTGGCCTTCAGACGCGCCAGCACGTCGTCCTTGACGACATAGACACCGGTGGCGGTGGGACCATCCTCATCGATGGTCCGGTAACGGGCCGACAGACGGAATCCGAGCAAACTCTGACCGTCCTTGCGTTTGATGATGGGGCCCGAGACAAAGCCATTAACCATGTTGTATCCATAGGGATCGAGAAACTGGGAGGTCTCGACTTCTATCTGACCGGAATACCGGCTGGAGGCCCCTTTGGTGGTGATGGAAATGCCACCACCGGTAATGTCGCCGATCTCGGCCGGGAACCCTCCGGTGATCACCTGGAGCTGGTCGATCTCGGTCTCGGGCGGCAGCGCCCCGAATACCCGGATACCGTCAATGTAATAGTTGGTGGCGCCGCTGCGGCTGCCCCTTACGTTGACGGCCCGCCCCTCATCCTGGGATGAGAGGCCCGCCGTCGTAGCGGCCAGCGCGTTGATGTTCTTGGTCGGCAGATTGCGGATTTCGTCACCGGTTTTGATACCCCCTCGTGTCGTGTTGTCCTGCTCGATGAGCGGCACTTTGTAATCCACGACCTCAATGGCTTCCAGGTCTATCCCGGAAGACATCTCGAAGTTGACGAAGGTGGTCCGTCCTGCCAGGGCCGTGATACCGTTTACCCGCTTGGTCTGCATGCCCACATAGGAGACTTCCAGATCGTAGGTGCCCGGATCAATGTTGGCAAAATTGTAGTTGCCGTCAAAGTCCGTCAAAACACCGGTCAGCAGGGAGCCATTCTTGTAGAGGCTCACCGTGGCCGCGATCACGGGCTCGTTGGCGTCATCCTTGACACTACCGGCCAGGGAAGTCGCGCCCGTTTGGGCGATGGTCATTCCGACCGCGAGTATCCACAAAACGAGGGAGGTGTACAGTCTCCTCATAAGTCATCCAGATTTGAGTATGGTTTACAGACAGGGTGCAATGTTAAAGAAATTAACGGTTATGCCACCAAGAATTAATGGTAATGTCGTTCACATTACACTCCGGAATCCTTTCTTTCCGGAACATGCCTGAAGAAGTGGCAAAGTGTAAACAACTGGCAGTCATAAACATATGCGACTTTTCATCGTTCAGGCCGGGGTGCCCCGCCGCCAGTTTTGAATCTTTTCCAGGAGTACGGCGGCAATGCGCTCGAGTGATTCGCGGGTCCAGCCGGCCACATGCGGGCTGAGCATCACATTGGGGAGGTGGTACAGACGCCGGTACCATTCCCTCTCGGCCGACGACATGGTTTCCGGCTTTTCGTTTTCAAAGACATCCAGACAGGCGCCTCCCGCCTTGCCGGATTCCAGGGCTTCGATCAGGGCCGGGGTATCCACCTGGTTGCCCCGGGCGGTATTGATCAAAACGAATCCGTCCCGGCAGGAGGCGATATAGCGGCGATCCACATAATGCCGCGTTTCAGGGGTCAACGGCAAATGAAGAGATATAATGTCGGCTTCCCGGGTGATATCCGACGCCTCCACCCTTTCTACCCAGGGCAGACTGTCTTTCCAGTCAGGTTTGTATTTGTCATGCCCCAACACCCTGACCGACATCCCCCGGAGCTTGCGCGCCAGGGCACTCCCGGTATGTCCCACTCCGACAATGCCCACCGTTCGTCCCGCCAGTTCCCAGCCCCGGTTCTTTTCCCGGTGCCACTGGAAATCCCGGACCTCGCGATCTGACGCCGTCAGGTGGTTGGCCAAACAGAGCAGCATACCAAGAGCGTGCTCAGCCACCGCATTGCAGTTGCCCTCAGGGGCACTGAAAACCCGCACCCCCCGGCGGCGTGCCTCCTCCAGGTCAATGATCTCCAGACCGGACCCGAGACGGGCGACAAACGCCAGTTCAGGCGCCGATGCCAGCATGGAGGCATCCACTACGATCTTGCTGTTGATGACCAGTCCCCGGCAGGAGCCGGCCATCCGTCTGACCTCCTCCGGGAGGATGTCGGGCCGGACAACCACTTCATAGCCGAGGTCTCGCAAGCCTTCTGCCAGCAAGGGGTGGGCGGTATCGGTGATGAGCACTAGTTCCTTCTGCATGCGGGAAGGTTGCCGGCCACTGCCGGCTCCCCAAAGGTAAATCAATGCCTCCTGGCCGACGCGTGCCGATCCCTCCTTGGCCGGCATCACGGGTTCAACGGACGCCCCGGTTGAGCCGGATCGCCAAATGTCGCAGGCCCGACATCCCTTTCCCCCGGGATTGGGCTTCAAGACAGCCGTTCCGCCGGGAATACCGAAATTTGCCCAAACCAATCCCTCATCCGTGCCCCCATCCTATCGCTCCCTGGACCCCGCTGATCTGGCCGTAAAGGACCTGCACCAATTCATTTTGGGCATCGTCTCGCCCCGCCCCATCGCATTCGCCTCCACCCTCGATGCCGAAAACCGGCCCAATCTGGCTCCCTACAGCTTTTTCAACGCCTTCAGCTCCAATCCTCCCATCGTCGTGTTTTCTTCCAACCGCAAGGTGAAGGACAATACCACCAAGGACACGCTGCACAATATCCGCCAGACCGGTGAGGTGGTCATCAATGCCGTCAGTTACAGCATGATGCGGCAGATGGCGTTGGCCAGCATCGAATACCCGCCGGATGTAGACGAATTTGCCAAAGCCGGATTGACCCCTGTTCCCTCCGAACTGGTCAAACCGTTCCGTGTGGCCGAATCTCCGGCCCATCTCGAATGCCGGGTCAAGGACATCATCACGCTGGGTGACCAGGGAGGAGCGGGCCACATGATCATTTGCGACGTTCTGCGCATCCATGTCCGTGAATCCGTGCTGGACGAACAGGACCGCATTGATCCCCATCGCATTGACCTTGTCGGACGCATGGGACGGGCTTACTATGTCCGTGCCAGCGGGGCCGCCGTACATACCCTCTATCAACCCATGGATGCCATCGGCATGGGATTCGACCAATTACCGCCCAGTATCCGCCACAGCCCCATTCTGACGGGTAGCGAACTGGCCGAGATCGCCGCCCTGACCCGGTGGCCAACCGAGGAGGAGATCAGCGTCTTTGCGGATATGCCGGAGATCCGCGAGATCACGGAAACCGAAGAGGAAGTCCTCGAACGCCTCCATGAGCGGGCCCGGGTCTATATCGGTACGGGTCAGGTGCGTATGGCCGCCGAAACCCTTTTTCTCGCCGACAGAATCGTTGGCCGACAGGACTGATAGCCGAAATCTCACCTCCCGTCACTTTCTACGAATGGACCCTGATACGGGTGTTAATGTTCTTCTGACCGGGCAACCGGCCCGGCAACTTGCCTGTCCACTGATCTGACCACATGCCGGGATACCCGCCTGACCACCTGCCGGTAGAAACCACAGAATTATGCAAGACCGGGAGACGAGGCGTGCCCGACCGTCATCCACGCCATGGCAACGGGTCCCTTCAAGCGCGATCCAATGACCACCCTTTCGCGATACACCGGATGCAGCCCGGACCGGCCAACGGATCAATCTTCATCGCCGGCCTCCACCTTGGCTTTCAGACCACCTTGCTGCAGTTTTTCCTTGAGCCGGGATTCCACTTCAGCCGCCACTTCGGGGTTGTCGAGCATGAATTGCTTGGCGGCATCCCGGCCCTGGGCGATTTTGGCACCCTCATAGCTGTACCAGGATCCGCTTTTCTCGAGGATATTGTGGTCCACACCGAGATCCACCAGCTCGCCGGATTTGGAGATGCCCTCTCCGTACATGATGTCAAACTCGGCCACACGGAAAGGAGGCGCCAGCTTGTTCTTGACCACCTTGACCTTGACGTGGTTGCCGACGACATTGCCTTCCTTGTCCTTCAGGGCCTGGCCGTTGCGGCGGATGTCAAGGCGTTGGGAGGCGTAAAATTTGAGGGCATTACCTCCGGTGGTCGTTTCGGGGTTGCCAAACATGACACCGATTTTCTCACGCAACTGGTTGATGAAGATGCAGCAACAGCCGGTCCGCCCGATGGAGGCCGTCAGTTTGCGCATGGCCTGGGACATCAGGCGGGCCTGGAGCCCGACTTTGGAATCACCCATCTCCCCTTCGATCTCGCTGCGGGGCACCAGGGCGGCGACTGAGTCGATCACAATGATGTCGATGGCGCCCGAGCGAATGAGGTTCTCGGCGATCTCCAGGGCCTGCTCTCCGTTGTCGGGCTGAGAGATGAGCAGGTTTTCGGTGTCAACGCCCAAACGGTCGGCATAACTGCGGTCAAAGGCGTGTTCCGCGTCGATGAAAGCCGCGATCCCTCCTTTTTTCTGACATTCCGCAATGGCGTGTATGGCCAAAGTGGTTTTTCCGGAAGACTCCGGTCCGTAAATTTCAATGACTCGCCCTCTGGGAAATCCCAGCGTCCCCAGGGCGATGTCGAGGGACAGCGAACCCGTCGAGATGGACTCCACATCCACTTCGGGTTTGTCTCCCAATTTCATGATGGTACCCTTGCCGTAGGCCTTTTCCAGACGATCGACCGTCAATTGCAGGGCTTTCAGCTTGGCGTCTCTTTCATTGCTCATGGCTTTCCTGTTTTATGGGGCAAAAATAAAACAAATCGTTTCATATTTTTCACAAATGAAAAAATAATTTTCAAAACACGCGGATGAGGAGCATCTCCGACCTCGTGGCAAAGATAGGCCGGAGGGCGGAATCCTCCGGGATGAAATCCACGCCGTACCGGGGACAAAACGCAAATAGCCGGTCATTTCGGGGGAGCCACGCCGGACCATTCCGCGGCATCCCTCCGGCCGGTGGTACCTGGCCCCGTCCCGGTCATTCCTTGTAGCCCGGCTGCCGGATCTCCTGCTCCCACAGCATCTGTCCCTGCACATCGAAGACCCTGATGTGCAGGATCCGCTGGTGGCGCTTGCCCCGGAAATCGAGCGTGGCAAAATTGCGGTCACCGACATACGTCCCCTCGACCCGGAGGGTATTGCCTTCATCCCGGTTGTTGCGGGACGCGGTGGACGTCAACGGCGACACCGTCAGGTCATACACCCTATGGCCATTGCGGTTCTGGAGGGCGCTGAGTTCGGTATGGTGGCGATCACCGGTGAGGAAGACCACCCCTTCGAGTTTTTCCTGTTCGATCCGCTGCAAAAGCCAGTCACGCTCGGGTCCGTGCCGGTGGGCATAATTTTCAAACCGGGGCGCCGGATTGAGCACCTGGCCGCCAATGACCACCATCTTGAAGGGGGCACGACTGGCGGCCAATGCTTCGACGAGCCATTCGCGTTGTGCCCGGCCCAGGATGGCGGGCACGCAGCCCTGGCAATCATTCGGGCTACGGTCCCAACGGTTGTCCAGGAGGAAGAAGGCGATATCGCCCCACATGAAAGCCGAGGTAATGCCTTCCAGACCCGGAATGCCAGGCCCCGGATTGGCCCAGAAGTCGCCGAATGCCTCCCGCGTCAGTCCTTTGAAGGGGAAGGACCTGTCGGAGTCGTTGGGTCCGAAATCGTGATCATCCCAGATGGCATAATGGCTGCATGCCGCCAGCAGGGGTTGTAATTCCGGGGCTGACCTCGTGTGGGAATACCGGTGATAGATGCCGGTCCGGGTGGACCAGTCGGCTTCCCTGAGGTAGGTATTGTCGCCCAACCACACCATGAGATCCGGCTTTTGGGCTACGATGGCATCAAATATCCGGTAATCGCCTCCATAGGGTTTGCCGGGCCGGTCCAGTTCCGGCTCATTGATGTAAGTGCATGATCCGGTAGCGAGGCGAAAATCCGGAGGATCGGTCCGCCACTGCCACAAGGGCTGGGTCCGGAAGGTCGCCGGTCCGGAAAGGGGAACCGGTATGCCATCCACCAAGATCCTGTATCGGTAGGTGAGGCCTGGGCCCACCTGATCACACAACAAACGGGCCGTGCAAGCCTTTTCCCGGGAGGTCCGAACCGGGGCAGTCCTCCTGATAAGGTCCGGCCGTCCATCTTCCCAATATTCCGCCCAGGTGTCGCCCTCTTCTTTGGTTTGCACCCAAAGCATGACTTCTTTCATGTCGGCATAGCCGATCATGGGTCCCGAACGCAACACCGGCTCCTGGGCACAAAGGGGCAGGAGTCCGACACCTGTCAAGATAACAACAGCCGCCGGCCATCCGAAGCCCCGGAAAAGACGTCGCATACCGGTCAGCATGGCATCCGGGTCCTCGCCGAAAGGCAATGGTACCCACGATGTTCGCCCCGGGTCAATCAGGAAGGTGTTCATCTCTTTTTCCGCTAAAAATAGAACGATAACGCCACCGGCCGCCATTGTCTTCCGGAATCCGGCAGGCCAGACACCGAATCCCGGGAAGCCGCCGGTTACGCTTCCTTTCTTCCATGAGCAGCCAGGCACCAACTTCCCTGTCGCTTTGTGCGCTGCCGGATGTCATTTCCAAAAGGTGATTTTGTAGCTTTACGGCATACCTTCATCCCATGAAGCCCACTCCTTTTCTTTTCTTGTTGTTTCTGGTCGTTGCCGGCTGTCGTCCGGACCGCCCCGCCCAGGAGGCTTTTGAGATCAATGCCCGTCTGGACGGCGAACCCGACCGGCTGCATCCGATGCTTTCCCAGGTCGGATATGCCACGGATGTCCTGCGTCTTACCCATTTCCCGTTGCTGGAATTCCATCCCCAAACCCTGGAGATGGAGCCCCTCCTGGCGGTTTCCTTACCAGAAGTAATCCGCCCCGATACCGGCCGGTATGCCGGAGGGCAGGGGTTCCGCTACCGGATCCGACCCGAGGCAAAATGGGACGACGGCACACCCGTTACGGCGGCGGATTATCTGTTCACGCTCAAGGCCGTCTTCAACCCGCTGGTCAAAGCGAATGCCTGGAGGGGTTATCTGTCCTTCATTGCCGAAGTGGAAACGGATCCTGGCGATCCCAGGCAATTTACCGTGTGGACACCGGACGCCTATTTTTTGGCACTGCCCGCTACCGGCAATTTCAATGTTTATCCGCAACACCTGTACGATCCGGATGGACTGATGGACGATTTTTCCCTCGCTGACCTCCGCGATCCTGCCCGGGCCGATTCGCTGGCGGCTGCCGATCCGAGAATGACGGCATTTGCCGAAGCCTTCACTTCCGATGCCTTTTCCCGCGATACGGCTCTTGTGTCGGGCGCGGGCCCCTACCGGCTGACCGGGTGGGAAACCGGCCAGGAAATCGTGCTGGAACGGAAGCGGGAGTGGTGGGGTGACCGCGTGCCGGAAGGCGGGGACCAGTTTACTGCACTGCCAACCCGTATCCGGTTCAAAATCATCCCGGACGAACAGGCCGCCCTGACCCTGCTCAAAGACGGAGGCCTGGATGTCATGGGCGGGGTGACTCCGGCGCTATTCCGGAGCCTGGGAGATGATTCGCTGGCCCGCCGGCGCATAGCCACCTATCAGCCCGTGTTCATGCAATATGTCTTCATCGGCCTCAACAACCGGAATCCCAAACTGGAGGATGTCCGCGTCCGCAAAGCACTGGCGCATCTGATGGATGCCGACGAAGTGATCCGCACGGTCCTCCTGGGATTGGGTGAGCGGATTACGGGACCCTTCCATCCGGCCAAATCCTATTACAACCACGACCTGACACCGGTGGCCTTCAATCCCGAAAAAGCGCGGGCCTTGCTGGCGGAAGCAGGCTGGACCGATACCAACCGCAACGGCATAGCGGACAAAGTGGTGGACGGGAAATCCACAGAGTTGGAACTGACGCTTTTATTGAGTACCGGTAGTGAAGTGGGCGACCAGATCGGGTTGCTTTACCAGCAACAAGCGCGACAGGCCGGGGTATCGCTCAAACTGGAAACCCGGGATTTGAAAATCAACATGGCAGATATCGCCCGCCGCGATTACGACATGGCCCTGCTGCGGTTGCGCCAGTCTCCCGCCGATGACGACCCTTATCAATCCTGGCATTCCGATTCCGACCGTCCTGACGGGTCCAACCGGTTCAGCTACCGGAGTTCGGAGGCGGACAGCCTGATCCTGGCCATTCGCAACGAGCCCGACGGATCCCGGCGCAAGGGCCTTTACCGGGAGCTGCACCGGCGAATTTACGAAGACCAGCCGGTCATCTTTCTCTATGCCCCCAAGGAGCCCGTACTGGCCCGCCAGGAGGTCAAAGGGATCCAACCCTCTCCGATGCGACCCGGATATTATTTGCCGTTCCTCCACTTCTAGGGTCATGCGTCTTCACGCCCTTCCGCTGAGATATGTGGGCAAACGGTCCCTGCTTCTCCTGCCCACGCTGGTCCTGGTATCCTTCATCGCCTTTGCCCTGCAGGAATCCGCTCCGGGAGATCCGGTTGCCATCTATCTGCGGGATCAGCCGGACGATTTGCCGACCGGGGAAGGAGAACGGAGGCTCCGTGAGGCGGCCTTCCTTCGGGCGGTCAAAGAACTCGCTGCCGACTGGCCGGTATTTTACTTCTCCCTCCGGCCATTGAGTCAACCCGACACCCTTCACCGGGTATTGCCCGCCGCCGTCCGGGAGGCTTACACGTCCTGGTGCCGGTATGCCGGAAAGGCCGGGCCAGTTGCCACCTGGTATGCCCGGCTTGAAGCCGCCCGGATCGAGGTATCCCGGGTAGTCGGCAAGGATGGCTCCGATCCCGCCCATCATCTCCTCTCCATCATCGCCTCCCTGCAGCGCGAGCCTCCCGGATCCGGAGTACGGAAATGGCTGGTCCAGTGGCCGGAGGATTTGTATCCCGATATCCGCCGGACCCTGACTTCCGCCTTACCCGAAGAAGCCAAAGGGTTTGCCTGGCGCAATTACTTGCCGGTATTGCGATTTCACGGCATTGAAAACCGTTACCACCGGTGGATGTGCAGTCTGTTCAAACCCGCTGCCCACAAGTCCTGGCAAGACGGTCAGCCGGTGTGGCGTAAAATCAGGCATGCGGCACGATGGACGTTGCTGATGAACGGCATTGCGATTTTGCTCGCATACGGCCTGAGCATACCGCTGGGCGTGTGGCTGGCCTCGAAGGCGGGTACCCGGGCCGATGGATGGCTCTCCCTTGTTTTGTTTGCCCTGTACGCGGTTCCTACTTTCTGGCTGGGAACGCTTTTGCTGGTCTTCTTCACTTCACCGGCCTACGGAATGCCGTTCTTTCCTTCCATCGGGCTTGGCGATATACCGCACGGCGCCGGGTGGGCCGAGGTGATCGGCATACGGGCCGCACATCTGGTGCTGCCGGTGTTCTGTCTGACTTACGGCAGTCTGGCGTACCTGACGCGACAGGTTCGCAGCGCCATGCTTCGCGAATTAAAGCAGGACTACATCCGAATGGCATGGTCCGGAGGGCAATCTGCGCGCCAGGTGTTTTGGAAGCAGGCCTTCCCCAATGCTTTGCTTCCCCTGATCACCTTGTTGGCTCAAGTCCTTCCGGCTGCACTGGCCGGATCGGTGGCCATTGAAGTGATCTTCAACATTCCGGGCATGGGGCGGCTGGGATATCAGGCCATTTCAGCGCAAGACTGGCCTGTGGTCTATGGAGTTCTTTTCCTGGCGGCCCTCCTGACCCTGGCGGGTTCCTTGCTGGCCGACCTCCTGTACAGTCTGGCCGACCCCCGGATCCGGCTGGGCAAATGACGGGACCTCACTACCTTTGGCCCATGCAAGTCACTGTGGGCATGATTGCCTCTCTGGTTGGAGGCACGATCGAGGGAGACGCAGGGTTGGAAATCACCGGTCCTGCCCGGATCGAGGAGGGGAAACCCGGTACCATATCCTTTCTGGCCGACTCCAAATATGAGGCCCATGCCTATTCCACCGGGGCCAGCGCCTTGCTGGTGCACACTGATTTCGCACCGCGTCGCCCCATCAACGCCACCCTTATCCGCGTAGCCGATGTGCGCGCCGCCGTGGCCCGCCTTCTCACCCATTTTGAAGGGAAAGGACCGGCCCAACAGGGCATCTCCCCCCAAGCATGGGTGGACCCTTCTGCCCGCATCGGCGAAGGGAGCTCGGTCGGTCGCTTCAGCGTGGTGGAAAAAGGTGCCGTCATCGGGAAAGGGGTCATCATCCACGACCAGGTGTATGTCGGTCAGGGCGCTGTGGTGGGCGAAGGATCCGTTCTCTGGCCGGGGGTGAGGATTCTCCGGGATTGCCTGGTGGGATCTCACTGCCACATCCACGCCAATACGGTCATTGGTGCGGACGGTTTCGGCTACGCACCGCAGGAGGACGGTACCTATACCCGGATCCCGCAGGTGGGCCGTGTCCGCTTGGAAGACCGAGTGGATATCGGTGCCAACTGCACCATTGACCGCGCCACCATGGGAGAAACGGTCATCGAAGAAGGGGTGAAAATCGACAACCTCGTCCATATCGCCCACAATGTGCGGGTCGGTGCACATACGGCCATGGCCGCGCAGGCCGGCATTGCCGGAAGCACACGGATAGGCGCTCATTGCCAGGTGGGAGGGCAAGTGGGCATTTCCGGACATCTGGAGATTGCAGATCATACCCGGATCCAGGCACAGAGCGGGGTAGCCGGAGATGTGGAAGAAGCCGGACAAGCCCTGTTTGGCTCACCGGCCATCGGATACAAATCCTATGTGCGTGCCTACGCGGTATTCAAGCAACTGCCTGATGTGGACAAGCGCCTCCGCCGCCTCGAGCAAATGCTCGACGACTGAATGACCGTCACACCTCTTCCAGAAAAAGGTCTGCCGCAATACCATCGGCAAAAAACTGACCCTGATCGGACAGGACCCACGCACCAGCGTCCTGACGAATCCATCCGCGTTCCACATATTTGACCACTCCTGCCAGGAAAGCTTCCCTGCCTCGCGGATCCATAGCATCGGGACGGACTCCCCACCGGGTGCGAAGCCCCGTCATCAGGTATTCGTTGTGGCGCTGGACGGGGGTAAGCCATTCTTGCTCGAAATCCCTCGTGCCGGCCATGATCCCGGCGATGTACCGGGGGTTGTGGGCGACATTCCACGAACGCCGCGCTCCGTCAAAGGAATGCGCCGAAGGACCGAACCCCAGATAAGGCCGCCCTTGCCAATAAGCCGTATTGTGGCGCGAAAAACGACCGGGCAGGGCCCAGTTGCTGATCTCGTATTGTTGAAACCCCGCTGCGGCCAGCGCCTGTTTGAGCAGATGATACTGCCGGGCCGCCTGCTCATCATCCGGTGGTGACACTTTGCCGGTACGGACGAAATGGTCCAGGGCAGTGCGGGGTTCGACCGTCAACGCATAGGCGGACACATGGTCCACGCCGGCCCCGGACAATAGCGCTGCGTTCTCCAGCAAGTGATCGTCCTTCATGCCCGGAACCCCGTAAATCAAATCGGCGCTGAGCGACCGGAACCCAGCCCGCGTCGCCTCGACCAGACAATTTTTTGCCTGTTGCCCGGTATGACTGCGGTTCATGAAGACGAGGTCCTCCTCGCGAAAAGACTGGATACCGATCGACAGGCGATTGACCCCCGCTGCCAGGAGGGCATCCATGTACGCGGCATTCAGATCGTCCGGATTGGCTTCAAGGGTGATTTCGGATCCGTCAACCATATTGTAGTAATCGGAGATCCTTCGGATCAGATCTCCGACCTCCGGCCCTTCGAGCACGGAAGGCGTCCCCCCACCCAAATAAACCGTTTCCATCTGCAGATTGCGTCCTTCCTCCTCCCGCATGTGGATCTCTCTCCTCAGCGCCTCCAGCAAATCATGCCGTTGGCGCAGGGAAGTGGAAAAATGGAAATTGCAGTAGTGGCAGGCTTTTCGGCAAAACGGGATATGGAGATAGATTCCTGCCATCGGCATTTGTTCCTGTCCAAAACCGGCAGGAGTGCCACAAAGTTCGGTCAATTAACCGTCAGGGATGTACCGCTATCCTGAAAAGGTGGCGCTCGCCGGCTAACCGAACCTGCACGAGGTAATGCCCCGCTGCCAGAGTGCGGACATCGATCCGCGCTTCCCAATCAAATCCCGGCTTGCTGAACTCCCACTGGCGGACCAGCCGCCCTTCCACGGAAAACAGGCGAACATCAACCGGTCCCGGCAGGGAATTCGACATCCGGATCCGAAATTCCTCACGGGCCGGATTGGGGACCGCTTCCACCCGGGCACGAGGATTCACCATCACATTGGCCGGATGGCTGGCCTCAGACCAACACCACATATTCCCCGCCCTCACCCGGTAGGCATATGATCCGGCCTCCCCGGGATCCGCATCGAAATAGCCCGTATCCGCCACGACGACCAAAGGGATGTAATCCGTATCCGCGGGGCCTTTGCGTTCGACTGTATAACGGATGTCTTGTCCGGACACTTCTGACCAGGCAATCGCTACTCCGTCCGGCTGAAA
Source organism: uncultured Saprospiraceae bacterium (assembly GCA_964471595.1). Lineage (GTDB taxonomy): Bacteria > Bacteroidota > Bacteroidia > Chitinophagales > Saprospiraceae > JAGNXB01. The sequence goes on from CAYYGN010000028.1 coordinate 15,299, forward strand.
AAAGGCCTGTACCGACAAGGGAGGGTCCACCGGGCAGGCACAGGAATCCTGGAGATATTTAAGGATTCCCTGTCTGACCATAGGCATCATGGGGTAAAAGGCATTGCCGGGACAGGAAGTCTGGCAGCCGTCCCGGTGACCGGCCACATGGGGCAGCGGCCCCATGGAAGGTGTATGCCAGCTCGTCCCTTCCGGATGAATGGACGCCGCACAAGCCTTCCAGGCGTAAAGGGCGTTCAGGGATGCCAGGGCGGCCGGCTGGGGGGTCGTCTCCGTAAAATCCCCCAGGACGCAAGTGCCCAGGGTCTCAGTGTTTTTTCCGCAGAAATGCGCACCGACAATCCCGTCGCCCCGACCCTCATAGATCCTTCCATGAGGATCGATCAACCAATTGTAGCCAATGTCCGACCAGCCGTTGCTGTTGACATGAAAACTCCAGATACTGCGGACCACGGCGGCCCAGTCGCTGCTGACATTGGTTCCCGCCGAATGGTGAATGATCAGATGCGTGGGGACCGTGTATTCGGGATCGGGGTGCGGGAAGCAGGTGCCGTCAGGGCACCAGGTAGCGCGATCGGTAATGGACGGGGCCGCACAATCGCAAGGGTCCTCGCGCAGGCCACCTGTCCGCTCATCGCCGGATGGCCAAGAGGGTGTCCTGCCCGGGTCAAAAACATGGAGATTCCAACGGGACGGCATCGTGGAACCGGACATGACCAAAGGGAGCAGGACCTCCAACCGAAGGGCCGTCATACCGGTGTCCAATTCGACCAGCCGGGTAAAATGCCGGCCGGCACCATCGCCGGCGTGCGGGTCGGGGTGAAGTTCGAAGGCTTCCCGCCAGATGCCATGCCGGTCTTTTCCGGACAGCCGCCATTGGCACGCTTCCATTTGCGCTCGAGTCCAACCGATGACCTCGAGGGTCACAGAGACAAACGGTGCGTAGTCCGTCCAGGGTAGCGGAATTTCGGCCGATAGGTACGATGTGGAAAAAGAGGGGGGCACCTCCAAAGGAATACGCGCAAACCGGGTCTGTGTCCAGCCCGAGGAGGCGGCAAGGCCAACGCACAATAGCACCATCCACCTGCGGACCATGGTCAAAAGTAGACCCTTTCTGTCGATCCGGTCCCACTTTCAGGAATCCGTGGTGTTGCGTACTGATTGGCCACCCGGTTGCCTATCCGGCCAATCCCTATTTTTACCCCATGACAAAGCCCGTCGTCATTGCGGGAGCAGGCCTGTGCGGCACCCTGCTCGCCGTCCGCCTCGCCCAGCGGGGTTTTGAGGTCGAACTTTTCGAATCGAGGCCCGACATGCGACGCGCGGACATTTCCGCCGGCCGATCCATCAATCTCGCCCTTTCCGACCGCGGATTGAAGGCTCTGCGGATGGTCGGATTGGAGGAAGCCATAGCCCGGGAATTGATCCCCATGCGCGGGCGGATGATCCACCCGGAATCCGGCGACCCGGTTTTTCAGTCCTATTCCGGACGTCAGGGAGAGCATATTCATTCCGTCTGCCGCGGAGGATTGAATATGGCCTTGCTCGATGCCGCCGATGCTTTGCCGCATCTGAACGTCCATTTCGAAACGACCTGTACTGGTGTGGACCTTGAATCCGCCACGGCCCGCTTCCATGAACATGCCACCGGAGAATCCTATACGGTAGAGGGCTGTGTGGTCATCGGCGCAGACGGGGCTCATTCCGCCGTGCGGCAGGCCATGTTGAACCAGGCGCCCAGACTGCGGTTTGACTACCGCCTCGACTGGCTGAGCCACGGGTACAAGGAACTCACCTTTCCACCTGCACCTGGCGGGGCCTATGCCCTCGAAAAAAATGCCCTCCATATTTGGCCAAGGGGCGGTTTCATGATGATCGCTTTGCCCAACCCGGGCGGGTCCTTCACCGTGACCCTGTTTCTGCCTTTCGAAGGCGAAAACGGGTTTGAAGCCATGACAGACGGCCCTTCCGTAAGAGCTTATTTCAACCGGTGGTTTCCAGACGCCCTGGGACTCATCCCCGATCTGGAAGACCATTATTTTCAACACCCTGTAAGTTCTTTGGGAACGGTGCGCTGCCATCCCTGGACCGCTTACGGCAAGAGCCTCCTGCTCGGGGATGCCGCTCATGCCATCGTCCCTTTTTACGGCCAGGGCATGAATTGTGCTTTTGAAGATTGCGTGGTTTTTGATGAATGTTTGGACGAGTTCGGAGACGACTGGCCCCGGCTTTTCCAAAAGGTGCAGGCATTGCGCAAGCCCAATGCCGATGCCATTGCCAGTCTGGCCATCGAGAATTTTCTTGAAATGCGGGACCATGTGGCCAACCCCGTATTCATGAAAAAACGCCGGCTGGAAACACTTTTGGAAAACCGGTTTACCGATTATTTTTCCAAGTACTCGCTGGTCACGTTCCGGGAGGATGTTCCTTATGCCTTGGCCCAAACCCTCGGCAATGCCCAGGATGCCTTCCTCATGGAGCTTTGCCGGGGAAATACGTCACCTGAAGACATGGATCTTCAAGAGGTCATGACCCGCATCCGAATGCATACCGCTCACCTGCGCCAGGGCCTTTGAAAGGGTCCGGTCCTGCCCAACGGGATTCTTCGGCCGGAATGAGGGTTGGCGTCGTTTTCAAGAACTTGCATGCCGCTCTGCACAGGCAGCGCGAACGGCGGCTTTCCTTCTCTTCATGAAAAAACCACCCATGCCCGTTTGGCGATTCCTCATCGCAACCTGCCTCCTGGCAGCAGGCGAGGTACTTCAGGCGCAACCCCAGATCATCGGGCCCTCGGAGGTTTGTCAGGGGTGCCATGATTTCAGCATCGAACCTCTTTCGGGTACGGTATATCAATGGCAGGTCAACGGACCGGCCGGATACACCCAAACCTTTTCCAGTAACCCGCTGACCATTTGTTTTGATTCTCTGGCCAACGGCGTATATACCGTCATGGCGGTCACCGCCAACGGTGTGCAGGTCACCAAAACCGTTTATTTCTGGCCTGCCAATCCGATCGCCTTGTTTTCATCGGGCAACGCCTTTTGCGAGGAACCCGGCGGGGGTTGTCCGCAGGTCTGTGCCGGCACGGAAATTTCCTACGGCATGGAATACCCGGGACAGTACAAAGTAAATATTGAAGTGATCGGTGGCATTCTGTTGGAGGAGGACCAATACAGATTTACCGTCCTTTGGGATCAGCCCGGCCAGGGACAAATCCATCTCACTTCTGATCATCCCTGTCTTTTACCGGCGTCGGTATGTGTGGATGTGTTGCCTGTCCCTGATGCTGCCATCGGGTGGGACGGGCTTCCTGCCCCCGATACCCTGACGGTCTGCACCGGTATGGAAGTCTTGCTGCAGGATTTCAGTCAGCCGGCGGCGCTTGCGTTTTGGACAATTTCGGACGGACGCACATCCCTGAGCCGGGATCCGCGATTCCGGTTTGACCTACCGGGAGATTTTGTCGTGACTCTGATCGAAAGCGGCGGCTGCACATGCGGCGATACGGCCCGGCTGATCATCCGTGTGGATCCTCTTCCCGCACCGGCATTGGAATGCGCAGGTACCGTGTGTCCGGGTGAGGAAGTGACTTACCACACCACTCCCGGCTGCGCCTGGGCATGGACCGTATCCGGTGAAGGCACGGTATTGGCGGGCGGTACTCCGGGTTCGGATTCAGTCACCGTTCTTTGGCAATCCGGACCGGAGGGTGTCATTACCCTCGCTGCGCCGGGATGTGCCGGAGTCTGTGCCCAGGAAGCGGTGATCCGTATTCCCGTATTGGACGGCTCGGCCGTCATCCAGGGTCCTGCACCGGTTTGCACCGGATCGGAAGCCACCTATTTCATGGTACCGTATCACGGCACGGATTACACCTGGACGGTATCTCCCGGCGCCACCATTCTGAGTGGCCAAGGCAGCCATCAGATCCGCGTGGCCTGGTCCGGCTCATCCGCCATCACATCGGGATGGGTGGAAGTCCAATACGCGCATTGCAGTGAGGGTTGCACCGGCAGCGCTCACCTGGATGTTCCGATTTCCCGTCCTTTTCATGTCCGCGGGCCTTTGGCCGGATGCCCAGGAGATACGATGGTGTTTGAAGCCCTGACGGGTCCGCTGCCCCTGGCGTGTTCCTGGGAGGTATTGGATTCTTTGGGTCAAACGGTTCTATCCGTCCCGGGCCCGACCTCCGTATTTCCTTATGCCGCCATTCACGGCAGCGGCCGATATACCGTCGTGGCCACCCAAAGCGACCCGCTGCTCTCCTGCAACCTCACCTATCGCTGGCCTTTTCGCGTCAACCCGCCTCCGGCACCCCCGGATTCCATCACAGGTCCCATGCTGATATGTCCCGGCGGGTCCTATGTGTATGCCGGGCACTCATCCCTGCCGGCCCATTCCCTGGAATGGACCCTCCAAAACGGAGGGATGACGGAAAAGAAAGTCCAGGATCAGACCATCGTGACCTGGGCGGCGTCAGGTGGCCCCTGGCGGCTGGAGTTGCGTCACCGTCAAATGTCTGCCCCCCATTGTGTTTCAGGTCCGCTCTTTATGGATGTACAGGCTGTTGGCCCTTTCGTCCTCCAGGGAACTCCCGAAGTATGTCCCGGAGCCACGGAAAGCTACACACCAATACCACCCTTGCCCGGCCTGGATCTTCAGTGGTCCGTTTCCCCGTCTGCCGCAGGGATAGTCTCCGGCAACGGCGGCTCTCCGGGCGTAATCCATTGGGCCGTTCCCGGCCCCGCGCAGGTCGCCGCATCTGTTTGCGGCCAAAACGCAACCCTCAACGTCCAGGTCAGGAATCCTCCAGCGGCAGGCATTACAGGTCCTGCCGGGGTCTGTACCGGTTCGTCTGCCCTTCTTCAGGCCCAAACGGGAATGGCCGAATATGGCTGGCACGATGCCATGGGAAATTTCGTCAGTGACCAATCGTCCGTCTTGTTGAGCCCGAGCACCTGGATCCTTGGGATCGAAGACGCCTTTGGATGCCGGGACACCGTTTCCTATACCCTCGAGGCCTGGCCCACCCCGGAGGTTTCGCTTTCCAGCCCGGATCCGCATGGATACTGTCCGGCGCAAGGCGAAACAGGACCGACCTTATACACCCTGGGCGCACCGGGAGGATTTCAGATCGAATGGTACCGGGACATGATGCTGATCCCCCTGGCTAATGGTCCTACCCTGTCCGGTGCGACAACAGGCAATTACCACGTGGTGGTCACCGATCCCAACGGGTGTACGTCCGTTTCCAATACGTTGTCCGTGTTTGAACACTGTACCGGGGGTGGAGGGGTCGTCATCGGGAGCGGAATGGTCAACGGCAGCCCCTGCCCGGAGCTCAATCATGCCATTGCCCCTGGACCGTACTGCAATGAGCGACAGTACCAGGCATCGTCGAGCACGGGATCCCTGCTTTCACCCGAATGGCGGATCCACGACTTCACCATGCCGGGCCCTGTCCCGCTGCCGGACGATACGGCCGATTATGTTTTCACCCAAGCCGGCTACTATACGATTTATTTCCAGGGTATCATCGGAGGGACCCTTTGCGAACTGGCGTTCATCGACACCATCCCGGTCAGTGCGGACTTCGTATCTGCCGATGTGTGCGATGGTCAATCCATGGATTTCGGGGACAAAAGCTCCTGGTTGATTCCTCATGCCATCACCGCCTGGGAGTGGGACTTCGGAGATCCTGCCTCGGGAGCATCCAATACTTCCAACCTGCCATCGCCATCACATGTCTTCTCCGGGCCGGGAAATTATTCGGTCACACTCATCGTCACCAGCAGTCTGGGATGCCGGTCACGCAGGATACGCACGGTCTTCGTCCGTCCGGGCCCAGCCCTCATGCTTTCGGGGCCGGATCAGGCCTGTCTGGGCAGCCCCGTTTCATGGACCGGCACCAGCGATCGCACCATCACCCAATGGTCCTGGGATTTTGACGACCCGCCCTCTGGCGGCGCCAATCAGTCTTCCCTCCAGAATCCGGTACACGCTTTTGCCGGAACCGGCGCCAAAAACATCTCCCTCAGCGCTACGGATGCCTTCGGATGCCACTCCACCGTCACGCATTTGGTTCAGGTTCAGGCCAATACACTAACAGGCATCCTCCAGTTTGCTTCACCTATTTGCGAAGGAGATACCTCGATCCTTCATTTCACCGGAAGTGCGTCCATTTTGCAATGGGCGCACGGAGCTTCCGGCAATGACATTCCCGTCCAGGAACCGGGTGTGTATGTACTATCAGCTGGGGATGCCAATGGCTGCACTTACCAGCCGCCTCCTGCCCTGGTGGATGTGGTACCCGAACCCGGGGGGTTGATTCGCGCCCTGCTCAAAAACGACTACGGGGTGATTGCCGGTATTCATTACAACCATCTGACAACCTGCTATGGTGACCCGGTGGTGCTTGGCCTGGAACTATCGGGCCATTACGATGTCGTTTGGAGTACAGGCCAATCCGACAAACAACTCGAATTTTCACCCAATCGGGGCAACGCCCTGTTTCCGGGTATGCACACATTCACCGCCACCATCACGGATCCGTTGACGGGCTGCACGACCGTCATTGGGCCCATGGTGATCGATGTGCGGCCCTTGCCAGCCAAACCAACCATCACTTTTCAGGGACCTCCCCCGCATTGCGCTTTCAATGGAGAGATGTTGCAGGTGGTGTCGCCGGTAGCCGGTATAACCTACCAATGGTCGAGCGGACAAACCGGCAACCCGATTGAAGCCATCGGGCCGGGCGAATATTCCGTTCGTGCGGTGGATGTGTACGGGTGCCAGGCGGAAAGTGATCCGCTCACCGTGCTGGAAACGCCCTCCATCTTGCTGGCACCTGACGGTTGTCACAAGGCCTGCAAACCGGATACCCTCTGTATCGGACAACCTGCCTGGTTGCAAAGCTGGCAATGGCATCTCGACGGACAACCCATTCCTGCACCGGAAGGGCAAATGGATTCCATCCAGACCCTGGTCTCGGGCCGTTACCATCTTGTGCTGACGCACCAAAACGGCTGCACGGCCATCACCGAATCCTCCTGGTATGATTTGGTGGATGGCGACAGCGACTTTACCGGCCGTGTCTGGATGGATGTCAATGACAACGGAATCATTGACGGCCCGGACACCCTGATGGATGGTGTCAACGTTGTCCTCCAGGGCCCGGCAGGCCAGACACTCACGTCAACCACTCAAAGTGGCGGCCAATATCTGTTCAATGGCGTTTCGGGGTTGGGCGATTTCATGGTTTCGCTGGATGAATCCGCCTGGCCTGCCGGATGGCAAATCGTTTGGGGGGACAGTCTGATTGCGGTAGCCGGTTGTAACGAGGAGCATGCGGCAGATTTCCTGATTCGTTTCCAATGCCTGGCCGTTTATGATTCCATCGGCTTCGCCGTTTGTCCCGGTGCCTTCGTGATCGTCGAAAACGACAGTTTATACGGTGGCATGAACCGGCAGATCATGCTTTCTACCGCCCAGGGTTGTGACTCGATCGTGACGGTGACCGTCACTGACCTACCCGGGTTTTCGTTCACCGTCACCACAGATACCGGCTGCATCGGCCAACCGGACGGCAGTCTGACGGTCCAACCCTCAGGAAGCCCATCTCCTCTGCTGGAGGGCAGTCTGGACGGTATTGCCTGGCGGTCACCGCCCGTATGGGACCAGTTGGAACCCGGCCATTACAACCTTCAGGTGCGGGACGGCTACGGCTGTGTGCAGACCGCCATGGCCGTAGTACCCGCCTGGCCGGCCATGGAATTTTCCCTGCCCCCTGCCGTGCTGGACTGTGAAGGAGCGGGGGTAACCCTGGGCCCCGTTTGGTCGTCCGGCCGTGAAACAGCCATCTCCATGACCTGGAGCGACGGATCCACCGATTCGGTTTTTATTGCCGACCGGACCGGACCTGTGACCCTCACGATCCAGGGATTATGCGGGACCGTGTCCCGAACCTCGGTGGTTGATTACGGTACGCCGACACCTCGCCCCGACCGCTTCTTTTATGTGCCCAATGTCTTTTCACCGGATTTCAACGGCATCAATGACCAGTTCCGGCCGTTGCCGGCTGCCGGGATCACGGTGGCGTCCTACCGGTTTGAAGTGTTTGATCGCTGGGGCAATCTGATGTTTACCACAAGGGATCCTGACCTCGGCTGGGACGGTGTTCGCCGCGACCGGGAAACCGGGCAGCAGGTTTTTGTATGGTGGCTGGAAGCCACCGTCCGTCATTGTCGCGACACATTTGAAATCAAACGCAAGGGAGATGTGACCCTTATGGTGGACGAATAGACGTTGGCAGGACATAGCAGCCTCTCCCATGTCAAAGGTTGCCCTGAATTGTGAGAATCCCTGTATCCACATCTTGGGGCGGTTGATATGCGTACTTTTGCGAAAATTCTGAAAATGATTCGTGTGATTGCCCTTGGCGCTTTCCTCTTCGCCAGCCCTATTGTTCAGGCCCAAAAATTCGGGCATGTGCATTCTGTCAATTTGTTGGCCCAACTTCCGGAGATCGCCCTCGCAGACTCTCTCCTGGTCCTGTACCAGAATGATTTGATGGCCCGGGGTGACAGCATGGTTGCCGTTTTTCGACAGCAATACGATTTGTATGTCAAGGATGCCCAATCGGGAACTCTTTCCAAGATGCAGGCCCAGGCAAGGGAAAGCCAACTCCAGCAGGAGCAGGAGAAGATCCAGACCTTCGAAAAGGAAGCCCAGATGCTGATCATGAAAAGGCGCCAGGAACTGTATGACCCTGTTCTCAACAAAATTGACGAGATCATCCTTCAAATCGGACAGGAGGAAGGGTACAGCATGATATTTGATTCCAGCCAGCAGGCCATGTTGTATCTGACACCTGCCGAGGATATCAGCGCCAAAATCCTGGCCAGGCTGAACCCGTGAAAATGAGGCAAGGGCTGAAATGGCCCTTTCATACCTGTCGGATGCGAGTCATTCTCCTCCTACTGGGTGGCCTTGTGGCCGGAATGGCTGCTGTGGCCGGACAAACCCCCGACCGGAGTGCCGATACGTTCCGCATCAAGGTGAACGCCATTCCGGAGCGGGTTGTCCTGGACGGCATTCCCGACGAGCCTTTCTGGATGACGGTGGATTCCGCAACCGGTTTCTGGATGAAATCCCCGCTCGTCAAACCCGGCGCATTCCCGGAGACAACGGTGAAGATGGCCTATGACTCCGCATTTCTCTATCTGGCTGCCTGGTGCAGGGAGAAGGCTCCTGTCAGTATCCAGACCCTCCGGAGGGATGCCAACTACTGGAAGGGTGACGGGATCGGGGTGGTGTTGGATCCCGTCCACCAGCACACCTTTGCTTATTTCTTTGCCGTCAATCCTTATGGATCGCAAACCGACGGGCTTTTGCTCGGGCCCAATCAAAGCGTGAACGACGAATGGGACGGCCGTTTTTATGCCGAAACCCACCGCATGGATGAAGGGTGGACCGCCGAAATGGCCATCCCCCTGAAGAGTCTCCGTTTTTCACCCGGAAACCGGGAATGGGGCGTCAATTTTGTGCGCAATGTCCTCAACCAAAACGAGCTGCATACGTGGATGCCCGTACCGATCCAGTTCGGGGCCACCGATATCAATTACACCGGAGTCCTCGAATGGGACCGTCCGCCAGCCCAGGAAAACCGCAACATCAGCCTCATCCCCTATCTGCTCGGCGGATATCAAAAGGAACCTGCGGCTACCGATCCGGTCAAGACCGTCTTTAATGCCGGGTTGGATGCCCGTATCGGACTCGCCTCGTCGCTCAATCTTGATTTGACCCTGAATCCGGATTTCAGTCAGGCAGAGATCGACGAGCAACCTGTCAATCTCACCCGGTTCAGTGTTTTCCTCCCGGAGCGACGTACATTTTTCCTTGAGAACAGGGATGTTTTCACCAGCTTCGGGACGAGCGGGATCCAGCCTTTTTTTTCCCGCCGGATTGGCCTGGATGATCAGGGGCGTGTGGTTCCCATTTTGTTCGGGGCCAGGCTCACGGGCAATGTCGCACCGCGCACCCGGATCGGGCTCCTCAACATGCAGACGGAAGCCAACCGGGGCCAGCCATCTCAGAATTATTCCGCCATCGCCGTTCATCAGCAAGTCCTCCAACGTTCGATCCTTCGCACCCTGATCACCAACCGGCAGTCCTTTGGCGAAGGAGAAGTGTCTTCGACGGATTACAACCGAACCGCCGGATTGGAGGCGATATATCTCCGGCAGGATGGTCAGGTTGAGGCCTGGGGAAAATACCATCACGCTTTCCTGCCAGAAGCCGAAGATCGCGCCGGTGCCTGGGCAGCAGGCGCAGCCTGGCGCAGCCGCCGTTTGTCGGCAACAGCGGAAAGTTCGGGTGCCGGAGAAAATTTCCTGCCGGACCTCGGATTTGTGCCCCGGCTGAACAATCGCGATGACTTCCGCGACACCGTTGTCCGGCTGGGATTTCACCAACTGGCGGCCTCGCTGACATGGTCCACCTATCCGGAGGGACACCCTTTACTCAATCGGCATTGGGCGGAACTGGACGTCCGGAAGGTGCTCAATCCGGATGGATCATCCAATGAAACCCAATATTCCGCCTCGTATTCCTTCTTTGCGCGGGACCGGCGATTCCTGCGATTTTTCGGCACGGTCAATGATGTTCGCCTTCGGTTCCCCACAAGGTTTGTCCGGGGCGGAGATCCTTTGCCGGTGGATACCTATACATGGATGCAAGGCGGTATATTTTTTGACACTGACAGTCGAAGGCCCTGGTATTTTCTCGTTGAAGGGGTGGCCGGCCGGTTTTACAACGGTCAACTCCTGCAGGCGCGCGGAGGAGTCACCTACCGGATCCAACCCTACGGCAGTCTGGGCGTTTCGGCTTCCTGGAATGATGTTCGGTTGCCCGCTCCTTATGGCACGGCCGATATCGTCAATGTCACTACACGGCTGGATATAACATTTACCCGGAGTTTGTTCTGGACGACTTTTTTCCAGTACAATACGCAGGCACAAATTTTCAATCTCAACAGCCGGTTTCAATGGCGGTTCGCGCCTCTATCCGATCTGTTCGTTGTGTATACCGATAGTTATGTGACGGAAGGCGGCGGATTGGCGGACCGAAGCCGTACCCTGTTGCTCAAATTCAATTACTGGTGGACCCTGTAGTTTTCGTGACCTTCAGCGGGAGTGTCCGGCCATAATTCCGTTGAAACCAAAAAATACATTAGCATTTTTTGCGCGAATCGTGCCGACGAAGCGTTGGAATTTTTTCTGCCTTGGATCGGACCTTCAGCCCACGAATTTTATTCATGGCCCTACCCCGACGCGGCGCATCGGGAAAGGCAAGGTTGCACCTTCAGCGCTCAGGGACGAAAAGGGCCGAAGGCCCGCTCCAACATCACACCAGGAAACGCATAGGGGAACCCCCCTAACTCCTCCGGGACGATGCCTCGGGCAACGCTCCGGCTTCGGCCAATACCTTTCCCGATCCGGCACCCTTGCCTATCTTTGCCAACGAACGTTCATTCGTATGATCCATTTCCATACCCTCCGCGTGTCCGATATCCGCAGAGAGACCGAGGATACGGTATCCATCGCCTTCGAAGTACCCGAAGACCTCCGGCAATCCTTCCGCTATGACGCCGGTCAATACCTCACTCTGCGCACCCATCTCGACGGGGAAGAAATTCGCCGGTCCTACTCCCTATGTAGCGCCCCCCATGAACACGAATGGCGGGTAGCCGTCAAGGAAGTGCCCGGAGGACGCTTTTCGACGTGGGCCAACCGCCATTTGAAACCGGGAGCCTCCATCGAAGTCATGCCTCCCCAGGGTCGTTTTACGGCCATACCGCAAACAGGCGTCCAACGGCATTTTGTCCTGTTTGCCGCCGGTAGCGGAATCACCCCTGTGCTTTCCATCCTCAAAGAAATACTGGAAAAAGAGCCGGAAAGCCGGGTCACCTTATTCTATGGCAACCGCCGTCTGAAATCGGTCATATTCCTGGAGGAACTGGAAAATCTGAAAAACCGGTTTCTCGGACGCCTGAGCCTGCATTTCCTTTTCAGTCAGGAACCACAGTCCTCCGCCCTGTTTGAAGGACGGATCAGCGGGGATCGCTGCGCCGAGCTCCTGACCCGATTCGTTCCGGCCAATGGCTCGGCAAACTATTATGTCTGCGGACCGGAAGCCATGATCCGCGATGTCATCCAGACCCTCAAGAACAGAGGTGTTCCGGAATCGGACATGCATTTCGAATTGTTTACGACGCCCGTGGGTCAGTTGGGGACAGAGGCCGAAGCCACCAACCAGGAAGAAGGTCCGGTAGCTTCCGACAAGGCCCGTGTCCAGGTCAAACTGGACGGACGCGTCTATGCCTTTGATCTGCCTTACAAAGGCGTCAACATCCTCGACGCGAGCATGGTCACCGGCGCCGACCTTCCCTTCTCCTGCAAAGGAGGTGTTTGCTGCACCTGCCGCGCCAAGCTCGTTACCGGGGAGGTACACATGGATGCCAATTACGCCCTCGAAAAATGGGAGATCGAGGAAGGCTTCATTCTGACGTGCCAGTCCCATCCCCTCAGCCCCGAACTTTTTGTCGATTTCGACCAGCAATGAACACGCCTGCTACACGCGTTCGCCGGGAGGACATTTATGCGGCCGCCGCCCGACTTTTCAGGGAAAAGGGCTATGCGGCTACCAGCATGCGCGAACTGGCATCCGAGGTAGGGCTCGAAGCGTCCAGCCTATACAGCCACATCGCCTCCAAAGCCGAATTGCTCGATCACCTTTGTTTTTCCACCGCCGACCGGTTTCTGGAAGGGATGGCATCCATCCAGGCCACCGACTTGTCACCCGTGGACAAGATCCGGCATCTGATCGGACTGCATGTCCGCATTGCCCTGGAAGATCCCACCAGCCAGACGGTATTCAGTGACGAATGGAAACATCTGCCGGCTGACCGCCTGCAACAGTTTTTGGGATTGCGCCGCCGCTACGAAACGCAGTTCCAGGCCGTCATTGAAGAAGGACAGCAGGCAGGACAGATCGGCGAATTGCCGGCAGATCTGATATGGATGACCTTATTGTCCGGGTTGCGGTGGATACACACAGGCAGAAAACTACCTGCCTCCGATCAGGCGGCCAGGCTGGCCGATGTGTTGTCCCGACTTTTCATCGAAGGCATTAAGGCTCCCCATCCTTCTGCGGCGTTTTAACGCCGGATGACAGCCCCCAGCCGGGAGCTGTAAGCCTCGATCAACCGGTCCATGACCTCGTCCACTTCCCCGTCGGTGAGGGTGCGTCCAGGATCGGCAAAACGGAAAGCAACCGCACAGGATTTCTTTCCCGGCCCCAGGTGCTCTTCGGATTGAAACACGTCAAACAAATCCACCCGCAACAACCAATTTTTTTCCGTCTTCCGGGCCAACGCTTCGATGTCGGCATAAGGGACGGCATGGTCCACCACCAGGGCCAGATCCCGGCGAACCACGGGAAACCGGAGCAGGGAAGTCGCCTCCATATCCTTGCCGGGAATGGCCTGCAGCAAGGCATCCCAGTCGAAATCGGCGATCCAAACGGGACGGTCGATGTCCCAGGCATCGAGGATCTCGTTGCTCAATGCGCCAAAACGCACCAACGTTTTCGGCCCCCGTCCCCAGGCAAGACCTATGGCCAACCGATCGTCTTTGGCGTCCTGCTCCTGCCATCCCCGGATGCGAAGCAGCCGCAATACGGCCTGTACATCCGCTTTGAGTGTAAATCCGTCGGCTTCGACACGACCTGCTGCCAACCAGCTCTCGGGTTCCCTGCGTCCGGTCATTACAAGGACCAGGCGACGGCTTTCCTCGAAAGCATCTCCTGTCCTGCGGTAAGTTTTTCCGAATTCGAACAGCCGGATATCGGGTTGCTGGCGGTTCAGGTTGCGGACGATACTGTCCATCAGATTGGGGATCATGTCGGCCCTCATGCTGTCGAGGTGGACATTGGCGGTGTTGTGGATGCGGACCAACCCAGCCTCCTGCAGGGAAGGGATTTTTTCATATCGACCGGAACCGTCCAGGGACAGATTCATCGCTTCGCCATACCCACGGGCACTCAGCATGGCGGCAATCTGTTCTCTCAGGAAGACCGGATCGGGTCGGACACCGGGGTTGACGGTCACCTGCATGCGTCCGGGTTCTGGAATGCGGTCGTAGCCGTACACCCGCAGGATCTCTTCGATGACATCCACCTCGCGGGTGACGTCGCTTTTGTTGCCGGGTATCTGGACGAGCAGATGATCCGGCTGCTCTTCCAGGATCGGCATGCCCAGCGCCTCGATGATGTGACGGATTTCCTCCCTCGCAAAAGCTACACCGCTCACCGCCTTTACCCGCTCATAGCGGAGCTGGATCTTCGCCGGGTGAATTTTCTCCGGGTAGTGATCCATGACCGGTGAAGCCACTTCGCCGCCGGCCAGTTGGGTAATCAGCAAGGCGGCCCGCTGAAGAGCATACACCGTTATTTCGGGGTCCGATCCTTTTTCATAAATGCGGGCGGCTTCGGTGCGCAAATTGTGGCGTGTGCTGCTGCGACGGATATGGGCAGGATCAAAACAGGCGGATTCCAGAAACAGGGAGGTCGTGCCGTCGGAGACGCCGGAATCCGCGCCGCCAAACACCCCGGCCATACACAACGGCCGGCTTTGCCCGTCACAAATCATCAGGTCGTCGGGGCCCAGACGCCGTTCCTGTCCGTCCAAGGCGACAAACGGAGTTCCGTCGGGCAGGGTCTTGACCCGGACGGTTTGACCGGCCATCCGGTCGAGGTCAAAGGCATGAAGGGGCTGTCCCGTTTCGAGGCGGACGTAATTGGTGACGTCCACCACATTGTTGATGGGTCGCTCCCCCACGGCGGTGAGAGCCTGTCGCAGCCATTCCGGCGAAGGGCCCACGCGAACGCCTTTCAAGCACAGGCCGGAATATCGCGGACAGGCCAGGGTGTTTTCCACGACCACCGTCATACGGGCGCCCTGCCCGGGTTGAAACGCGCTGACATCCGGAGCATTCAGGTTGCCGGTCATGCCGTTTCTGACCTGAAAAGCAGCGAGCAGGTCCCGCCCTATCCCCAGGTAATTGGTCGCATCGGAGCGGTTGGGCGTGAGTCCTATTTCAATGATCCAGTCCTCCTTAAGTCCGAGAAATTCGGCCGCCGGGGTCCCGGGCATGGCGGCGGGATCCAGGACGAGGATGCCCTGGTGATCCTGACCCAGACCCAGTTCGTCTTCCGCGCAGATCATGCCTTCGGAGTCCGCTCCTCTGATACGGCCTTTTTTGATCGTGAACGGCTGCCCCTCCTTGTCCAGCACCTGTGCCCCCGCTGTAGCCACAAGCACTTTTTGTCCCGCCGCGACATTAGGCGCACCGCAAACGATGGAAAGGGGTTGTCCCGTGCCGGTGGTTACCGAGCAAAGGCTCAACCGATCGGCCTCGGGGTGACGGGTACAGGTCAGCACTTCGCCTACGACGATACCGGCCAGTCCGTTATGGCCTGCCTGCAAGCGCTCGGCGCCCTCCACTTCCAGACCGAGACTGGTGAGCAGGTCCTGGACTTCCAGGGGATCCAGGGCAATGTCGAGATAGTTTTGCAGCCAGTTGAGCGAAATCTTCATCGGGTTCTTCTTGACGGGAAACCGCGCAAAGGTACGGACCGGTCGGGCGTTTGGGCAAACCTGCGGGCATCAAGTTGCGACCTGGTGAATACCATTTGTTGATGGAGGGAGGCCGGTATCTTTCATAAACCGGATGGTGGCCCGGAAATCATCACTGAGGATCCTGTCTTCATGGATGAAGGGCACTCTTTCCCGGTATTGGTCGACCAACTGTTGCAAGGCTGGAGAGGTCGTGCCGGGCGCGCGGAATCCGAGCGCCTGGCTGGCACACAGCCATTCGATGGCCAGGACGGTCCGGGTGTTCTCTACGACTTTCCAAAGTTTGGTGGCGGCATTGGCGGCCATGCTGACATGATCTTCCTGTCCGTTGGAGGACACGATGGAGTCCACGCTGGCCGGTGTGCAATACTGCTTGCTCTGGCTGACGATCCCGGCGGCCGTGTATTGGGCGATCATCAGGCCTGAGTGGAGACCGGGCTGGCTGACAAGGAAAGCCGGCAGCCCCCTTTTGCCGCTCAACAACTGAAACACGCGTCTTTCGGAAATGCTGGCGATTTCCGACATGGCGATCGCCAGGAAATCGAGGGCCAGCGCCACCGGTTGGGCGTGAAAATTGCCTCCGCTCACGATGCGGCCTTCTTCCGGGAAGAAGGTGGGGTTGTCGGTGACGGCGTCGATTTCGCGACCGATTACGTCGTCGGCATAAGTCCATGCGTCCCGGGAAGCCCCATGCACCTGAGGGGTGCATCGGAAGGCGTAGGGATCCTGGACGGCCGGACGGGGTAGCGCCGAGAGGCCGGAACCCTGCAGCCATTCGCGCAGTCGGGCCGCCACCCCGATCTGGCCCACCTGCCGGCGAAGCCGGTGCAAGGCCGGGTCCAGGGGAGACGGCTGGCAAAGAAATACGTCCCAGGACAATGCAGCAATGGCATCGGCCCATGCAAGCAGGGCCTTGCTTTCCTCGACCGCCCACACGCCGTAGGCCGTCGAGAACTGGGTACCGTTGAGGAGGGCCAGTCCCTCCTTGGCGCCGAGTCGCAATGGTTCCAGACCCAGCAGGCGGTGGACCTCAGAAGCGGGCATCCGCCGGCCCTCATATTCCGCTTCGCCCTCGCCGATAAGTACCAGCGCCAGATGAGCCAGCGGGGCCAGATCCCCTGACGCTCCCAGAGACCCTTGCTGGTAGATCACCGGACGGACACCGGCATTGTACAACTCTGCCATCCGGGACACTGTCGCGGGACGCACCCCGCTGTATCCCAATGCCAGGTTGCGGATCTTGAGCCGGAAAATGAGGTCGGTGACCAACGGCGGCACCTCATCTCCGGCCCCGCAGGCATGAGACAAAATGAGATTGCGTTGGAGGGCTTCCAGGTCGGCCGCCGGAATGCGCACATCGTGCAGATCGCCAAATCCCGTATTGATCCCGTAATGGACGGCATCCGGCCGGGCGATGAGCGCCTCAAATCGGCGATGGGACGCGCCCCAACGATCCAGGGCTTCGGGTCCGAAACGGATGGGTTGGCGGTGCAGGGAAGCCTGGAAAATCTCCGAGGCGGAAATATGGTCAACGTCCAGTCCTGGCATGGCAGTGGATTGGTGCGCTAAGGTAGGGCAAACGAACGGCGAATGCCGACCTGAGGAAACCTTTGGCCGGAGGATGGTGTTAACCACGACCGGCGCTCCTGTGCCGGACAAAGCGTACCTTCGAAACATGAACAAGGACCCGGAAGCCATGTCCCGTTCGCTCCCCGCACCGGAAACCGATCAGGTCTCCGCCCGCAAATCCGACCATATCGACCTGGCCTTCAAGGCCCGTACGGAAAAAGGCGATCTGGATCCTCGCTTCCGGTACGAGCCCTTGCTTTCGGCGCATCCCGAGCCCGGTTCGCTGCGACCATTCTCCTTTCTGGGAAAGACGCTCCATGCGCCCATATGGGTCTCGAGCATGACCGGAGGCGCCCGGCATGCCCTGCAAATCAATACAGCGCTGGCCCGCGCCTGCCGTACTTACGGCATGGGGATGGGTCTCGGTTCGTGCCGCGCGTTGCTGGACAGTGATGCGCATCTCGCCGATTTTGACATGCGCCCGCTGATCGGACCCGATCTTCCGCTGTATGCCAATCTGGGCATTGCCCAGATCGAGGCTTTGCAGGACCGGGGCGCCGAAACGATGATCAGGGACCTCATCGACCGTCTGCGGGCCGATGGCCTGATCGTCCATTTGAATCCCCTTCAGGAGTGGTTTCAGCCGGAAGGCGACCGGTATCGCCAGGCCCCGCTCCACACGCTGAGGCGTCTGCTCGACCGGGCCGACTACCCGGTTATTGTCAAAGAGGTGGGACAGGGCATGGGATTTGAAAGTTTGCGATTCCTGCTGCACCTTCCGCTGGCGGCCGTGGATTTCGGCGCTGCCGGAGGTACCAATTTTGCCCTGCTGGAAAATCTGCGCCGGCAGGACGATCAGGGCGTCCATTGGGCCCCTCTGGTGCGGGTAGGCCACGATGCCGCCACCATGAACTCATGGGTCAACCGCATCGCCGCCGAAGCCAATGGTCCCCTACCCTGCCAACAGGTCATCATCTCGGGCGGCATCGGCGATTTTCTCGACGGTTACCACCTTATCAAGTCCTGCTCATTACCTGCCGTTTACGGTCAGGCGTCGGCGTTGCTGCGGTATGCGCTCGAAGGCGAACAGGCCCTCGATGCCTTTTTGCAGGCTCAGATCCGTGGGCTTGAGCTCGCTTATGCCTTTCTTCACCTCAACGATCCCCAGGCATGAGCACCGGCCGGTCCCACCCCATCAGCGGATTCAGCAAGCTGTCCAAGATCGGCAAGATCAAATGGCTGGTCGAGCATTTTTTCAGGGACCCGGAATCCGTCATGCGGGAACTCACCAGTTACTGGCACGCCAACGAGGATCAACAAAAAATCCTGGACGGCATCAGTGAAAACACGATCAGCAATTTTCACCTCCCCTACGGGGTGGCCCCCAATTTCCGGATCAACGACCGGATGTACGTCGTCCCCATGGTCACGGAGGAGAGCTCTGTCGTGGCCGCCGCTTCCGCCGGCGCCAAATTCTGGCTGGAGAGGGGCGGATTCCGCACCCGGGTGCTTGGCACTGTCAAAAAAGGGCAGGTGCATTTCTTGTGGTACGGTCCCCGGGAAAAACTGGAGGCGCTTTTCCCCGAGCTGGAAATCCGGCTGCGGAGCGAGTCGGCCGCCCACACCGGGCGGATGGAAGAACGCGGGGGCGGTGTGCACCGCATTCGTCTCCTGCACATGCCCGCCGTGGAACCCGGCTATTATCAACTGGATGTGGACCTGCACACCTGTGATAGCATGGGGGCCAATTTCACCAATACCCTCCTCGAATCCTTTGCGCAATCACTGACGGATTTTGTCGAGTCCCACCCGTCCTTCTCCCTGGAGGAGCGCGAGGTGGTGATCATCATGTCCATATTGTCTAACTACACGCCGGAATGCCTCGTGCGTGCCGAGGCCTTCTGTCCGGTGGACGATCTCGGTACTTTTCCCAACGGAATGACGGCCGCGACGTTTGCCCGCAAATTCGAACTGGCGGTCCGGATCGCCCACCAGGACCCCTACCGGGCCGCCACGCACAACAAAGGCATATTCAACGGGGTGGATGCGGTGGTCATCGCTACCGGCAACGACTTCCGGGCCGTGGAAGCCTGTGGCCATGCCTTTGCAGCCCGGGACGGGCAATACCGCAGTCTGAGTGACTGCCGGACGGAAGACGGACAGTTCCGGTTTTGGATGGACATCCCGCTGTCTCTCGGTACGGTGGGCGGCCTGACAGCGCTCCACCCGATGGCCCGCAGATCGTTGGAACTGCTGGGTGAGCCGGATGCCAAAGAGCTCATGCAGATTGTCGCCGCCGTGGGATTGGCCCAGAATTTTTCCGCGCTGCGCTCGCTCGTCACGACCGGCATTCAACACGGTCACATGAAAATGCACCTGCCCAACATCCTGTTGGGTCTGGGCGCCACGGAAGCGGAGTGCGCCCGTGCCACCGCCTGGTTTCAGGACAAAACCGTCAGTTATCAGAGCGTAAGGGATTATCTCCTTCGGATTCGGCAGGAAGCCCCTACCTTAGCCGGGCGATCCTAGAAATTCCGGCCTTTGTCCCAGTCCTCCCTATATGCGCACGGCAAGCTGCTCATCACCGGCGAATATGCCGTACTTAAAGGCGCCGAGGCTTTGGCGGTACCCCTGCGCAAAGGGCAGCATTTCACGTTCCGGAAAATGCGGGGCTCGGATCTGCATTGGAAATGCCTGAGACCTGATGGCAAGGAGTGGTTCAAAGGGGTCTTCTCCCTGCTGGATTTCAGTGCCCAGGAGCACACCGATGCTGCCGTCGCCGCCGGAATCACCCAAATCCTGACGGGTATCGCGCGGCAGAATCCCGATTTTCTGGCCGACTGGAAAGGGCAGGCTGTCGAATGCCGCCTCGAATTCGAACCCGAATGGGGTCTGGGCAGCAGCGCCACCCTCGTCCATGCCCTCGCCGAATGGGGAGAGGCCGATCCCTGGACCCTGCTGGAACAGACCTTTGGCGGATCGGGATATGACCTCGCCTGTGCCGGGGCCGATGGCCCCCTCCTGTACCAAAGCACCGAGGAAGAAATCAGGATCACGCCTTACGAACTGGAATGGCCTTTCCGCGACCAACTCCTGCTGGTATGGTCCGGACGCAAAGAAAACTCGAGGGATTCCATCCGGCAACACGGCGAAGCGCTGGCCCAATGGTCAGCTGCCGACACCCGGGCATTCACCTCGCTGACCGACACCATCGCCGGGGCGACCGACCTGGATGTTTTCATCGGGGCCATGCAGGAACACAACCTTCGCCTCTCCACCCTGTTGAACAGGGAGCCGGTTCCCCATTTTCCTGATTTCCCGGGTCTGATCAAACCCCTGGGCGCCTGGGGAGGAGATTTTTTTCTGGCCGCCTCTGCCATGGGCGGGAAGGAAATGAAAAAATGGTTTGCCGGAAAAGGAATGAGCACCTCTTTCTCCTGGAAGGACCTGGTGCTGGAAGAATCGTAACATGCCCGCTACCTGGATGGAAGCCGAAGTGGTCCGCATCGCGGACGCAAGCCCGAGGGTCCGGCGTTTTTTTCTGTCGGTCAAAGGCGGCCAACCCCTGCATTTTCGCGCCGGTCAGTTTCTCACCTTCGACCTTCCGGTCTCGGACAAACGCCT
>CAYYGN010000029.1:0-31362 GCA_964471595.1 uncultured Saprospiraceae bacterium
TGATCAAGACCGCAGAGGTAAAAGAAATGGCTGTTTTGGCGGAATGGATAAAACTGGTCGCCATTGCGGGGCATCTGGTCATTGGCATGGAAAATGGCCAGGCTTTCGGGCTTCATCTCGCGGACAAAGCGCTTGCGGTTTTGGATGAAAAGCTGAGGGTCGATAGGATCGTAACGCATGCGAACGGGAATGGTCGAAAGAATAAAGAGGCTAAAGTACAGGCTTTCAGGAGAAAGGTCAGGACCTTTCCGACAACCCTGTTGGCCATGGTAAGCAAAAAGCGGACCCGAATCATCAAAGACGGCATTAAGGATTACAGGCACCTTCCCTTTTGGAAGGCATTTGGTTCCAATTTCCGATTTTGGCCTTTACAGACGGCAAGTGCCGGTCGGAAATGTTGGCCATGAAGAAAACGGCAGGATATGTTTGGATCGGGGTTTTCCTGTTGCTGGCCCTGCCCTCGGGGACCCAAACCCTGCCGGAAGAACCGGACGGACTTTGCGCGATGCTGGCTAGCCGTATCCGGTGGTCGGGATATGTCAAGTATCTGCAAAGCAGCTTTCTGGTCAGCGATGGTTTTGGCGGAGCCCCGGCCGGATTGATCGATCAGCTGTACGGAGGGGTGTTGCATGATCATCTGATTCATCACCGGCTGAATTTGCAGGCAGATCTGGGGCGTGGTATTCAGGTGCATGCCGGCTGGCGAAATCGTTTGTTCTATGGCGATCAGGTGCGGTTGATTGGCCTGGCCGGTGATTCCTATGCCAGGCAAGCCGATGCCGGCAGCAACGATTATCTCGATTTGTCTTTCACGCCCCTGGACAAGAAATCCTGGGCCGTGCATTCCGTGCTCGACCGGTTGTATTTGGAATGGAAGGGAGACCGGGACGAAATCCGTATTGGCCGGCAGCGGGTCAACTGGGGCGTTGGGACCCTTTGGAATCCCAACGATCTGTTCAATGCTTACTCGTTCATTGACTTCGACTATGAAGAGCGGCCGGGATCCGATGCGGTACGATGGACTCACTACCGTTCGGGCGGTGATCGATGGGAGGTGGCGGCACGCCCTTCAGACACCATATCCGGGGTGACCATAGCCGGTCTTTACAGGGGGCATGTCAGCGGCATGGATTTTCAGGTTTTGGCTGCCTGGCACCAGGGAGACCTCGCTCTGGGTGGAGGTTGGGAAGCGGACCTGGGTAAGGGGGCCTGGAAGGGAGAGGCCACCGTATTTGTTCCGGCCGGCGTCGAAAACAGGAATACGGTTGTTGCGGTCTCCACCGACTGGATGCGCACCTGGGGATCCGGGGCTATGTTGGGGGGAGGGTATTTCCTCAATACGGGTGCCGGATTTTCTACGGGTTTGCTTACCGATTTCAGTACGAGGCTCAGTGCCCGCCATCTGTACCCTTTCCGGCACAATCTGTTTGTACAGGCGGGATATCCGGTTACGCCGCTGTTTCAGGTAGCCCTGGCCGCCGTTTACAGTCCCGACAGGACCCATACGGCCTTTGTCAGTCCGGTACTGACGTATAATCTCGCCACTGATTGGGATATCGATCTGACGGGCCAGGTGTTGGTGCAGGACGACGGGCGGTCCTGGAACTCGCCGGTGCAGGCCTTTTTTCTGCGTTTGCGGTGGAGCTATTGAAGCGTGGTATGGAGCGGAACAGCGACCTGGTGCCGCAGGTGCGGCAGCGGGATGGTCAGCGAAAGAGAGACCGGGCCCAGGGACGGAAACCCACCAACAAAAAAAGAGCCGTTCGAAGAAACGGCTCTTTGGATATGGTAGCGAGGAGCAGACTTGAACTGCCGACCTTCGGGTTATGAATCCGATGCTCTAACCAGCTGAGCTACCTCGCCAATTCCGGTGTGCACCGGCAATGGAGGGTCAGGCGGCGCTGAGATGCCGGAGGTGGCGCATCAGGCTGCTCTTCAGATTGCCGGCTTTGTTCTTGTGGATGTTGTTCTTCTTGGCCAGCTTGTCGATCATGCTGAAAAGCCTGGGCAGAAACTTCTCGGCCTCCGCCGGATCGGTCATGTGGCGGAAATTCTTGATCGCGGTCCGGGTGGACTTCTTGTAATAACGGTTGCGAAGACGGCGGACGGACAGTTGCCGCATGCGTTTTTTGGCCGATTTGTGATTTGCCATAAGGTTTTTTCTTAACGGAGGGCAAAGATACGGCATCTATCTGAATGGTAAAACATTAGGGACGGTTTTTTTGTCTTTCCTCTATCGGGAGTAAGAGGAAAGGGTGAACTTTGCGCCGTTTTCCGGATCCTCGTCAACACCATACATGATGGCCGACCTGTCCTACGTTTCCAATGCCCATCCCACTTTCATTGAATCCCTCTACCGTCGCTACCGGGAAGACCCTGAGTCCGTAGAAGCCGGTTGGAGGACCTTTTTCGAAGGATTCGAGTTTGCCGGTGGCAGTCCGGAGGGCGCTTTGCCCAGGATACCGTCCGACGGTATCAGCAGCCGGGAATTCGGCGTCATGGCCATCATCCACGGATTTCGCGATCGCGGACATTTGTTGTCCACCACCAACCCCATTCGCCAACGACGGGACCGCAAGCCTCACCTGCATCTTGAGGACTACGGACTGACCCAGGCCGACCTGCAGCAGGTCTTCATTTCCGGTGAAGAGATCGGGCTCCAGCAGGCCACCCTCCAGCAGATCCTGGACCATTTGCGCCGGATTTATGCCGGCAATATCGGATTCGAATACAATCACATCCACATCCGGGAGCGGCGGCTTTGGCTGAGAGAACGCATTGAGCAGCGCCCCCTCCAGTCCTTTGGCCTTCCGCTGGAAAAAAAGAAACGCATTCTCGAAAAACTGAACGGCGCCGTGGGTTTCGAGAAGTTTCTGCATACCAAATACGTCGGTCAAAAACGGTTTTCCCTCGAAGGGGGGGAGACCGCGATTGCAGCGCTTGATGCCATCATCGAAAAGGCCGCTTCCGATCGCGTCGAGGAGGTCGTCATCGGCATGGCCCACCGGGGCCGTCTCAATGTATTGGCCAACATCATGGGCAAGACCTATGAGCAGATATTTTCCGAATTCGAAGGAACGGCCGTACCGGATCTGAGCTTCGGGGACGGCGATGTCAAATACCACCTCGGGTACAGCTCCCAGATCACCACGGCCTCCGGCAAGGTCATGCAGCTCAAACTGGTACCCAACCCCTCTCATCTGGAAGCCGTCAATCCGGTGGTCATGGGTTTTGCCCGGGCCAAAGCGGACATCCTTTACGGCAGTGAATACGATCACATTCTCCCCATTCTGATCCACGGAGACGCCGCAGTGGCCGGACAGGGCGTCGTGTACGAAACGGCGCAGATGAGTCAGCTCAAAGGGTATCATTCCGGAGGCACCCTGCATCTTATCATCAACAACCAGATCGGATTCACCACCGACTTTGACGACGCCAGGACTTCCACGTATTGTTCGGATGTGGCCAAAACCATCCAGGCGCCGGTTTTTCACGTCAACGGAGACGATCCCGAAGCAGTGGTTTGGGCGGTGGAGCTGGCTACCGAATACCGGCAGTTGTTCAATGCGGATGTTTTCATTGACATGGTGTGCTACCGGCGTCACGGGCACAATGAGGGCGACGATCCCCAGTTCACCCAGCCCGAGATGTACCGCATCATCAAGGATCACAGCAACCCCCGGGAAGTGTATCTCAACAACTTGTTGGAACGCGGAGAACTGGAGCGCCAATTGGCAGAGCAAATGGAAACTGCCTATTGGGATTTTCTTCAAAGCCGTCTCGATGAGGTGAAACAGAAACCTCTGCCGTATGTGTACCAGGACCCGGAAGAAGCCTGGAGGGCGCTGAAAAAGCAAACCAAGCCGGAAGATTACCTGGAATCACCGGCAACAGGCATTGAAATGGGCACCCTTTATCACATTCTCGAGCGGATCCAGGACATACCCGACGACTTTAAGCCCCTCAGCAAGATCACCCGCCTGATCCGCAACATGGCCAAATCCGTGGAGGAAGGACGTCTGGATTGGGCGCTTAGCGAATTGAGTGCCTATGGCAGTCTGCTGCTGGAAGGTTTCAATGTGCGGGTGTCCGGTCAGGATGTCAAACGGGGTACTTTCAGCCATCGACACGCCGTCCTTTATGATGACGAACACTACACGGAATACAACAGGCTGTCCAGAATCGCTGACCATCAGGGTCGCTTTTTCATTTACAACTCCCTGCTTTCCGAATTTGCCGTACTGGGTTTTGAATACGGATACGGCATGGCGTCTCCGCACTCGCTGGTGATCTGGGAGGCACAATTCGGCGACTTCTCCAATGGCGCTCAGACGATCATTGACCAGTTTGTCATGGCCGGCGAGTCCAAATGGCAGCGGATGAACGGCCTTGTCATGCTGTTGCCCCACGGATACGAGGGTCAGGGTCCGGAGCATTCCAGCGCAAGGCTCGAGCGGTTTTTGCAGGGGTGTGCCGAATACAACATTACCGTGGCCAGTGCGTCCACCCCGGCCAACTTCTTCCATCTGCTTCGCCGCCAGATCCACCGGCCATTCCGCAAACCGCTGGTGGTCATGTCGCCCAAATCTCTTTTGCGGCATCCCCTCTGTACATCCCGCCCGGAAGAAATGGGACCCGGCACCAGGTTCATGGAAGTCATTGATGATCCCGACTTTGGCGGTCGCCCATCGGCCAAGGTGCGGAGGCTGCTGTGGTGCTCCGGCAAGGTGTATTACGACCTCCTTGCGGAGAAAAGGGAAAAGGGGCATGATGATGTGGCCATTTGCCGGCTGGAACAGTTGTATCCATATCCCGCCGCGCAGATCGATACCCTTTTGAAGAAGTACAAAGGGGCGGAGGTCTGTTGGGTGCAGGAGGAACCCCTCAACATGGGCGCCTGGGGATATCTCTTGCTGCAGGGGGCGGGAGGGGTGTTTCGTCCTTTGGGCCGAAAGCCCGCCGCCTCACCGGCCACCGGCCATTACAAGATCCACGATCGTCAGCAGGCGGAGCTGATCGCCTCCGCATTTGCCGCCGGATAAGCAAGGCCTTGCCGGGGGTTGGCTACCTTTGCGACACCAAAACAGCATCGCCCGTGATCCAGCCCCTGATCGAATGTGTCCCCAACTTTTCTGAAGGACGAGACCCGGAAGTGCTCGACCGCATCGCCACCGCCATCCGCTCGGTGGAAGGCGTTCGCCTTCTGGATGTAGACCCCGGCAAGGCCACGCATCGCACGGTCATGACTTTTGTCGGAGCGCCGGGACCTGTCACGGAAGCGGCCTTCCGCGCCATTCGTACAGCAGCGGAACATATCGACATGCAGGTCCATAGCGGAGAACATCCGAGGATGGGGGCCACGGATGTATGTCCACTCATTCCGGTATCGGGCATCACCATGGAAGAGACGGCGGCCTGGGCACACCGTTTGGGTCAAAGGGTTGGTGAAGAACTGAGCATTCCCGTCTTCATGTACGAGGCGGCGGCCACCCGGCCCGAGCGGCGAAATCTGGCGGCCATCCGGGCTGGTGAGTATGAAGGCCTCCCGGTCAAACTGGCCGATCCGGTCTGGAAGCCGGACTATGGTCCAGCCACCTTTCTGCCCCGGACCGGTGCAACCGTCATCGGAGCGCGGGATTTCCTTATTGCTTTCAATGTCAACCTGAACACCACGTCCGTGCGCCGTGCCAATGCCGTCGCTTTTGACGTGCGCGAACAGGGACGCATACTGCGGGAAGGAGATCCCTTCACGGGGAAGGTGCTGACCGACGAGAACGGTGAGCCACGCCGGCAGCCCGGCACCTGCAAATCCGTCAAGGCCATCGGATGGTATATTGAAGAGTATGGAATAGCCCAGGTATCGATGAACCTGACCAATACGCGCGATACCTCCCTTCACGAGGCCTTCGAGGCATGTTGTGCATCGGCCCAGGCACGAGGCATGAGAGTGACGGGATCGGAACTGGTGGGCATGGTTCCCCGGCAGGTCATGCTCGATGCCGGTCGTCATTTCCTGCGCAAACAAGAGCGCTCTGCCGGGATTCCGGAAGAGGAGATCATTCGTTTGGCCGTCCGCTCGATGGGTCTGGATGAACTGGGGCCATTTGATCCCCAAAAAAAAATCATCGAATACACACTGGAAGACAAGGAGGCCCATCCGTTGGCCACTTTGTCCCTGAAGGATTTTGCCGACCGGACATCTGCGGATACGCCGGCGCCGGGCGGTGGATCCGTTTCGGCCTATGTAGGCACTCTGGGAGCAGCGCTGGCGGGAATGGTCGCCAATCTGTCGGCCCACAAACGAGGATGGGACGCACGGTGGGGCTGGTTTTCGGACAGGGCGGAGGAAGCCCGTGCCATCCATGACCGCCTGCTCCAGCTGGTGGATGAAGATACCCGGGCCTTCAATGCCATAATGGAGGCCTTTGCTCTCCCCAAGGGGCAGGAAGAAGAGAAAAAGATCCGGACGGCGGCCATTCAGGAAGCGACCAAAATGGCGATTGAGGTGCCATTCCGGGTGATGGAGCAAGCCCATGCCCTTCTGCCCGTCCTGGAAGACATGATCCGGGAAGGGAACCCCAACTCGGTAAGCGATGCCGGCGTTGGCCTGCTTTGTGCCAGGGCTGCCATGCGGGGCGCCTGGATGAATGTGCGGATCAACGCATCGGGCCTGAAAGACAAGGCCTGGCTGGACCCGTTCCTGCAAAAGGGCGCAAAGATGATGGGCGAAGCGGAGGCCATGGAGACAGCCATGATGCGCAATGTGGAAGAAAGCCTCTGAGGAAGGATTTCGACATTTTTTTTTGCAGGTATTGACACAAGTTCAAAACTGGCCCTATATTTGGACTTCGTAATCCGAAATCCGATTTAAGCTTGCAGGTATTGTCGAAAGCCAGCATCAACGGGCTCAGGGCTCTGCTGTATCTGGCGGCACAGGAAAGGCGGGAAGGTTATACAGGGATTCGCGGAATGGCGGAAGAACTGGACATATCTTTCCATTTTCTGACCAAAATCCTGCAGGTGCTCACGCAAAAGGGCGTGTTGCATTCCTATCGGGGACCCAATGGCGGGGTGGCGCTTGCCCGGGATCCCGGGACCTTGTACCTCGAAGAACTCGTGCTGATGATGGAAGGTGAAGATTTCTTCGACACGTGTCTGCTCGGTCTGCCGGGTTGCGGAGAGAGGAAACCCTGTCCTGTCCACGCTTTCTGGAAAGAGACCAAAGCGGCCTTGAAAGAGGAGTTCCGGACCACCAGTCTGGAGGAGCTTGGCCATCAGATCAGGGTTGGCAAGGTGCGTTTGGCGGACTGATTTTTTTTGATTTTATTAAAGACAAATGACTCTTAATTCGTAAATAAAATAATGACCCGGGTGCTGTGGCAGCCCTCAAATCCTGTCCTATGAACAACCAACCTCAATCACCGCCCAAAGCCATCAGCTATTGGATGAATACCCGAAACTGGTGGGGGCCGCTGACTTTCATTTTGATCATCAGCCTCGCCGGCGTCGGCATGATCGGCTATCAGACCTACTACGACGCCCCGCCCGAGGCGGCATTTGCCGGGCCGGACGGCACGGTCGTCATGGACAAAGGCGCCATCACGCGGGGGCAGGAGGTATTCCACAAATACGCCTTGATGGAGTACGGCAGTTTCTTTGGCGACGGTGCCCAACGCGGACCCGATTTTACGGCAGAAGCCTTGCACATTACCGCACAGGCTGTGACCGAACACCACGCTCTTCGGTTTCAATCCGAAAAAGGCGTAGCACCGGATGCCGAAGAACGAAAGGTCCTGGCCGAAAGGACCAGGAATGAGCTCAAGGCCAACCGCTATGACAAAGAGAAGGATTTGATCATGCTGACCGAAGCGCAGGTCTTTGCGCTGGGCCGCGTTAAAAAATATTACACCGACCTGTTCATTGACCAGAATACCCACAAATCATTTCCTCCTCCCGGATTCATTTCCGACCGGAAAGAAGTGGAAGATCTGGCTTCCTTTTTCTTTTGGGGTGCCTGGGTCTGCGCCGTGGAAAGACCGGGGAGCGATTTCAGTTATACCCACAACTGGCCCTTTGACCCCGAGGCGGGCAATACCCCTACTTCTCCCGTTATATTGTGGAGCGTCCTTGGATTGCTGGGCTTTGTGCTAGGTTGTGGTATCGTCCTGTATTTCATCGGGCAATACAACCAATTGCCCAACAAGTTTTTCACCCCTCCCAAAAGAGACCTGCTCACCTCCACCCGGGTGGATGGCTTTCGCCCGACACCTACGCAACGTGCTACCTACAAATTCTTCATGGTGGCCGCTCTTTTGTTTTTTCTTCAAGTGACCAGCGGGATCGTCACGATCAACGACTTTGTCGATTTTCTGCAATACTTCGGCCTCCCGCTGCACGGCGAGATCCCGGTCAATCTGTCCCGTAGCTGGCATATCATGTTGTCCCTCTATTGGATTTCCACCTGCTGGATCGCCTCCTCCATATTCATTCTTCCCATTCTGGCCAAGAAAGAGATCCCCGGCCAACTTCCGCTTATCCAGACGCTGTTCTGGATGTTGTTCCTCTTGGTCGGAGGATCTCTGACCGGAATGATTCTCGGTCCCCTCGGACTGCTGGGTGAATGGTGGTACATGCTTGGGCACCAGGGATGGGAATATGTGGATTTCGGCCGTGTCTTCCAGGTCCTGTTGATGGCCGTATTCGTCTTGTGGGGAGTGATCATCTATCGGGGCATTCGGCCTGCTTTTGTCCGTAAGGAGCCCTGGAACCTGCCCAACTGGATATTTTATAGTGTCCTCGGCATCCCCCTGCTTTTCCTGTCCGGATTTGTGGCCCGACCGGATACCAATTTTGTGATTGCCGATTTCTGGCGCTGGATGGTGATCCATATGTGGGTGGAAGCCTTCTTTGAAGTATTCATTACGGTGATTGTCAGCTATCTCCTGGTACTGATGGGTCTCGTGAGCCGACAAGCAGCCATACGCGTCGTTTACTTCGCCACCATTCTGTTTCTCGGCACCGGTTTGCTTGGGATCAGTCACAACTTCTACTGGAATGCCAAGCCGGTCGCTACCATGGCGCTTGGCAGTGTGTTCTCCACCCTCCAGTTCATACCCCTGATTCTCCTGACGGTCGAGGCCTGGCGGTTTCGCAACATGCCGCGGATTGCAGTGGGCGATGTGGAACACAAGGATTTGCGCCGCGATTTCGCTTTCCCGGAGGTTTTCCTTTTCCTGGTGGCGGTCAATTTCTGGAATTTCTTTGGCGCCGGCGTCATGGGCATTATCATCAATCTGCCCATCATGAATTACTTTGAACACGGCACCTACCTCACCATCAACCATGCCCATGCGGCGTTGATGGGGGTTTACGGCAATATTTCAATCGCCGCACTGTTGTTCGCCTCCCGCATGGTCCTCCAACCGGCGCGATGGCACAAGAAGTGGATCATGACCGTCTTTTGGTCCATCAATGCGGGGCTAATGCTGATGGTCATCCTGGACTTGTTCCCGGCGGGCGCCATCCAGTTCAAGGTGGTTGTCGAAAAAGGGCTGTGGTACGGACGATCGGCGGCCTTCATCGGCGGAAAAACTTTCGAGGGATTGACCTGGCTTCGGGGTATAGGAGCCACCCTGTTTTTCCTGGGAGGCGTTATCCCGCTGGCCTGGTTCATGGTATCCCGATTCCGTTCACTGAAAGCGCCGCGAACGGATCTGCACATTGAAGACCTTGACGGCCCTGAGGATGAAGCGCCTCATCCAACGGATGCGGCATCCTCGTCGGCCCGGGTGCCGACGGTCCCGGCCTGAATCGTCCGCTTTCCCGAAGACCACCATTTGACACGTATATGATCACCTCAAATTCTGTCTTGTATGAAACGTATGCAGACTTGGAGCACCTGGATGGTGGCCCTGCTGATCCTGGGCGTAGCCGGTTGTCGAAAAGACCAGGTAGACGCGCCTTCACTGGCCCGCGATTTTTCCGCTGAAGTGCCGGTATCCTGGTTCAGGATGCTGGAGCAAATCGACCGGTATTCACCCGGATACCGGCCGCCGGCGGCCTCCCGGATGTTTGGCTATCTCGGATTGGCTGGCTATGAAGCGGCCGTCCACGGCATGCCGGGATATCGCAGTCTGGGCAGCCATTATCCTGGGTTGTTTCTCCCCTCTCCCGAGGCGGGTCAAACGTACCATTGGCCCACCGCTGTTCATGCGGCCTACCACCGGATGATGCAATTGTCCTATCCGCACATTAAAGCTTCCGACAAGGCCTTGATGGAGGAGTTGGATCTGACACTGGGCAACAAGTTGGCCCTGGAAACGGTCCCGGCGGTCAATACCCGCTCCCGTGCTTTCGGACAAGCCGTTGCCGAGGCCATTTATCAGTGGTCCACTACGGATTTTGCCGGCCATGAAAGCTATCTGGATCCTTTCCCGGTGAATTACCAGCCCCCGACCGGTCCCGGATTCTGGCAACCCACCTGGCCCGATTATACGAGAGCCCTGTTCCCTTATTGGGGAGAGGTTCGGACGTTTGCCATGTCCGGCAGCGACCTCGTTGCCAAGGCTCCGATCCCCTGGAGCGAAGATCCCCAATCCCACTTCTACAAGCAGGCCAACGAGACCCGGGAATGGGTCAATCGCATCCGTGCCGGGCAGGATCACGAAGGGCAATGGATCGCTGAATTCTGGAGTGACGATTTCGAGGATGTCACGTTCACCCCTCCCAATCGTCTCCTCGCCATCGGCACCCGGATCCTGGAAAAAGAAGGTGTCGCCCTGGACCAGGCCGTAGAGATGTACGCCCGGATGGGAATGGCTTTGTCCGATGTGGCCGTTGCGGTCTGGAATTCCAAATACCTCTATAACCTGGAAAGGCCCATCACCTACATCCGCAGGGTCATGCAACCCGATTGGGAAACCATCCTTCACCATCCTTACACCGGTCAGCGCAGCCTGACCCCACCTTTCCCGGCCTATCCCTCCGGCCATTCAGGATTTGGAGGCGCCGGTGGTGCCGTGCTGGCCCAGGTATTCGGCAATCAGTATGCCTTCACCGACGAATGTCATAAAGACCGGACGGAGTTCAATGGAACACCCCGCAGTTTCAACACCTTTACCTCTATGGCGGAGGAAGACGCCTATTCACGGGTTGCCCTGGGCGTTCATTTCCGGATGGACTGCGACGAGGGGCTGCGTCTCGGCTATCTGGCCGCCCAGCGGGTCAGCCAGTTGCCCTGGCATTGACCGGAACGGGGGAGACCCCTTCCCGGGCTCCCCCACCTCCGCCTCTCCACTAACATGAAGCGCAGAATCCTTTTTCACGGGCCTGGGGCCAAAATTCCAGGCCCGTTTTCACCCATCAATCTTTATCTCATGAACATCACCATCTTAGGGAACGGCATCCTGGGCAACCTGGCTGCCTTGTATTTCCGCAAGACTTTTCCCGCCGATGTGGGAATCACTCTCATCGGCCCGGAGGATCGCGAAGGATTGCCGGTCGTTGGCGAATCCATTATCGAGATCACCACCCGTTTTCTCGAAAACCAACTCGATATGGGGGATTACCTCATGCGTAACCACCTGCCCAAATACGCCCTGACGTATTATTTCAAACTGGATCCGGATGATCCATCCGACCGGACCTATGCGGTCCATTGCAATGAACGTGGTCCGGATGATTTGAGGCAACTGCCCGGATGGCATTCACCTATGGCCCAACCAGCCAGCTGGTTGATCAACCGGGAGGTTTTTGACCGGGATATCCGTCAGCGGGTTGACCAAACACCGGGAATAAGACGAATCATGGGTCATGGCGAAGATGTCACCATGCGGCCGGATGCCCGGCATCAGGTTCATGTCAGGGAAACCGGCGGAGCGGCCTACGACCTGGAAAGCGACTGGGTCATCGACGTCACGGGACGCCGTCAGTTGCTGGCCAGAAAATGGGACACGATCATCAAGCCCAAAGGTCAGCGCGACTGCTTCTGGTTCAGGGTGCGCCATTTTGACAAAGGAATCCTCCGGAACATAGATGCCCAGGGCCCCATGCCACCGGGACCCGGAGAGACCTATCACTACGATCGCTATTACAGCACCCATCATTTCATGGGGAGGGGCAATTGGATTTGGATGATACCCATGAAAGGGGAGGACGGCGGAACGCTGATGAGTATCGGGTTTGTCTCCCATCCCGATCATTTTGACGGAGAGGTCCACAGCATGAAGCAATTCCTTGAACAGGTGGACCGGACCCACCCCGTGATCGGAGAGCTGGTTCGCAGCGGTGAGATCGTGGACACCCAATGTCTCAAACGCTATCACTACGTCGTCACGCCCATGTATTCGGCGGATCGCTGGGCAATTGTGGGGGATGCCGCCTATGCGCCAGATCCCTTGTTCAGTAATGGCCTGGCCTTTGGCACCATCCAGCTCGAGCAAATCGCACAAATGATCCGGATGGACAGAGAGGGGCAGTTGAATGAAGCCTTTGTCCAAACCATGGTCGAGGCCTTTATCGGTCCGGTACTAGCGACGCAGACGGCCATTTCCAATTGGTATGGTACCATGCACGACCCTTACCTGAGTGCCATTCGGCTCAACTGGATCGAGATCTCCTATTTCTATCTGTTGCTCCCGCTTGTCGTCAACCGATGCCACTACCAGCCTGACCGGCTGCCGTTGTGGCGCATCCTGCAAAACACCTCGGAACTTCACCCGTTCGAGGTCAGTGCGGATCTGGTGAAAGCCCGGCAAGAACTCGGCAAAGCAGGACCGGAGCATTTCGTTTACATGGGGAAAGAAAAGGTCAATCCCCGGGCTTTGGAGGAGCTTTCCGACTTGCGGGGCATTCACGAAATGGGCATGGAAGGTGCGCGCATCAGGCAGGAATACACCCGCCGCATCCTGGCGCAAATCCGGGCCATGCAGGAGGCATCCTAAGCGAGAAACGGGGCGGTGCAAGCCTCTGCATCGCCCCTTATTCCTCCTGGATGATCGCCGGCACGGCCGCTGCTCTCCGGGCAGGCAGCCAGGCGGCACCTGTCCCGATCACCACGACGGTAAGCAGGATGACAAAGAAGTCGCCGGCTCTCAACTCCATCGGATAGGCGTCAATGATGAATCCCGGGGGTACAGGAATCAGCCCCATATTGGCCTGCAGGAGGTAAAACAGGATGGCGCCGATAGCCCCGAGGGCGAAAGCAAAGACACAGAGCATGATCCCGTTGAAAAGGAACGTGCGCCGTATGTCTGATTCGGAAGCCCCCATAGTCCGCAATATGGCAATGTCGGGTTTCTTTTCGGTAACGATCATCCACAAAGTACCGGCCACATTAAAGGCCACCAGCGTCATGATCAGGCACATGATGGCAAAGGCCACCCATTTTTCCATGTTCATCACCTTGAGGAAGGTGGCCTCCTGGGCCATCCGATCCTTGACTTCAAATTCTTCTCCGGCGATGGCGGCCAGATTTTTGACCATCTCTTTGGTATTGACACCGGGTTGATGGGCGATTTCCACAGCGCTTAATCGCCCGGGTTGGGAAGTCAGACGCTGGACAAATTCCAGGTCCGTGAGGACGTATTCCATATCGATCTCCGGCTGGATGGCAAAGATCCCCGAAGCTTGCAGATAGCGCCGCTGGAAAGGTTGGTCGAGGGGTCCGGCTCTTCGACGGTTGGGCATATACACGACGAGGGGCTCCAGCATCTGACGGGGATCCACCCCCAGCTTGGCCGCCAGCCCTGCCCCTACAACGGCATGGCCCCCGTTTTCGAGCAAATATTCGCCGTGCAACATCTTGCCCGATACCTGACTGACTGACGTATAAGCGTCATCCACGCCTTTCAGCATCCCGATATCCTGGACATCCTTGTAAGCAAACAGGGCATTTTCAACCAATACAAGGCTGATGTGGGCAACGCCCTCCGTCTTTCTCAACCGGTCCAGCCATAACGTGTCGGCATCAAAGGTTTTGCCGCGGGCAGGCGTTATGGTTATATCGGGGTTGAAGGTGTTGGTAAGGCTGAACACCAGGGTTTCAAAGCCGTTGAAGACCGACATGACCAACAAGAGGGCGGCAGATCCCAATGCCATACCGAGCACCGAAAGGCGGGACAACAGATGGATGGCATTGGAGGATTGGCGGGCGCGCAGATAACGCAGGGCGAGAAATAGGGAAAGTTTCACTGCGCAAGAGGTTCTGACAACGCCGAATATACCAGCGTTTGGATGCGCTGACGATATCTGCCTTCCTGCAATTTGTTGGATGCCATGCTCGGATAGGTTCGGTTGGAGAGGAAGATAAAGATAAGGTCGTGCTCGGGATCCGCCCATACACAAGTACCGGTAAATCCGAGGTGACCGAATGTCCGGTCGGATGCCAGGGGCGAGATATGGCTGTTGCTGCCTGCCTGATCCTTCATGTCGAACCCCATTCCCCGGCGGGCGCAATCGGGACAGCGCGTGGTGAACAGGCGAATGGTTTCCGGTTTGAGAAACCGGTGCCCCCCATATACCCCTCCATTAAGCAGCATCTGGAAGAGTACGGCCAGGTCGTAGGCGTTGGAAAAGAGTCCGGCATGTCCACTGACTCCGCCAAACAATGCGGCGGTCATGTCATGGACATGACCCTGGATAGTCTGCATCCTGAAATAGTGGTCCTCTTCCGTGGGAGCCATGGATTCCAGGGGAAATCTCGAAAGCGGGTGGAATCCCAACGTCCTCAGGCCCAGTTTCCGGTAAAAATGTTCCTCCAGCCAGCGGTCAAACGGCTCGCCGGTGACAGACTCCGTCATTTCTTTGAGCAGGATGAATCCCAGATCGCTGTAGAGGTAATGGCCGGGCTTGTCCTGCCGGCTGGACAAGATTTCCCTCACCATTTCCTCCGGATAATCATCCTTCAGCCAGAGGTTTTCAGCTACGGGGATCCGGTACCCCGGACGATGGTCGTGCCGGTAAAAGACGGGAGAGGGCTTGTTGTCTGTCAGCGTGCGTTGGTAAAAGGGAACCCAGGCGGAAAGTCCGGCCTGATGATGGAGCAGGTCGCGCACCAACAGTCGCTCCTTTCGGGTCATGCGCGAGGCCGGCCAATAGGTACCCAACGACTGGAAGACACTGATGGCGCCGCTTTCGTGGAGTTTCATGAGCGCCAGGGTGGTGGCGGCTACCTTGGTGACCGACGCCAGATCGTAGAGGGTGTTTCGGTCCACGACAGGACTGGTATCGGCATAGGTCTGACGGCCGAAATAGCGCTCGAATACCACTTTTCGGTCCTTGACGACCAGGATCTGGCCACCAGGAGTCACCTTTTGTCTCAGCATTTCTGCGATAAGGGTGTCTATCAATCCCAGTGTGTCGGGTGACAATCCGCTCAACTCCGGCCGGCCGTACCCGAGCCGAAGCAGATTGTCGCCGTACAAGCCGGTCCCGAAGGGGCTCCGCGAAGAGGCCGTCACCGGCATGCGGCCCCTGAACAGGGCATGCCCCATCAGACCTTCTGCCGTCCGGATCTGGGTCATGCCATCCTCCTGATTGGCCTGCACGACCCAGTCGAATTCATCAAAAGCCTTCAACCCGTATGGATTGCCGAAATGCACCACCACCACTTTTGTGTGCCGGCTCAGCTCTTCCAGAAATTCCTTCGTGGAGGCATGCAGACCGTAATTCGACCGGGCATGGGGCGACAGATCGAACAGGCCGGCGATCACGACGTCATAGTCCCGCAGCTGCGCAATCCACATCCGTCGGGCCGACGAAGACATGGCCTTGGGGGAATGAAAGACCGACATGTCGGCATATTGCAAGAGCGTCTCCTGGAAGGGATTGTACAATCGGCCGCCCAGGTTGATGGAGGCCATGGAAACGCTGCCGAGTGCCTTGAAAGGGATCAGTTCCTCCCTGTTGCGGACCAGGATAAGGGACTGGGAGATCAGCCGGGACAGCAACTGCTCTGCCGGAGAAGTCCGGATATCGCGTTCGAGTCCTTCCAGTTCGACCCTGGGTGTCTGGGTCAGGCCCATCCGGTATTTGGCGCGGAGGATGCGTTTGACATGAGCTTCCAGCTCGGTGGCGGGAAGGATGCCGTCCCGGAGAGCACCTTCAATCCGGCGAAAGGCAGTGGGCAGATGAGCGGGCATCAATATCACATCATTCCCGGCCAAAAGGGCTTGCAGCTCCGCTTCTCCCGCCTCGGCCACATTGGTCACCCCTTTCATTTCCATGGCATCGGTAAACACCAGCCCGTCAAAACCGAAATCCTTCCGCAGCAGGTCGGTGACGACCCTTCGGGACAAAGTGGTCGGCAAACGGAAGGTATCGTCCAGTGCGGGGATGTGGAGGTGGGCCACCATCACGCTTTGCATCCCCTGTCGGACGAGCTCGCGAAATGGATAGAGTTCGATGCTGTCCAGTCGTTCCCTTTGATGCAGGATCACGGGCAAGGCCTTGTGGGAATCGGTGTCGGTATCCCCGTGGCCGGGAAAATGTTTGGCACAAGCCATAACGCCTCCCTCCTGGAGTCCCCGCATGTAGGCGGCACTTTTTTGGGTGACGCGGAGTCGGTCCTCTCCGAATGAACGGTAATTGATGACTGGATTGTCGGGGTTGTTGTTGATATCCGCCACGGGGGCGAAATTGACATGGACGCCAATGCGTCGCAACTGTCGCGCCACC
Source organism: uncultured Saprospiraceae bacterium (assembly GCA_964471595.1). Classification (GTDB taxonomy): domain Bacteria; phylum Bacteroidota; class Bacteroidia; order Chitinophagales; family Saprospiraceae; genus JAGNXB01. Next base: position 16,675 of record CAYYGN010000029.1, read on the forward strand.
TCCTTGCCCATATCGTAGATGAGCGCATCATTTTCGACAGCGCCCAGCGTGATTTGTCGCGGAAAATCCATCACGGACGGACCGGAAAGCCGCATGCCCAGTCCCCATTCGGCATCCATGGCCACCAACAGGGGGATTTCACTGATGGCCTGATAGGCATTGGTGAGCAACGCCTGGCGTTGCGGAGTACCCTGGAAGAAGCACAGGCCGCCGACATGGTAGGTGCTGATCAGGTTGGCGACCTCCGCTTCATAAGCGGGCGTTTTGTCGGAATGTGCCCTGATGACGAAAAGTTGACCGATTCTTCGGGCGGTGTCCATGGATTGGTACACCGAATCCACCCAATGCTCCTCCTGAAGACTGGAAGGCAATGGGTTGCTGAGGTAGGCGGCAGGCTGCATGGTGGCCAGCAAAGGCAGAATCCCCATGAAAACGGCAATGCCGCCAAGCCGTATGGTCCATCGATTCCCTCCCATGATGATTAACGGTTGACGGGGATTCCCATTCGTGTCAGAATGCCGGGTTCCAGTGCCTCGGCGCGGGCATGCCAGCGGCGGGCTTCCTCCGTTTGACCGAGATGCATGTGGGCATTGCCGAGATAAACCATCAAATCTGCATTTTCCGGACTCTTTTCCAAGGCCAGGGTGAAATAACGGACCGCCTCTCCGTGATGCCCGCTGATGCCGTGGGCGATACCGAGAAGGCGCAAGGTCTCGAAATCGCCGGGTTGGAGAGCGTTGGCCTCGCCGAGATAACGAAGGGAAGCGCTGAGGTCGCCTTTGACTTCTCCGAAATAACGTCCGGCATCCCGGTAGGTGATATGCAGGTTGTTCAATGCCTCCTTGTATCCCGGGTCCAGGGCCAACGCCTTTCGGTACCAGTCAATGGCCGTATCATATTCCTGGAGGTAATTGTGTGCATTGCCCATGAGCAGACATGCGTTCTTGTAGGCAGGGTGAATGATGAGCGCCTGTTGCAAATGTCCGACGGCCTGTCGGAGCATCCCTTCCCGCTGGTCGGCGTTCTCGGGCAGTACGGCCCGGGCAATAAGTTCTCCACCGGCGGCATTCCTGAGTTTGGCGCTGTTTTTCGACGTCTGCACATCATGGAGGAAAAGGGTGTAGTTGTCCTTCCATACCGGATTGCGAACCACCGTAACGGCTGACCAGACGGCCATTATCCCCAGGAGCAAAAGGGTGGTCGATTTCTTCAGGCCGGGATTTTCGGGTACCCGGCTGGCAGCGGCCATAACCAAAGCAAATCCCACCGACGGCATGAACAGAAACCGCTCTGACATCGTGGTGCCCACCGGAAAGAGGATATTGGAAAGGATGAAAAGGGTGGACAAATAATACAAGGCGGCAAAAGCGAACAGGGAGCGCCGACGCAAACCGCGGATGACCAAAACGACCAGGACAACATGAAGCAGCAAACCCAGCCAAACACCGGGATGGGTGAAATCCATGACCGGAATATGACGCGGGTAATAGTCGTGTGTCAAAGGCCAGGGCCAGATCAACAGTTTGAGGTACAGCAGCAACGTATATGATATGGTGGCCCATCGCTCGGAGGTGGTGAACGGCAGGTAGCGCCCATCCGTCACTTTGATGAAAGGATTGTTGAGCATTTCCATGGGCGCTTCACCCATTTGCCAGCCGATGACGGCTCCGCGGATCAGGAGAAAGACGAGCGCAGCCAGGAGCAGGGGCCAAAGGGCCGCATAACGGTGCAAGGATATGGAAGGCCGGAAAAACCAAAGGGATGCCGGGATGACGGCCAGAAATCCAATGGCGTGTTCTTTGGCCATCAAACCCAGAAACAGAGCTATTGCTGCCAGGCCCATCAGAACGGGTCTACGTTCATCCAGGGATCGGAGGGTAGCCCACCAGGCCAGCAGACAGCACAATAGTGTAATGATCTCATCCCTCCCTTTGATATTGGCAACCGCTTCGGAATGAAGGGGGTGGGCAGCAAAGAGCAATGCGGCCAATAAGGAGATGGCGACGGCCGCGTTTTCTCCCCGTGCAGGTCCCAACAGGGTGCGAAGGGTGAAAAACAAAACCACACAAAGGGCCGCGTACCACAGGGCATTGAACAAGTGGCCCATCATGGGATTCACGCCAAACACGCCCGTTTCGAGGGCAAACAAGACGGGTGTCAGGGGCCGGTAGCGCCCACCCGCCACCAACTGGGCTTTCCCTTCTTCCTTGAAAAAGCCGTAAAAAGTGTCGTGGGACAGCAATCCGTAAATACCGGAGAAACCCTCTCTGGTGAACATGTTTTCGGTCAGAACGATGGCATCATCCAGGGCGAAATCATGCAGAAGGGTATTGATGTACAGGGCAAATCCGAGCAACGCGGGTAACCAGGGCAACCACCGGACGGGCAAGCTGCGAAAGGGAAATGGAGCGACGGAGGGCGCTGACTTTGTGCGTTTGGCAGCAGACATAAAAGGGCCCCGTTTTGCAGGTGCGACCAAATATAGGGGGGTTGGAAGAATGAAGAGGGAAAGAATGAGCCCTTAAAGCTTAACTTGAAGGTAAAGGTATGCAGGGCCCGAAAAAAATTTTTCCCACATCAATTAATGCATCATATGTTTATTTAAATCAACCAGGCTTTTACAGATGACAATAATAAAATTATTTACATGGACCCATTTCGCCTTTGACAAGTCGGTCCTTCTGCTGCTACCTTTGCCGTGTATTCATCCCATTAGCCGATAGCAGGATCAGACTTCGGTTTTATTCTGTACCCCACCCCAAAAGCCGACCGGTTGTTCGCATGATGCGTGCGCACGGTGGGAGGATTGTGACGGGTAATGGGAGCTTCCCATCCTGAACAGGGTCTTTCCCCTTGCGCTTGAAGTGTCTGTTACAGGCCTTCACACCCATCGTGTATTCAGCCACTTCGGGCACTATGATGCCCGCTTGTTTCCCGGATTTATCCGGATGCTTTTTGTGGGTCAACTTCCAGTGAGTAAAGAGACGGCGGAGGAAAGGAGGAAGAAAATTCCAAGAAAGCCTCCGGGCAAATTTCCGGGTGTTCGTAACAGTATTGTACTGTGAACGGACGCCTGTTGTAGTGCCCCTGATGAAGCAATTAAACTGTTTAACTCAATTATTTTCCTATGAAGCAATCCACCAAACGGACGGTGTTCGGCCTTGTGGCGACACTGTTCATGATCCTCGGGGGAATGCTGCTTTCGACTGAATCGCACGCGCAGATTCAGGAGACCAAGGCAGCGTTCACCAATCCGGCTCCGGGGGGCAAGTCCTGGGTGACCAACGGACAAGCCCTGCAGAGCGTGCAGGCGGAAATTCTTCTGCTGACGAGCCAACTCAACCTCCTGATCCAACAGGGGGCGGATGAGGCGCTCATCGGCAAGAAAAAGACCGAGCTGCAATACTACATTGTCATTGAGCAGTTGCTCAACGCTGGCAATCATGTGTCGTATGTGGTGTACGAAGCCTTGAAGTATGTAGGTGGTGAGGTACTGGCGGATGACTCCGCTACCGTCCACCCGTACATGTCCAAGGACGATTTTCAGGCCATGCTTGACAAGGCCATCACCAAACTGACCAAGTAAGGCTTGGTCATGTCAATCTCAATCAAACTTCAAATTGATCCCATGATGAACAAGAGACTTTCTATCATCAGCGTGCTGGTGTTGGGGGTATTGGGTTGGGCCGGCATTGTCCAGGCCCAGAACCACCCTTACAATACCGGTTCGCAAACGGTGGTGACGGTAGCTGGTGCAGTGACCTACTACGATGCTGGTGGTCCTGGCGGCGCTTACCCGGCCAACCACAACAACTCGAACACCTCGATCCGGTTCCAGCCTGCGACGGCCGGCAACAAGATCCAGGCGCAGTTCACCCAGTTCCAGTGCGAGGCCAACTTCGACGCCTTGTACGTTTGGAACGGCCCGACGACGGCGGACCCCAAAATCGCTTCTCCCAACGGTGCGCCCCTGGCGAACAACTTCTGGGGTACTGGCGGTTTCTGGGGAACGACGGCACCCAACAACTCCGGTGCCAACATCGTTCGCGCTACCTGTGCCAACGCTACCGGCTCCCTGACCTTCGGATTCGTTTCTGACGGTTCCGTACAACAGGCGGGATGGACGGCTACCGTTACCCAGTTCTTTGACGGGGCATGCTGTGCGCCGATTCCGAGCCCCAACCCGCTCAACATCGGGCTGAACCCGGGTGTGTGTATCGCTACCGCGACCATCAACATGCCGACGTTCAACCCCGGCGGTTGCGGCAACAACGCCGGTTATTCCGTCCGCTACCGGGTCAATGCCGGTGCGAATGTAGTGATCAACCAGCCCTACCCGGCTACGGTCTCCGTGCCCAACCTGCCCGCCGGCACCCACACCATTACCTGGGAGGTGCTGAGCAATCTGGGTGTCGTGGTAGGAGCTGCCACACAAACGGTGAATGTCAATGACACGGAAGAGCCGACGCTGACCTGCCCGCAAAACCAGATCATCAATCTGAACCCGGGCCTGTGCTGCGCCATCGTGAGCTGGGCGGATCCGACCATTACGGACAACTGTCCGTTCATCGGGCCGGCCATGTCCCACTTCCAGAACCCGCTGCTCAACTCCGGCTGGTATGGCTTTGCCAACAACCTGGAGAACCTGAGTACAGATCCGATGCTGGTGAATGGCATTACCATCCGTGCTTCGGCTACTCCGGTAGGCAACTACAACTTCAAGGTGTACATGCGTCTGGGCACGTATCAGCCCAATATGGGCAATGCCGCCGGCTGGACCCTGATGGACGACAACCTGTACAACGTAACGGGTGCTTTCGTGACCGGTGGTGGTTCCGATGTGAACATCACCTTCGCGACGCCTTTCACGATTCCTGCCGGTCAGACGGCTGCCATCTATTATGTGCATGACAACGGCTCTACCTTGAACCGCCGGATCATGTATAACGGTGGTACACTGACAACCAACGATGGTAACGTGCGTATCTATGACGGTGCAGGCATCAATGCCGGCCTGTTCAGCGGTATTGCCTTCCAGCCGCGCGCTGCGTACCTCCGCGTCAACTACCAGCTCGGTGGCGAAGGCGAGGTGACCCAGATCGACGGTCCGCTGTCGGGCGAAGAGCTCTGCAAGGACGACAGCCCGTGGACGGTGACCTATGAAGGCTTTGACGCCGCCGGCAACCGCGGGGAGTGCTCCTTCACCATCGAGGTCCTCGAGTATGCCAACCCGATCACCAACCTGATCTGCAACGACAACGTGCAGATCTCTTTGGGTGAGAACTGCCTGACCGAAGTAGGCGCCGACGACATCCTCGAGGGTGGCCCGTATGCCTGCTACGACGACTATGAAGTGACGGTTTACAATCAGCAGAACATTCCGCTGCCGTCCAGCCCGTTCGTGGGCAGCGCCCAGATCGGACCGGTATGGAAGGTCAAAGTCACCGATCCGGTGACCGGCAACAGCTGCTGGGGTACGATCATCGTTGAGGACAAGTGGCCGCCCACCATGGTTTGCGCCGACTTGGAACTCAACTGCGGTGCCGACATTCCGCTGGCTCCGGCTCCGTTCTTCTTCCAGCAGGCTACCCCGCTGGAGCAGAATGTACCCTACACCAACTACTGGACCGGCTACGCTTTCAACATTGACAACGTATCTGCCAATTCCGTGCAGATCACGGGTCTCGAAATTCAGGCAGGTCTGGCCGGTAACGGTGCCGGCTTGTACAACCTGCGCATCTTCATGCGCAACGGTACGTTTGCCGGCAATGAAGGCAACGCAGCCGGATGGACCGAAGTGGGCAACATGGACATCAACGTGACGGCCGGTTTCCCGACGGTTCAATTGTTTGAAATTCCGTTCCACACCAACTTCCTGCTGACGGCAGGCAGCACCGGTGGTGTTGCCGTATATGTCAACAACGGAAACGGTTTCGGTACCCGCGTAGTAGCTACTCTGGGCACTGCTCCGACCACTGACGGTGTGATCACCATCAACCAGAACCCTGGCCGCTGGCTTGTACCTGCCGGTATGAACGGTTTCTGGACGGGTGTGGCCTTCCCGGGTGAAAACCCGCGTCCGCAACTCAAGGTGTTCTACGCTGAACAATCCGATCCTGTTCTCGTGACGGACAACTGCTCACCCGAGCTGTACATGAACACTGTCGGTCAGGGACTTGCTTATGCGGACGATATCGTCAACTATACCTGTGCTGAAGATGCCGGTATTTCCCAGCGCATTTTCCGCGTGTGGACGGCTACCGACCAGCAGGGCAACAGCACGCAGTGCATCCAGACCATCAGCATTCGTCGCGCTTCTGTAGCCAGCCTCGAGCTGCCGCCGAACTTCGACGATCTGCCTGACAATGAGCCGAGCTTTGACTGCCGCGACGGATACCCGACGCCGGAATACATCAACCAGACCCGCGGATTTGGCGGATACCCGGCCGGTGGTGGCTGCGGCAGCCTCCAGTTCGAATACTGGGACAAAGTACTGGATGTATGCCAGGGCTCGTACACGATCATCCGCAGCTGGACCATCCATGACATGTGCACGGGTGAGATTGGCAAAGTGGATCAGGTGATCAAGGTGCTGGACAAGACCCCGCCGGTATTGTTCTGTCCTGCCGAGCACGACATCAAGATCGGTGCGACGAAGAACAACGGTTACCAGGATTGCTCGGCCAATGTCATGATGCCGTGGATCCAGGTAACGGACGACTGCTCGACGACGAACAACATCACGTTCTACGTGTGGACGACGTTGCCGGACGGATCGATCGTGATCGTCAACCAGATGAACGCCCAGGGCTTCTTCGTCTTCAACCTGCCGGTACGTCCTGCCCCACACTTGTACACATTTGTGTACACGGCGATCGACGACTGCGGCAACAAGGCCGAGTGTTCGGTGAACGTAGCGGTACGCGACCAGACGCCTCCGGTAGTGATCTGCGAAGAGTTCCACATTGTAGCAGTAACGGACAGCATCACGTTTGTGAATGCCATCAGCTTCGACGACGGATCGTATGACGACTGCTCGATGGTGACGTTTGCGGCCCGCCGCGGAACGATGAACGCTGCCGGTGCCTTTGTAGGTCACCCGTGCAACCAGCCGGGCGACTTCCTGTACAACCCGCAGGTACGTTTCTACTGCTGTGACATCAACCACGCTACGCCGCTGTTTGTGGACCTGCGTGTGCGCGATGCCTACAACAACGACAACTTCTGCATGGTACCGGTAACGGTTGTGGACAAAGTACGCCCTGTGATCTGGTGTCCGGATGACATCACGGTCCAGTGCGGCATGCCGTACACGCCGACGGGTGTAGACACGTTTGTGACGTGCATCCAGCCGGGTATCGTGATCAAGAACGCGTATGCGAATGTCTATCCGGTGACGATCGACATCTTCGGCATTCCTGCCGATGCGAAGATCACGGACCTGGACCTGAGCCTGAACATTGACCACGAAGTGGTGAATCAGCTTCAGATCACGCTGTACAGCCCGCTGAACCGCAAGGCTACGGTCCTGCCGGTGAACGGATGTGCCGGACAGCCGGTACAGTTCCCGTGGAACATCGACGTGACGTTCAACGACCAGGCGTATGACATCAACGTGTTCAACGCGACGGGTCAGAAAGTCCCTGCGAACTTCACGTGTACGTCGGCCAAGCCGAGCATCGGCGCGTACAACCAGGGCCACATGAAGCCCAAGGGAGACGAGCTGAAGATCTTCAACGGGCAGCCGCTGAACAGCTTCACGAACAAGAACCTGTGCTTCACGGTGAGCGCTACGGACATCAATGTAGCGACGAACCGGATGAGCAACTTCCAGGTACAGAACTTCATTTTGAATGCCGGCCTGATTCCTGGCGACCGCGTACTTCTCGAGTATGCCAACGCGACGGGAGCACAGCTGCAAGGCATCGAAGTGGGTCAGGTGTACCTGTTCCAGGTGATCAACAACAACACGATCGAATTCCTGACGGTGACGGGCAGCGACATCACGGGAGTGGCAGCGGGATCGACGCACATGTTCTGTGCATCGGGCACGTGGCTGCTGGTGGTGGAAGACACGGCACCGCTGGGCGGTGGTCAGATCAACGAAGTGTGCCTGAGCATCGGGTACGTACAGCCTACGGGACTGCGTCCGTTTGTAACGGACAACACGGAGGAGTGCGGCCTGACGGTGACGCACCAGGATCTGGGTACGCCGGACAAGTGTGCGGACAACACGTTCATCAACCGCCGTTGGACGGTTGCCGATGCCTTCGGCAACAACACGAACTGTATCCAGCGCGTGTACTTCAACGACGACACGCCGTTGACGGTACAGTTCCCTTGCGACGTAACGGTGAACTGTCCGGTGACGCCGGATGCTACGGGTGAGCCTGTACACAACGCGGATTGCGAGCTGGCAGCCATCGAGTACCAGGATCATGTTCTGGTGACGACGGATGCGTGCTACAAGATCCTGCGCACGTGGATCGTGAAAGACTGGTGTATCTATCGTCCGGACGGCAACGTAGACTATCCGACGACGAACATCAATGACGCGACGGAGGAGATCACGTTCACGACGGCGATCAACGCCTTGTTCACGGATCGGAAGATCAACGTGGGCGACCGATTCACGCTGCGTTATGTAACGAGCGGCTCGGTAGAGATCCCGGGTCTGATCGAAGGAGACGTATATAGCGTGGTCCGCGTAAGCGGTACGACGGTGCGTTTCGAATACAACACGACGAAGCAGCAGACGGTGAACATCACCGGCCAGGGCACGGGACCGCATATCTTCCGTTATGCGAACAGCGACCTTGGACTGCCTCTGACGTGCGATGTACTGTTGGAGTGGTATCCGTTTGTGGACTGGTACACGGCCTGCTGCAACCCGGTTGCTGAGCGTCGTGCATGGGAAGATGACGGAGACGGCTTCTTCAAGTTCACGCAGGAGATCAAAGTGGTGGACAACCAGGCCCCGCAGTGGGATGATTGCAGCGACAAGGAGTTCTGCAGCTTCAACCCGGATTGCGAGCCTACGTTCATCGAGCTGATCTGCCCGGCTACGGATCTTTGCACCCCGGCCGAGCAGTTGGAGTACACGTATGCGATTGACGCGTTCAACGACGGAACGGTAGACATCACGGGAGTCGGCAACGACGCCAGTGGGGCATACCCGAACGGAACGCACAAGATCGTGTTCAAGGTGACCGACCAGTGCGGCAACTGGAACACGTGTACGAAGTTGTTCACGATCCGCGACTGCAAGAAGCCTACGCCGATATGCATCAACGGACTGAGTGTGGATCTGATGCCGACGACGGGCATGGCGACGGTATGGGCGAAGAGCCTGGAAGCCGGCGACAGCTACGACAACTGCACGGAATACGAAGACCTGATCATCCTGGTTGAGCGGTTCAGCGATCTGACACCTGGTCAGACGGAGCCGAGCCCGGGAGCGACGGATAGCGTAACGGTAACGTGCGACGATCTGCCGCCGAACACGATGAGCCCCGTAGTGGAGGTAGTTGTGTGGGTAGGAGACGAGGCCGGCAACTGGGATTACTGCGTGACGACGATCTGGGTTCAGGACAACATGGGAGCATGTGGCTCCGGCATGGCGGCTGAACTGCAGGCGTATGTAGCGAACGAAGAACAGGAGCCGATCGAACTGGTGAATGTAGAAGTAAGCGGATCGCAGCAGCTGCAGCAGATCACCGGCAACGGAGGTACGGCGAGCTTCAGCGGACTGTATGCCGGTCAGACGGCGACGGTAGCACCGCAAAAGGACATCAACCCGTTGAACGGGGTGAGCACCTATGACCTTCTGTTGATCCAGAAGCACCTGTTGGGTATCAAGGCGCTGAACAGCCCGTACAAGCTGATTGCCGCCGACGTGAACAACAGCCAGAACATCTCGATCAGCGACATCATCGAGCTTCGGAAGATGATCCTGAATCCGGGTCTGAACTTCACGAACAACACGAGCTGGCGTTTTGTGGAAGGCAGCTATGTCTTCCCGAACCCGAGCAAGCCTTACAACTTCCCCGAGACGAAGTCGTTCGCCCAATTGGCGGGAGGCATGAACTCGGCGAGCTTTGTAGCGGTGAAAGTGGGAGACGTGAGTGGCGACCACACGCCGAACAGCCTGCTGGGCGGAGAAGTGCGTAACGCAGTGGGAACGCTGACGTTTGCACTGGCCGACCAGAAGCTGGTAGCGGGTCAGGAGTACACGGTAGCGATCACGGCGGAGAACTTCCGCGGAATCCAGGGCTACCAGTACACGCTTGACTTCGATGCCGAATCGCTTGAGTTTGTAAGTGTGAATGCCCAGTGGGCTGATCTGAGCGAGTCGAACTTCGGCCGCGCCAAGGCTGGCGAGGGCGTGATCACGACGAGCTGGAACGGCAGCGAGGCCGTAACGCTGAACGACGGCGAAGTGCTGTACACGGTAACGTTCCGGGCTAAGGCTAACACGCAGCTTAGCCAGGCCCTGAAGGTGAACTCGCGCGTAACGAAGGCAGAAGCTTATGACGCCAACGAAGATCAACTGGAAGTGAAATTCCGGTTCGACGGCGACGTGGTGGTCGGAGGAGAGTTCGAACTGTATCAGAACGAACCGAACCCGTTCCGCGACGTGACGTTCATCGGCTTCAACCTGCCGGAGCGCACGACGGCTACGCTGAAAGTGTACGATGTAACGGGTAAGGTGGTGAAGGTGGTAACCGGAGAATTCCACAAGGGTTACAACCAGATCAACCTGACGCGTGCAGAAGTACAGGGTAACGGAACGCTGTTCTATCAGCTCGATACCCCGACCGACAGCGCTACCAAGCGTATGATCCTGGTGGATTAATCCACTGTCAGGGTTGACATAACCTGCCCCGGCCATCCTTGTGGTGGCCGGGGTTTTTTATGCCTTTCATGACAATCCCGTTGTTCCTTTCGGGCATCCGGCAACGGGGTGATTGGCATATAGTCCATGACATAGACCGGTTCTTTGGAAACGGGAATGAAAACCCGGGTCATGCCGGGAATTTTTAGACCTTTACGGTGCCCAACCACAACCTCTGTACCCAAACTTTTTCCATGGTGGCCGCCCTCACTTCCGAATCCGTACGGTTAGCCGATCTTCAGTTCGAACCCTTCATCGGCGAGGAAGAGATCCACGGCCGTGTCACCTCCATGGCGGCCGCCATCAACACGTGGGACCTGGGTCCGGATCCGTTGATGATTTCAGTCCTCAATGGATCGTTCATCTTTGCGGCGGACCTGATGCGGGCCCTGCCGTTCACCTGCGAGATCGCTTTTATCCAGCTTCAATCCTATGATGGTACCCGTTCCAAAGGCGAGATCGTCATGGAAGGTGCCCGATTGGGTGTTCCCGTCAAGGGTAGGGATATTCTGATCGTTGAGGATATCGTGGACAGCGGTCTGACGATGTATTACCTGATTCGCGAGCTCCAGAAGCGCCGCCCTTCCTCCATCCGTGTAGTGACGCTTCTCCACAAACCGGAGATGCAGGAATTTCCGGTCACCCTCGATCTGGTGGGATTTACCATCCCTCCCGATTTTGTCGTTGGATACGGTCTCGACTACCGGGGACTCGGGCGTAACCTCCGAGGATTGTACCGGAAAACGGGCGAATTCTGACGGCTTGGGACCCTGGACAGAGAAAAAATACCCCAAGGCGGGTTGAGGGTTTGGCGGGAAAGATTTAATTTTGCACCCGCTTCCTGATGATAAAGGATTGACCCATGGTGTAACGGTAGCACACCGGATTTTGGTTCCGTTTGTCAAGGTTCGAATCCTTGTGGGTCAACCAGGCCGCTTCCCTTCGGGAGCGGCTTTTTTATTTGCGTATGGTACGTCCCTATTCCTCTAACTTTGCGGTGTAATCCGCCCCCATGACGCTCCTGCAAAAAGTCCTTCCACCGCCTGTTTACGAGCTTTCCGCGCTCAGCAAGGAGGAATCGCTTGCCCTTTACGAGAGAATCGTCATGCCCCGGTTGATTGAGGAGAAAATGCTCATTCTCTTGCGGCAGGGCCGGATCAGCAAGTGGTTTTCCGGTATCGGACAGGAAGCCATATCGGTGGGAGTGGCCGCCGCCTTATTGCCGGATGAATGGATTTTTACCATGCACCGCAATCTGGGGGTATTCACCACCCGGGATGTACCCCTCCAGCGACTCATCGCCCAATGGCAGGGCAAGCGCTCCGGCTTTTCCAAAGGGAGAGAGCGGTCTTTCCACTTTGGCACGCTGGAATACGGGATTATCGGAATGATTTCGCATCTGGGGCCACAATTATCCCTCGGTGCCGGGGTGGCGCTGGCCCACAAACTGCAGGGGGAGGGGCGGATTGCGGTAGCTTTTACCGGGGAGGGAGGCACCAGCCAGGGCGAATTTCACGAAGCCCTCAATACGGCGGCGGTATGGGACCTGCCCGTCATTTTCCTGATCGAGAACAACGGTTACGGGCTCAGTACGCCCACGCCGGAGCAATATCGCTGTGAAAGCCTCACCGATAAGGGTATCGGTTACGGGATGCAGGCGCTGAGTATCGATGGCAACAACATCCAGGAGGTATACCGCACCATTCGCGAGCTGGCCGTTTCCATGCGGGAAAACCCGCGTCCTGTCCTCCTGGAATGCCGCACCTTCCGGATGCGGGGACACGAAGAGGCTTCCGGTACCAAATATGTACCCAGGGAGCTCTTTGAGGTTTGGGAGCCCCGTGATCCGGTAACGACTTACGAAAAGTGGTTGTTGGAGGAGGGTTTGCTCACCGACGAGCAGGCGACAACCATCCGCGATTCTTTCAAAGCGCGTATTCATGAGGCCGTGGAAGCCGCCTTTGCCGAACCCGATCCTGTAGGGAATGAGGAGGAAGAACTGGCGGATGTATTTGTTCCTTATGCCTCTCCCTCCATTCCTCCGGCTACCCCCGAAACCCGGGACATGCGTTATATCGACGCTGTATCAGACGGTTTGCGTCAAGCCATGGAGGCTCATCCCAAGCTCATTTTGATGGGGCAGGATATTGCCGAATACGGCGGTGTATTCAAGATCACGGAGGGATTTGTCGATCGGTTCGGCCGGGACCGGGTCCGCAACACCCCGTTGTGCGAGAGCGCTATTGTAGGGATCGGTCTGGGTTTGAGCCTAAAGGGTTTCAAAGCCATGATCGAGATGCAATTTGCCGACTTTGTCACTTGCGGATTCAATCAAATCGTCAACAATCTCGCCAAGATCCACTACCGCTGGGGTGCGGGTGCCGATGTCGTCATCCGCCTGCCTGCCGGTGCCGGTGTGGGAGCCGGACCCTTTCATTCCCAGAGCAACGAAGCCTGGTTTGCCCACACCCCGGGACTCAAGGTGGTATGTCCGGCGACGCCCTATGATGCCAAAGGATTGCTGTTGTCGGCCATTGACGATCCCAATCCGGTCATGTATTTCGAACACAAAGCCCTTTACAGGGTGGTGAGCGAGGCTGTCCCGGTGGATCCTTATCGGATCCCCATCGGACAAGCCCGGGTGGTCCGGGAGGGAAGACTGGCTACCGTGATCACCTACGGGATGGGGGTCCATTGGGCGCTGAAAACCGTGGAGACAGAAAATCTGGATGTGGAAATCATCGACCTCCGGACGCTGGTACCTCTGGACAAGGAGACCATTGCCGGGTCCGTTCGCAAGACGGGCAAAGTCATTTTGTTGCATGAAGACACTTTGTTCCTGGGCATCGGCGGTGAAATCGGTGCCTGGATTGCCGAAGATCTCTTCCCGTTTTTGGATGCCCCCGTCATGCGTTGTGCCAGTCTGGACACACCAGTGCCATTTGCCCTACCTTTGGAGCAGCAATTCCTGCCGGTCTCCCGGTTTGGACACCAGTTAAAACAGTTAATCGCCTATTAATGGCAGAAGATTTCGAACGCATCGTTGCCGTTAGCGGCCTTGCCGGTTTGTACAAGGTCGCGGCCAACCGCCACAATGGATTGATCATTGAAGACCTGGATTCCGGGGCACGTCGTTTTGCCCCTTCACGGAGTCATCAGTTCTCCCTGTTGGCCTCCATCGGTATCTATACTTATACAGACACCGAAGAGCTGGCCAAAGTCCTGCAGCGCATAAGGCAAAGCGGACTGGCTTTACCTGAGCCTGATGCTGTGGACAAGGAGGTCCGGGAGTGGTTCAGGGCCATCCTGCCGGAGCATGACGAAGATCGCGTACGCCTTTCGGACATCCGCAAAGTGGCGAGATGGTACCAGATCCTCGAAGCGCGGGGACTGCTCCCTGTCCCTGAAGCGTCCACTGAAGAAGAGTCCACCCCCGCGGAATAAAAGGTATGGAAAGGTCCCATCAGGTCGGTGGGCCATGACACCAGGCTCGCCGTCCGTGATGCTTGACCGTCCCGATGCCAACCCTCCGCCACTCCCGGAGGGAGAAGTGCGGAGGGTTGGTAGCCGGAAATGGCAGGAATTAATCCTGTGCGGAAGGTCAGAAGCGGAATTTACCGCCAACGCCTACCTGGACGAGGCCTATGGATTCATCGAACCCTCCTACCTGGTAATAGCCGATATCCACACCAAACTTGTGCTTGGTGCCAAATAGCAGGCCTGTATTGCCACCCATATAACTCAGGCCATTTTCTGCTCCGGTAAAGGAGGAGAATTGATAGGTGTAACGTGGG
>CAYYGN010000030.1:0-13777 GCA_964471595.1 uncultured Saprospiraceae bacterium
AAGGCATATTGCCGGACATCTCCGTATTTCAGCCCTGCCGGAAGATGGAGGTAATAGCCATACACATCCCAGGTGATCACGGAAGTCCGCCCCCGGAACGTGTCGTGCGAAAGCACGCTCCAAAAGGCAGCCGACAGGACAATGGAGAGAACCGTCAGGCGGGACAGGCGGGACATGGGGTCAAGGATGATTTGGTCAATCCCTCCGGGCGACCTATTTTTCCGCAAAATACACGGAATGCCCCAACTCGTTGACGAGCGCGTGGAAGCGTATTGTACCGCCCTGAGTTCGCCAGTCCCTCCGGTCCTGGGCGAACTGGAACGGGAGACCCACCTGAAAACCGTTTACCCGCAAATGCTCACCGGCCCGTGGCAGGGCAGCTTCCTTACCCTGCTCACCCGGCTCACGGGCGCAAAGCGGGTGCTGGAGGTGGGGACCTTCACCGGCTATAGCGCCATCTGCTTTGCTCTCGGGCTCCCGGAAGGCGGACATGTGGATACCATCGAGTTGAGCGACGAGCGGGAGCCCATGATCCGCGAATATGTCGCAAGGGCACGTATGGAAGATCGTATCCGTTTGCATATCGGATCCGCCCTTGATGTCATTCCTGTCCTCCCGGGTCCCTGGGATCTCGTGTTTCTAGACGCCCACAAGCCCGATTATCCGGTTTATTATGATCTCGTCTTCGACAAACTCCCGGCTGGGGCGGTGATCCTGGCCGACAATGTCCTCTGGAGCGGCAAGGTCATCCAGCCCGATCCCGATGAAGAAACAGCCGGTCTGGATGCCTTCAACCGGAAGGTGGCGGCCGATCCGAGGGTCGAACAGGTGATTCTGCCGCTGAGAGACGGACTGAGCATCATCCGAAAAATCGGTTGAAGCGCCCCCCCATGTCGGTCGTTGTCCCTTTCCGGCTGCTGCGCCACCGCGATATCGACAAAGCGGCATGGGATCGCGCATTGGCCGCCTGCCGCCTGCCGCTGATCTACGCCCGATCGTGGTATCTCGACCACATGTCCCCGGGATGGATGGCCCTCGTCAGCGCGGATGACCGGGTCCGGATGCCCGTACCCGTCCACCGGAAATGGGGTTGGCTACCACAGGTAGTCACCCCTCCTTTTGTACAGCAACTCGGGCTTTTTTCTCCAGATCCTGTCGCTGAGGAGGAGGTTGCTGTCGCCATACGTTTCCTCAGAAAGCATTTTCTGCGGATCCGGCTGGCGTTCAACGAGCAAAACCCAATACCGGCCCTGGCAGGGGTCCAGACATCGCCGGGGGTCAACATGCTGCTCGACCTCCATCGGCCCTATACCGCCATTAGGCAAGGATATGGAGACAGTCTGACCAAACGGCTCCGCAAGACCGACGCCCTGCACCTGGAGCCTGACGCCTGCACGGCGGAAGAACTTTTGGCGTATTACCGCCTGCATCTCCAGGGGAAGGTGCTGTTGACGAAGGACGCAGCACGGCGTTGGCTGGACCTCCTCGAATCGGCCCTGCACAAGGGGCATGGGGAGATCCTGGGGGTCCGAGGAGACGACGGCAGGCTGCTTGCCGCCAATTTTTTCCTGAAGGACGCCATCCGGATTTACAACGTTTTCGGTGCGACTTCGCCGGAGGGGCGGACGCGTTTTGCCCAGCATTTCCTGTTGGATCAGGTCATCCGTCACCACGCGGGTCAGCCCCTGGATCTGGATTTTGAAGGATCGTCCCTGCCCGGTGTGGCGACCTTTTTCCGCAGCTTCGGAAGCCGCACCGTTTCCTTTTCACGGATGGAGGCATTCTGGCGGCCCTTTTGACCCCGGCCGATTTCCTTATTTTCGACCCTCCAAGCATTTTTTCATCCCCATTTGCACGACCTATGAACCCGCGAATCATCGGTATCATCACCCTCGTTTGGATGCTTGTCCTGTCGGCCGCCCATGCCCAGGGGCCTTACCTCACCCCTGAAAAATTGTGGGAACTCGGCCGGGTTTCCCTCGACGATATTTCACCGGATGGACGAACGGCCCTCTACGGGGTCACCTGGTATGATCTCGCCGCCAACAAGGGCAAGAGGGACTTGTATGTCGTGCCGGTGGCCGGTGGTGAAGCCCGAAAAATCACGGGATTCGAGACCAGCGCATCCAATGCCCTTTACCGCCCCGATGGACAGCGCATCGCGTTTTTGAAAGGCGGCCGGCTCTGGGAGATGAACCCCGACGGGAGCAATGCCCGCCAGGTATCGGAAGAGCCGATGAACGGATACCGTTGGTCGCCCGACGGCCGGTATATCGTTTTCATCCGCGATGTCACCGGCGAGCCGGGTGTCCGGGAGCTCCATCCCGATCTGCCCCAGGCCACGGGCCAGGTCTATGACGATCTGATGTACCGGCATTGGGACAGTTGGCACGACCGGATGTACAGCAATGTCTTCTATGCGGCTTACCGGGACGGAAGCCTGCAAGGCCCGCCGGTCAATATCATGAACGAGCCCTTTGATGCCCCGTTACAGCCCCATGGCGGGATGGAGGAAATCACCTTCAGTCCGGACAGCCGTTATATCGCCTACACCTGCAAGAAATCCTCAGGGGCGGCCTATGCCGTCAGCACCGATTCGGATATTTATCTGTACGAGCTGGCTACGGCCCGAACGGTCAACCTGACCGAAGGCATGGAGGGCTATGACCGCGAACCCGTATTCAGTCCGGACGGTACGCGGATCATGTGGTCCAGTATGGCCACACCCGGATTCGAGGCCGACCGCAACCGGATTTTCCTGCGGGATCTGCGAACGCAACAGCAGGAAGAACTGACGGCAGGACTGGACCTTTCGGCCCACCATCCCCGTTGGATGCCGGATGGCGCCTCGATCTGTTTTACGGCGGCGCAAGGTGGCACCGTTCCATTGTTTCGCATGGACATGGGGACCAGGAAGGTATCACGTCTGACCACAGGCCCGTTTGATTACGCCGGATTTCATCCTGCCGGTTCAAAGTCGCTCGTCGGGATGCGGATGTCCATGTCCGACCCGGTCGAGCTGTACCGGATTGATCTGCCTTCCGGCAAGGAGACCCGGCTGACCCACACCAACCGCGATGTTTGGGACCCACTTCGGCTGGGCCAGGTGGCATCCCGGACCGTCAAAACCACCGATGGCAAGGACATGCAGGTATGGGTGATCTTCCCGCCCGATTTCGATCCCGGGAAAAAATACCCCACCCTGTTGTATTGCCAGGGCGGGCCGCAATCGCCGCTCAGCCAGTTTTTTTCCTACCGGTGGAATTTCCAGATGATGGCTGCCAGGGGCTACATCGTGGTGGCGCCCAACCGGAGAGGCTTGCCCGGATTCGGTCAGACATGGAACGACCAGATCAGCGGCGACTGGGGAGGTCAGGCCATGCAGGATCTTCTGAGCGCCATTGATGACGTACGCCGCGAACCCTGGGTGGACAACGAGCGGTTGGGCGCGGTCGGTGCCAGTTACGGAGGATATTCGGTCTATTGGCTTGCCGGCCACCACGAGGGAAGGTTCAAGAGCTTCATTTCCCATTGTGGCACCTTCAACCTGGAGAGCTGGTTCGGGACCACGGAGGAGGTCTTTTTCGCGCGCCACGACCTGGGAGGCGCCTATTGGGAAAAAGACCGGTCAAAGTCCTATGCCGATCAGTCACCGCACAAATTTGTCGCCAATTGGGACACCCCAATCCTCGTCATCCACAACGAGAAGGATTTTCGCGTGCCGGTTGGCGAGGGGCTCCAGGCGTTTCAGGCGGCCCGGCTCCAGGGCATCAAAAGCCGGTTTCTCTATTTCCCGGATGAGGGGCACTGGGTGCTCAAACCGCAAAACAGCGTACTCTGGCAACGCGTCTTTTTCCAATGGCTGGAGGAGACGTTGGGAACGGCCAAGCCCTGATCAGGACGCCGGCCCGACCTTGTCCGGATCTCCGTCCGTGGCAGTCGGAAGGACGTTTTGCGCGTCCTGCCCGCCGGACAGCTTGTGGGTCCTTTTCTCGTATCGCCCTTCCAGTTGGTCAATGACCGACCGGCGCCACATCGGCACACCCACAAAATAGGAGGCACGCCCGATCAGGTGAGCACCGACAGGCGCCGTGAGAAAAATGAACAAAATGATGGCGAGGATACGGGCCGTGACGGCCGTATCCCGGAAGTGCCAGGCTGCCGCCATCAAAACCAGACCCGTCCCCAATGTGGCGGCTTTGGTCGTGACGGAAATCCGAAGATACAGATCGGGCATGCGCACAATGCCAACAGCGGCCAGCAGGATGAACAAGGTACCTGTGGCCATCAGGAGGAGAATGATCCAGTCAGTCATCGCCTTCGCGTTTTTCGAGGTAATAAGAGAATGCCACCGTGGTCAGAAAGGCAATCAAGGCCAGGATCATGGCGATATCGAGGAATGTGGACCGGTCGGCCAAAATGCTGTACACAGCAATAATACCGATGCCGGTAGTGATGAGAAGATCCAGGGCCACCACGCGATCGGACAGCCGCGGACCCTTGAAAAACCGCCAGGCGATCAGCAGCGCGGCGACCGCCAGGACCGGCAGAAATACGTAATACAGCAGGTCGTCCCTCATCATCGCAGAATGTCCAGAAGACGTTTTTCAAATCCATCCTTGATGCTGCGCACAAACGATGCCTGATCGCGGATGTACATGGCGTGAATGTACAGCACCCGGCGGTCGTCCGAGACATCCAGACTCAGGGTGCCGGGGGTGAGCGAGATGATATTGGCCAGCAGGGTGATGCCGAGTTCCGATTGGATGTCGAGCGGGACAGCGACAATGCCGGGACGCATGTAGAATTTGGGCGTCACGACGTCATAGGCGACCTGCAGGTTGGCTTTCAACAGTTCTTTCAGAAAATACCCCGCGAAAGCAATCAGTTTTCCTGTCAGGGTAAAGTAGCGCTTGTCTTCCTGTCGCCCGGCAATAACCCACATGATCAAAAAACTGAGGGCGAACCCGAATACGAAATTGAAGACCTGGAAACTCCCGGTCAGGGCGACCCAGATAACGGCGAGGACGACATTCCACAAAAACCTGACGCGCATATCATTCCATTGACAAAGTGGGCAAAACGGCACGGATATAACCATCCCGGTCCATCAATTCCGAGCTGATGCGGTCGGCCAGGGATTGGACCGGTTCGGGAAACAGGCCCATGCCCAGGGACACCAGAGCCAGCAAGAGAACGGACCACAGCAAAGCGCTGTCCCGACCGGTGGCCCCCAAAGGTTCCCTCCCCTTCGTGTCAGAAGGCGAGGCTTTCCAGAACACATCCGACCACACCCGGGCCGTCACCCAAAGGGTAGCCAGGCTGCCGGCCAGAAGGGCACCGGCATAGACCCAGGCACCCTGTTCCGCGCTGCCCGCCAGGAGGGACACCTTGGGCCAGAATCCGCTGAGGGGCGGGATGCCCGCCAGGGCAAACAGCGGTATGGCCAGCACCAACGACCAGCGGGGCAAGGCCTCCATCACGCCGCCGGATGCCTTGATGGAAGCAGTGCCCGTGATACGCAGGATCACACCCGCGCACAGAAAAAGCCCGGTCTTGACGACGATATCGTGAAAGAGATAAAAGACCCCCCCCGACAGGGTACGGGCGTCCCGCAGCGCGAGAGCGCCGAGGATGAACCCGATATGGGCGATGATGAGCCAGGAAAATGCCCGCCGCAGATCGTCTTCCCGCCAGGCGCCGAGCGTACCGACAACAATACTGCCTACCGAGAGTGCCAGCAACAGACTGTCGATAAAAAAATCATCCGGATACAGAAGGGTGAAGACCCTGAAAATGGCATACACCCCCACTTTGGTCAGCAAGCCGGCAAACAATGCCGATACGGCCGGGGGCGGCGTGTGGTAAGAGGCCGGCAGCCAGAAATACAGCGGAAACAAAGCCGCTTTGATCCCGAATCCCGTCAGGAAGACGAGGCCGCTGATCCGCACAAGGGCTCTGTTGTCGAGTGCATCGATTTTAAGGGCCAGATCGGCCATGTTGAGAGCGCCGGTCAAACCATACAGGACGGCAATGGCGGTGAGGAAAATGACGCTGGCCAGGACATTGAGGGTGAAATATTTGACGCCTCCCTGGATCTGGCGCTTTTCTCCGCCCAACGTCAGCAGGACAAATGAGCTGATGATGAGGATCTCGAACCACACATACAGGTTGAAAATATCCCCCGTCAGGAAGGCGCCATTGAGACCCATCATGAGAAAATGAAAAACCGGAAAATACCCGAACCGCACGCGTGCCATACCGATAGTGCGGCCGGAATACAGGCTGACGGCCAGACCGGCCACCGAGGCCAGTACCACCAGGGTGGCGCTGAACGAATCCGCCACCAGGGAAATGCCGAACGGCGCCGGCCATTGCCCCGCCTGAAGGACCACCCAACCGGATGCCTCCACCCGGTACCACAACGCCAGGGCAAGAAGGGTGGATAGGGCCGAGCCGACCGCGCTGATACTCCTGTGGTACCGGGGCTGCCGCCACAGGAACAGCATCAGCACCGACAGGAGCAGGTGGAAGAGTACCGGCTGCAGGATCAAAGGTCCGCTCATAGGTCGTCGGTATCCCGCATTTGGTCCAGATCGTCGGTGTCGAGGACTTTATAGGCCCTTTTGAAGAGGATGATCGCAAAGGATTGAAGGCCGAAGCTGATCACGATGGCGGTCAGGATCAGCGCCTGAGGTACCGGATCGGCATAGGCCCCGGACAAGACATCGGCGTCGGCCCGAATGATCGGTGGTGCGCCTTTGACAATTCGGCCGAGCAAAAAGATGAGCAGGTTGGCACCGTTACCCAGGAGGACCAGGCCGATGATGAGCTTGACCATAGAGCGACGCAGCATCAGGTAGAGACCGGCGGCATACAACAATCCGGTCATCAGGGCCAACAGAATTTCCATCTCAGCGCGTTTCGGAAATAGTGAACAATATGGTGAGAGAGGCGCCGATCACCACGAGAAAAACCCCCAAATCGAAAAACAACGGGGTGCCTATCCCGCCGATGACCTCCAGAGGCTCAGGATGCCAGATACCGGTGAGGAAAGGCCGCCCCTGGGCCAAAACGGGCAGCAGGCCGGATCCGATGGACAGTGCCAGTCCCGCCGGCATCAGGTAACCGGGATGGATTCGCAGAAGGTGGCGGGTCGTCCTGAGTCCATGGGCAAAAGCATGGAGGACGAAAGCGATGGCAGCGACCAGCCCGCCGACAAATCCTCCACCCGGCAGGTAGTGCCCCCGCAACAGGATGAAAACGGCAAAAAGGAGCAGCAGAGGCAACAAGTAATGGGAAGCCGTGCGCAGGATGAGCGTATTCATTTGTCGGGCCATTCAGAAGGTTTCAATCGCAATTTCAAAAGTCCGAACACCCCGATGGCCGCGACTGCCAGGACGGAAATTTCCACCAGAGTATCGAGACCCCTGAAATCCACGAGGATTACATTGACCACGTTTTTTCCCTTGGCCAGGAGATAGGCGTTCCGGGCGTAATAGTCACCGACCTCCCTGGTCACCGGCTCGGCAAGGACTGCCAGGATCAGCAGAAAGATCACGGCTCCGAAGGCCAGCGCCTGGATCCCGTCTCTCCAGCGGATGGCAGGGGTACTGAATGTCATGTATCGGGGCAAACGGAAAACCACCAGGACAAACAGGATCACTGTCAGGGTATCGATGGTGAATTGGGTCATCGCGAGGTCGGGAGCGCTGTAGAACACAAACAACAGGCAAATGGCGTATCCCGTCACACCCAGGGAAGCCACGGCAATGAGCCTCGAGCGGGTGAACACGGTAAAGCCGATGGATGCGGCCATCATGACCAGGATCATGACTTCATAGACCGTCACGGCCGTGAAACGGTATGGCAACGAACGGCCGGCCACCAAAGGGACCAATTGGATCCCGGCCACCACCAGCAGAAACAAGGTCACGGCAAAGACATAGTGGCGGAGATATCCGTTCTGCAACAAGCGGGTGATACGGGTACCAGCGGCGGAGAACACGCTGTAACCGAGGTGGACAATGGACTCGGGCGCGAAACGCTCCCATTGCATCCACCGTTGAGCCCGGGTGGCCGATGGCTTGATGAAAACCGCCAGGAGAGCGCCCGAGAGCAATGTGGCCGCGCTCAAGGCCAATACCGGTCCGAATCCGTGCCACAGCGCCAGCTCCGCCTCACGCCCGGGATGCCCCGCAACCCGGAGGGCCGGTTCGAGGAGCCAGGATCCCGCCCATGCGGGCCAACACCCGGCCAGCAGTCCGAGAAGGGCCAGCAGCAGCGGAGGCCCCCAGAGCCAGGCCCCTGGTGACAATTGGCGGCCACTTATTGGGGATGGCTTCCCCGCGAACG
The DNA here is from genome assembly GCA_964471595.1 of uncultured Saprospiraceae bacterium. Classification (GTDB taxonomy): domain Bacteria; phylum Bacteroidota; class Bacteroidia; order Chitinophagales; family Saprospiraceae; genus JAGNXB01. Next base: position 8,356 of record CAYYGN010000030.1, read on the forward strand.
GCCGCAGACCTGCCTGGAGACCCGCCCACAGGAGCAGGACATTCGTCACGAAGGCCAGGGCCATGCCCCAAAGGGCCACGGGATTCCCTTGGGCCAGTAGCGCCTCGTACACGAGGTCCTTGCCCACAAACCCCAGGAAAGGCGGCAATCCCGCATTGGACAAAGCGGCCAGCAAGCCGGCCGCCGCCGTAAATGGCAGCGCCCTGCCCCACCCGGCCAACTGCGTCACTTCCCGGGTACCAGTGACTTTGTCGAGGACGCCCGCCACCAGAAACAACGGCGCTTTGTACAGGGCATGGACAAGGACAAACCCGATAGCGGCCTTTATGGCCGCCCCGGTGCCCCAGCCGGTCATGAAGACCATAATGCCCAGGGCGGAAACGGTGCTGTAGGCCAGCAAGGCTTTCAAGTCCGTGCGGAACAAAGTCTGCCAGGCGGCATACACCATCGTGATCCCTCCGGCCGCGGTCAGTCCCCAAGTCCACCATTCCGTACCGCCCAGGGAAGGACTGAATCGCAGGAGCAGGTAAACCCCGGCTTTGACCATGGTGGCGCTGTGCAGATAGGCCGATACCGGTGTCGGGGCTTTCATGGCACCAGGGAGCCAGAAGTGGAAAGGAAACTGCGCCGATTTGGTGAATGCGGCCAGCATCACCAGTACCGCAATAAGAGGATAGAGGGGCGAGGAGGTCAGCAATCCCTGCAGGTCATGCAACCCGGCCAGGCCGTAACCGCCGGTCTCCTGTCCGATCAGCAATCCGGCGGCCAACAAGGCAAGGCCACCCAGTCCCGTCACGGCCAGCGCCGTCCGCGCCGATTGCCGGGAGGCCTGGTCTTCCTGATAATAGCCGATCAGAAAAAAAGAACTGATACTGGTCAATTCCCAGAAAATGAACAAGGTGATCAAATTGTCCGACCAAACCAGTCCCAGCATCGCTCCCATGAAAATGCCCAGCCATCCGAACAACCGGGCCGAGTCGGCATACCCTTTCATGTAGGCCGAAGCATACAGATAAATCAAGGTACCGATCCCGGTGATCAGCAAGGAGAACAGGAAGGATAGACCGTCCAGGGTAAACGTCAGGGAGACCCCGAGGGACGGCGCCCAGGGGAGGTCAAGGATCACCATGCCCCCCTGCATGACCGGCTCCCATGCCTGCAGGCATCCCAGGAAAAGCAAAGCGGGAACGGCAGCCGTCCAGTACGCCCGACGGCCACGCACCCATCCCGGCCAGACCGCCAGGAAAAGGGGGTAAAGGAAAGACAAGGCAAGACCGGTGACAAGCAACATGGCGATGGGTTTGAGCGGAATGGCGCAGGAACCTCTTTTCCGCTACCGGATGTGGCAAATATACCGAATGGAATGGGGGCCGGCTTTCATGCCGGCGCCTTGCCAGCGTATAAACCCTTCGGTCACGGCGGTCAATGGCTGCGCTCCGTCACGAAATCAACGAGTTGTTCCAGGGATTGCCGGGAGGGCGAATCGGGGAAGGTATGCAGCAGGGCAAAGGCTTCCTGGCGGTATTGCGCCATCCTTTGCCGGGCATAGTCCAGGCCGCCCGTGTCCCGAATCAGCCGGATGACCTCTTCGAACGTAGAGCGCGCTTCACTGTCTGCCCGGATCAGCCGGAGGATTCGGCGCTTTTCGCCCGGATCGGTCTGGCTGAGTGCATGGATGAGGGGCAGGGTGAGTTTTTTCTCCTTGATGTCGATGCCCTTGGGCTTTCCGGTGGCTTCATCTCCGAAATCGAGCAGGTCATCCTTGATCTGGAAGGCCATGCCGATTTTTTCTCCGAAGGCGAACATGCGACCGATGGCTTCCTCGTCATCCGTCATGCTGGCGGCGCTGGCCGAGCAGGCTGCCGCGATGAGGGAGGCCGTCTTTTGGCGGATGATGTCGTAATACACCGGTTCGGCGATATCGAGGCGGCGGGCTTTTTCGAGCTGCAGGAGCTCGCCTTCACTCATGTCGCGGACAGCCCGGCTCAGGATGTGCAGCAACCGGTACTGCCGGTGATCGAGGGCAAGCAGCAAGCCCCGGCTGAGCAGATAATCACCGACGAGGACAGCGATCTTGTTTTTCCAAAGCGCATTGATGGAAAAGAAACCGCGGCGCACCTGGGAATCATCCACCACATCGTCGTGGACCAGGGTGGCGGTATGGAGCAATTCGACGAGGGAGGCAGCGTGAAAGGTGGGTTCTCCACAGGGGCCGAACATCCGGGCCGAGAGGAACACAAATATGGGACGGATCTGCTTGCCTTTTCGGCGGACGATGTAATACGTGATTTTGTCCAGGAGGGACACGTCGCTGCGCAACGCCTCCCTGAAATGCCCTTCGAAGGCTTCCAGCTCGGCGGCGACCGGGGCTTTGATCAGATCAAGGGGCTTGGACATGTGTACCCTCCCTGCGGGCGGGGGATCAAAATTGGGAAATAATCCCCAAACCGGCCGATGGGCGAGACCCGTGACCCGGACCGGTTGCCGCTTAATCCGGCGCTTGCAACTTCACCGGCATCCATTCGTTTTTACCCCAAAAGGCGGATCATGAAGACCAAGGAAGAGATCGTCGCCAACTGGCTGCCCCGATATACGGGGATGGAGCTGAACCAGTTTGGCGAATACATCATCCTCTGCAATTTCACCCATTATGTCGAACTCTTTTCCGAATGGCACGGGGTACCCATCATCGGGCGCGAGCGGAGCATGATGTGTGCCACACACGAGCACATTTCCATCATCAACTTCGGCATGGGAAGTCCCAACGCAGGTACCATTGTGGACCTGCTGACGGCGGTGATGCCAAGGGCCATCCTTTTTCTGGGCAAGTGCGGCGGTCTTCGCGTCAACAAAAACAAGGTGGGTGACCTGATCCTTCCCATCGCCGCGATCCGCGGAGAGGGCACCTCCAATGACTATCTGCCTTTTGAGGTGCCGGCTTTGCCGGCTTTCGCCCTGCAAAAAGCCATCTCGACCACTATCCGCGAGTTTGAGCGCGATTACTGGACCGGGACGGTGTACACGACCAACAAGCGGGTGTGGGAGCACCGGGAGGATTTCAAGGAGTATCTCCGTGAGTTGCGGTGCATGGCCATTGATATGGAGACCGCCACCATTTTCATTGCGGCCTTCAAAAATCAAATCCCTGCCGGGGCCCTGCTGTTGGTGAGCGACATGCCGATGATCCCCGATGGCGTCAAAACGGAAGAATCCGACCGCACGGTCACCGAGCAATGGGTACAGACGCATCTGCGGATAGGCATCCGCTCCATGGAGCAACTGATCCACAACAACGAGACCGTCCGGCATTTGCGGTTTTGAAACCAGGCGAGGGATCCGACGTCCCCCTGTCGTCATTTCTTTTCCTTCCCGGGCTCCCACAGCGGCCGGACAGGCGTGGTGTCTGCGCTGATCTCAGGGGGCAGCAGGTCGGGGCGCAACGGACGGGGCGGCGCCTTGGCGCTGTCGATGACCACCTGTCGTGCCCGGATCAACAGCAGGGAATCCGCCACTTCCGACGCTCGCTCCACCGCCGATTCCCGGCATTCCTTCCAGAGCGTCGCGCGTCGCGCGGCCAGGTTTTCTTCCACCACCGCCTCGATCCGGGATTCCGACTTCTCCTCCCTGGCGCTGCATGCCGCCAACACGCCGAAAACAATCATTACCCACAACGCTCTCATTGTTGCTCCAGCCTTTTTTGCATCTCCCGCGTGCGCTCCACCAGCAGGGAGTCCACCAGATAAGGCAACAGACTGTCCTGGTACGCCAGGCAGTCGCGGGCCACACTGTCGCGCATCATGATCGTGCGCTCTTCCGTGCGGCGGGCCACCTCCCGTTTTTCCGTCGTGTTGAGAAAGGACTCCTCGGGGCTGCACCCGCACAGCGTGGCCACCAGCATGCCCACAATACCCGGCGGTATCCTCATGGCTCGAGGCGGATTTCCTTGCGCCGCAGCTCGAAGTGTTGCCCCAGATACACCCGGCGTACCATCTCGTCGGCCGCCAGCTCTTCAGCGGTGCCCGCCTTCAGGATTTTCCCTTCGAACATCAGGTAGGCGCGGTCCGTGATCGACAGGGTCTCCTGCACATTGTGGTCGGTGATCAGAATACCGATGTTGCGGGTCTTGAGGCGGGAGACGTTGTACTGGATATCCTCCACCGCGATGGGGTCAATGCCGGCAAACGGCTCGTCGAGGAGAATGAATTTGGGATCGGTCGCCAGTGCACGGGCTATTTCGGTGCGGCGGCGCTCGCCGCCGGAAAGGGAGTCGCCGTTGTTCTTGCGCACCTTGTGGAGGTTGAATTCCTCGATGAGGTCTTCCAGACGGTCGCGCTGCTCGGCCCGGGACAAGGGCGTCATCTCCAAGACGGCCCTGATGTTGTCTTCCACGCTGAGTTTGCGGAATACGGAGGCTTCCTGCGGCAGGTACCCGATGCCGAGCCGGGCCCGCCGGTACATCGGCAGGCTGGTGATCTCCTCTTCGTTGAGAAAGACCCGCCCCTCATTGGGCCGGATAAAACCCACGACCATGTAAAAGCTGGTCGTCTTGCCGGCACCGTTGGGGCCCAGGAGTCCCACGATCTCGCCCTGATTGACCTCTATCGACACACCGCCCACGACGGTACGGCTGCCGTACTGCTTGTAAAGATTTTCGGTCGAAAGACGCATCCTGGATTCCATGGCGGTAGGGGTGCCCGGCAAAGATACGACCGACTACAGGCCTATCTGCTGGTACCGGGAAGAATTGGCGGGGTCGATCAGGGCCATGATGTCCTGGACCTGACGTTTGGTGGAGATGTCGGCCGCTTTGAACACCTCGATGATCTCCTGATTTTTGGCATTGGCGAAAATCTGGATGCTCATGGCGTTGCGGTGGATTTTGGCGATCTGGGCGATTTCGTCCAGGGCCTTCACCATGTTGAGCCGCCCTTTCTCCACATCCCGGTGCATTTCGTCAAGCCCGAGGCGGTGGTACTGATAATTGGCCTCCCGCATGGGGCGGAAAGTGGGATTGAGGGCATTCTCGACCAGCCAGTAGCGCGCCCGCTGTCCGTCAGCGGGTTTCCAACCTTTGTGGCCTCCATTGGCCGGGATCATGTTGATGATCTCCTGGGCCGTCTGGAAGTAGGGCTCCCCGCCGTTTTTGGCAAAGGTGTCGCCGTCCAGCCCCAGGATGTAATACGCATAGAAGGACAGGATGGAGGACAGGTTGTCCACATAGGCGGTCCGGCTGAAGACGATCGGCTGGTACTGGTCGTACGTGAACGTCACGTCCTTGTCCACATGCATCAGGATGGACGTTTTGAAATTGCTCCCATACACGGGGCGTGTCGCCTGGATGGACATGTCGGCGCCAAAGGAATTGACGGAGAACTCGTCGCGAATGGTGAGCTGAATGGTGACTTCGATCCGCTCGTCGAGT
>CAYYGN010000030.1:13787-30243 GCA_964471595.1 uncultured Saprospiraceae bacterium
GCTGGTTGTTCATGAACTCCTGAATGGAAGTCCTGAGGGTCTGGAAAACGGCGGGATCCACCGACTGGATGCGCGGGGTGTTGACGACAATATCGACCTTCAACTCCTGGGCAGGGACGGCACTCGCCGTCAGGAAAAGCAAGGCAGAAAAGAGGGTGATGAATCGGATCATAGGATTGCGGTTCATGGTGCAGCCTGCACAAGACATGCCAATTCGTCGGCGATGTCGGCGGCTACTTCTTTCTTGGACTTTAACCCGAATCGGCGGGTTTTATTATCCGCCGTCAGGAAGGTGACCTTGTTGGTGTCCGTGCCGAAACCCGCACCGGCATCCTGCAGGGTGTTGAGCACAATCAGGTCCAGTCTTTTGGCCTTCAGCTTTTTCCGGGCTTCCTCCTCGCCGGCATCGGTCTCGAGGGCAAACCCCGCAAGTACCTGATCTTTTTGTTTGCGGGCGCCGAGGGTGGCGGCGATATCGGGATTTTTGACCAGCTCGAGCGAGAGCGAGTCCCCCTGTTTTTTGATTTTGCCGGTAGCGGTGGTGGCCGGCCGGTAATCCGCCACTGCGGCGGCAAATATGGCGATGCGGCATCGGGGAAACACGGTGGCAGCCGCTTCCATCATTTCCGTTGCCGATACCACGGGGATGGTCTCCACGCCCGGATGGCAGGGTGCCGCCGCTGCGGGACCGAGGACGAGGTGGACACGGGCTCCTCTGCGGGCCATTTCGTCGGCCAGGGCTACCCCCATTTTGCCGGAGCTGTGGTTGGTGAGGAATCGGACGGGATCCAGGGCCTCCCGGGTCGGACCGGCCGTAATGAGCACTTCCATCCCCTCAAAAACGGGAGCTGGCGCCAGGAAATGCCGGATTTCTTCCAGAAGGGCTTCGGGTTCGGCGACGCGGCCCGGACCCGAAAGACCACTGGCGAGCTCGCCGTCGCCGACGTCTATCTGCCGCACGCCGTCGGCGACGAGCCTGGCCATATTGCGCCGGGTGGCAGGGTGCGACCACATGTCCAGATCCATGGCCGGAGCCACCCAAACCGGGCAGCGGGCCGACAGGTAAACGGCGAGGAGGAGATTGTCACAACGACCTTCCGCCATCCCGCTCAGCGTGTGGGCCGTGGCCGGAACGATGACAAAAAGGTCGGCCCAAAGGCCCAGCTCGACATGGTTGTGCCATTCGGATTCCGACATCAACTCGTGACGGGTCGGATTTCGCGACAGGGTACTGAAGGTGAGCGGGGAGACGAAAGCCGCCGCCGAAGGCGTCATGATCACCCTGACCTCGGCGCCTTCCCTGACCAGCAAACGCGTCAGGAAAACCGTCTTGTAGGCCGCGATACTACCGCTGACCCCCAGGAGGATTTTCCGGCCGGCGAGTGAGGTGTTGCCCATGACCCGGGTGGGTTCAGGATTCGGAAGCCTGATCTTCCTTGTAACGGTGGTGCAGTTGGTCGGTCATGAACTCGTGCATCCCGATAATGGCCGGGTTGGGCAGCTTTTCATAGGAGCGCGAGATCTCGATCTGCTCTTTGTTTTCCTGCACCTCCTCGATGGTCTCGGTCTGCTCGACAAATTCTTCCAGCTTTTCGGCCAGTTCCTTTTTGAGATCTACCGATACCTGGCGGGCCCGGCGTCCGATGATGGCCAGCGCTTCATAAATGTTTCCGGTCTTTTCGACCAGGCGTTCCACCTCCAGGGCCTTAAGATGGGCATCCAGATGCTGGGACTTGTTCTTGATGGAGGACATGCTTACAGATTTTTTAGGGCGGTCTGCGTAAGGGTTTCGATTTTGCGGAGATCCTCTTTGTAGGAACTGCCGGGGTATTTGTTGCGGAACACCTGAATGAACTCCAGGGCTTTCTCGTAGCGCTCCTGCCGTTTTTCGCGGATGCTGTTGGCCGCCCAGGCATGGGCCGCCTCCACCATCAGGAACCGTATCCGCTCGGCATCCCTTGTCTCCGGAAAATCCCGCAACAGATTTTCGAACGACTGCAATGAGGCCTGGTATTCGCGCAGGTCGTAATACAGTTTGGCTTCCTCGTAGGCCTTGCGTTCCAGTTTGGCCCGGAGGATGTCCATCAGCCGGTTGCATTCCTCCACGCGCTCGCTCCGGGGATGGTTGTTGACAAAGTCCTGAAACCCGTCAATGGACTTGCGGGTATAGGCCTGATCGAGGCGAAATATGGGCGACAATCGGTAATAAGAAAAGGCTACCATGTATTCCGCTTCTTCCTTGAGATTGGACAGCGGGTAGGTCGTGGTGAAATTGTTGAAGTAGTAGGCGGACAAGAGGTAATTCTTCAGGAAAAAATGCGTGTTGGCATATTTGAAATACAGGTCTTCGGCCTCTTTCTTCCCCCGGAAATTGTTGATGATGATCTCGAACAGGGTCTGGGCCTTCTGGTACTCCCCCTTTTCATAATAATCCACCCCTTTCTGGTAAATCATGTCCACATTTCCGCTAAGGCGGACACGCTCGAACTCGGATTTGCATCCCGACAAAAACACCGTCAAAACAAGAGGAAGGAGGAGCCTCAATGACATAAGAGCGCAAAGATAAGGAGAAATCCGGTGAAAAGTGGTCTTTCCTAAACGCGCCGGCCGGGATCCTGGTATGCGGGACTGCCCTGGCGACCCTGGGTGGGTGTTATTTTTGGGCCATGGACATGGCGCACTGGACAGCGATCGTCGCGGACATCACTGGATCGGCTATTCGCCACGCCATCGCAGGAGACCCCACTCCCAACAGCCGGACGTGGCATTTGACCCTGGCTGACGGCAGGGAGGTATTCCTCAAAACCCTGCCCGGTGAGGAAGCTGCCCGGATGTTCCGGTTGGAGGCCCGGGGTCTGGAAGCGCTGCGTTCTACCGGCACATTGCCGGTGCCGGGAGTCCTGGGATTCGGTCTGAATGCCGGTACCGGATATCTTCTGCTGGAATGGATTCCTACCTCCCGGCCAGGCCCCGGGTGGGCCCGGGCTTTGGGTGCGGGTTTGGCCTCTCTCCACCGCCATTCCGCCGATGGCTTCGGCTGGCAGGAAGACACCTTTATCGCATCCATCCCTCTGTCCGGCCGGCAGCATCCGGGCTGGACCGACTTTTATATTCACGAAAGACTGGCGCCTCTCTATGCTGCCGCCAGGGACAAAGGATATTTCCATCGCTCCGATGATCAGCGTATGGCGCGCATCTACCGGATGGTCGCCGAACTATGCCCGTTGGAACGCCCCGCTCTGGTGCATGGGGATCTGTGGTCGGGCAATGTCCTGAGCGGTCCGGAAGGCATGCCGGTTCTCATCGATCCCTCCGTCCATTACGGGCACCGGGAGTCTGACCTCGCCATGATGCATCTGTTTGGAGGATTCCCCTCCGCTTGCTTCCGGGCTTACGAGGAAGAATGGCCCTTGTCACCGGGATTTCACCGGCGAATGGGCTTGTACCAGCTCTTCCCGCTCCTTGTACACACGCTGTTGTTCGGCGGGAGTTATGCGCGGTCCATCCGGTCTGTGTGGGACGATCTCGGCGCCTGAATACTCCCTTCAGAAGGGCACATATTCGGGTTCGCCGTGCTCCGAGATATGGGCTTTCAAGGCCGGCCATCCCCCTTCCACCCAGGCGACCAACAGAAATCCGCGTTCCTTCATTCTGGCGGCGGCCATGCGACTGCGTTTTCCGGTGTCGTCATACAAATAATACGGGACCGCCCGGTCAAGGGAAGCCACCCTTTGCTCGAAATCTGAATCCAGGAAGTCCATCGGGCAGGAAATCTGCATCCCGGGATGCCGGCTGATCTCATCCGGCGTGCGCACATCGAGGACCACGGCATCGGGATGCTGACGGAGCTCGCGCATCATATCCCTGACGGAGACGGAACGGATACCTTCCGGCATGAGCAGTTACCTGCTGGTCACTACTACCCCCGTCGCCATGAATTTGAGCTCATCGAGGGGCTCCGTGATGGCAGCGATCTCTTCGGCCGACTGCCCTTCATCCTGGGCATAATGGCGGAGTTCTTCCACGGTGGTCACTTCCCGGTAAGCCATGCCGGCCATGATCACCTCGGCGCCCGACAGGTCCTTCGGCATGAAAAAACCGTAGTCTTCAAATTGCACGAACATGGTTTCGGTAATGGCCGGATCATCGGATTTGACCGTCATCCAGCATCCTTTGGTCTGACATACGGATTCCACCCGCGCCTTGACCACAACGGTCGCTTCGCCGGCCTCTTTCATCAGATCCAGCAGACTCTCATAAGATATGGCCTCATCGGTGGCGACGGATCCGCCATATTGTTCCGTCTGGACAGCAGAGGACTCCGTCTCCCCGGGAGCGGGTGCTTGTCCGCCGCATCCCGAAAGGAAAATGGCCGCTACTATCAAAGGGGAAATGAATTTCATCGTTACCAGTGTGTCCGTCAAAGGTAGGGCACTGCCGGCAATCCCGAACCTGACCCGCCTATCTTTGTCTTTTCCGATCATGGCCTTTGCTCCCGTTGACTCCGCATCTCTGAAAGCCCGCGCCGGCGAACTGGGTTTTTTCCTGTGTGCCGTAGCCCGAGCCCAACCCCTGGATGAAGAAGCCCGGCGCCTGGAGGCCTGGCTCCAACAGGGCTTCCAGGGCCGTATGGATTGGATGGCCCGCCATTTCGACCTCCGCACGGATCCCACGCGGTTGGTACCCGGCGCCAAATCCGTCATTTGCCTCGCGTACAATTACCACAATCCCGACACACCGGACGACCCGCAGGCGCCCCGGATAAGCCAATACGCCTACGGCGAGGATTACCACAAGATCCTGCGCCGCAAACTCAAGGAACTCCTGGCCTGGATACGCGACACTTACGGTCAGGCCGAAGGCCGGGTATTTGTGGATTCCGGACCGGTGATGGAACGCGACTGGGCACGCCGGGCCGGGCTGGGCTGGGCCGGCAAGCATACCCTTCTCCTGCATCCCCGCCACGGGAGTTACTTTTTCCTGGCCGAGATCATTCTGGATCTCCCGTTTGTCCCCGACGATCCCATAAAGGACCATTGCGGTACCTGCCGGCGTTGCATTGATGCCTGTCCGACAGCGGCCATCTCTCCGCAAGGTTATCTCCTGGATGCCAGCCGCTGCATTTCCTATCTCACCATCGAACTCCGTGAAGCCATCCCCGATGCCTTCCGGGGACAAATGGAAGGCTGGGCCTTCGGATGTGACATCTGCCAGGACGTATGCCCCTGGAATCGCTTTGCCACCCGGCACGAGGAACCCGCCTTCGACCCGCCGGATGAACTGATGGCGATGTCCGCCCGGGAATGGCAGGAAATCACGGAAGAAACCTTTGGCGCACTTTTCGGCAAATCCGCCGTCCTCCGCACGGGTTTGGAGGGCCTTCGACGGAATCTCCGGTTTCTGGCCGGGGACACCGCGTCCCGGAGTCCGGATGGCAACGGCCCGTCAACGGGTTGAGCGCACCAGGCGTTGGATGATCTGCCGTCCGTGGCCGTCCTCCAGATGGAGAAACCAGATTCCCTCGCCCTCAGGCAAAGTCAGCATATAGACGCCGCCTGGCTGCCAACGGCCCTCGCTCACCCGCTGTCCACGGGCATCCACCACCCGGTAAAACCAGGGATGCGAACTTTGCCGGCCATCCACAAACACCGGTCCGCTACCCGGATTGGGCCACAGATGGACGGGTTGCCATTCTCCGGCTGGATCAATGCTGGTAGGCACCTCGTGCATACGGGTCAGGAACACTTCGAAAATATCTGATTCGGGCAGGATCAGTTCGTCCGGTCCCGGGTCGAAATCAATGGCATAACGCACCCATCCGGCCGTGTACATGTTTCCGTCCGGATCCGTTTCGAGATCAAAATAGGTGCCACCGCCATCATTGTGGGGACCTCCGATGGAAGCCACCCACAAAGGCATGCCGCCGGCATCATACCTGACCCAGAAGATATCCTGGTTTCCGGCGGACGGCAGGGGCGGGAAAATCAAGGTATCCGAATCGGCGAGTTGCAGCGTCCCGGTAAAGCGACCGGTGACCACTACACCCTGATCCGGCAGAATGGCGCAACGCTCGCTGATCACCTGGCTTTCGCCGGCGATCTGACGCGCCCACATCAATTGTCCCTGGGCGTTCATTTTTACGACAAATGCGTTTTCCGTGCCCGAAGGAGTGAATATCAATTCTCCGGCTCCTGGATCCACATCCAATTCCGTATCGAAAAAGCCGGTGATTACCAGGTTCCCGTCCTGATCCATTTGCATGTCCTGGGGATAATCATCTCCCTCGCCACCTATCTGGCGGATCCACCCATAATTTCCGGTGGCATTGAGTTTGCTGATGAAAATGTCATTCCCTCCCAGTGAAGTGCGCATCTGGGTCGTCGAACCCGGATCAAAATCGGCTTCCCCCTGAAACACGCCCAGGGTGTAGACATTGCCGGCCGGGTCAGGCAGAACGGAATAGGAAAAGTCATTCCCCGACCCCCCCAATTGCTTGACCCATACCGGGTTTCCCGCTGCCGACAACTTCAGCAGGAAAACATCCGATCCACTGAAACTGGTCAAGGGGAACTGTCCGGGACCGGGGTCAAAATCAGCCGTATTGCTGAAATATCCCGTCAGGTAAATCTGCCCACCGGCATCCAGGGCCAGAGCGGTCGGCCCGTCGGTGTAAGGCCCTCCAAAATGTTTGGCCCACACATACTCACCATCGGCGTTGAGTTTCAGGAGGTACACATCCGTACCTCCCTCCGAGGTCAGATTGGCCACACCGCCACCCGGATTGAAATCGACAATTCCGCCGAAATCGCCGGCGAGAAAAATCTGTCCCGATGCATCCGTTTTCATGGCCCAGGCATTCTCGTATCCACCTCCGCCCCATCGTTTGGACCAAACATAATTCCCCTCCTCGTCCAATTTTATCAGGTAGGCATCGTAATTGCCCGCAGAGGTCATCCATTGGATGCCGGTACCCGGGTTGGCGTCCATGACGGAAGTGAATTGTCCCGACAAAAGCACATGTCCGGACGGCTGGAGGGCGATGGCATTGACGAGGACAAAATCATCCCCTCCAAGGCGAACGGCCCAATCGGTTTTCAACGGCTGGGCATGCATCAAGACTATGCCGGAAAGGAACAGCCAGAGGGTGGTAAGCGGTTTCATGGTGATGGATTTATCACCCAAAAGTCCGGCTGCCGGATGGGGCATTTGGTGATGGCTCACACCAAAAAAAATGACCCCTGCCCGTAAACGATATGATCCGCATCATCCGGCCACCTGGGGCAACGCCCGCCCGAGGAGGAGACCTGCGGGAATTACTCTTTTACCCAACGCATGTGCTGACGGGCCCGGGCGGATTCCAGTTGCAAAAAATACATGCCCGGTGCCAGGCCATCCACCGGAATCCCGGAAGAGGCGTCAAAATGGGTGCCGGACCACACCGGTTGCCCGCCCACCGTGTATATGGTCACTTTTTCGATGGGTCCGGCAGCACGGAGGTAAAGGCGTTCGCGGGCAGGATTGGGCCAAACATCCGTCACTATTCCGGGATCCGCTTGATCCATGGCGGAGGCGACCGGTGCAAACCGGTACACGGTGCCTTCGGCAGGTGTTCCGGTAACGGGAAATTCAAGGTCGGTCAATTCGGGACCGGAGGCAGGACCCTGCAGAAGATGAATATCCACAAATGCAATATTCTCCAGGTCAAAGCCGGACAACCCTATGAAGGCACCGATCCCCTGGAAATAGAAAACGGCGGGGTCATTGATCATTTCGGGGCCGTAATGATATTCGATCACATCCGTGCCTTCGTACAGCCACATTTGGAAAGAAATATGCATACTCGTACTGCCCCATTCACTCCATTCGTCATAGGAGCCCGCATTGCTCCATTCCACCTTGAGAATTCGCTGTCCCGGTTGACCTTCCACCTGATAGGATATCGGGGACAAGGAGAGGGTATCGGCGATGCCCCTGTCAATCAGGTCCGTGTCAAAGGGGACCAATACCGCTGCCGTCTGGGATTCGGGATCATCGCTGAATCCATACACCACGGCGCCAAATCCGCCTATGGACAGAAAGGACAATTCCAACCCCATGAATGCAAAAGGAAAGTCCACGGGCACGATGTAATCGTTGGGGTCGTCCCAGATCTCGCCCTGATTCAGCGAAACGGGATTGTCCAGAGGGGCATAAGGCGCCTTGTGGACACTGAAATCATAAAGAAAGGCGCGGGGGTTGCCCCCTGTGGAATAGGTCGTTCTTTCCTTGGGCTGGGCAGTAAGGATCAGGGCAGGGAGCAAAAATGACGAAAACAGAAATATGTGTTTCATAATGCTGCTGGAATCGGGTAAGGAAATCAGGCGGATGGTAGTCCATGGCCGTGCAGACATTCAAAGATACCCATTTCCCCGGCACCATAAAAAAGCCCCTGTCCGGCATACGGACAAGGGCTTCCTGTTGGCAAGGCGATCAATCCCGGCCGGCCGTGCGCAAATCCGGTCAGGCCCTCTCGATGATCATGGCCGAGGCCCCGCCGCCGCCGTTGCAGATGGCGGCCATCCCATAGCGGCCGTTCTGATGGTGCAGAACATTGTTGAGTGTGGTGATGATCCGGGCGCCCGAAGCGCCAAGGGGGTGGCCGAGTGAAACGGCGCCACCGAAGATGTTGACTTTTTCCGGATCAATGCCCAGGACTTGGTTGAAGGCGAGCACGACCACCGAGAAGGCCTCATTGACCTCGAAGTAATCCATGTCCTTCAGGGAAAGGCCTGCCCGCTGGAGGGCGATAGGAGCGGCCAGGGTGGGCGCAGTGGTAAACCATTCCGGCGCCTGGGCCGCATCGGCAAACGATACGATACGGGCGACAGGGGTCAATCCCATTTCTTTTACGGCTTTGCCGCTTGCCAGCACGAGTGCGGAGGCCCCGTCGTTGATGGTGGAGGCGTTGGCCGCGGTCACTGTCCCGTCCTTGGTGAAGACCGGCCGGAGCCCCGGGATCTTGTCGAACATCACATTCCGGAATTCCTCGTCCTCGTCCATGACCACCGGATCGCCTTTCTTCTGCGGCAACAGGACAGGCACGATCTCCTTTTTGAATTTTCCGGAGGAGGTGGCTTCCGCCGCCAGGGTGTATGACCGGATGGCAAATGCATCCTGCGTTTCCCGGGAGATGTTGTACTTGCTGGCCGTGGCGTCGGCGCAGACCCCCATGGCCATGTGGCCGTAGGCATCCTTGAGTCCATCTTTTTCAAGTCCGTCTATGATCTCTCCACCCCCGTATTTGTAACCCCACCGCGCTTTGGGAATGTAGTACGGGATGTTGGACATGCTTTCCATGCCTCCGGTGACCACAAGATCATTCTGACCCAGCATGATGGATTGAGCACCGAGCATGGTGGATTTCATACCGGAGGCACATACCTTGTTGATAACGGTAGTCGGAACGGTATTGGGGATGCCGGCGCCGAGGGCCACCTGGGTAGCGGGCGCCTGGCCCAGATTGGCAGCAATCACATTGCCGAACAGGACTTCCTGGACCCTGTCGGGGGCCACGCCGGCGCGTTCCAGGGCGCCGGCCACGGCCTTGCTACCCAGCTCTACGGCGGAAAATCCGGCCAGCTTGCCGCCAAAACTGCCGATGGGTGTGCGTACCGCCGATACGATATAGACTTCGTTCATTGTCTTGATTTTAGTGGGGCAAAGATGCGGCTTTTTGGCGGGATCGATGGTGCGTCCGGCCAACGCCGCGCCATCCCCGTGTGAAACGGTAATTTTGCCGGGTCATGATCCGTCGCCTCCACATCCGCAATTATGTCCTCATCGAATCCCTCGATCTGGCGTTCGACGACGGCCTGACCATCATCACCGGCGAGACCGGAGCCGGCAAAAGCATCCTGCTGGGGGCGCTCGGCCTCATCCTGGGCGATCGCGCCGAAAGCGGGGTGCAGGCCGACCCGGATGAAAAGACGGTCATCGAAGGCACTTTTCACATCGGGAATTACGCCCTTGAATCTTTTTTTGAGGAGAACGATCTGGACTACCATCCTGATCTGCTCATTCGCCGCGAGCTTTCCGCACAGGGGCGGTCACGCTCCTTTATCAACGACTCGCCCGCAGGCCTTTCCGTGTTAAAGGAACTGGGGCGGCAACTCATCGATGTCCATCAGCAATTCGATCAACTCGATGTCCTGGAAGAGACCTTCCAGATCCGGATGCTCGATGCGCTGGCCGGTCAGCGGGACACGGCAATGGCTTATGCCCGAACCTATCGGGAATGGCGCCACCTCTCGGCCCGCATCGACGCCCTCGAACAGGAACAACACCGCCGGCTGCAGGAACTGGATTTTCTGGCTTTTCAAATCGGGGAGATGGAGGCCGCCGGCCTGCGCCCAGGTGAAGAAAATGAGCTCGCTACGGAAGAAAAACAGCTCCGGCACGCCGAGGAAATTCGCCGCACACTGGGAGAGGCCTCTTCCTATCTGACCGGGGACGAAGCCTCAGCCCTGACCCAGTTGCAGGCGATAGCGCGGTCCCTGCAGCCGCTGGCTTCCTTTCATCCCGGCCTGCCCGATTTGCTGGTCCGGATCGAGGGGCTGGTCATCGAATTGCAGGATTGGGCGGATACGGCCGGTTCGCTGGCAGAAGCCACGGAAAGCGACCCTGCCCGGCTGGAGGAAGTGGCCCGGCGGATGGACCTGATCAACCGGTTGCTTCACAAACACAAATCGCCGGATATCGCCTCCCTACTCCAACTTTTGGACGGATGGCAGGTACAGCGCGATGATCTTGAGGCACAAAATGACAGTCTGACAGCTCTGACGGAAAAACGGGATCAACTGGAAAAGGAATGCCGCTCCCTGGCGGAAGAGCTGCATGCAGGCCGGGCTGACGCCGCAGCCCCCTTCGCCCGTGAAGTGGAAAAATCCCTCGCCGGATTGGGGATGGAAAGGATCCGGTTACGGCTACCCGTCGAATTGCGGGAAGACCTGACACCGACAGGTTTCGACCTATTGCGGCTGGAAATGGCCCAAATGGAAGGGTCCCGGTTTACGCCGGTAAAGCAGGCGGCTTCAGGAGGGGAGCTCTCCCGGTTGACCCTCGTGATCAAAAGCCTGGTAGCCGCCGCCATTCCATTGCCCACCCTCGTCTTTGACGAGATCGATTCCGGCGTGTCGGGAGCGGTGTCCATGAAGGTGGGCGATATCCTCACCCGGATGTCCCGGTCCCATCAACTCATCGTGATCACGCACTCTCCGCAAATAGCGGCAAGAGCAGCCAAGCACTACCATGTCAGCAAATCGCCCGCAAACGGCGCCGTACGCACGCAGGTTCAAAGCCTGACCGGGGAAGAAAGGGTGACGGCCCTGGCCACCATGCTCAGCACCGATCCGCCGGGAGACGCCGCCATGGCGAATGCCCGCGAATTGCTGGCGGCGGCCGAGGGTTGATTCCCCAAACTAAAAAAGCCCTGCCGTCAAGCAGGGCTTTTTTGATGCCATATCGAAGAGGGTCACTTTTTGGACCACTCGGCGATGGATTTCTCATTCATGCGCACATAGTCGTCATTCTCCGCCTGCGTGGCCAGGTCTTTGGACCACGTGGCCGTGGCAATAGCTTCCTTGTATTGCCCCAGATCCGCTAGGATCAATGCCTGTGTCCTTACCGTCCAGAATTTGGGCTCTTTCTGGTTGGCCAATTTGACATATTCGAGGGCAACATTTTTGTCCTTGCCCGATTCGTACATGTAACGGCCGGCTGCGAACAGATCTGCCGGGGTGGGACCATTCAACACGCGGTCAATATTCTTCATGACCGTGGCATCGGTATTGACGCCGAGCTGAATGGGGACCAGAGTTTTCTCCCAGTAAAGCTGCAGTACGGCACCGTCATTGGTCAGATGGGCCAGATCAATGGTCAGGGTCTCCACCAGGTCATTCAGCTTACGGGGTTTGATCTTCAGCCTGGCCGCTTCGTCGGCTGTGTTCCATTCCTTGGGTACACCCCAAAAGGTGGTATTCTTGTAGAACACGACATCCCATTCCATTTCACCCGGCATCATGTACAAGGCATAGGTGCCCGCCTTCAGTTCTTTGCCTTCCACAGTGACATTCTCCGAGAAGGTCACCTTGGTCGAGGCATTGGCGCCCGTGCGCCACATGGTACCGTAAGGAACCAGATCACCGAAGATGGCCCGGCCCTTGGCACTGGGGCGGGAATATTCGATGGTCACTTCCGTAAGGCCCACGGTCTGTGTGAGCTTGGATACCGGGCTGGGCGCCGGCGTTTTGATCTGGGCCATGGCCCATCCACAGGTCAGCAGAAGGCCGAGGGTCAACAGTTTTTTCATAAGAGGAAATTTTTTGGGTAAACAAATGCAGGTCAAAATGGTTGGCTCGCGGCGTCCTTTTCGTGCCATACCAGAATCTCGCCAATGGTTTTGCGGGTCAGATCCGGCACCAGTGCGCCTTCGGCCGGAAAACCGACCGGCAGCAAAAGGAAAGGCCGTTCATTGTCCGGACGCCCCAGGATGTGCTGGAGGAAGTTCATCGGACTGGGAGTATGGGTCAAAGTGACCAGTCCGGCGTGGTGGATGGCCTGGATCAAGAGTCCGCTGGCTATCCCTACCGATTCGGAAACATAGTAGTTTTTGTGCGCAGGGCCTTCCGGGGAAGGCTCCCAAATCCGTTTGAAGACCACGATCAGCCAGGGGGCCGTTTCCAGGAAAGGCTTGTGCCAATCCGTAGCCAATGGTCGCAGGTCTTCCAGCCAGGCGGGAGACATGCGCCCGTGATAGTTGTCGTATTCCTCTTTCTCGGCCGCTTCCCGGATAGCGCGTTTGATGGCCGGGTCCGACACCGCGCAAAACGTCCACGGCTGCTTGTGGGCGCCGGAGGGGGCCGTTCCGGCGGTGTGGATCAGGGTTTCGATCAAATCGCGGGGCACGGGCTTGTCGCTGAAGTCCCTGACGCTCCTCCGCCGGCACGCCTCTTCGTAAAAGACGCGCGCCCGCTCCTTCATTTCCGCTTCGGAAAACCGCAGTGGATCCAGCGCAACAAATCCGGATTCGGGTCGGCTCACAGGTCTCCTTTTTGCGGGCGGATCAACAATTCCTCCACCACGGCAGCGGGTCCCAGCCGGCAGGTGGCCCAAACCATGTCGGCGATATCTTCCGGCTGCATCAGCCGATGGTCGGGATAATCGGCGCCGGCCCAGGAATCCGACCAAGTGGCGCCGGAGATCAGGGCGGTGACTTTAAGCCCGGTATCCCGGGTTTCGGCCCGAAGCGCACGGGTGAGGCCCAATAGGGCAGACTTGGTGATGGCATAGCTCGCTCCGCCGGGATAGGCCTGCAAGCTCGCCACCGAGCAAAGGGTGAAGACATGCCCCCTGCCCTGCGCAACCATCGGCGGCACCAGTATCCGTGTCAAATGCCAGGCGCTGTAGAGATTGATGCGCATGAGCTCCTCCAGGCCGTCTTCGGCTTCACCCAGAATGCTGCCGGGCCGGAAGATGCCGGCATTGTGCACGAGGACGCCGGGCGCGGGAAACAGGGTCAGCACCCACGTGCCGAATTGTTTCACGGCGGCCGGATCCGCCAGGTCAAAAGCATCGGTGTGGAGAGGCACATCCGGGAAGACCCTGTCCCATTCTTCCCGGAGTTGTCCGAGCGCAGAGCGTCCCCGGGCACACCCGATGACCGGGATGCCTTCCCGGCCGAATCGCAAGGCAAGGGCCTTGCCGATTCCTTTGCTCACGCCGGTGATGACGGCGCAGGAAGGTAGGGCGTGTGAATGCATGGGCGATGTGGGTGGCACCGTAAAAGTACGAATTGCCCCCGCCTCCCGCCAAAGCCCTTATCTTCGCACCTGCCATTTACAACGGTTATACCTATGGGGGTTGTCTCCCGGACCTTTTACCACTTCGGACGCTGGCTGTTGCTGATGAAACAGGGAATCCACCGTCCGGAACAGTGGAACATGTATGCCCGGGAGACCGTCCGGCAGATGTACGATATAGGAATAGGTTCCCTGCTGATCGTCGGACTGATATCCATATTCATGGGAGCGGTGGCCGGCATTCAGTTTGCTTATCAGCTGGACGACCAGCTCGTACCCCGGTGGTATATCGGATATATCGTGCGCGACCTGGCCATCCTGGAATCAGCCCCTACCATCACCTGCCTCGTATTGGCCGGTAAGGTGGGATCCAACATGGCTGCCGAGCTCGGTGGCATGCGACAGAAAGAGCATATTGATGCCATGGAAATCATGGGGGTCAATACGCCGGGATTCCTGATCATGCCCAAACTCGTTGCCGCAGTGGTTGTCATTCCCCTGCTGGTGTCGGTCTCTGCCTTCGTGGCGATGGCTGGGGGTTATGTAGCCACCGTCCCGACCGGTGAGGTGACCGGCCCCGAATACACCCGCGGATTGCTGGCTTTCTACGCGCCCTACAATGTCTTCATCATGTACGTCAAGTCGGTCGTCTTTGCCTTCCTGTTGACGGCCGTTTCCACCTATCAGGGATTTTTTGTCCGTACGGGCAGCATCGAACTCGGCAAAGCCAGTACACGGGCCGTTGTGATCAGCAACATTCTGATCCTGCTGGCTGATTATCTCATCGCTGTCATCATGACCGCCTAATCCGGATATTTTGATCCGTGTAGAAAACATCCACATGTCCTTCGGGAATGTCCCGGTGCTCAAGGGGATTACCGCCCGGTTCGAACGGGGGAGGACCAACCTCATCATCGGTCGGTCAGGGGCGGGCAAAACCGTCCTGCTCAAGATCCTGGTCGGGTTGCTCCATCCCGTCGAGGGCAGGGTGTGGTATGAGGAAACACCATTCAGCGAACTGGCCGGCCGGGACCTCCGCAATATCCGTATGCAGGTCGGTATGCTCTTCCAGGGATCTGCCCTGTTCGACAGTATGACCGTTGAAGAAAATGTCCGGTTTCCCCTGGACATGTTTACCGGTATGGGCAAGGGCGAAAAGGCCGATCAGGTCAATCATTGCCTTGAACGCGTCAACCTCGCCGGATCCAACAAAAAGTTTCCGTCCGAACTCTCGGGAGGGATGCAAAAACGAGTCGGTATCGCCAGAGCCATTGTCCTCAACCCCAGGTATCTCTTTTGCGACGAACCCAACTCAGGCCTGGACCCGAAGACGGCCTTTGTGATAGACGAATTGATCCAGCAGATCACCCGGGAAAACGACATGACCACGGTGATCAATACCCACGACATGAATTCCGTCATGGAAATCGGGGAGAATATCATCCTGTTGTACAATGGAGCCTTGGCCTGGCAGGGCTCCCGGGATCAAGTCATGCATAGCGACAATGACATCCTCCAGGATTTCATCTTCGCTTCGCCATTCCTGCAACGGCTCCGTCAGGCCGCCCTGGACAAGGGCTCCCGGTGATCTTCACCCGCAGGAGGAACCTCCGTGCACTTGCCGGTCGCCGGACGGGCAGGCAACATGGCCGTGAAGAATCCTATGGTGGTGCAAATCGCGCTGAGAAGTAGAAACTGTACCATCGGTTTGGGGGATTTGTGGGATTATACGAGGACAAATATATTAAAGTTATACATATATATTGATTTTTTTCATATTTAAGGGGTAAAAATGCCTGTTGTCATGGACCAAAGATGGGTTGTGGGTCACAAGGCGCATTGACCTATTGAGCAAACGGCGGCTGCGGGTAAGGGAACGGTTTCTGTATCCGGTAAGCGGGTGGTCCACCCTTCGCTTCAAAAAATCCTACCTTATTGCACATATCTGAACCCTTGTCGTACCTTTGCGCCCCGGAGACGGGAGGATTCGCCATGTCGAAGGATTTGGTCTTCCCACCATGCCCGTGTGGCGGAATTGGTAGACGCGCTAGTTTCAGGAGCTAGTGGTAGTAATACTGTGCTGGTTCGAGTCCAGTCGCGGGCACTTGGAAGCCCCGGTCCCCAAGACCGGGGTTTTTGTTTTTTAGCGACTGGACGAGCATTTATCCCGCAGTTACAACGGCACGCTGAGCAAACGAAGCGTAGCCGTTGTCTTTCGGGAAGTCTATCCCGCAGTTTACAGCGTCGCGCTGAGATCCCGAAGCGCAGACGATGTTCTGCGGGACGGGCACTTGGAAGCCCCGGTCCCCAAGACCGGGGTTTTTGTTTTAAACTACTGAAACCCGACATCATGCCTTTGCTTCCCGGGACAAACCCGGGACAATGCCTTCACTGCTGCTAATTACAGCCCCACGATTTGCATCAGATTTGACGGCCATTCGCTATCTTTGCGTCCCGAAACATCCGACAGGGATGTTTATCCACACCAGCCCGTGTGGCGAAATTGGTAGACGCGCTACTTTGAGGGGGTAGTGTCCTTTCGGATGTGCTGGTTCGAGTCCAGTCGCGGGCACTTGGAAGCCCCGGTCCCCAAGACCGGGGTTTTTGTTTTTTAGCGACTG
>CAYYGN010000031.1:0-18125 GCA_964471595.1 uncultured Saprospiraceae bacterium
GTCACCATCGAGCAGTCGTCATACGATCCGTCGTCGAAGCTGATGGCATTCACAAGCGTGATGCTGTCCGTAACCGCTACAATGTGGAACTCTTCGCAGATTACCACCGGTGGCGTCTGGTCGCGTACCGCTACGTTCACCGTACACTCGGCCTTGTTGCCACAGTCGTCGATCGCCGTGTACACAAACGTGTACTGGTGCGGCGCCGGCTGTACCGGCAGGTCGAATACGAAGAAGCCCTGGGCGTTCATTTGGTTGACGATCACGATCGATCCGTCCGGCAGCGTTGTCCACACGTAGAACGTGATGTTGTTCGTCGTCGAACAGTCGTCCGTCACCTGGATCCATGGCATCATCACATTGGCCGTGCATGCCTGGTAACCGTTGTTCTTCGTCGCACCGATCTTGATGTCGTGCTCGGCAGGGCAGAACAATACCGGCGGGGTCTTGTCCAGCACCTTGATCACCTGATCCACCTTGGCGATCTCACCCGTGCACATGTCATGGATGGTCCAGCTGCGGATGATCGTGTACGAGCCCTGGCATACATCCAGTACTTTGTCCCAGTATTCGAACTGGAGGCTGCCGCAGCCACCACCGGCCGGGTATCCGCCAAATCCGCGGGTCTGGTTGATGTATTCCGGCGTCGGGTATCCGTCGCGGCAGTCAAAGCTCGGCTCATTGTCAGGCAGATCGTCGAAGTTCGGCGGCAGCTCGAGGCTGGCTACGCTCGGACGCTCGATCTCGATCGTCTGGATGCATTGCGTGCTGTTGCCCTGCTGGTCGGTAGCCGTCCACACGCGGAAAATCCGCTGGGAGACATCGGCATCCTCGGCACAGGTGTAGTTGACGATATCGTCGGCATAAGCCAGTCCCTGACCGATGGTGTTCATGTACGGCTCGGGCGAGCAGTTGTCCGTGACCGGAACGGCTTCCAGCTCGATCGCCCAGTTGACCTGGATGTTCGGCATGGAGGCTGCGCCAGCCTGGAACAGCGGACCGAACAGACCGAAGGCGATCGGACCACCGGCTACCGTGAACGGGCCGTTGGTGACAGGAGCCGTCTGGGTGAAGTAGTTGAAAATCGGGCAAGCCGTTGCACCAAAGACGTGGAAGGCGCGGGTTTCACCCGGAGCCAGTGTCCAAGCCTGGGGCAGAGGCAACTGAGCCAGCGGACCCGTACCCGTAGCGAAGTACGGCGGGATATCGGTGATCACCACCGGACCCTGGGTCGTCCAGGCAGCACCGTTGGTTTCGAAACCAACATACGTACCTGCCTTGGTGTAAACTTCCATGGTCTGCGGAGCGTTGACCGGACCGAAGGCCGGGTCACCGAAACGGATACCGAAGCCGGTCACCTGCAGCGGATCGGGCGAATCGTTGGTCACGTTGAAGTAGATACCACCGGGGAGGGTGTTACCCGAAAGGGAGTACACCACACCACCACCATGAGCCAGGAAGTTGATCGGGAACTGCAGGGGTGCCTGCGGTGCGAAAAACTCGGGCGACGGAGCCAGCGGAATGTCGGCACCGCAAGGAACGGAGAGGTCCGTACACAGCATGGTGGGCGGCCACTTGTCCTCGACGATGATGGTACCCCAGCAGCTGTTGCCGGTTTCCGGATCGGTCACTTTCACTTTCCAGATCGGTCCGATCTGGGCGCTGCCCACGAACGGGCTGGACGGCAGCGGAATGTTCTGCTGGTTGTAAACAGTCACCTGATAGTCGTCGTAGCAGCCATACGGGCCACCTTCGAGGATGTCATCAGCACCAACTTCCGTCAGGCAGTCTTCGCCGAGGGAGATCTGTACGTTGTCGTTGCAGATCAGGTTGGTGATCGGGTTGGCATATTCGTTCACCTCGATGATGAACGAACACTCACCGCGGTTGCCCTGAGCGTCAAATCCTTCGTAGGTCACCGTCCAGGGTCCGTCGTCTTTGCAGAGTTCTTCGCCGGACAGCGGGCCATCGATCTGGAACACCTCGCCTTCACCACCGGTCTGGTAGTCGAAGCGGAGGTTCAGACGCGGGTTTTCACCCGGGAAGATGGTACCGGTGAACAGACCATAGTTGGCCCAGTTACCGGGTTGCTGGTTGATTTGAAGTACACCGTCGGAAGTAGGCGTTGTGCTCAACTCACCGCACACACGGCTACCGAGCTGACCCACGTTGGTCACGATGTACACACCAGCCGTCTGACCGGCCGGAATGGCAAACGTAGTCAGGTTGAACGGCATTTCGAAGTTGGACACCGTCAGCGGGAACGTTGTTACGTTCGGGGACTGCTGGGACACCTGGGTCCAGCCGGCAGCGCTTGCGGTATTTCCGACAAACGTACCATTACGCATGTAGATCCGCGTGTCTTTCGGACCAGCACCTACAAAGCCGTCCAACGAAAGTTGCACCCGGGCACCACTTACGATGATGTCCTGTGTACCAACGTTCACAAGATTGAGGAAGGCACCCGGCCAGTAGTTGGTGAAGCCGGCCGTCTGGAAGAGCTGGGTCAGCGGGCCGATGAACGGACAGTTGTCCGTAATGGTCGGATCCGCCCAGCTGACGATGGCGCAGCACAGGCCCGGGTTGAGGTTGATGATCTGGTTTTGCGGACAGGTCAGTACCGGAGGCTCCGTATCGTTGACGTTGACCGTCTGGATGGCAGAACCCACGACCGAACCGGAAGCCACCAGCACCTGCCAGGTGATGGTATGCGTGCCGGCCGGCAGGTTGGCGATGGAAACCGTAGCCGGGTAGGGCTGGTTGATCACCACAAACGGGTTGGCATTGACCTGATAACGGACGTAGTTGCCGGGCGTATTGCCGCAACCTGCCGGGTTGAAGGTCGGGAAGTTGATATTGGCTGTTGCCACGCAAACCCCCGGATCCAGCCCGATATTCAGCGGGTTGGGCGAAGGCACCGGCGAGCAGCAGGTACCGTCAAACACCTGGGAAACCGTGGCTACCCAACCTGTTGAGGTCACCGAACCATCGGATACGAATCCGAAGGTCAGGGCACCTGAACCGTTGGCGCAGGTGGCGCGAACGATGCCGACACCGGCATTGTTGGGAGCTACTGTACCCCAGAAACCGCCTGTTCCCCAAAAGTTGTTGGCCAAAGGCGCACCATTGGGGGAAGCGATTTTGGGATCGGTCGTTGTCGGACCGTCCCATACATAGAGGGCATCAAAGTTGGCCTCTGTGGAGAACGTCGTGAACTGCGCCTGGATCTTGTTGCCGGCCGTGGCAGGCTGGAACCGGATCGAGGTGTTCTGGTTGTTGTGGTTGTTCGGGTAGTTGCCACCGGGACCACCATTGTCATAGTAGGTCACCGCACCGGCTACCGTCACCACTTGTTGCGTACCTGTGTTGTAGGGGTGGTTCTGTGCCTGAACGAGTCCGGCCCAGCCCAAAACCCCCAACACCAGCACGCTGATGATGGAAAGTCTCTTGTTCATCATGGGATCAATTTGAAATTTGGATTTGAATGCTTTCATGTGAGCTTCCAGATTAGGATCAAGCTGTCAATTTGCCAACAGCATTGTTGTACCATCCTTCGATGATAGCCACTTTGCCCGGATCCAGATTCTGGTTGCCTCCGGCCCATGCCTTGGACGGCGAATTGAAGCGGGCGTAAGCCGCCTCAAGCGCGTGACCGACAGGCATGCCGGCATTCAGATACTCCTGAATGGTGAGCCACAGGAGCAGTTCGGCCTTTGCCAGCCGGACATCCTTGTCGGAAGCGCCCTGCTGGATCAGCTGGTTCAGCTTGGTCGTCAAGAGGCTGATCTCCTGGCTGACAACCTGGTTGGCCTGAGCGACAGGCACCCAGGATTTACCGTTCGGTGAAACCACCGTCAGTTGTGCAGCCTGTTGGGTTTGGGCCGAAGCCTCACCAACAAGGAACATACCTCCCAGAACGAACAAGAGGGACAGGAGTCCCATCATCTTCACGTTTCGTTTCATAGGAAAATAATTGAGGTTAAAAAAAATAGGTGTTAGAAATTCCAAAAGCCACTGAGCAAAACACACCTCCTGGTTCCATGCGACGGCATGAAACAATCATTCGCCCATGCCGTATTCTCTGACGACATGTGCGATACAGAACAGGGCAACCATTCCTGCAAGCAGGTGGTCATCGCTGGCAAACCAAAAGGTGGTTCATCCTCCTTATCGCCGCATCACAACACCAAATGCCGGGGCAGTAGGGTCATGCATACGGATGAGAAGCCGGCAGCAGTGGTTTGAGGGAAGATCGGTAATTGGGAAAGAGGATGGTTAGTGGGATGGATCTTCCGGACTTCTCGATAAATAACAGGTCTTCACTTATGAAAACCGATGCAAAGGTAAGTTCTTCAGACACATCCACCCTACCCTAAACAGGGTATTTTGAAAGCGCTGGAGAACTCCGATGCACATGCAAATATAGACCCAACTTGGTAAAAGTCAAATTTTTTCTTCCTTTTTTCAGGCCCATAAAAATATATAAATTTTACATGTTATTTTTTATTAATTTATTAAATACTGGAAAGGAATGGACTACCGACATACCCCTTGGGAAGAAGGATTTGAAAATTTTTCAAAATCTGTGCTGCCGGTTTGCTCCACCCGTATCCCGGTGGTCCTGATCCTCTCATGTCTGGCGCAACCTTTCTCCCGATAGTGCGTATCCTTCCCTGTCCGAACCTGATTGCGGACCGACAACTGACTACCTTTGACCCTCTATTGAAACCTGAAAGCCCATGCGATTTCTTTATGCCCTTTTGATCGCCGCTTCCTGCGCTGTCCTTCTTTCCTCCTGTGGCCAGGAGGGCAAGCTGAACCTCAAAGCCGTGGACAACCACGAGGCGGCCTACAACCAGTTCATGGATACCTTGCGAATCCTGGACGAAATGATCCGCACCAACCAGATTGCGCTGCATTACCCGTTCCAGGGCCTGCCGGATATGGGCGGTGAGTCGGGGCTGGCAGATGCCAATGCCCAGCGACCCAATCCCATGGACGGTTTGCCGGAAGAAAGACAACGCGCCATCAAGGCCGGTTTTGCGCCAGTCGCTGAAGTCCTCAATGTATTGACCACCCGCAAGGAAGACTTCCAGGCCGAGGTCCAGTCTCTGTTCCGGGACATTGAACGGCTGCGCAAGGCATTGGAGGACGAAGCGGTGGATGCCGAGATACAGGCGCTGCATGAGGGGATTCCTGCCAGAATGGAAGGCTTCCGTTCTACTTATGCCTCACTTTTGGCCGAAGCCAGGGAAGTCCAGGCAAAGAACAAGACTTTTCTCCAGTCCGATTCCCTGTTCCAGACCGGCTACTCCTGGCTTTTGGCCAGCACACCGGTCAACTGATCCGGGTAGCCCCGCACCAGAAAAGCCGCCGCAGACCAAACCTGTGGCGGCTTTTTTTTGAGGCCTAAGCATCGCCAAACCGGTTTCCGGCATATCGGGACGGCCGAAAGCCGGGTAACGCATTTATCCGTTTATCTTCACCCCTCTTCACGCAGGCCGCCCGGGTAAAAGGCAAGCCAGGGACGATCACGTCAGCGTTATAGGCCAACCGGCCGATTGGCGGGCAAAGCCCTCCATTCTCTTGCGGGAGGGAAGAAACCAAATAGTGCGACCGAGTGAACCGGGAGCGTGAAGGGTGATCCGGCCCAGATGGAACACACCATAGGACAGTACCGCAATTTCGGCCACCGAGTCCCGGGTATATCGCCAGGTACGGAAGTAGGAGGATACAAAAAGCAGGTCAGGGGATATGTCCACCCGGTACAGCCGCCAGACGGTAAACCGGAAAACCAGCGCGCCGGCCAGAAAAAACAGGGTGGTTGCGGCCCGATAGGTGGATCGCGGAAATGGCCCGATGAAGTCTTGCCCACTCAGCCACCCGGCGACCATGAAAGCGCCGAAGAAGACCAGCCAGACCGTCGGGAAAAACAATCGGAGCAGCAGGGTGGCGCCGGAAGAAAGAGGTGTCGTCATCGATTCAGGATTGGGGCGAAGAGGGATCTTCCCGGTCCCATTGGCGGGCCAGATCGCGTTCGACCCTGGCGGAAATCCAAATGCTGACCTCATAGAGAATCAGGATGGGTACGGCCACGATGATCTGGGAGGTGGCATCCGGAGGGGTAATGATGGCGGCAAGGATCAGGATAACAACGATGGCTTCGCGGCGGTAGGCGCGCAGAAAGGCAGGGGTGAGCAGGCCAATCCGGGAGAGAAACCAGGCCAGTACCGGCAATTCGAAAACCAGTCCCACCGGAATGGTAAACATGGTCAGGTAGTCGATGTAAGAAGCCAGGGTGGGTGCCGAGGTCACACCGACGCTGTAGTTGCCCAGAAAACTCATGGCAAAGGGCGAAAGGATGAAGTATCCGAAAGCAACGCCGAGGCCGAAAAGCAGGGAGCATATGATGACCAGTCCACGGGCGGCTTTCTGTTCTTTGGGATACAGAGCCGGGCGGACGAATTTCCAGAATTCCCAAAAGATGTAGGGAAAGGAAATGACCAGGCCCAGCCAGAAAGAACTTTTGATATGGACGATGAATTGCTCGCCCAGGTCACGCGTGAGGATTTCGAAATCGGGCGGGGGGATGCAAAGAGCATCGGAGATGGCGCAGAGCACGCGATAGGTAGGAAAGTCCGGGCGACGGGGTCCGAAGAGGATGGTGTTGAACACAAAGTCTTTGGCCAGGAATACGGCGATCCCGAATACCACGATACTGATTCCGGAACGAAGGATGTGCATCCTGAGCTCTTCCAGATGATCGAGGAAGGTCATTTCGGAGGCTTCCCGGTCCGGCCGATTGGATCGTCTGAACACCATGGGGGCAAAAGTACGATTTCAACAGTCCTGCGTGTCAGGCGATCGGAGAGCAAGCGCTACCTTCATGGCAGAATTCCGACCATGTTTGACCGATTGCAACAACAACAGGAAGAGATCCGGCGCGCACTGGCGGCCGCACGGGTTGAAGCGGTATCCGGAGAAGGGTGGGTGACGGTCCGGATGAGTGGTGACCGCAAGGTTACGGATATTTCTATCCGGGAAGACCACCCGCTGTCGGGCGATCTTTCGGCCCTGGAAGATCACCTCACGCTGGCGGTGAACGACGCTTTGGAACAGGTAACCCTGCTGGAGCAGGAAACCGTCCGGGAATGGATGGGCAAGCTGCTGCCCGGCGGCATGGATGGCCTCAAGGGGATTTTCGGCTCCTGATCCAAAATGCCGGAGCCCTTTCCTCCGTTCTAATCATTCAAACTGTTCCCATGCTTTTGATACGGACCCTTTTTGTCCTCCTGGCGGTTGCCCTGACGGAGTTGTCGCTGCATGCCCAACTCAATTCCAACCTTGTGGGATACCTGTCCTTCGAGCAAGACAGTCTGTTCGACGACTCGGGATATGGCAACACGATTTTCCATAATGGCGACACGGTCTTTGTGTGCGGGCCCATTGGGAACGGGTTGCGTTTTGACGGGGTACAGAATTTTCTCACCTTGCTGGGAGACATATCCGTCAACCGAATCCGGTCCACGGACTTCAGCCTGAGTTTTTACTTCAAGCCTTCGTCGGGGGCCGGCACTTATGACGTGCTTTCCAAACGGGAGGACTGCGACGAAAACCGGGCATTGGCCATCACCTATACACCCCAAACAGGCCAATTGGGGGTATTACTCAGCGAATCTCCCGACAAAAAGGTGAGCATGACGGAAAGACTTCCTCCCAACCGCTGTTGGTATCACATTGCCGTGGTGCGGCGTTCCACCAAAGTACTGCTGTATGTGGACGGTTTGTTTGTGCAGGAAGCCAATACGGATTCAAGGGTCAATCTGCAGAACAGTGCCCAACTCAGTATAGCGGCGAGTCCGTGTGTAGGCGCCGGCCAGACACGGTTCCGTGGAGATATTGACGAGATCCGGATCTATGACCGCGCCATTACGGTAGCGGATATCGAGTTGCTGTACATACCCCGGGATCGCATTCTCAACCGGGACACGGTCATTTACACCAATCAGGTCGTTCAGGTGCGCACTTCGGGTACGTGTGCCCAGACATTCAGCTGGAGCCCTCCTGCCCAGGTATTCGGATCCACCGATCGCGAGCCGGAAATCCGTCCGCTGGACGACGGGCGATTCCAGATCAGTTTCATCCAGGACGGGTGCACGGCCATCGACACATTTTTCATCGAGGTGGTGGATCCATCGGAGCTCGACTGCAACCAACTCCTGCTGCCCCAGGCATTCACGCCCAATGGCGACAACCTCAACGAAGAATTCGGCATCAGCAATCCCCTTGCCCTTGACGGTATTGAATATTTCGAGATTTACGACCGGTGGGGCACCCGTGTATTTTCTGCCGCCAACGCCTTTGAAAAATGGAACGGCCAATTTTTGGGAGAGCCGTTGATGCCCGGTGTTTTCATGTACAAGGCGAAATACATTTGCCAGGGGGAAACGTTCGAAAAAATAGGCAGCTTTGCGTTGGTGCGGTAGATAGATTTTTTATTTTTTATCAAAAGGATCTAAAAGGTCATCGGAAGGGAACATTCCTTCATCATTCGCGCTTGCCTGACACCCCGTTATTGCCCTGCGAAATCACCGGATAAATATTGTGCGTTCTCTTTGAATTTCGCCAGTACATTATTTTTCCCATTGACGATAAATAATTTAATTAATTTATAATACATTCATTATCTGTACAATAATAGTTTATTTCAAGGGCTTTTTCTGCAAACGATTATGCCATATTCCTGTCGGATCCTGATATTCTCTGTACAATGAAAAAGCCCGGAACATTTGCCCCGGGCTTTTTGCCAATTTATCCTGGGATCATCACCGCATTTTGGTGACGACATTGACGTCGCCCTTGAAGGATTCGATGCGGCCGTCGATGAATTCCACTTCAAAATAATACACGTATACACCCAGTTCAACCGGCATGCCTTTGGTACGGCCGTCCCAACCAAACTGGGGATCATTCGGCGGAATGTTGTTGGCTTCAAACATGAGCCCGCCCCAGCGGTCATAAATCCGCATGAGCTGGATGTTTTTCACCTTGTGGTCGCCGTACAATGTGAAATTGTCATTGACAATATTGCCGTCGGGAGAGAATGCGTTGGGGATGTACACCTTGGTATCCTTTTTCACGACGACGAGCAGAAAATCGCGCGCGGTGCATCCGCCCAGATCCGTCACGGTGACCACATATTCCTGTGTGCTCAGAGGCACGATTTTGGTGATCAGACAACTGTCGCACGACAAGTAGGCCCCCGGGGTCCACACCACCGATTCAATCTGACTCGGGGGAATGTTGACGATCGCCTCCACCAGGGCGCTGTCTCCCTCAACTATGAGGATGCTGTTGGCCGTCAGTGAAAGAGTGAGATCCACCCCTTCGTTGAGGATGATGGTGGTGTCGTAGGAGCAATTGTTGACGTCGACAATGTGCAGGTGATAGGTGCCCGGAGACAGCGGTGAAAAGAGTCCCGAACTGCTCACCTGTCCGTTGAGCGAGATCGTGTAGGGAGGTTGACCATTGACCACACCCCGCACGTTGACCGCTCCGTCGTTTTCTCCCTTGCAGGTCACCGGATCAATCTCCAGATCGGGTCGCGGCTCATCGGCATTGGCCTGGACAAAGACCGAGTCCCTGGCATCGCAGCCGTTGTCGGGATTGATGATTTGCAGCGTGTACCAGGCCGAACCCTCCACGGCAGGCGTCAGGGTAGTACCCCCGGAGAGGACTACCCCACCCTGTCCGGCTGTCCATAGGAACTCCGGTGTCGTCCCGGCATTGCCAAAGGAACCAGAGAGGGAGGTCTCGTATATGTCACAGGGCAGGAACACCGTCTCCCCGGCCTCGACGGTCGGGAAATCGTAATCGCCCACTACCGGGATCGTGTCCTGGTTGGCGCATCCGTTGAGGGTATCCTGTACATTGAGGTAATAGGTGCCGACTGCCGTCACCAACAGAGTGCGCTGGGGACCGCTCTGGATCAGATTGCCCGCTTCGTCATACCAACTGAAAATGATCGCGCTGCCATCCTGGGATTGGGTTGCATCAATGATCACTTCCGTATCCCTGCAGTTCAACGTGCCGGGATCCTGGACATTGACAATCGGATATTCGGTCTGGTCGAGGATCTCGATGTCCCGGGTTGTCACACAACCGTTGGTCGTATCGGTAGCTGTAAGAGTCACCACGCCGGGTTGGTTAACGATTACCTGCAGCCCTATGGAGGTATTACCATTGAGCGTCCAGGTGAATACCACATTGACCTGATCATCCGTAAACAGCAGGACATTGTCGATGACGCAATTGATGATCTCTGCCGGGTCGGCATAGATCGGAGCAAGGGGATAATCGCGATCCTCGGTCACCACGACCTGGTCAATCGGCGAAGTGCAGTTTTTGGCCAAATCGATCACCTGAAGGAAGTAGGTGCCCGGCACCTTGACCCAAATGGATTTGGTCGTACCCACCGTATTGTTGTTGATATCGGTCCAGATATAAATTTCATCCGGACCCGATGAACTCAGGCTGCCATCCAACAAGACCGAATCGATGGCGCAGGTCAGGACCCTGTCGGGGCCTGCATTGGCGGAGGGTACGGTCGGATCGACCGTGATCTCCAGGCTGTCCGTGAAGGTGCACTGGTCGGGCCAGGTCACGGTCAGAACGTACACCCCGGGGAAAGTTACCAATGGTGTGGCCAGGCTGGACATGTAGTTATTGGGGCCCGTCCAGGCATAAGAAGCGCCAAGGGCCGGAGTCGCTGATCCCTGGAGAATCGCGTTCTTGATGAAGCAGTCAAAGACGAAGCCGGGACCGGCCTCTGCCGTTTGGTTGCATTCCGAACACGGGTCCTGGCTCACGGTGACGGTGGTCTAGCACTGGTTGTTGTTGGCATCCACAATGACCAGCACGATGTCCTGTCCGTTGGCCGGGAGACCGGGAATAGTGGCTACCGTCCCGTAATTATAGGGGCCGTACACGTTGCCGTTGTATTCCACCTGGTATTGGGTGACCGCACCACTGACTGCCGTGACGATGAAAGTGACCTGGAAGAAGTCATCGTCCAGGATGGGGCCAGTGTTGTTGTCGTCACAATTACCGATGACCAGGCTGCTGACTTCCAGTTCGCAGGGCTCGGAACAGGGAGGCGGCGGATTGACATTGACCGTGACGGTACATCCCGGGTCGTTGCTGTCCACCAGCGTCAGCGTGAACGGACCGTTGGCGATCAGGTAGGGTCCGAAAGGCTGCGCGGAACCGTAGGTATAGGTAACGCCGGGGTTGCCGCTGACATACCAACTGCCGGAGGTATTGAGACCTGTAACGGTCAGGTTGAATGTGAACACATCATCGAGGAAATCGTTGCCGGTGCCCAGATTGTCGCAGTTGATCTGTGTGATATTGGCGGTCAACACGCATGTATTGGAACAGGGATCCAAATCGCCGGCCAATTGGCTATCGAAGCACTGGCTGTCGTCCGCATCCACGAAAAGGATGACGGGGTTGCTGCCGTCAGCCGGCAAGGTGAACATACCACCCGTGCCGTAGGTGAAAGTCCCTACCAGGACGCCTCCGGCAAAAACCTGGAAGCTGTTGGACGGACCCGGGTTGATGGCTGTGGCATTGACCGTGAAGGTATAGAAATCATCTACGGGGTCGGCATTGGTTCCTGCGTCGTTACAGGCTTTCTGTAGCTGGGCAATGGTTAGCAGGCAATCCGTGGAGCAAGAATTGAGCGGGCCGATTTGTTGAGATTTGGGGCAACCTTTGACGGCATCGCTAATCGTAAGGGTCAGGGATTGCCCGTTGGCCGGCAGGGTGAAGTTGTGCGATTGACCGTAGGTGAAAGGCCCCTGATTGACACCCGGTCCCGTAACGGAGAAGGTGCCGGCGTTGCCCTGGTTGTTGGTCACCGTAAAGGTGATGGTGTAGAAATCGTCTGTCGCATCGGAGGCCGTTCCGTTGTTATTGCAGACGACGGTAAAGGCGGCGATCGTCAGTTCGAGGCCGGGTTGTACCGTAAACGCCTGCGACACCTGACAGTTGAAGGTATCCCGGGCGAAAACGGTGTAGGAGCCGGCCGGAAGATTCTGGTAATTGGTCTGCGCCGAATAATTGCTGTTGTCCATGCTGTACAGCACCTGGCCCGTTCCTCCGGTGGAGGATATCTGCACAGCACCGTCATCGTCGTCCAGGCAGGTTTCGTGAGTGACGTTGAGCGTCAACTGAATGCGCGGGAAGACGATCAGGGTGAGTTGGGCGATGGACACGCACCCCCCTGCGTTTTTCACTACGGCGTAAACCACTTGCTGGAAAGGAACAGTATTGGTATAGCTGTTGGGCAAGGGGTTGACTTCATTTTGGGCGTCTGCCAGCGATCCGTAATACGCGAAGGTGTTATTGGGATTGCCGTTGATCAGCGGATTGGCGGTGCTCAGGGTAAAGGTGGCGAAGCCGTTGCCCACCGCGTCACAGGATTTGAGGGAGGCATTCTGGACGTTGGGCACGGCCAGAATGACTAAAGTGACGGGGGTGCGCACAAAACTCTTGCAATTGGGGAACATGCTGTTGACCGCCTCGACGTAATAGACATAAGTGCCCGGTTGGGTTACTGGAGGCGTGTAAGAAAGCGTGTTGCCAGCCAGGAGGGTTCCCCCGTTGGGCGCATTATACCAATTGGCGATGTCGTCCTGTCCCACCGTTACGGAGAGCGTAGGCGTAGGTTCCCCAAAGCAAATGGTCGGATTGCCCTGGTTGACCGGGGGTGGCACCGGAGGACAATTGCAGTTGGGCGGGTCGATGACCACGGTAGCCGAACAGCCGGAAGGCGGATCCGTACCCGTGATGGTCAGCGAGGAATCGACCGGTACGGGTGAAACCGAATATTTACCGTTGCCCAGATTGGTGAGAGAGCCAATAGAAATGGAAGGCGTAAATCCATTGAGGGTGAAATACACCGTATAGAAATCCTGGCTGACGTCACAGACAAGGCTGTCGGCCGTGATGACGATCTCGTCAATCAGGGTCAGGTCCACCTCGGCGGTATCACCTTTGCAGGCGCCATTGGGTGCCACGGTGTACCAGAAGGTATAATTGCCCGGATTGGCCCCGACAAAACTGACGTTTGTCGGCGGAAAAATGTCAATACCGGCATTGAACGGATCCAGCCAGGTGCCGCCTGCGTCATACGGGGTTCCGAGGTAAGTGAACAGGTTGACGGAATCCG
The DNA here is from genome assembly GCA_964471595.1 of uncultured Saprospiraceae bacterium. Lineage (GTDB taxonomy): Bacteria > Bacteroidota > Bacteroidia > Chitinophagales > Saprospiraceae > JAGNXB01. The sequence goes on from CAYYGN010000031.1 coordinate 13,235, forward strand.
CGCCATCGCAAAGGAAACCGCCTCCGTCACCGCCGGCTGTGACGGGCAGGTCAACAGCCAGATGGAAGGTCGTCTCGGCGGTACACCCGAATTGGGTTGTACCTTTGATATAGTAAGTGGTTCCTGCGACCGGAGATACATTCAGGTTGGTCAATTGATTGGCTGCCGTGGCCGGGGTACCGGTATGGAAGGTGATGGTCGGAAAGGCATTGTTGACGTCTATGATCTGGAGTCCGCCCAAATCAAAGGAACCGCCCAGGCAAATACGCGCCGTGTCCGGGACGACATCCATATTCGGCACGGGTTTGCCGGTGATGGTCTGGACGCGTACAATGGTCTGGCCTGTGCACGGGTGTTCGAAGGTCCATGTATTGGTCTGCACATTATTGACCTCCACGATTTCGGGATAGATAAATCCGCTGATGTCGCAAAAGCTGACCTCATTATTGAAGTAGTACAACTCGACCGGGGCGGGGAAGGGCTGACCGCATTCGAGGGTCAGATCAGGTGGGGCGGCTTCAAGAACGGGATCGGAAGCCGGGAGGACGGTCAGCACCTGATGGTGGGTGACCGGAGTACCGCAGGCGTCGAGGGTCCATGTGTATTCGACGGTTCCGCCGCACTCGTTGTAGTTGGAAGTTTGGACCCCGTAAACGGAGCCGCTGTTTTCGCAATCTCCAAACTGGTAATTAGAGTAAGAGATCAGTGGGGTCGGATCCAGGAATTCCGCTTCGGAACATGTCACCGTGGCATCATCGGGTGGCCCAACGAAGGAGGGTGGTGGAGCCGGCAGAATGGTGATGTTTTGGGTATGGTCGATTTGGCGACCGCAGTCGTCCTGGAAGGTCCACAGGAAGGAAATTGCGCCGCCGCAAGCATCGTAAGACCCCGATTGGAAAGGAAGGACGCTGCCCTGGATGACGCAGTTGCCACTCAGTCCGTTGGAGTAGGTGATTTCCTGATCGGGTCCCGGGATATTATCACAGGTGACCGTCAAGTCCTGGGGCAGGCTTTCGAACACTGCTGGTGGAGCAGGCAGTACAGTCACGGTCTGGGTGTGGGTGATGGTCCGGTTGCACGCATCCGTAAAGGTCCAGGTATTCTGGAGGCTGCCTCCGCAATAGTCGTAAAAGCCGGTCTGTTGTCCATTGACAGAACCGTTAATCCCGCAGAATCCACTCAGGTTATTGGTGTAACTCAGGCTGCCGGGGTCAGGATTCACGGCCGTACAGGCTACAGTGATGTCGGCTGGTGTGGAGGTGAAGGCTGCGGGAGGTGTGGCATTTATGGTGATGACCTGGGTGTGGGATTTGGTTCTGCCACAGGCATCCGTAAAAGTCCACACGTAGCTGTATGTTCCTCCGCAGGCATTGGGCGTCCCGTTTTGCACAGGAGGTACACTGGCAAAAATGCCGCAAGCTCCACCGAGCCCGTTGGTAAAGGTCAGGTTGGGTGGATTGGAGGGCAGGTTGGTGCAGTCGGTCACAATGTTGGGCGGCGGATTCTGGTAATTGCCCTCTGGCACGGGTGTCACCGTCAGGGTCTGCACGTGCTGAATGATCCTGCCGCACTGGTCGGTAAACGTCCAGACATAGTTGATCACCCCGCCGCAGAGATCCGCACCTCCTGATTGGGTCGGTGTCACGCTGCCGTTGATCCCGCAGGCGCCACTCAACCCATTGGTATAGGAAAGCGGTGGAGCCCCGGATGGTATTTGTTCACAGGTGATCGTCATGCTTTGTGGCGGATTGATCCAGTTGGCCTGCGGGGCAGGCGCCACGATCACGGTTTGAACGTGCTGGATGGTCCGACCGCATTGGTCGGTAAACGTCCAGGTAAACTGGATCACACCACCGCACAAGCCGGCCGAACCCGACATGACGGCGGGTACCGAACCCATGATAGCGCAACTGCCGGTTTCCCCGTTGGTATAATTGAGGGGAGGTGCCGAGGTGGGGATGTTTTCACATGTCACATTCTGGTTGGGAGGAGGATTGACAAATGTCGCGGGCGCAATTGGCGTCACCGTCACGGTTTGGGTGTGGGTTTTGGTCCTTCCGCAGGCATCGGTAAAGGTCCAGGTGTAGGTGATCACTCCTCCGCACAGATTGGCTGAGCCCGATTGGGTGGGATTGGCGGTTCCGGAAATGAGGCAGGCCCCGGTCAGGCCATTGGTATAAGTCAATGGCGGTGCCGAGGTGGGAATGTTGTAGCAATCCACGGTGATGCTTTGGGGCGGATTGACGAAATCCGCTTCAGGCACCGGCGTCACGGTGATGGTCTGCACATGGTTGATAGTCCTCCCGCAGGCGTCGGTAAAATTCCAGGTGCGGGTGATGGTCCCTCCGCACAGGTCGGCCGAGCCGGACACTACCGGAGTGACAGTCCCGGCGATGAGGCAGGCGCCGCTGAGTCCGTTGGTATAATCCAGGTTGGGATGCGTGGTGGGGATATCAGCACAAACGACCGTGATGTTGGAAGGCGGATTGACCCAGGCGGCCACCGGCACGGGGGTGGCCGTAATGTTTTGGACGTGGGTGATGGTGCGGCCGCACACATCGGTAAAGGTCCAGGTGCGGGTAATGGTCCCACCGCACAGGTCCGCCGAACCGGTCACTACCGGAGCGACGGTCCCCGCGATCAGACAGGCGCCGCTAAGACCGTTGGTGTAATCCAGGTTGGGGTGGGTGGTAGGGATATCGGCACATGCCACCGTGATGCTGGAGGGAGGATTGACCCAGGCTGCAACCGGCACCGGGGTGGCGGTGATGGTTTGTACGTGGGTTGAAGTGCGGCCACAGGCATCGGTAAACGTCCAGGTACGGGTGATGGTGCCTCCGCACAAATCGGCCGAGCCGGTCACTACAGGTGTTGCTGTTCCACTGATCAGACAGGCGCCGCTGAGACCGTTGGTGTAATCCAGATTGGGGTGGGTGGTGGGAATATTGGCACAATCCACCGTGATATTGCCGGGTGGATTGACGAAGGTGGCCTGAGGAACAGGGTTGGCGGTGATGGTCTGCACGTGGGATTTCTCTCTGCCGCATGCGTCAGTGAAAGTCCAGGTACGCGTGATGGTACCACCGCACAGATCGGCAGAGCCGGTCACGACCGGAGACACTGTTCCGCTGATGGCGCAACCGCCGGTCAGCCCGTTGGTATAGGTCAAATCCGGGTGGGTGGTCGGGATGTTGGCACAATCCACTGTCTGGTTGCCGGGTGGATTGACAAAATCGGCTTCCGGCGTCGGATTGACCGTGATGACCTGGGTATGGAAGTATTGATCGCCGCATGGATCCTCGAACGACCATTGCCGGGTGATCTCCCCTCCACACAAGTCGGCAGAGCCGGTCACGACCGGAGTGATAGTGTCACGGACCTCACAATCGCCATTGCCGCCGTTGGTAATGATGAGATCCGGATGCGAGGTGGGTATGTCCACACAGGGGATTGTGGTGCTGGCGGGGGGGTTGACCCATGCCGGCACCGGCATGGGCGTGACGGTGATCACCTGGGTATGGGTGATGGTGCGGTCACAAGTATCCGTGTAAGTCCATGTGGCTGTCAGTTCACCCCCACAGAGGTCGGCCGATCCGGTCAAAACGCCGGGAATGGTATCCGTATGAAGGCAAACGCCCATGACGCCGTTGGTCACGACCAGATCGGGCACATCGGTCGGGATGGAATCGCAGATGACGGTTTTGTCGTCCGGGGGATTGATGAATTCGAATTCCGGATAGGGTTCGATGGTGATCGTCTGGACGTGCTGGACGGAGTTGTCGCAAATGTCAATGACGGTCCAGGTTCGTGTTATGGTCCCTCCTTCACAAAGGTTGGCATCGCCTGTCTGCACGCCGGATACGGTGTCGGTCGGGAGACAGTTGTCGTTGTAGGTCAGGATCGGCATGGTATCCAGGGCCAGGAGGCAGGTCAAAGTCACGCTGGCGGGCGGGTCCACCAGTGTGGGCGCCTGGGTATCTTCAAAGACAAGGGGCTCGTCCACCATGTCGCAGCAGCCGCTGGAGCAGTCAATGGCGCTGACCTGATCACCCACTTCCGGCGCTTCAAGTCCGCTGTCGGGATGGAAGTTCAGACTGTAAACCGTGAATGTGCCGCAATCGTCATAGGTAAAACTGCCATTAGCTCCGTTGTAAACGGCCACGATGACTCCGGCGTCATTGACGACAAGAATATACTGCTCGAAGTCCGGATCATTGTTGTGCCCGGTGACCGTGATGGGTACCGTGTCTTCCGGGCAAACCGGAGAGTCGAAGTCCAGATCGCCGGCATCGGCGTCGTACACCACAATCTCGAAAATCACGATGCTGTCGCAATAGGGATCGTTTTCCTGCTGCAGCGTGACTTCAAATTCGCCGTTGTCACAATAGTCCATGCCGCCCACCTCGAGGCATTCTCCTTCGCAGAGTTCGATGAGGCCGAGATCGGTCTCCGGGATGGGCAATTCTTCTACCGTCAGAAAGATCAGGGAGTCGCAACCGTCGTCATTCTCGAAGTTGATGGTATAGTCCCCGGGCATGTAGGGGGTACCGTCATATTCATAGGTCTCCCCCGGGCACACCTGGGCGTCCAGCTCGACCGGAGGGATTTCATACACTTCGATGGTGATGCAGGTGGGATCCGGTGGGTCGGTGACCGGTATGCAAGGCTCCTGAGAGGCGTCCATGCAGAGTTCATAGGTGCCGGGTGTCGTCCATACGGTTTTCCACCAACGCACCTGACCGGTAGAACCCGACTGCACAAGGACGCCGTCGAGGTACCAGAACATTTTGGTGGAACCCTGGGGGCGATCGTGGTAGTATTCGACGGTATCCCCACCGGCGCAGATATAAGTGGGCCCGTCGATCACACCAAACTCTTCGATCTCGGGCAC
>CAYYGN010000031.1:18225-28883 GCA_964471595.1 uncultured Saprospiraceae bacterium
GGGGGTTGAGCGGTTCCCACGTACAGGAGGCTCATGCAAAAGGCGGTCCAGGTAATCTTCAGCCGCATAATCATCCGTTTTCTATCATTCCGTTGGTGGATGTTGTCCGCCGTTGCTTCCGGAACAGGTAACCGACGAGGATGGCCATCAATACGAGCAGCCTGTGCGCAGGGTCCATGCATCCCCATTGCTCCAGGCTTACCGACCCGGCCACCTGCTCGGGTCCTTGATCCGGCGCCCCGTGACTCCTGTCGAGCAGCGGGTTCAACCGGCAAACAACCTTTAAAGATAAACCTTTCCGCGAAATGTGAACAACATGTTAACATTTTGGGACATTTTTTCGCGGTCCCCGGAATTGTAATCCCAGTCACAAAAAATCCTGCCGGGCATCATGCCGGGGAAAGACGGCGGTCATTGACATCGCTTCCCATGAGGTGGACCTTTGCTTCCTCTTCCATAACCTTTCAAACTCCTCGCCATGAAAACGATCCCACTGAATTTGATGAGGACCATCCGGTACTTTTTTGTGAGTACGATGGTCATGAGCCTCCTGGGTGTCCAGGGGTGCAAAAAGGACAGTGATGACAATCCGGATGACACCATTTCGGTGACACAAACCATCACCTCTACGGATCCCGGCGGTGTACTGACGCTGGAAGGCAATTCGTTGATCGTACCACCCGGTACGGTGCCTCGTCTGGCCAACGGAGATCCTGCCACCGTCAACTTCTCGGTAGAAGTCAATGTGGAGCTCCCTCAAGCCCTGCCTTCGAACATGAAGCTGGTGGGCGAAACCGTCCATTTCGGACCTGAGGGATTCATCATGTCCGAAGCCATGTATGTCCTCTTCCAACTTCCGGAAGGGGTGGCCGTGGACCAGGTTTCCGTCATCGGATACGACAACGTCAATGACAAGTACGGCGTGTATCCGATCACGTATTACGACCCCGACAAACAGGAAGTGGGTGCTGCCGTGTACGAATTGGGTTATTACATGCTCGCCAATGTAGCGGAGTTGAACCGCGTAAGGAACAACACCGCATCCGGCGGCATCCGGATCAACAACGTGAACTCGTACGGTTGGTACCCAAGCTCAGCCGGCAACTCGGTCAATGCCTCTCAGGCCTACTCCAAGCTGATCATCACCAACTTTGTTCCGAAATATCCGGACCAAATGAGCTATTGGGCTCCCTATGATCCCAATTCCAATGGTGGTCAGCGCTGGTGGGAAGCTTCCACGCCTCCTCATGTCACTGGATGGGGTCCCAATCACTCTTTGGGTATAACCTGGTACGGACCACAGGGTACCTATACGGCACAATTGGTGGTTTCCTACAAGGAAAGCCTGTTTGACTTGCCGAAGTGCAAACAGTATTCACTTCCGCTGACATTCACGATTGATGAAGCGGTGACCTGTACGAGCATGAGTACGTGCAGCGGTTGGTCGCCCGGTCCGAGCGTCCCCTCCGGGGGTACGTGGTCCGACATTCCTTGCGGGACTTACAAACCTCTGGCCACCGTGCCGGTCTGCACCGGTGAATTCCAGGCAACGCTTACCTGGTACAACGGCAACGGATACAGCGGAGAAAGTGATGTGGACCTTCACCTTTACGGCCCCGACGGACTCCATGTGTACTACAGCAACAAAAACCCGGGTATTGGCGGCATTACGCTGGACCGTGACATGATTTCCGAAACCGGATGGGTCCAGGAGAACATCTGCGCGCCCACGCTGTCCGGCATGCCCCGGGGTGATTATGAACTTCAGGTGCATCTCTTTGACGGAATGGACAAGGACTTCCAGGTCCGGCTTCTCCGTGGCGGGACCGCCAACAGTTATTCCGGAAGGGTAACGAACGACAATCCCACCAAGTCGATCATCAAGTTCAGACTCTAATGGCAGGATAAGGTGAATGCTGCCCCGTCTCCCTCAGGGAGGCGGGGCTTTTTCATATCCGGCACCTGGGGATTATTCGCCCGTCAACTCGCGGTACAATGCCAACAACTGTTCGCTGATGAGGGCGCCTTTGAAACGGGCGGCATAATCCTTTCCCATTCGGGTCATGGGGAGGCGGATGTCTTCGCTCTCGAGCACGCGGGCGAGTCCGTCGGCGATGGAGGCGGGATCTTCGGGATCGACATACACCGAGCCCGGCCCCCCTGCCTCCGGTAGCGAGGATCGATCGCTGGCCACCACCGGCACCCCACTGGCCAATGCCTCGAGAACCGGGAGACCGAAACCCTCAAAAAGGGAAGGCATGGCCAACAGAATGGCGCCCTGGTAAATGGCGGGCAAGTCGGCATCCAGGACTTCCGGGCGAAAGAGCACCCGTTCGGTGAGATGATGGGATGCGATGTACCGCTCCACTTTTTTCTGATAGGAGGTGGGCTGGCCCACCACGACAAGCGGTACGTTCAGTTCGGCCGGCAGCAACTCCAGAGCGATGACCAGATTGAGCAGGTTTTTCCGTTCGTTGACGGTACCGACACACAGCATATAGGATTGAGGAAGCAGATGGCGCTTGCGGGCAGCTTCCCGGGTTTTGGCAGGTACGGTTTTGTAAAAGGCGCTGTGGCATGCCTGGTAGATGACGCGGATGCGCTCCTCGGGGATCCGGTAAGCGGCGAGGACATCGCGTTTGGTGGCTTCGCTGATGGCGATGATCCGGTCAGCGTTTTCACAGGCGTATTTGGTCTTGCCGTTATAGATGGACCGGTCCACACGGGAGTAATATTCCGGGTAATGCCGGAAGATCAGGTCATGGACGGACACGACGGCCGGGATACCGGTTTTGCGGATGCCGATAGGCAACTCGTTGCTCAGGCCATGGTAAAGCTGGACCTGGTCGCGTACAATTCCTTTGGCGATACCGACTGTACGCCAAAGGGTGCCGGGCATACCGCGCGGAGGGGTATGGATGACAAAGTTTTCGGTTTGAAGGAAGGTCTCACAATCGGGGCGTTGGCCGGTGTCGGGCGTATAAAGGTGGCAGACCAGTTCGGGGTGGCATTCCGCCAGGGAATGGACGAGGGAGCGGGCGTAATTGCCCAGGCCCGAGTGGTTGAGGAACAGTCGCTTGGCGTCGTAACCTATGTGGCGGAGGCGAGACATGAATGCCTAAAGGTATTCCTTTCCGGGCATTCAAAAGGGTCAGGGTCGCTCTGTGGGTGTGTCCGATGACCAACGTGCATGATGCCGCTGATTGGACAGGCTGTTGTCCAGTGTCCAGGACAACTGGCGGTCAAAAGGGGCCTTTCGGTGCGGGCATTCCGGATGGGCACAGATGGGGCAAGCCGCGGGGCGACAGCCATCCGTATGGACAAAAAGCTCGACGCGGTCACCGTATTGGTCGCGGACGGCTTTTTCGAGCGCTTCCACTTCGGCGTGGGCTTCCAGCACGTTGAAATACCAGGGTACAGTGAGGTGACAATCGATGTGGAGCACGGCGCCGTACTGGATGATGCGGAGGTTGTGGATGTCCACCCAATGCACCCGCCGGATATCCTGCAGGAAGGCGATCAGTTCCTTCAACAATTTGGTGTCGGCTTCATCCATGATCCCTGCGATGGAACGGCGCAGGATCCGGTAACCGGTGGCGCCGATGATAATGCCGAAGACCATGGCAATCAGGGCGTCCACCCAGGAGAGGCCGGTGAGGAGCACGAGGAGCAAGCCGGCCACCAGGCCGGCCGTTGACCAGGCGTCAGACAAAAGGTGGCGGCCGGAGGATTCGAGGGCGAGCGAACGGTTGCGCTTGCCGGTGCGGACGGCGATCCATCCGAGAAATGCATTGAGGCCTCCTGCGGCGCCGACCAGCAGGATACCGGTGTCGAGACGGCTGATGTCCTGGGGCTGGAGGAGGCGATCCACGGATTGCCAGATGATGAGGATGCCGGCGCCGGCAATCAGGGTACCTTCAATGGCCGCGGAAATGAATTCGACCTTGCCGTGGCCGTAGGGGTGGTTGGCATCCCGAGGCCGGGCAGCCAGATGCAGGCTGTACAATCCGAGCAGGGCGCTCAGGACGTTGACCGTGCCTTCGAGGGCATCGGTGAGGATGGCCACTGAATTGGTGAGGTACCAGGCGATGACCTTGATGACAAACAACAGGATACCGGCCGTGAGGACCCATACCTGCACACGTATGTTTTGCCGGGCCATTTGCATCCTGCAAAGTAAGGAAATCCATCCGGGCAGAATGCCCGGGCGATCATGCAAAAACGGCCACCTGCTCGTTTGCAGATGGCCGGGCACAGGAAAGAGAGCTAAAAACCAAACAGCATGATTATTTCAGGAAGCCGGCCTGCCATTTGATCCATCCGACCTGAGGCATGGGTACGGTTCACCAACACCCGGTCAGGGGATGAACACCGGATTTCAATAGGGGGTCAAAGGACCCTCAGCGGGCTTCGGCCCATTGGGCGTGGTTGTCTGTCGTTCCTGTGGAGCGGACGGGTTGCTCATAACGAAGCGCCCGTTCCTGTCGCTCGGGCTGGAACTGGCTGAACCAACTGCCGATAAATACGATGAGCAAGCCGGCCAGGAGGAGTCCGATCACGGTGCGGTCATTCATACGGAAGGGCGTGGAGGAGGTCATATATCAGGTCGTTTTTGTTTTGCCAGGCACAAACATACAACAATTTGTTTTATTGCAAACATTTTGTGTCAAAATATTTTCTGACGGCCTGTACCACGGCCGGGAATGGCACCGGTAGCCACCGAATGGCTATCTTGGCACGTTCAAAACCTGAATGATGGGATTACTCAAGGACAAAGTCGCCCTGGTCACCGGTGGTTCGAGGGGGATTGGTTCGGCCATTGTGCGCCGTTTTGCGGCGGAGGGCGCCTCTGTGGCATTCACCTATTTGTCCAGCCCCGACAAAGCGACGGCGCTGTGTGACGAGTTGGCGGCCGCAGGAGGTCATGTAAAGGCTTACCGCTCTGATGCGGCCCTTTTCGACGAATCCGAAGCGCTGGTGGAGGCAGTGACCGCCGATTTCGGGCGGATTGACATCCTGGTCAACAACGCGGGGATCACGCGCGACAATCTGATGCTCCGCATGACCGAGGAGCAATGGGACGAGGTGATCCGGGTGGACCTCAAGTCGGTCTTCAATCTGACGCGGCACGCTTTGAAGCCCATGCTGCGAAACCGGGGCGGATCGATCATCAACATCGGCTCTGTGGTGGGTATATTCGGCAATGCGGGTCAGGCCAATTACTCGGCCGCCAAGGCGGGCATCCTGGGATTTACCAAGTCGGTCGCCAAGGAGGTGGGATCCCGCCAGATCCGTTGCAATGCCATTGCCCCGGGCTTTATCGAGACGGACATGACCCACGGGTTGGACGACAAAAACAAGGAGGCTTTTCTGGCCGGCATTCCGCTGCGGCGGCTAGGTCAGGCGGAGGAGGTCGCTTCGGCTTGTGTGTTCCTCGCCTCCGACCTTTCCCTTTACATCACCGGGCAAACCCTGAGTGTATGCGGCGGGTTGAACACCTGACCGGCCGGGTCTTTCCGGTTGTGCTGCTGGTGGCTGCAAGTCTGTGGCTGGGAGGATGTGCGTTGCGCACTTTTTCCTTTGACCCGGATCGCCATGGCAGGTCCCTGAGTGAGCGCGAAGCCGCCGATCCCGGTGTCCGCTCTCGCCTGTGCCGGGACTTCCCTCCCTATATCCCCGATGAAAGCGCCAACGGTAATGGGGTCATTCACCGCACCTTGCGGGTCAATTACCATTACGTCAATGCGCGGGACAGCAGTCACAATTTCAACGCCGAGGTTGGTACCCCGTTTGCCTATGAACTGACCCGCGAGATCAACAAGAAACTCGCTCAAAACATTCCGATGTCCCTGCCGGCGGCCAAAGATGTTCCAGTGCTGCCGACGCGGATGTCGCTCGTCATCACCCCGATTGCCGGATCCTCATGGGATGATGGTGTGTATTACCACTACGACGATGAATTGTATGCCTATGTCCACAAAGGGGCCCATCGCAACAACAGTGACCGCCGGGTCATCGAGCGCTATGCCATCCGGCCTGATTCGGTGATCAACATCTTCATCCTGCCTCATCATCCCGACAGCGTGGGCCGGCCGACGTATCCTTCGGGGGGTGTCGGTATCGCCCTGGGGACATCCATCAAGATCAGCGGCGTGTGGGAACACAAACTCCCTCCCTCGGAGTACGCCGGAATGACCCTGCACGAGGTCGGGCATATCCTGGGTCTGGCCCACACCTGGCAGTTCAACGACGGCTGTGACGACACGCCCCACCATCCCAATTGCTTCAATGTGGGCGAGGCACGATGCGGGGACACCCTCCTGTCCAACAACGTCATGGATTACAACACCTGGCAGCAGGCCTGGACGCCGTGCCAGCTCGGCAAAGCCCATCGCAACCTCGCCCGGGTCGATGGTGCGGCCCGCCGTTATGTGGTGAGAGACTGGTGTATGCGGAACCCGGAGGGCGATATCCGCGTGACCGGGCAGGAAATCTGGGACGGGGAGCGCGATTTGCAGGGGCATCTCGACATTTTGCCGGGCGCCACGCTGTCCATCCGATGCCGCGTATCGTTGCCTGAGGGCGCTGCATTGACGGTACATCCCGGCGGCACACTCATCCTGGACGGCGCCCGTATTCACAATGACTGTGGCTTGCCCTGGGCAGGCATCAGGCTGATGCAGCAAGGCCGTCGCAAAGGGAAGGTGTACCTCGGCAAAGACTGGCGCCTGGAATGACACCCGCATGAAACGCGCAATGCCATTGTCCTGGTGGGTCGTATGGGGAGCCTTCTCCGTGATCGCCTTGTGGCTTTATGCCCCGGCGGCGGAGGCCGGATTCACGTCGGATTTTACGGCACACGTCGAGATGTTCATGACCCGTGCCGACCTGGGATGGTGGAACTCCTACGGATGGCGGGGCAATCAGCCGGTGCTCTTCGGGGCCATGTCCGCCTGGTACCATTGGTTTGGCCTTCAACCCCTGCCGTGGTTTGTGCTGTTCGGCGTGTTGCATGCTTTGAACGGCACCCTGCTGTACCAGTTGCTCGGACGACTGACCCGTGCCTCTGGCAGCCCAAACGCCGGTGTGGCACTGGCTGGCGGCCTGCTGTTTCTGGTCCACCCCTATCATGGAGATGTGGTCATCTGGAAGGTATGCCTGCATTACCTGTTCAGCACGGCCAGCTTGCTGGGCATGCTGGTCCTGTTGTTCCGTCCGGGGGCGCCCGGGACCGTTGCGGAATGGGTGTTGTTTCACGGACTGTTTGCCGTGGCCTTGTTTTCGCTGGAACTGGCCCTGATCTTTCCCCTCATCCTGGGCATCACTATTTGGTGGCAGGCACGGGAGCAGGGGTGGGACCGACGTCATATGGCCGGTCGTTTGGCGGTCGTGATCCTGCCCCAGGTGGCGTTGATCGGCGTTTGGTTTTTGATGAACAGGATACGGTTGTCGTCCTGGGTCGGACATTACGGCACAGATGTGCATTTGCGGGTGGCGCCAGACGAAATCCTCAGCCATGCCATCAATTACTTTTTGAAATATCTGGTGTTCACGCGCGATTGGCCGGATGCGGTCAAAGGGTTTTTGGGTGAATGGCATTTCCGGGATCCGGCGACATTATACGCCGCTTCGCTGGCCGGCCTTTTGGGGTTGGTCTTCCTGATCCGCATCAGTATGGGTAAGGGGTTGCGGATGCGGCAGGGATTGTGGGCGGTGGTAATGTTTTTCCTGGCGTTGGGGCCGGTCATCACGCTTTATTTCGCCTGGTTGGGGCACCATGAAAACGACCGGTACGGGTATCTGGCCTCGGCTTTTCTGACCGGTGCGCTGGTCTTGCTGGCGTCCCTGATGCCCAGGCCGGTCCACTGGGGTGTTCTGGCATTATGGGGGATGGTGGCGACGGGGTTGGCGGTGGAGAATATTGACCGCTGGCGGCAGGGTTGGCGGGTTTACGACCGGCTGGTGGAAACCTTCCCTCACGAGTTGGAGGGCGATATCTATATTCTGGGGATGCCTGACAGCTACGACGGGTTCATGCTTTTCCGGGGATTCACGCCCGGGGAGGGATTGCGGGATGCCTTGCGCTGGGTGGGAGGTCGTACTGTAAAGGGCCGTTTGCACGAGGTCGGGGCGTTCGTGATGCGAAAGCCGGACGACGGGGTGCAGGTGACGAAGATGGCACCGGGGCAGTGGCAGGTGGCTTTTCAGCAGTGGGGCAACTGGTGGGTTCGGGCCGGTCTGGGTGCCCGGGATTTCCGGACGACCGACTTTGCGGTGACGTACGGAGAAGGAAGTTATACGGTCCGGTTTGAACGGATTCCGGCCGAAAGTCATTTTCTCTACAGTCAGGGAGGAAAATGGGTGGTGCTGTCCCCCTGATTTTCAAGCATTATACCCAAAATATCCGTAATTTTGCGCCTCCAAATCACAAACCCTTCTTTATGAGGACCAAGCTCTCCCAGTTCAGTTACGACCTTCCGGAAGAATTGATTGCCCAGTTTCCCGCCCGGGAAAGGGATGAATCCCGGCTGATGGTGGTGCACCGGGATACGGGCAAGATCGAGCACAAGATCTTTAAGGAGATCCTGGGTTATTTTGACGAGGGGGACGTCATGATTTACAATAACACGAAGGTATTTCCGGCGCGTTTGTACGGGTGCAAGGAAAAGACCGGTGCCAACATCGAGGTCTTTCTGCTGCGGGAGTTGAATGCCCAGGCCCGTCTTTGGGATGTCCTGGTGGATCCTGCGCGCAAGATCCGGGTGGGCAACAAGTTGTATTTCAATGACGAGGAGGGCAACGAGGTATTGTCGGCCGAGGTGGTGGACAATACGACGAGTCGTGGCCGGACCATCCGCTTCACTTTTGACGGGACGAACGAGGAGTTTCAGTCCAATCTGTACAAGTTAGGCAACACCCCTTTGCCGCGATACATCAACCGGCCGGCGGATCACACGGACCGCGAGAGATACCAGACGGTCTTTGCCCGGGAGATCGGGGCGGTAGCTGCACCGACGGCAGGCCTGCATTTCAGCAATGAGCTCCTGAAGCGGTTCGAGCTCAAGGGTGTGGACCTGGCCGAGCTCACCTTGCATGTGGGATTGGGCACTTTCCGCAACATCGAAGTGGAGGATCTGTCCAAGCACAAGATGGATGCCGAGTATTTCCGGATAGACCGGGACGCGGTCACCAAGGTCAATGCTGCCAAAGCCGGCAACGGCAAGGTCTGCGCTGTCGGTACGACCACCATGCGCGCCATCGAGTCGAGTGTTTCGGCCGAGGGCAATCTCAAAACGGTGGAAGGCTGGACCAACAAATTCATTTTCCCGCCATATGACTTCCAGATCGCCAATGCCATGGTCACCAATTTTCACATCCCCAAATCGAGTGTACTGATCATGGTCTGTGCGTTCGGCGGGTATGAGCTGATCATGGAGGCCTATCAGGAGGCCATCAAGGAGAAATACCGGTTCTACTCTTACGGCGACGCCATGCTCATTCTTTGATCGCGGATGCATGTATAACGGGCGGTTCCGGCGGCCGGGAACTTTTCAGGAAGGCTGTCGGTTTTGCCATTCGGTATACGGAAATTGCCGTATGCCAATAAACATTACTTTTGCGCGATTTATCGATTGCCGAAGTTTCCATTGATCACATCCTTAAACGAAAAAGCCCATGTACTGGACCTTAGAATTGGCAAGTCATCTGGAGGACGCCCCCTGGCCGGCAACCCGTGACGAGTTGATCGACTTTGCCATCCGCTCCGGAGCGCCACTCGAGGTGATTGAAAACCTGCAGCAAATGGAGGATGAGGGAGAGCTTTTCGAAAGTATAGAAGATATCTGGCCGGATTACCCCCGCAAGGACGACTTTCTTTTCAACGAAGACGAATATTGATGCCGCTCTTTTGAAAAAGGCCTATGGCCCTCCGGAATTCCGGGGGGCCATTTTCTTTTGCGGATTCGGGAAGAATGGTCTGATTATTGCCAAATGTGACAGGCAAACGACCCGGATCGCCTGTGAAAATACTCATCGAGCTCGCCCGCATCGCCAATCTCAAGAGGGTGTCGAAAATCGACATCTTCGACGCGCATTCCGTGCGGAGCAAGAACAGCAAATTCAATGCTTTTTACGAGGCCATGGCCAACGGGAGGTTTCGCACCGATCGGGAGGCCGCCAAGGCGTTGTACAACACCACGCCTTCGGACGACCGCTACCGGCAGCTCAAATCCCGGTTCAGAAGGCGATTGCTCAACACGCTTTTCTTCCTGAATGCCAACAGTCCGCTCAAGCCCCGGTACGAACAGGCCCTCGTGGAGGTGCAGCGCGACTGGGCGCTGGTCAACATCCTCAAGCTTTATGATTCGGAGCAGACGGCACCTTACCTGGCCCGGCAAATCCTGACCCAGGCGCAGCGGCACCACTTCACTTCCATCATGGTGGATTGCCTCCGTTTTCTCCTGGAAGTGGCCTATCAGGAGGGAGATGTCCGGGAACACGGCCGGCTGAAGGAGCTCCTCCTCACGCTGGAACCGGTCGAAAAAGCCGAGTCCGAGGCCACGCTGATCCTGCAGGAAATCGGTTTCAGGAGGAGCGATCCCGTCAATCCGCCCACGGCTGAAGAGTGGAATCAATGGAGAGAGGGCCTGATCCTGCTC